>NZ_JBVJHP010000021.1:0-127699 GCF_055586745.1 Nonomuraea sp. NPDC049378
CCCCCCCCCCCCCCCCCCCCCCCCCCCCCCCCCCCCCCCCCCCCCCCCCCCCCCCCCCCCCCCCCCCCCCCCCCCCCCCCCCCCCCCCCCCCGCTGCGTTCGCCCGGCCGCCGCTGACCCCTTCCCAGCAGCTACGCCCGTCACCCGGCCGGTGCACCCGCTGCCCGGACCGGCACGCCGGCCACACGGTAGTGATAGCTTCCCGCGATCTCGAACCCTTCGCCCCGGTAGAGGGCCTGTGCTCCCTCGTTCCTGGCGGTGGTGACCAGGTAGGCGGAGCGCGTGCCCGCGTGCCCGACCAGCGCCCGCAGCACCGCGCGCGCCAGCCCTCGCCGGCGGGCGCCGGGCAACGTGGCCATGCAGTAGACCCCCAGCATGTCTTTCTGCGGCACGCCCCTCCCGACGGACAACGCCACACCATCCTCCTCGTACGCCGCATACCAGGCCGGCACTCCGGTGCAGATGCGCTCGGCGTCCTCGACGCCCGCCCCGTAGCGCCCGTCCACGGCCCACCACGTCTCCAGCCAGCCCTGCCACGGCCGATCCTGGATCCTGACCTTGTACGCGGGCGCGTTCCCCGGCGCGCCGGCCATGATCACCGTCGGATCGACCAGGTCGTACCCCCTCCGCTCAAGCTCCTCGTCCAGGCCGGGCGCGGCGTTGAGCCCCAGCGAGAAGACGCAGCGCTGCCCGCGCGTGTCGTAGAACGCCTCCGCGGCCTCGATGGCGCCGCCGAGATCGGCAGGGGCGTGCAGCGGCAGCACGGAGTTGGCCCGCTTGGTCACGCCACCGGCGTAACGCAGCACCCATCCGTCATGTACGCGCTGCTCGTAGGCAGGCCAGGCCTCATGCACCAGCACGTCGAAGTCCATCCGCGCAGCCTAACCACCCCGACGAACCACCCGGCACCCCCGAAACCACGCCCTCCCACACAAATTCGGCCAACTCGGCATTCCGCACCCACGACACGTGCCATCCCGACGAACGGCCATCCACGGCCGGCGGGCATTCCCCCAGGGGAGAAGGCACGAACAGGGGACGGAACGAGGGCAGGAGCCAACGGACGAGGTCTCAGGACGGCCCCGCGATCGGACGATGGCCATCGATTCGGCGAAGCGGACGGCCCAGGAGGCGCCGTCGCGGCGCTCAGCCGTCTCCACCTGGTGAGCGTCTCCCTGGACAGAGCCCGGCCCCGGTCGGCGGCTGGGGCCCCACTTGGCCTGCCGTGAAGAATGATGAGCAACCCCTAGGCTGGGGCTGTGCTGATTCTGTTGCCGCCGTCGGAGGGGAAGGCGGCGGAAGGCAGCGGCCCGCCCGTCGGCGAGCTGTCGTTCCCCGCCCTGGACAGATCCCGCAAGCGGGTGATGAGCGCGCTCGTGCGGGCGTCCAGGCGCCGTGACGCCATCGACGTGCTCGGCCTGACGCCAGGCCTGGCGGGAGAGCTGGCCAGGAACGTCGCGCTGAAGACGGCTCCCACGCTGCCCGCCGCCGACCTCTACACCGGCGTGCTCTACGACAACCTCGGGCTGCGCACCTTGGACGGCGAGGCCCGCAGCCGGGCCGAGGAGTCGCTGCTGATCTTCTCCGGCCTCTGGGGTGTGGTGCGGATCACCGACCGGATCCCGCCCTACCGCCTGTCGATGGGCGTCAACCTGCCTCCGCTCGGAGGGCTGGGGGCGTTCTGGCGGCCGCAGGTCTCGAAGGTGCTGGACGGCATCCCGGGGCTGGTGGTGGATCTCCGCTCGGCCACCTACGCGAGCGCCTGGCTGCCTGGGGAGCGTTCGGCGACGGTCCGGGTGTTCAGGGACGGCAAGGTGGTCAGTCACATGGCCAAGGCCACCCGAGGCGAGATCGCCCGAGCCCTCCTGCGGCAGGACACCACGCCCACGAGCCCCGATGAACTGGTCAAGGTGCTCGACGCGCTGGGCTACCGCGTCGAAGCGACAGCGCCCACGCGCGCCGGCCGCTCATGGACCCTCGACGTGCACGTCTCCTAGCCACCGCTCCCAGCGCTCGACGTGCACGTCTCGTATCACAGATGCTCGACGTGCACGTCTCGGCAACCGGCCGCTCATGACGCTCGGCCTGCGCGTGTCTCATGACCTACAGACGCCGCCGCCCCGCTCGGACGGGTCCGGGCGGGGCGGCGGGGTGATGCGGTCGATCAGTCCAGGTAGTCGCGCAGGACCTGGGAGCGTGACGGGTGGCGCAGCTTGGACATGGTCTTCGACTCGATCTGGCGGATGCGCTCACGGGTGACCCCGTAAACCTTGCCGATCTCGTCGAGCGTCTTCGGCTGGCCGTCGGTGAGCCCGAAGCGCATCGAGACGACGCCCGCCTCCCGCTCCGACAACGTGTCGAGAACGGAGTGCAGCTGCTCCTGGAGCAACGTGAAGCTGACGGCGTCGGCCGGGACGATGGCCTCGGAGTCTTCGATGAGGTCACCGAACTCGCTGTCGCCCTCCTCGCCCAGCGGGGTGTGGAGGGAGATGGGCTCGCGGCCGTATTTCTGGACCTCGACGACCTTCTCGGGCGTCATGTCGAGCTCGCGGGCCAGCTCTTCCGGCGTGGGCTCGCGGCCGAGGTCCTGCAGCATCTGCCGCTGGACGCGGGCCAGCTTGTTGATCACTTCGACCATGTGGACCGGGATGCGGATGGTCCGCGCCTGGTCGGCCATGGCACGCGTGATCGCCTGCCGGATCCACCACGTGGCGTAGGTGGAGAACTTGTAGCCCTTGGTGTAGTCGAACTTCTCGACGGCCCTGATCAGGCCCAGGTTGCCTTCCTGGATCAGGTCGAGGAACAACATGCCGCGGCCGGTGTAACGCTTGGCCAGCGAGACCACGAGCCGGAGGTTGGCCTCCAGCAGGTGGTTCTTCGCACGGCGGCCGTCTTCGGCGATCCACTCGAGCTCGGCTTTGACATCGACGGGGAGCCCTTCGGTCTCGCCGCCGCCGAGCTGCTCCTCGGCGAACAGTCCCGCCTCGATGCGCTTGGCCAGCTCGACCTCCTGCTCGGCGTTGAGCAGGGGGACCTTGCCGATCTGCTTGAGGTAGTCCTTCACCGGGTCGGCGGTGGCGCCGGCGGCGGCGACCTGCGCCACCGGGGCGTCATCGTCGTCGTCGGAGAGGATGAGGACCTCTTCCTCGGTCTTCTCCACGGTGACCTCGGCGGCCTTGGGCTCCTCGGTCTCGTCGTCGCTGTCGGAGTCACCCTCCGACTCGGAGTCGCCCTCGGCGACGATCTCCTCGTCGTCGACTTCGATGTCTTCGAGGTCTTCCAGCTCCACGTCGCCGTCGAGCTCGATGTCCTCGTCGTCTCCGTCGGCGCGCGGGGCCTCGGGTGCCTTGGGCTTGGTCTCGGCAGGCCCAGCGTTCTTCGGCTCGGCCTTCTTGGCGGCGGCGGCGGCCGCGGCCTTCTTCGCCGCCGGAGCGGCCTTCTTGGCAGGGGCCGCCTTCTTGGCGGCCGGCTCGGCTTCAGCGGTGCCCACGACCGCGGTCACGGTCTCGGGCTGCTGCTCTTTGGCGGCCGCCGCCGTCTTGGTCTTGACGGGGGCGGCGGTGCGGCGCTTTGCTGGACCACGAGACTTCTTCGGCGCAGCCGAATCCGCGGCGGTCACCACCACGGTCACGCCCTCTTTGCTGAGGTTCCGCAAGAACGCGGCGGCGTGCGACATGGGGATGTCCGCCTCCTCGAAGGCCTGACGGACATCCTCAGACTCGAGGAAACCCTGCGAGCGCCCACGCTCGAGCAGTCGCTGAATGACGGGCTCGTTCAGCTCTTGTGGCTTCGAGCGAGTCGAACTTGCAGGCGACACGAACACCTCTCGAACGAACGCGTGGCGACAATGGACCCAGATGCCCGCTGGGGGGCTGTTGCCTCTCTCGGAGATCGGTGAGGCCGTGCGGACCGCGACGGACCTGCACAGCATTGTGGCACGACCCCGCACTCCATACGGCCACCTCCCGGCGGTTGACCTCCACCCTAGGCCGACCGAGACAGTAGTGCGTACGTAAGCGGGGCACCGATACCCGAAAGCAACCGTTATGACTGTTTCATTCAGTCACTCTTCGTGGCTGGTGGCACGTGAATTGCTAGCGCGGTAACGTCATCATCTTGTTCATATCCAGACAACATCCGGTCAACCAGGAAGTCCAGCAACATGTGAGGACTACTCACAACTTCAGGCGGCGCTTCGGTCACAACACTGCAAATCTCTGCGAGACCGGCATCCAGCCCGCGCTTCCTGTTCTCCACGAGCCCGTCGGAGTAGAGCACGGCTGTATGGCCGGGCGGCACCACGAACCGGAACTGCCTGCGGCTGGTCGGCCAGCCTAGCGGAGTGCCGGGCTCCGCGTCGCACAGGATCGCCGTCCCCTGGGGCGAAACCAGCACGGGCGGCGGATGTCCGGCCACGGCCAGCGTGCCCTCACCGGTGACGGGCTCGACGACCATGTAGGCCAGGGTCGTGACCTGCTCTTCCTCTTCCGTGGCCTCGAAGACCCGGTCGAGCCCGGTGAGCACGGCCGCGGGCGGCGGGTTGGTCAGCGCCAGGGCCCGCATCGCGTTGCGGATGCGGCCCATGCCGGCGGCGGCCTTGACGCCCTTGCCCATGACGTCGCCCACGACCGCCGCGACACGCCCGTCCTGCAGGACGAAGGCGTCGTACCAGTCGCCGCCGACCTGGACGTGGCGGCTGCCCGAACGGAAGCGCTGAGCCAGCACGAGGCCCTTGACCACCGGCAGGCGGTCGGGCAGCAGGCTGCGCTGCAGCGTCTCGGCGGTGCGGTGCTCACGCTCGAACAGCGTGGCCCGCTCGACCGCCAGGGCGCACTGGCCGGCCAGCGCCTCCAGGAAGACGCCGTCCTCCTGGGAGATCTTCTGGGGCCGGGTGAAGGAGAATCGGAGCGCTCCCAAAGCCCGTCCGGCGGCCAGCAGCGGCAACCCCACCCACGCGCGCTCGTCGCTGTTGGCGAGGTAGTTGCCCAGGACGTCCTCGTCGCCGCCCGCCTCCAGCAGCTGGGCCTTCAGCGACTCGGGAGACTCGGCGAAGACCGGCCTGCGGCTGTTGACCGCCATGGTCATCACGCTGGAGCTGGACAGCGGGATCTCCTCGCCGGAGGGACCGGACGCCTCGGGGATGCCCTCGCCGTTGATCAGCTTGAGCGCGGCCCTGTCGGTGTCGAGCAGCGCCACCGCCGAGCGGTCGGCGGCCAGGGCGGTGCGGCCCACGTCGATGATGACCTGGACCACCTGCTCGACCGTCAGCGCCTCCGCGAGCATGGCGGTGGCGCCCTGCAGCCGGGCGGTGCGCAGGGCGGCGGCGCCGAGCTGGTCGGTCAGCCTGCCGCGCATCTCCTCGGCCTCGCGCTGCGGGGTCACGTCGGTGTTGGCGCCGACCCACTCGACGACGCGGCCGTGGCGGATGATCGGCACGGCCCGCACCTCGAAGTGGCGGTAGCCGCTGGCACGGGTGCGCACGCGGTAGTTCCACTCGAACATGGTGCGCCCGCGCAGCGCCTCCCTCCAGGCCTCCTCGGTCTGCTGGCTCTCCTCCGGGTGCACGACGTCCAGCCAGCCGTTGGCCAGGTATTCCTCCAGGCCCTGGCCGGTGATGGCGCGCCACTGCGGCGCGTCCTCGACGACCGCGCCCGTGGGCGAGGTGATCCACACCAGCTGCGACTGCGCCTCGACCAGCGAGCGGTAGCGCTCCTCGCTGCGGCGCAGCGCCTCCTCGGTCTGGCGGCTCTCGGTCACGTCGAGCCCGATCAGCGCGATCGCCCGCAGCTCGCCGGCGTCGTCGTGGACCGGCGAGAACGACAACGACCAGTGCCGGGTGTCGCCCTCCGCCGACCGCACGCGCACGCGGCCCTCGGTGACGGGCGCGTCGCTCTCGATGACGGCCTGCACGGCGTGCGTGATGAGCTGGCTCAGGTCGGCGGCCAGCACCTCGACGGGCTGGCGGCCCGCCATGCGCTCCGCGGGCACGCCGACGACGTCGCTGAAGACGTCGTTGACCCGCTGGACACGGCCGTCGGCGTCGAAGAACGCGAAGGCGAACTCCGCCTCCGACAACATGCCCTTGAAGAGGGCGGAGTCTGAGATGTCCACATCCGACTCCCGGGGACGGGGAACGGAGGTCTCGGCGCTCATGGTCCGCACCTCCGTCGCGTGCCAGGGTCTCCCACGCGGCACATCTCCATAATCGTGTATCGGCGTAGCGCAGCTCCGGGCGACCGGATCCTGCAGTACATCATCGGCGATGGGCACGCGCGGACGGAAGCCCCCGCCGGTGCCCGGTCGCCTCTAGGGTCTACGCATCCTGTCAAAGTCGCTCCACTTTGCGCAGCAAGATCAGGTTACCGCGCCCGATTGCCGGGACGCTTGCCCGCCACGGTCATCGGGCCTTGGCCGCGCGCTTGGCCTCTTGCTTGGCGGCGCGCACCCGGCTCAGACTGTCGGCGTCGACCACGTCGGCGACCGATCTGTGTGCACCCTCCTCGCCGTAGAGCCCGGCTGCCTCTCGCCAGCCTGACGGCTGGACCCCCAGCTGCTTTCCCAGCAATGCCAAGAAGATCTGGGCCTTCTGCTTGCCGTATCCCGGAAGGGCGTTCAGTCGTTTGAACAAGTCCTTGCCGTCGGCGGCCTCGGCCCAGATCCGCTCGGGCCTGCCGTCGTAGTGTTCCACCAGGTAGGCCGCCAGCTGCTGGACGCGGCCCGCCATCGCCTTGGGATAGCGGTGCACGGCCGGCGGCTGGGCCAGCAGCGCGGCGAACTCCTCCGGGTCGTAGGAGGCGAGCTCCTCGGCGGTGAGGTCGTGACCCAGCCGCTGCGAGATGGTGTGAGGCCCCGTGAACGCCCACTCCATGGGGATCTGCTGGTCGAGCAGCATGCCGACGAGCAGGGCGAGCGGGCTGCGGCCGAGGAGCTCGTCTGCCTCGCTCCGCTGGGCGAGCTGGATGCGCATGGAGACAGCTTCGCATGAAAGGGCACCGGGTGAAGTGAACACAGGCGTCGTGGAGGCTTGACACCCGTCCGAGAAAGGGTGGAATGAGAGCGCAAGTCGCCCTGCAGACGTTCCTAGGGGTTTGCCCTTAGGTCTCCAGAGGAATCTCACTCCTATGCTCGCTCTGGCCACACGGTTCCTGCGCGAACCGGTCAGTCTCAGGCTGGCCGAAGAGTTCCTGACCGTACCCGTGGACACGATCGACCGCTGCGTGGCGGACGTGTGCGCGTGTGCGCAGCATCTGGGCGTCACCGCGACCCCGGAGATCGTCGAACGCATCGCCCGCGAGCACCTGCTCGCGATCGTGAACTCCGCGCCTCCGCCGCGGAGCTCCCGTTGACGTGACGTCGCGAGCGTCCCGCGGCGTGTTCCCGCAGGACGCCGGACGCGGGTCACGGCTGATCCTGTCGATAACATCGGGGTCACCGGGCCGTGTTCTCCGCACCGTTCGTGCCCGGAATACGAGAGAGTGAGGGCGTGCGCCGACACCGACGAGATCCCCGGGAGAGCACTCCGCCCGACGACGTGTTCAAGGAGATGGTGCAGGCGGCTCGAGAGCTGCTCGCCGTACGCACTCCTCTGGACGCGGAGTTGATGGTCTCCGACATGATCGGGGCGTGGTGGGGCCGGCGGGTCCGGGGCGGCGACGTGGAGCAGGTCCTCGGCGAGGGGCTGGTCGACTACGCGGCCAAGGCCGGCACGCCGGCCTCGTTGACCCTGCTGATGTGCCTGGCCTACCTGGGCACGGCCCGCCAGGGCGCCAAGGCCGAGGGCGCGGCGCTCGCGATGATGGAGTCGGGGGTGGCCAGGCCGGGCTGGGCCGACCGGGTGGGCGCGGTGAAACCGGCCGGCTGCTACGTCTCCCGCGACGCCTACGGCGACCAGGACACGGTGATCTGCACGTTCTCCTACCGGTGGAACGACGGCGAGCCCCCCGCCGACCGCCACGCGCTCGTCATGGTCGTCGACTACAACATGAGCGGCATGACCCGCGACGCCTGGGTCTCCTCCCAGGTCGACAAGCTGCTCGAGCAGGCCAGGGCCGAGGCGGCGGGCAACCCGATGCTGCTGTTCGAGGAGATCCAGCCGGAGCAGGCCAGGGCGCTGCTCGAGTCGGCGATGAAGGCCACGAAGGAGCCCAAGACCCCGCCGCCGGTGAGCGACAGCTACAGCGCCTACCACGCGTTCGCCAGGGCCAGGCTGAAGGCGCTGCCGCCCGGGCGCAAGCGGCCGGCGCCGCTGCACATCGAGGCCCCCTACAGCAGGGAGCGGCGGGCCATGCTGGCGGCGGAGTTCCTGGCCTCCGACGCGGCCGAGCACCTGTCCGACCCCTCGGCCGCGTCCCGCTGCGCCGACCACATCATCGACTACGGCTGCGAGCAGGACTTCAACCGGCCGCTGCGGGTCAGCCCCACCAAGTGCGAGACGTTCCTGCTCGACTGGCTGCCGCGCAAGGTGATGCTGAGCGTGGCCGAGCAGGAGGCGATGCCGCACGTGCTGGCCGCGTGGGTGCGCTTCGCCGCCCACCGCACGGGGCTGCCCGAGCAGGGGCTGAAGGCCACGCTCGACGCGGTGTGGGAGGCCATCGGCAAGTTCCCCGAGGCCTACCGGGATCCGACCTCGTTCGGCCTCGACCGGCCGCTGCTGGAGCGCCTGCTGCCGGACGGCGACCTGTCGGCCCTGGCCAGGCGGGTCTTCGCCTTTCCCTTCCTGCAGGGCACGCACAACGGCGTCGACCTCGACCACCTCAACCCCGCCGACGAGGCCGACCGTCGCACGCTGCTCGAGATCGACCACGGCGGCGTGATCGACCAGGAGCACCTGGCCTGGCACGAGGAGATCGCCACCCGGCTGTGGGAGGGCGACCCGCCGCAGTTGTGGGAGGCCGCGCAGCGCCTGCTCGATCTCGGGCACGACCGCCACGACGTGCTCCACGTGCTGATCGAGATCGCCGAGCGGATCGGCGACGACCCGGAGGAGCTCGCCGCGGCTCTCGACGACATCGCCGACATTCCCGACGGGATCTAGCACGCCATAGAATTTCGTTCTATGGCGATGTACAGCCGCGTCGGCGAAGGCCGTTACCGCGCGTCCGAGCACACCCAGGGCCCGTGGGATCCCGGCTCGCAGCACATGGGTCCCGTCACCGCCCTGCTCGTGCACGAGCTGGCCCGCACGGCGCCGCGGCCCGGCCTCCAGCTGTCCAGGCTGGTCGTCGACGTGTTCGCGCCCGTGCCCGTGGCCGAGTTGCGGGTCGAGACCGACGTCGCCCGTGACGGCAAGCGTGTGCAGTGCCTGTCGGCGAGCGTCCACTCCGGCGGCCGCGAGTTCGCCAGGGCGAGTGCCTGGCGCATCCGCGAGGCCGGCACACCCGCCACCCCGGCGCAGAAGCCGCCCGCGCCGGTCCCGCCCCGTTCCGAGGAGCACGCGCGCTCGTGGCTGGGCTCCGGCTTCGGGTACGGCAGGGCGCTCGACTGGCGTTTCGTCACCGGCAGCCCCATGGCGCCCGGCCCCGCCACGGTCTGGGGCAGGCTCGGCATGCCGCTGGTCGAGGGCGAGGAGATCACCCCGCTGGAGCGCCTGGCGGTGTTCGCCGACAGCGGCAACGGCGTCAGCCTCGCCGTCGACTTCGCCACGCACCTCTTCGTGAACGTGGACCTGACGATCTCCTTGTTCCGGTCGCCCGAAACGGAGTGGATCTGTATGGAGGCGGCGACCGTGCTCGGCCCGGCCGGCCGCGGGCTGACCCGTTCGACCCTGTATGACGAGAATGGCGAGGTGGGGACGGCCACTCAGACTCTGTTCGTCGCACCGCGCCGGCCGTGAAGCGCCATGATGGTGCCATGGTGATCGACCTCAACGCGGATCTCGGCGAGGGCTACGGCATCTGGCGGCTCGGCGACGACACGGCGCTGCTCGACATCGTCACGAGCGCCAACGTCGCCTGCGGTTTCCACGCCGGCGACCCGGTGACGATCCGGCGCACGTGCGCGGCGGCCGTCGACCGCGGCGTGGCGATCGGGGCGCAGGTGTCCTACCGCGACCTTGCGCATTTCGGGCGCAGGGAGATGGAGCTCGAGCCGGAGGAGCTCTGCGCCGAAGTGCTCTACCAGGTCGCGGCCGTCGACGGCATCGCCAGGGCGATGGGCGGCCGGGTGTCCTACGTCAAGCCCCACGGCGCCCTCTACAACCGGATCTGCCGCGACAAGGTGCAGGCGGGAGCGGTGATCGACGCGGTCGCCGACTACGATCCCTCGCTGCCGGTGCTCACGCTGCCCGGCTCGGTCGTGCACGAGGCGGCGGCCGCCGCCGGCGTGCCGACGGTGAACGAGGCGTTCGCCGACCGCGCCTACACCCCCGCCGGGATGCTGGTCTCGCGCAGGGAGCCGGGCGCGGTCATCCACGACGTCGCCGTGGTGGCGGCCCGTGCCCGCCAGATGGCCGTGGAGGGCTCCGTGACGGCCTCCGACGGGAGTTCCGTCCCGCTCACCGCCCGTTCCATCTGCGTCCATGGAGACACGCCTGACGCGGTCGCGCTGGCGCAGGGGGTCCGCGACGCGCTGCTGGCGGCCGGGGTCGTCCTGCAGGCGTTCACGTGATCCGCAGGGCCGGGGAGCACGGGCTGCTCGTCGAGACGGGCTCGCTCGAGCTGTCGCACCGGCTGGACGCGGCGCTGCGGGCGGACCGGCCCGCCGGCGTGGCGGAGATCGTGCCGGGGCCCGCGACCGTGCTCGTGGTGGCGCCCGGGGCGGATCAGGCGTGGTTGCGCGACCGGCTGGCGGCGCTCGTCGCCGACGAGCGCGGCAGGGCCGGCGCCGGGTCGGCCGAGGGGCCCGTCGTGACGATTCCCGTGACCTATGACGGCGCGGATCTCGATTCGGTGGCGGCGCTGGCCGGCATCTCCGCGGACGAGGTCATCGCCCGGCATTCCGGGCGCGAGCTGGTCGTGGGGTGGCTGGGGTTCGCCCCGGGGTTCGCCTACCTCACCGGGCTCGATCCGGTGCTGGAGTCGCCCAGGCTCGACACGCCGCGCACGTCGGTGCCCGCCGGGTCCGTGGCGATCGCGGGCCCCTACTCCGCGGTCTATCCGACCGCCTCGCCCGGCGGGTGGCGGCTGCTCGGGCGCACGTCCGTGCGGGTGTGGGACGTCACGGCCGACCCTCCGTCGCTGTTCAGGCCGGGCATGCGCGTGCGGTTCGTACGCGAGGGAGCGCCGCCGTCATGAAAGGCGGGCTACCAGGGCTGCTGAGGAAGAGGGTGGCAGATGGCGACCGAGCCCGCCGGACGGAGTGAGGCCACGGGCACGTGATGATCGAGGTGCTGGCGCCCGGTCCG
The DNA here is from genome assembly GCF_055586745.1 of Nonomuraea sp. NPDC049378. Taxonomy (NCBI): domain Bacteria; kingdom Bacillati; phylum Actinomycetota; class Actinomycetes; order Streptosporangiales; family Streptosporangiaceae; genus Nonomuraea; species Nonomuraea sp. NPDC049378. Next base: position 11,342 of record NZ_JBVJHP010000021.1, read on the forward strand.
TACGCGACCGTGCAGGATCTCGGGCGGCCCGGCTACGCCCACCTCGGCGTGCCCCGTTCGGGGGCGGCCGACGCGCCGAGCCTGCGGCTGGCCAACCGGCTCGTGTGCAACGCGGAAGGGCTGGCGGGGATCGAGCTGACGTTCGGCGGGGCCTGGTTGCGCTTCCACGACGGCGGGTGGGCGGCGCTGACCGGCGCCCCGGTGGCGGTGGCGGTCGCCCCCGGCGGGGAGGGCACGGGTCCGCTCGAGGCCGCCAGGAAGGCGGGCGCGCGGGCAGGCATGGGTGTGCCGTTCTGGGTGCCCGCGGGGGCGGAGCTGCGTCTGGGGACGCCTGCCTGGGGGTTGCGCACCTACCTGGCCGTGCGCGGAGGGATCGCGGCCGAACCGGTGCTCGGCAGCCGGTCCACCGACTCGCTGTCGGGGCTCGGCCCCGAGCCGCTGCGGGCGGGCGCGCTGCTGCCGGTCGGCCCGCCGCGGGGTGACACCGCGACGGGCACCGCGGCGGGCACCGCGACGGGCACCGTGACCGGTATCGTCGCCGACCTCGCCCCCCTGCCGGGACCCCGGCCCGCCGTGCTGCGCGTCCTGCCGGGGCCGCGCGACGACTGGTTCACGCCGGACGCGGCGGAGGCGCTGGGCGCGGGGCCGTACGTGGTGAGCCAGGACAGCAACCGCGTCGGCGTGCGCCTGAGCGGGCCCGAGCTGGTGCGGGCCAAGGAGGGGGAGCTGCCGAGCGAGGGAATGGTGGCCGGGGCCGTGCAGGTGCCTCCGAGCGGGCAGCCGATCGTCTTCCTCGCCGACCATCCACCGACGGGTGGCTACCCGGTGATCGCCGTCGTGACGGCCGCGGACCTGCCGGTGGCCGCGCAGCTGAGGCCGGGTGACGAGGTCAGGTTCACAGGACGACCCGCCCGCTGACGCAGGTGACGACCGAGCCGCCCACCCAGACCTCGCCCTGCTCGCCGGTGGAGACGTGCACGCGTCCCGCTCGCCCGAGCGCGGTGCCCTGGCTGGCCACGTACGGCGCCGTGGCCCGGCCGGTCCGGAGCAGCCACTGTGCCAGCGACGCGTTCAGGCTGCCCGTCACGGGGTCCTCGACGAAGGCGTCCTGTGCGGGGGTGAAGGCCCGGACCTCGAAGGCGCACGGCGAGCCCTCCGGGTACGGTCCCACCACGCCCACGTCGTGCGGGACCGGTCCGGGGCTGAGCGCGAGCACCGCGTCGGCGTCGGCGAGCAGCACCGCCACCCAGCCGGGGCCGTTGTCGGCCCACTCGACGTCGACCATGTCGTCCCGCGAGATCCGCAGGGTCTCGGCGATCCGCTCGACGAGCTCGTCCTCGACGGGTCCCGAGCGCAGCAGCGGCGGCGCCTGGAACGCGAGCCCGGCGTCCGTCCCGCGCAACCGGATGAGCCCGGCCGCGCACTCCTGCGTGATCTCGCCGCCCTCGCGCGGCACTCCCCCGGCCTCGAGCCAGGCGTGGCAGGTGCCCAGCGTCGGGTGCCCGGCGAAGGGCAGTTCCCTGTCCGGGGTGAAGATCCGCACCCGGTAGTCGGCCTCCGGCGTGGCCGGCGGCAGCAGGAACGTGGTCTCCGACAGGTTGGTCCACGCGGCGAACCGCTGCATCTCCTCGGTGCTCAGGCCTTCGCCGTCGAGCACCACGGCCAGCGGGTTGCCGCGATAGGGGACGGCGGTGAAGACGTCCACCTGGCTGAATGCGCGCGTCACATGACGGAGTCTTGCAGGAGAGGGCTTTCCCCGTCGCCGTGCCACCCCCAGACTGGTCGGTGTGGCGGATTTCGATGTGGTGGTCCTGGGTTCCGGTCCGGGCGGGCAGAAGGCCGCGATCGCGGCGGCGAAACTAGGCAAGAACGTAGCGATAGTCGAGAAGCGGCACATGATCGGCGGCGTGTGCATCAACACCGGCACGATCCCGTCGAAGACCCTGCGCGAGGCCGTGCTCTATCTCACGGGCCTCAACCAGCGGGAGTTGTACGGCGCCAGCTACCGCGTCAAGGAAGAGATCACCGTAGCCGACCTCGGCATGCGCACGCAGCACGTGATCGGCAGGGAGATCCAGGTCATCCGCAGCCAGCTGGCCCGTAACAAGGTGGCGGTGCTGCAGGGCACGGGCCGGTTCCTGGACGCGCACACGATCGGCGTCGTCCACGAGGAGGGCAAGGAGACGAAGGTCACCGCCGAGAAGATCGTGATCGCCACGGGCACGTCGCCGGCGCGGCCGGCGAGCGTCGAGTTCGACGACAGGACGGTCATCGACTCCGACGCCATCCTGCACCTCGACCGCGTGCCGGAGACGCTCGTCGTGGTGGGCGCCGGGGTGATCGGCATCGAGTACGCCTCCATGTTCGCCGCGCTCGGCACGAAGGTGACGGTGATCGAGCGGCGCGAGCGCATGCTGGAGTTCTGCGACCTGGAGATCGTGGAGGCGCTGAAATACCATCTGCGCGACCTGGCGGTGACTTTCAGGTTCGGCGAGAACGTCGCCGCCGTCGAACGCCGCCCCGGCGGTGCGCTGACCCTGCTGGAGAGCGGCAAGAAGATCCCGGCCGACTGCGTCATGTACTCCGCGGGCCGGCAGGGCAAGACGGCCGAGCTGTGCCTGGAGGCCGCGGGCCTGGCCGCCGACGACCGCGGCCGGATCTCCGTGGACGGCGACTACGCCACTGAGGTGCCGCACATCTACGCGGTCGGCGACGTGATCGGTTTCCCCGCGCTGGCGGCCACGTCCATGGAGCAGGGCCGGCTGGCCGCCCAGCACGCGTGCGGCGAGCCGGTCGGCGACATGGACGACCTGCCGCCCATCGGGATCTACACGATTCCGGAGATCAGCTTCGTCGGGAGGTCGGAGGACGAGCTGACGCGCGACAAGGTGCCGTTCGAGGTGGGCATCTCCCGCTACCGCGAGCTGGCCAGGGGCCAGATCATCGGCGACTCGTACGGCATGCTCAAGCTGCTCGTGTCGCCGGAGGACCGGCGGCTGCTCGGCGTGCACGTGTTCGGCACGGGGGCGACGGAGCTGGTGCACATCGGGCAGACGGTCATGGGCTGCGGCGGCACGGTCGACTACCTGGTCAACGCCGTGTTCAACTATCCGACGCTGGCCGAGTCGTACAAGGTGGCGGCGCTGGACGCGATGAACAAGATGCGGGTGGTGGCCCGGCTGACGGCGGGGATGTGAGCCGGGTCAGCGGGTGAAGCTGATCTCCACCCTGCGGTTCCTGGCGCGGCCCTTGGGGTTGTCGCCCCCGTCGGGCAGGACGTTGGGCGCGACGGGGTCTTCCTCGCCGTGGCCGGCCACGGCGAAGTCGGTGTCCGGCACGAGCTCGCCGAGCGCGTCGCGCACCGCGTCCGCCCGTTCGCGCGACAACTTCAGGTTGTAGGAGTCGGAGCCCTTGGTGTCGGTGTAGCCGTCGATCTTCACCGGCTTGCCCGCCGCCTCGGCCTTGAGCAGCTCGGCGGCCTGCGCGAGCCGGCTCTTGGCCTTGCCGGTCAGCGTGGCCTTGTCGAAGGCGAACAGCACGTCGGCGGCCACCGTGATCGTGCGTTCCCTGCCGCTGGTCTCGTTGGTCACCGACTCGTCGAGGTTGGAGATCCGCTCGGAGATGTCGAGGATCTTGCCGCTGATGTCGAGCACCGGCGCGGTGGCCGGCTCCCCTCCTCCCACGGGCACCTGGACGGGCTGCGAGGGCGAGGGGGTGGGCGTGAGCGTCACGAGCAACGACAGGACGAGCGCGCTAGCTGATCGGTACATTCGCCAGCGTCCCCACGTTCGGAATGTGCACGTCCACCGAGCCCACGTCCGCGGGCGGCGCGGCGAACGTGGCGGAGAAGACCGCGCTCTGGTCCTGCCTCAGGAAAAGGGCTTCGATCCGGCTGCACACGCATTTGCCCTCGCTGTCCAGCGCCACGAGGTGCTTCTTGGCGTTCTTGACGTCGACGAGGTGGACGCCGTCCACGGTCGGCCTGGGCGAGGGGACGGCCGAGAAGGCGTTGTTCACCTGCCACCCGAGCGGGTCTCCGCCCTCCTTCGTCACCGTGACGGTGAAGGTGAGGTTGACGAACCGCTCCCTGCGGATCAGCTGGACGATCTCCACCTCGAACGTGTGGCCGTCGAACGTCCCTTCCCGGCCGGCCAGGACCTGGTCAGGAGGGATGGTGGCCGGCGTGGTGGCCGGTGTGGTCGCCTGCTTGACCGGCTCGGACCTGGAGGGCGCGTCCTCCTCCGTGGATCGCGGCGAGGATGGCTGGCCGAGCTGGCATCCTGTGACGAGCACGGGAACAAGCACGGTGGCGAGCACGGAAGTGAGAACTTTCGTCAGCCTCATGCGGCCGGAATTATACCGATATTTCAGGTCGATGATCGAGAGGAACTCGCCGCCTCCCACATCCGCAGGTACGCCTCGGCGCCCGCCGCCATGTCCCGCACGATCTCGTCGCCGGCGATGATCCGCATGTCCTCGATCCAGTCGGGTACCAGGCCGTAGTTGGCGACCCCGTCGGTGTTGACGTCCCACACCCGCTCGCCGGTGCTCAGCCGGTCAAGGCGCTCGCCGCCGTCGAAGGTCGCGAACGGGTACGTCACGGGGTTACCGGAGTTGCCGGCCCTCGGCCCGGGCAGCCTCCCCATCCCGTTGACGTCCAGGCCGTAGCCGTAACCGGCGATCCGGTGCTCCCGCCGGAGCGGCTCGGTGCGGGCCCACTCGGCGACGAAGTGCTCGGCGTCGTGCCCGTACTGGGTGATCATGCCGCCGAGTGCGTAGACGCGCCCGAAGAAGTGCGGGTCGGTCCAGCTGTGGGAGGAGATCACGCCCGGGTACCGGGCGGCTTCGAGGAGGTCGAGCGTGCGTTCCGCGGCCTTCACACTCATGTGATCGATCTCGACCAGCATGCCGCGTTCGATCATGCCCTTGACCATGTACTCGCCGAGCGCGGTCAGGCCCCTCGTGTTGCAGTGCGGCGCCGGCGGATAGAGCGGGAGCGAGACGCCGGGCGGGAGCAGGCCGGCGATCGGATCGGGCAGGACGCCGCCCGGGTCGATCGGGTTGTCGTGCGCCGGGCCGGTGCAGGTGCGGGCCTGCCAGAACGACCCGCCGCTGAGCAGGTTGCCCAGGTTGACGATCGCGCCCTGCGTGCCGGAGTCGAAGCGCACGCCGCACAGCGCGTTGTCGTACTTGTGGCACACGAACATGCTGCGCACGCCGAGCGCGTGCATCTCGTCGAGCCCTCGGTCGATCTGCCCCCTGGTGCAGCGGGGGATGCCGAGCAGCGTGCGGCAGCCGAACGGCTCGGAGGTCTCGACGCCCAGGACGACCGCGAGCTTGCCGGCCTGGACGACCTGCCTGGCTTCGGCCGGGTCGCGCACGATGCGGAACCAACCCTGCCCGGGGCCTCCGTGCTCGGCGTCGATGTGGTCCTGCAGCTCGCGGGCCCGCTCGGCCTGCCGCCTGATCGAGGCCATCTCGTCGCAGGCGTTCCGCTTCAGCGGGTAGATGACGCAGAGTTGCCGGTTGGCGACCAGGTGGTTGACCATGACGCGGAGCCCGCCCCGCCAGGCGCGCTCCACCCACGTGTAGTACGCCTGCTGGTGGGTCAGGGAGTCGTGCGCCGGCCAGTCGCGGAACGTGGGCCAGCCGACCGGGTCGTGGGTTCCGGTCGGCGACCCGGTGCGGGTGAGGTTCTCGTACCAGGCGAGCTCGCCGTTCGGGTGGTGGTCGGCGCAGTCGGTCAGGGCCTTCTCCACGCCCTGCGCGTGGAACGGCCGCCCGCACATCAGCAGGCCGCCGAACGCCTCGTAGGAGAACAGGTGGCTGTGGGCGTCGACGAACCCGCGGACCTCGGCCTCCGCCGCGGCGGGGCTGGTCCGCGGGATCGTCAGCGTGCCGGTCACGAGGAGCAGCACGGCGATGGCTGCGAGGGCTGAGCGGCGGGACATCACACCTCGCCAGGCTGGGGGGTCGCTGCCCTCCCAGCATCCGCCGCCGTCACCGGCCCCGCAAGGCCCAAACATGAGCGGGTCTCATGTGCCTAGGGTGATCGCGTCGAGGTTGAGGTAGTTGCCGGCCCCCAGCTCCATCCGGATCGTGTTGTGCCCGCGCGCCAGCCTGACCCCGTCGAGCACGGCGGTGCCCCACTGGCCCCAGCCCTGCGTGGCGGGGAAGCGCAGGTCGCCGGCCTGGGCGCCGTTCACCAGGACGCGGCGCCCCGCGTCGCCCGCCCCGGCGGCGTAGCGGAAGCGCAGCTGGTGGCGCCCGGCGCGGCCCACGTTCACGTGAATGGTCAGCGCCTGGTCCGCGGCGTTCCAGCCGGCGAGATAGCCCCTGCCGGTGAAGCCCGGCTGGCTGCTCTCCCCTCCGATGCCCTCGGAGCGCGCGTTCTCGGCCTCGTACACGCCGTTCTCCGGCTGGAGCCCGCCGTTGCCGTCGGGCTTGACGAGCTGGAGCATGCTGACGGGGGCCGCCGCCGTCAGGCTCTGCAGGAACGTGTCAGGCGCGGGCGCGGACCAGTCGGGGCCCATCAGGCCGTCGGAAGGACGCCGGTGCTGCCACGCCTGGGTGGCGTTGCGCTGCAGGAACGGCAGATACCTCGTCTGGCCGTGCCGGGTGACCAGCACGTTGAGATAGCGGACCAGCAGCGCCTTGAAGCCGCCACCGTCGTTGACGCCCTCGTGCAGCAGGGTGCCGCCGTTGGTGAGGTTGGCGGTGGCCCAGTCGGCGGCGGCGCGGGCGTCGGCGAGGTAGGAGGCCTCGCCCGTCGCCTCGTGGAGCGCGGCGGCGGCGCCGATGTAGGTGCCGAAGTTGTAGGTGAAGTCCCACTTGACGAGCGTGCCGTCGGCTTCGAAGTGGTCGTGGACGTGCCCGTCCTCCTGCAGGTTCTCCTTGACCCAGGCGAACAGGCCCCGCGCCCGCGACAGGTAGGAGGCCTCGCCCGTCGCGGCGTGCAGCTTCGCGGCGGTGATCGCCGCGGGGGCGTTGGTGGCGACGTTCTTCTGGTCGCGCACGTCGTTGCGCCACCAGATGCCGCCGCCGTGGGTGTCGTCGCGCTCGGCCCAGATCCGGTCGAACAGCTCCTTCGACCGGTTCAGGTACGTCTCGTCCCCCGTCAGCTCGTACGCCCGGGCGCTCGCCAGCGCCCACCACCCGAGGTCGTCGTTGAAGTCGTTGGCGAAGTCCGGGTAGTAGGCGACGAAGCCGGCGTACACGTCGTCGACCATCCGGCGGTACTCCGGGCTGCGGGTGCGCTCGTAGGCGTCCATCACCAGCTCCCACAGCTGCGCCTCCCACCAGAAGTCGGTGTAGAGCCCGTCCTCCGGCCCGTGGGCGTGCTCGTGCACGCGGTGGTCGCTGTTGGTGTAGAAGTACTTCTTCTCCGGGTCCCAGAAGGCGTCGACGAAGGCCGACATGGCGGCGTCGGCGTCCCGGGGGACGGTGGCGTGCGCCGGCTGGGCGGCGAGGCCGGCCTGCAGCAGGGCGAATAACGCCACGCAGGCGGCGGTCATGCGCGCTTTCACGATGCTCTCCTCAGTCGAGGTTGTTCTGGGTCAGGACGCGGTCCCCCTGCTCCTGGGCCTTGGCCAGGGACTGCTGGGCGGTGGCCTTGCCGCCGAGGAACAGCTGCAGGTTGGGGATGAGGGCGTCGTCCTCCATCGGCGGGTAGCCGGCGCAGGCCGGCCGGACCTTGGCGTACTCGAGCGTGTCGAGGATCGGCTTCCAGAACGGGTCGCCGGTGAAGAAGGGATCCTTCGCGGCCTCCACGTTGCCGGGGATGTTCAGGCTGGTCCTGGCCCACTTCAGCGCGTTGTCCTTCTCGGCCGTCCACCACTTGACGAACTCCCAGGCGGCGTCCTTCTGCTTGGCCGCGCGCGGGATCACCAGGCCGAACCCGCCCATGAGGCTGGCCTGGTCACCCTGCGGCCCCGCCGGCGGCGGCACGATGCCGAAGTCGAGGTCCTTGCCGTACTTGCGGTAGGTGGTGATGTTCCACGGGCCCGTGAAGATCATGGAGACCTTGCCGGTGGCGAACGCGTCGGTGCCTTCTCCCAGGCCGGTCTCGAACCCGGTCTGGTAGACGCCGCCCTTGATCATGCGGCTCCACAGGTCGAGCGCCTGCGCGCCCTGCGGGCTGTTGAAGGTCGTGCGGGAGCAGTCGTCGGTGACCATCTGGCCGCCGGCCTGGCGCAGGTACATGCTGAACAGGCCCGCGTCGTCCATCGACAGCCCGGCGCGGACGAGCTTGCCGCCCTCCCGCCTGGTCAGCTTGATCGCCGCCTGCTCCAGTTCGGCCCAGGTCCGCGGCGGCTCCACCCCGGCCTCCTTCAGGTGGGCCTTGTTGTAGAACAGGGCCCGCGCGTCGACGGTCAGCGGCAGGCCGTACACCTTGCCGTCGTGGGTCAGCTCGCGCACCGCCTCGCCGTAGAACCGCTCGCGCTCGACACCGTCCTTCTTCATCCGCTCGTCGAGCGGCTCCAGCACGTTCTTGGGCGCGTACGTGGCCGTGCGCCAGCGGTCCCAGAACATGACGTCGGGCGCCTGGCCGGAGGTGGAGGCGGTGAGGAACTTGGTGAGCATGTCCTCCTGCACGACGTACTCGACCTGGATGCCGGGGTGGGTCTTGTTGAAGGCGTCGGTCATCGTCCTGAACTGCTGTTCGCCCTCGCCCGACCAGTCGCCCCAGAAGGTCAGCTCGACCACCTCGCCGGAGCGGGAGGAGTCGTCGGAGGACGGGGCGCAGCCGGTGGAGATCACGGTCAGGAGGGCGACGGTGGTGACGGCCGACCGCCCGGGCAGAGTCCAGCGCATCGGCGGCTCTTTCCTTTCTCGGAGATCACAAGGGGTGTCACTTCGAGCCCGTGCCGGTGAAGGCCAGGCCGCGGGTGAGGTAGCGCTGTCCGAAGGCGAACAGCAGGAGTGTGGGCACCATGGCGACGATGGATCCGGCCATGAGCGGCCCGTAGTCGGTCTTCTGGTTGAAGGAGAAGGCGGCCAGGCTCATCTGGATCGTCATCATGTCGGGGTCGTTGAGCACGATCAGCGGCCACAGGAAGCCGTTCCATCCGGCGACGAACGTGAACACCGACAGCGTGGCCAGCGCCGGACGGCACAGCGGCAGGTAGATGCTCCAGAAGATGCGGAACTCGCGGCACCCGTCGACGCGTGCCGCCTCGCCCAGGTCCTTGGGCAGCGCCAGGAAGAACTGCCGCATCATGAACACCGCGAACGCCCCGACCGCGCCGGGCAGGATGACCGCCCAGTACGTGTTGAGCAGCCCGGCCCCGCCCTGGCCGGCGAGGTCGTTGCCGCCTGCCAGCGGCATGCTCCTGACGATGATGAACGACGGCACCAGCGTCACGACGGGCGGCACCATCATCGACGCCAGCAGCAGCCGGAACAGCAGCCGGTTGCCGCGGAAGGCCAGCCGGGCGAAGGCGTAGCCCGCCAGCGCCCCGAGCAGCACGTTGGTCGCCACGCCCGCGACGGCCAGCAGCATGGAGTTGGCGAAGTGCCGGGCGAACGGGACGGTGGTGAACGCCGACCAGTAGTGCTCGAAGGTGATCGAGCCGGGCAGCCACTTGACGGGCAGCGCGATGATGTCCTCGTCCGGCTTGAGCGACGTGCTCAGCGACCACAGGAACGGCAGCAGCATGAACAGCCCCACCACGGTCAGGACGCCGTAGAAGGCCGTGCGGCCGAGCGCGAGGCGGATCGTTCTGGTGGTCCTGCTGGTGGTCATAAGCATCACTCCGGCACCTGGTCGCGGTTGACCCGCATGTTGATCACCGTGACGGCGACGATGATGATGAAGAGGGTGAAGGCCTGGGCCGAGGCGTAGCCCATCTGCAGCCGGTTGAAGCCGGTCTCGTAGATCTGGTAGACGGGCGTCAGCGTCGTGTTGCCGGGACCGCCTTTGGTCATCACGTACGCCTGGTCGAAGAGCTGGAACGCGCCGATCAGCGACAGGGTCGTGACGAAGAACGTCGTCGTGCGCAGCGAGGGCCAGGTGATGTGCAGGAAGGACCGCCAGCGGCCGGCCCCGTCGAGGGCGGCGGCCTCGTACAGGTGGGCGGGGACGTTCTGCAGGCCGGCCAGGTAGATGAGCATGTTGGAGCCCACCCCCTGCCACAGCGTGACGATCACGATGGACACCATGGCCGTGCTGCCGTCGCCCAGCCAGGCGGGGCCGGGGATGCCGAGGTAGCCGAGGATCTCGTTGACGGGGCCGTAGTGGCTGTTCAGCATCCACGCCCATACGGTCGCGGCGGCGACGGGTGAGGTGACGACCGGGATGAAGTAGACGGTGCGGAAGATCGCCATGCCCGGGAGCCGCCGGCTGAGCGCCAGCGCCAGCACCAGCGAGAGGGCGATCATGGCGGGCACGAACATGGCGCAGTAGTAGAGGATGTTCTTCAGCGTGGTGAAGAACGTGTCGTCCTCCAGGAGGCGGGCGTAGTTGGCCAGGCCGGCCCAGGACGGAGGCGTGAGCACGTCGTACGCGGTGAAGCTGAGGCCGAAGGCTCCGACCACGGGCAGCCACGGTGAAGACGAGGAACAACACCATCGCCGGCGCGGTGAACACCATCCCGGCGCGTGCCTGGTGGCGGCCCAGTGCCGAACGTTCGGGGGGCCGGCGGTGGGGAGCAGGGCCGGCGGCGGGCCCGCGGATGTCCGGCCCTGTGGCGAGCGTCCTGGTCACGCGGTCTCCTTCGGGACTTCCCGGAGATGTCACTTGTGGGAAAGGTAGAAAGCATGTTGATATAAGTCAATATGTTGGAGATACCAGGACGAAATATCTCTGCAACGGAGACCAGCAAGACGGGCGGGTAAGATGGTATATATCTAGCTTTCGCTGAAATACCAACTTTCGTGGCCTAAGGGGAAGAGTGGTCGCAAGAGGCCCGCTGCTCTACGAGCGGATCATCGATTACGTGCTGGACGAGATCAGGCGGGGCGCCCTGGTCCCGGGAGACCGTGTCTCCTCAGAGATGGAGCTGGCCGAGCAGTTCGAGGTCAGCCGCATCACCTCGAAGCGCGCCCTGGAGCTCCTCAGACAGGCGGGCGTCGTCGAGCGGATCCGCGGCAAGGGCTCGTTCGTCGCCGGCGAGCTGCCCGACCTCGACCAGCTCGCGATCCCGGCCCAGGGAGCCGCGGCCGAGCGCGCGGCACCGGGCGAGCGGGCTCCCGGCGCGATCGCGCTGATCTATCCCGACGCGTCGGAGGCGTACGGTCTCGAACTGCTCGCCGCCGTGGAGGAGCGCTGCGCGGAACACGGGATCGCCCTCGTGATCAAGCGCACCCGCGGCGACCAGGCGGAGGAGGAGCGCGCGATCGCGTCCATGGTGGGCGGCGGCCTCGTCGACGGCCTGATCGTCTTCCCCGTCCACGGCGAGTACTACAACGCCCGCCTGCTGCGGACCATCCTCGCCGGCTACCCGCTGGTGCTGGTCGACCGCTATCTGGCGGGCATCCAGGCCTGCGCCGTCCACACCGACAACGTGGCGGCCGCCCGCACCCTCACCGACCGCCTGCTCGATCTGGGGCACCGGCACATCGCGTTCGTCTCGCCCCCGCCGGAGAACACCTCGAGCATCGAGGAGCGGCTGGAGGGGTTCCGCACCGCCCTGGCGGGGCGCGGCCTGCCGCTCAGCCACCAGCACCTGCTGACCGGCCTGTCCAGCACCCTGCCCGGCGCCTTCAGCGCGGAGAACGTGCGGGCCGACGTGGAGCGGGTCCGCGCCTTCCAGGAGCGCGAACCCGAGGTCACCGCGTTCGTGGTCTGCGAGTACAACCTGGCGCGCGTGATGGACCGGGCCGTGGCGGCCCCGCCCGGCCGCGCCAGGCCCCTCATCGCCTGCTTCGACTCCGCCGGCGACCCCGTCGCCGGGCCCGCCTTCCTGCACGTGCGCCAGGACCAGCGCGAGATGGGCAGGCGCGCGGTCGACCTGCTGCTCGCCCAGATGCGCGGCGAACCCGTGCCCTCGCGATCCATCGTCCCCTTCACGATCGTCGAGGCCCACGACCAGCGCGAGCCGCGCTAGAAGCGGCCCCCGGACTCAAGGACCACCCGCAACGACGAACGGAGAACGCCTGGTGTCGCCCGAGCCCGATCCCCGCACCCTCTGGAACGACCGCGCCGACGTGGCGCAGCGCAGCCTGGATCACTATTTCGCCGCCCCCGGCCGCCAGCTGTACGACAACTGGCACCCGCTGGGTCCCGGCGACAACGACGTCTTCAACTACTGGTGGCTGGCGCACGCCCTGGACGCGCGGGTGGACGCGTACGAGCGGACCTCGGACCCGTCGTGGCTGGACCGGGCCAGGGAGATCCACGACAACATCCTCGCGCGCAACGACGGGTCGCTGTTCAACGACTACTTCGACGACATGCTCTGGTTCGGCCTGGCGATCCTGCGGCTGGCCGACGCCCGCGGTGACGACGGGCTGCGCGCCGAGGCGGCCGCGATCTGGCGGCACGTGCTGGACAACGGCTGGAACGAGCACGAAGGGGGCGGCATCGCCTGGCGGGTCCCCCAGCCGTACTACAAGAACACCCCCGCCAACGGTCCCTTCGTGCTGCTCTCCGCCCGCCTGCACCGGCACACGGGCGACCCCGCGCAGCTGGACTGGGGGCGGCGGGCGATGGACTGGCTCGAGCGCGTGCTGGTGCGGGAGGACGGGTTCGTCCACGACGGCATCAACCGGCAGCAGGACCACGCCATCGACGAGCAGTGGCGCTTCACGTACAACCAGGGTCTGTACATCGGGGCCTGCGTGGAGCTGGCGGGCGCTCTCGGGGATGACGACTACCTGCGGCGGGCCACCAGGACGGCGCGCACGGCCCTCACGGAGCTGGCCCCGGGCGGGGTCTTCGCCGACGAGGGCGGCGGCGGTGACGAAGGGCTGTTCAAGGGTGTCTTCTACCGGTACGCCCGCCTCCTGGTGGACGCGGCCGACGTGCCGGACCTGCGGGACTTCATGCTGGCCAGCACCGAGCGGGTGTGGCGGTCGTGCGCCCGCGACGGCACGATCCTGGCCGGGCCGGTGTGGACGCGCGCGGCGGACGGCAAGGTGCCCCTGTCGGCGCAGCTGAGCGCCGTCATGGCCACCGAGGCCTGCGCCGCCCTCGTCTCCTCCCCTGTCGCCCCCGCCTGACCGGGCGGCGAGCCGTTCCCCGTCCCCGCGGGACCGAGCCGGTGGGGAGGGGTCAGTCGGAGGTGGTGGTGCGGCGGCCCCGGGCCGGGGGTTTCTTGCGGCCGGCCACCAGCGTGTCGCCCGGCGCCGGGTCCTCGCCGCTCTTCTGCTCACCGGAGCGCGGACGCGGGTGCGGCGCCGTGTCCTCCGTGGCCTGGGCGTCGGGCGCGGGTTCGGATTTGCCCGTCTTGGTGGGCTTATCCCTGGCATCTGGCTTGTCTGGCTTGGTGTCGGGTTCGCGGAGGGAGGCGATGACGTTGTCCGCCTCCCTGTCGGCGGCGAACTCGTCCGCCGCCTCCGACTCCCGCCGCCGGATCACCACCATGTGGTCCACCGAAGCCCGTCCCGCCCCCACCACGGCCAGCAGCAGGGACGCCGCGCCCAGGAGGATCAGCTCATTGAGGCTGATGGGGTTGAGCGGCGGCGCGACCAGGAAGACGGCGAGCGCCTCGGCGAAGAGGATCAGCCCGGTGACGGAGACCGCCAGCCCGGCGATCAGTAAGGCGCCGCCGATGAGCTCGGCCAGCATCGTGATCGGAGCCCAGGCGCCGGGGGCGGGGGCGCCCTGTTCCAGGAACTTCTCCCCGGTGATCTTCAGCCCGTCTTCCAGCTTGGCCCAGCCGTTGGCGAAGAAGATGCCGCCCACGCCGATGCGGGCGACTAAAGCGGCAAGATCGCTCAAGGCCTGTCTCACGGTAATTGTCTGCCCTGATCGGGACATGGCACACCTCAATCACGGCTGAGCAACGTGGCCACCGCGACGGCGGTCAGGCTCAGCAGAACGACGCTCACGACCACGGTCGTGTGCAGGGCGTTGACGAAGGCCCACCGGGCGGCGTCGAGCAGCGCGCCACCGGCTCGGCCGCCGACCTCGTCCGCGACGTGCGCGGCCGAGGCGAGCGACTGCCTGGCCTTGTCCATGCCGCCCGCGGACACTCCGGGCACGGCGGGCAAGCCGGGGGCGTACACGATGGCGGTGATCGTGCCGAGCACGGCCACGCCCAGGCCGGCCCCCAGCTCGTAGGCGGTCTCCTCGATGGCCGCGGCCCCACCCGCCTGGGACTCGGTCGCCGACGACATGATCGTGTCGGAGGCGGCCAGGAGCGCCACCTGCACTCCGAAGCCGATGCCGACGAAGCAGATCGCCAGCATCACGGGGTGGCCCTCGACCCCCCAGCTCAGTGTGGGCGTCAGCGCCAGCGCGACGAGGCCGAGACCGCCGCTCATCGTGGCCCGCATGCCGATCCTCGGCAGGATGTGGGCGGCGGCGAGCCCGCCGGAGATGGCGGAGATGACCAGCGGCAACATCCGGACGGCGGCGCGCAGCGGGCTGTCGCCGAGCACGAGCTGCAGGTATTGGGCGAGCATGAGCTGGAGCCCGACCAGCGCGAACACGCCGAGCAGCACGCCCGCGACCCCGGTGGCGAACTCGCGCCGCCGGAACAGTCCGATCTCCAGCAGCGGCGCCGGCAGCCGCGTCTGCCGCCGGACGAAGGCGGCCAGCAGCCCGAGCCCGGTCAGGAACACCAGCACGGACGCCCACAACGGCATCAGGCTGCCCGAGCCCGCCTCCTTCAGCCCGAACGCCAGCGCCAGGATCCCGAGCACGGAGAGCACGGCGCTCATCGCGTCCCACGGCCGGTCCTTGTGCTCGCGCGAGTCCGGCAGCAGCCGGACGGCGGCGGGCAGCAGCACCAGCAGGATCGGCACGTTGATCAGGAAGACCGCGCCCCACCAGACGCCGACGAGCACGCCGCCGACGAGCGGCCCGACGGCCGCGCCCGCGGCGGCGACCGCGCTCCAGACGCCCAGCGCGATGGCCCGCTCGCGCCGGTCGGTGAACACCTGGCGGATCAGCGACAGCGTGGCCGGCATGATCATCGCACCGCCGACGCCGAGCAGCGCCCTGGCCAGGATGAGGGTCAGCGGCGTCGGGGCGAACGCCGCGCCCGCCGAGGCCAGGCCGAACAGCGCGAAGCCGCACAGGACCATGCGCTTGCGACCGTACTTGTCACCCAGCGTGCCGAACATGATCAGCAGGGGCGCGACCACCAGCGAGTAGATGTCGATGATCCACAGCAGCTGCACGGCGGAGGGTTCGAGCGCGGCCGTGAGCGCGGGCACCGCGATGTGCAGGACCGTGGCGTCCACGGTGATCAGCAGCAGGCTCAGGCACAGGAGCACGAGGATGGACCAGCGGTGGTCCCTGTGCTCCCGGTCCGCAGTCCGTACGAAAAGTGCGGCCTGTGTGACGGTCATGGGCCTCCTTGCAGGCCGATCCGTGTCCAGGGCCCGCACGTGCTCTCGGGTCGGCGCGTGGGATTGCGGCTCGGCACTCGCTCCTTCCGAGGCCTCGCGCCCGGCTCCTCCGCTCCGGCTTGCGTGGCAGCTTAGGCCATGTCAGGCACTTGTCGTAGCGGTATCGCCTGATCCAGGGTCACACACGAACCTCTCTAGAGAGATACAGCCATATGTCGGTATCTATCCAACGATCGTTCGCGAAGCGATCATGGGACCGTGGGGACCGATCAACATGGCAGAAAAGGCAATCTTCCCGACCGGTCCTCCCGCGAGTGGTGCGCCGAGGCCCTGGCCAGGCTGAACGCCGGCCGTCCCGACTCCGCGCTCGACGCCGCCCGGAGGGCCTCCGGCCTTGATCCGTCCGCCGAGTGGGCGCACCGGCTCATCAGCCTCGCCCACGAGCGGCTGGGCCGCGACGCCGATGCCGTGCCCGCCGCGGAGCGGGCCGTCGAGCTCGCCCGCGGCTCCTGGCCGGCCCGCCTGCGCCTGGCCTCGATCCTGCGCCGCGTGCCCGGCCGCTGGGGCGACGCGGCCGAGCACGCCACGCTGGCGGCGAAGTTCGCGCCCGAGGAGGCCGGCCCGAGGGTCCTGCTGGGCGATCTGGCCCTGCTGCGCGGTGATCACGCCGCCGCCGAGCGGTCCTACCGCGCCGCGCTCGCCACCGAGCCCGGCCACCCGCAGGCCCGCGTGAACCTCGGCCTGTCGCTGCTGCGCTGGGACCGCCCCCGCCCGCACCACGATCCCGCATGGCCGGTGCACCCGCGCGACACCGGCAGGGCGAGGCGCGCCCTGGAGGTCTGGTCCCGCCAGGCACGCCTGCTGGTCGCCCTGGCCACGGTCGCGATCGCCGCGGCCGCGCTGCTGACCGGCTGGGGCGCGCAGGCCGAGCTCGGCGGCTTCGCGGTGCTGGCCCTGCTGGTGCCGCTCACGGTCAGGCAGGCCAGGCGGGTGGGTCTGTGGCGGTACGTGCGGCCGATGCTCTGCCGGGACCCCTGGCTCGGCGCGCACCTCGTCTCGGCGGCGGTGTCGGTGGCGGCGTTCGCCGCCTGGCTGCTGCTGGCGGCCATGCCGGCGCTGCCGGCCGCGTTCGACCCCGTCTGGGCCGGTCTGGCGGGCATCGCGGTGCTGGGCTGGCCGGCGCTGGCCACCGTACGCGCCCTGGCCGAGGCATGGCGTGGCCGCCCGCTGCGGGCGCTGGCCGCGTCGGCGCGGGCCCAGGAGAGCGAGCGCACCGCCAGGCGGAACACCGGCGTGACGCTCTGGATCCTGCTCGTCAGGACCTGGACGGTGCTCGTCCCGCTGCTCGGCGGGGCCCTCGCCGTGGAGCCCACGGCCGCGCTGGCGGCGGTCGCGGTGCCGTACCCGATGGTGCGCGGATACCTGCGCGCCCGGCACCGCGGAGACAGGTGGCTGCTCGCCGCGACGGGCCTCGTCGTGCTGTCCGCCGTGGCGAGCGCGGCGGGCGGGCTGCTCGGGTCGGCGTGGGCGTGGCGGACCGGGCTCGGCGGCCTGGGCGTGGCGATGGGCGTGTTCCTGGCCCGCGCGGCGCGCGCGTGGTGGCGCGGCGGCGCCGGCCCGTGGCGGGCCTCCCTCCTGATGTGCGACCTGCCCATGGGCGCCGAGCCGTCCGTCCCGCTCGACCCGGAGGTGCGCCGGACCTTCTCGTACGCCCGCAGCATCGTCCTGTCGTACGCCGACTCCCTCGGTCCCCGGGTCGCGGGCGCGGTGGCGTCCGTCACCTCGTCGGGCGAGCTGCGGCTGATCGCGGAGACGGAGGCCTGGGACGCCATCGAGGCCGACCCCAGGGTGGCGGTGTTCGCCACGGACCCGTTGCAGCGGCGCTTCTGGGTGGAGGTGCGCGGCATCGCCCAGGCCGACTCGGACGTCCTGCGCATCACGCCCAAGGAGGTGTTCCTGGGCGAGTTTCCCGGCCGCCACCAGCGCCGCCGGACCTGAGCGTGACCGCACGCCGATGGCACGCCGGCGGGACAGGGCGCGGCCCGCCGATCCCGCGTAGAATATTATTCTATGGACGTCCTGCGCACGCCTGAAGAGCGCTTCGCCGGCCTGCCCGGCTTCCCCTACGAACCCCGCTACGCCGACGTCGCCGACGGCCTGCGCATGGCCTACGTCGAGGCGGGCCCCGCCGAGGGCGAGCCCGTCGTGCTGCTGCACGGAGAGCCGACCTGGTCGTTCCTCTACCGGCACGTCATGCCGGAGCTGGCCGCGGCCGGGCTGCGCGCGATCGCCGTCGACCTCGTCGGATTCGGCCGCTCCGACAAGCCGGCCGACCTCGCCGCCCACACGTACGCCAGGCACGTGGAGTGGACCCGCGCCCTGCTGTTCGACGCGCTCGGCCTGAGCGGCGTCACCGTCGTCGGCCAGGACTGGGGCGGGCTGATCGGGCTGCGCGTCGCCGCCGAACACCCCGAGCGCGTCGCCAGGATCGTGGCAGCCAACACGGGCTTGCCGACCGGTGACATTCCCATGCCCGAGGTGTGGCACCAGTTCAAGGCCACCGTGCTCAGGGCCCCGGTCCTGGACATCGCCCGGCTCGTGCAGGCGGGCTGCAGGACGCGGCTGGCCGGGGAGGTCCGCGCGGCCTACGACGCGCCGTTCCCCGGCGAGGCGTACAAAGCGGGGCCGCGGGCCATGCCCGGCCTCGTGCCGATCACGCCCGACGACCCCGCCGCGCCCGCCAACCGCGCTGCCTGGCAGGTTCTCACCACCCTCGACCGGCCGTTCCTGGTGGCGTTCTCGGACGGCGATCCGATCACCGGCGGCATGGCGCCGATCCTGCTCAAATCGATCTCCGGCACCTCCGGCCTGCGGCATCCCGTGATCGAGGGCGCCGGCCACTTCCTCCAGGAGGACGCGGGCACCGAACTCGGCCGCCACGTCGCCGCTTTCGTGACCTCCACCTAGCGTGTCAGGACCGCCCAATCGCCCGTCCGGTGCGGTATAACCGGGGGCGGACCGGGGAGGCGTGATGCGTGAGTCCGACAGGGCCCAGGCGGCGGGGCGGGCCGCGGCGCGGGATCTGTTCGAGAAGGTGCGGCAGCGTTACTACCAGATTCCCCCCGCCGTGCGCCGGGTGCTCTACGTGGTCGTGCTGGTCGCCGCCATGGGCGTGGGCGCCGCACTCGGCTGGGACCTGCTGCGCACCTTCCCGCTCGTCCTCATGGCGCTCGCGTTCGTCGCGCTGACCATGCGCTTCCCGCGCGCCGCCGCCACCGCCCTCGTGGTCGCGGGCTGGGTCGTGCTGGCGCTGCCCCTCTTCTCCGGGCTGTTCCCGGCCGGCTCGGGCTCGGTGCACCTCATGGTCGGGCTGGCGCTGCCCGTGGCGGCCGGCGCCCATCTGATCCGCTGGGTGACGCCGTGGGTGAGCACGCTGGTGGCGCTCGCCCCCGCGGGCCTGCTCGCCGTCCCGCTCTCCTTCGCCTCCGAGAGCGTCGCCGTCTGGGTCGCGTACGCCGCCGCCCTCGCGGTGCTGATCCACCGCTTCCTGCTGGCCCGCAAGGCCAAGGCCGAGCGCGCGGCGGCCGAGGAGCAGCAGGTCCGGGTCAGGGCCCGCGAGGGGAGGCCGGAGTCGCCACAGGACAGATCCGCCGCGCCGCCGCAGATCTCCGTCGAAGAGGCGCTGGGCGAGCTGGAGAGCATGGTCGGCCTGTCGCCGGTCAAGGAGCAGGTGCGCTCGATCGCCGCCTCCATCGAGGCGTCCAGGCTGCGGGCCGAGGCCGGCTACACGACCGGCCGGCCCACCAGGCACTTCGTCTTCGTCGGCCCGCCCGGCACCGGCAAGACCAGCGTGGCCCGCGCGCTGGCCAAGATCTTCTACGCGTTCGGCCTGCTGGAGACCCCCTACGTCGTCGAGGCGCAGCGGGCCGACCTGGTGGGCGAGTTCCTCGGCGCCACCGCGATCAAGACCAACGAGCTGGTCGATCGCGCGCTGGGCGGCGTGTTGTTCATCGACGAGGCGTACGGGCTGGTCAACTCCTCCGACGGGCAGCCCGACAGGTTCGGCGCGGAGGCGGTGCAGACCCTGCTCAAGCGGGCGGAGGACGACCGCGACCGGCTGATCATCATCCTGGCCGGCTACGAGCAGGAGATGGGCTCGTTCCTGTCCAGCAACCCCGGCCTGGCCAGCAGGTTCGCCACGCGTGTGCGCTTCCCCGGCTACTCCCCCGCCGAGCTCGTCGAGGTCACCGAGCTGCTGCAGAAGCGCAGGGGCGACACGATGGGCGACGACACCAAGCGGGTGCTGCTCGGCCTCTTCGACGACGTGCACCGGCGCGGCCTGGTCGACGAGCTGGGCAACGCCAGGTTCGCGCGCAGCCTGGTGGAGGCCGCCGCGCAGGCCCGCGACGTGCGCGTGGTGGGCGCCGGCGGCACTCCGAGCACGCACGACCTCGTCACCACCACGACGCCCGACGTCACCAAGGCGTTCGAGGAGCTGACCGCGCGGTTCCGCGGCTACGTGGCCACGCCCACGCTGGAGGAGGCGCTGGCCGACCTCGACAGGATGGCCGGCCTGGAGCCCGTCAAACGGCAGGTGCACGCCATCGCCGCGCAGCTCCAGGTGGCCAGGATGCGGCAGGAGCGCGGGCTGCCCACCCCGCCGCAGATGCGGCACTTCGTGTTCGCCGGCCCGCCCGGCACCGGCAAGACCACGGTCGCCAGGGTCCTGGGCCGGGTGTTCGCCGCGCTCGGCCTGCTGGCCAGGCCCGACGTCGTCGAGGCGCACCGGGCCGACCTGGTCGGCCAGCACCTCGGCGCCACCGCCATCAAGACCAACGAGCTGGTCGACCGGGCGCTGGGCGGGGTGCTCTTCATCGACGAGGCCTACAGCCTGGTCAATCCCGGCTACCAGGGCGGCGACGCGTTCGGCGCCGAGGCCGTGCAGACCCTGCTCAAGCGCGCCGAGGACGACCGCGACCGGCTCGTGATCGTGCTGGCCGGCTACCAGCGCGAGATGGACTCCTTCCTGGCCACCAACCCCGGCCTGGCCAGCCGGTTCAACCAGCGGGTGGCCTTCCCCAGCTACTCCCCCTCCGAGCTGTCCGAGATCGCGGTGCTGCTCGCGGAGCGGTCCGGCGACTCGTTCGACGAGGAGGCGCTGCGCCGGCTCGACGAGGTGTTCGCCTGGGTGTGCGAGGAGCGGCTGATCGACGGGCTCGGCAACGGCCGCTTCGCCCGGTCGCTGTTCGAGCGCGCCGCCATGCGCCGCGACGTCAGGCTGGCCGCGCACGCCTCGCGTGGCGGTTCGGCCAGCTCCGCCGACCTGACGACGATCACGAGCGAGGACGTCCGCACCGCCGTGGACGAACTTTCCGGCCGGTAATCCACCACGACGCTCACCCTGTGTAGCAAGATGAGCACGACGGGTGGCTCGGCGTCGAAGGGGGAGCGATGGCGGGGTTCCTTGCCCGCAGGTTGCTCAACTACGCCGTGCTCGTCGTGGTGGCCGCCAGTCTCGCCTACCTTCTGGCGGCCACGGCCCTCGACCCCCGCTCCAACTACGCCGACCGCACGCCGAAGCCGCCGGCCGCCGTGGTCGACGCCCAGCTGACCGCGCTCAACCTCAACGACAGGACTCCCCTGCTGCAGCGCTACGCCACGTGGGCAGCGGGCGTGCTGCACGGCGACTTCGGCAGGTCGGTCGGAGGCACACCGGTCAACGACGACCTCAAACGCCGCATGGGCGTGACCTTCCGGCTGGTCGTGCTGGGGCTGGCGTGCGGGAGCCTGCTGGGCGTGCTGGCCGGCGCGCTGGCCGCGGCCCGGCAGTACGGATGGTTCGACCGCATCTCGACCGGCCTGTCGTTCGTGGTGCTCGCCGTGCCGGTGGTGGTGCTGGCCAACATCCTGATCCTGGGGGCCACGTGGGCCAACGAACACGTCTTCGGCCGCCAGGTGTTCCTGGTCAGCGGCGAATACAGCGACGGCCTCGACACCGGGTTCTGGGGTCACGCGCTCGACCGGCTGCAACACCTGATCCTGCCGACCGTCTCGCTGTCGGTGGGACTCATCGCCGTCTTCAGCCGCTACCAGCGCAACATGATGCTCGACGTGCTGGGCGCCGACTACGTGCGCACCGCCATGGCCAAAGGGCTGAGCAGAAGGAGGGCGCTCATCCGCCACGCGCTGCGGACCGCGCTCATCCCCGTGGCGACCTACTTCGCGTTCACGTTCGGGACGCTGCTGACGGGGGCCACGTTCACCGAGAAGATCTTCGGCTGGCACGGCCTGGGCGAGCAGCTGATCAACTCGATCTTCCGCAACGACGTCAACACCGTCGCCGCCATCTCCCTCCTGGCGGCCGTCGCCGTGTTGTGCGCCTCGCTGGCCGCCGACCTGCTGCACGCCGCGCTCGACCCGAGGGTGCGGGCACGATGACGCTGTCCGAGGAGGAGCTGGCCGAGGAGCTTCGCGACGGCGTCATGGCGGGCGCGCCGTCCAGGACGCGCCTGATCGCCGGGCGGTTCTTCCGCTCAGGGCAGGGGCGGCTCGGGTTCGCGGTGCTCGCGCTGATGTTCCTGCTGGCTTTCGCGGGGCCTCTGGTCAGCCCGTGGAGCTACCTCGACAAGGACTTCACCGCGTTCCTGCAGCCGCCGTCGCCCGACCACTGGTTCGGAACGCTCCAGACGGGCGCCGACGTCTTCGCGGTGACGCTGCGCGGCATGCAGAAGTCGCTGGTCGTGGGGCTGCTCGCGGCGCTGGTGTCCACGGCGTTGGCGGCCGTGGTCGGGGCGTTCGCGGGCTATTTCCTGGGATGGACCGACCGGACGCTGACCTGGGTGAGCGACCTGCTGCTTGTGCTGCCCGCGTTCCTCGTCCTGGCGATCATGTCGCCGCTGTTCGGGTCCGGCCGGTGGCCGCTGTTCGTGATCACGCTGGCGCTGTTCCTGTGGATGGTGACCTCGAAGGTCGTCCGCGGGATGACGATCTCGACGAAGGAGCGGGAGTTCATCCAGGCCGCCCGCTACATGGGCGTGCCTCCCGTGCGGATCATCTTCCGCCACGTGATCCCCAACCTGTCGTCCCTGCTCATCGTGGACGCCACGCTCAACGTCAGCACCGCGATCCTCACCGAGACCTCGCTGTCGTACTTCGGGTTCGGCATCCAGCCGCCGGACGTCTCGCTCGGGACGCTCATCGCCGACGGCTCGCGCACGGCCGTCTACGCGCCGTGGACGTTCTGGTTCGTCGCGGGGCTGCTGGTGGTCACCGTCCTCGCGGTCAACCTCGTCGGCGACGCCCTGCGCGACGCGTTCGACCCCTCGTCGAAGAGGGCGCGATGAGCCCGGTGCTCAACGTGCGCGACCTCAGCGTGTCGTTCGGCGGCGTGCCCGCCGTGCGCGAGGTGAGCTGGACCGTACGCCGCGGCGAGGTCCTCGGCATCGTCGGCGAGTCGGGATCGGGCAAGTCGGTCACCTCGGCTGCCGTCATGGGGCTGTTGCCCCCGGGCGCGCGCGTCACCGGGTCCGTACGCCTGCACGGCAGGGAGCTGATCGGCGCACCCGCGCGGGAGCTGACCTCCTGCCGCGGCAAGGCCATGTCGATGGTGTTCCAGGACCCGCTGTCCGCGCTGACGCCCGTCTACCGGGTGGGCGACCAGATCGCCGAGGCCGTGCGCGTGCACCAGCGGGTCGGCAAGGAGACGGCCATGGTCAGGGCCGTGCAGCTGCTGGACCTCGTCGGCATCCCGCGCCCCTCGGAGCGGGCGCTGGCCTTCCCGCACGAGTTCTCCGGCGGGATGCGGCAGCGCGTGATGATCGCGATGGCCATCGCCAACGACCCCGATGTGATCATCTGCGACGAGCCGACCACCGCGCTCGACGTGACCGTCCAGGCGCAGGTGCTGGAGGTGCTCAAGAAGGCGCAGCAGAAGACCGGCGCCGCCATCATCATGATCACCCACGATCTCGGAGTGGTGGCCGGCTTCGCCGACCGGGTGCTGGTGATGTACGCCGGCCGGCCGGTCGAGGTGGGCGGCGTGGACGACGTCTACTACCGGACGCGGATGCCGTACACGGTGGGGTTGCTCGGCTCGATCCCGCGCGTCGACGAGGGCGGGCGGCGGCCGCTGACGCCGATCGAGGGCAGCCCGCCGTCGCCGGCCGCGCTGCCGCCCGGGTGCCCGTTCGCGCCGCGCTGCCCGATGCGGATCGACGCGTGCGAGGAGCGCGAGCCGCCGCTGTTCGAGGTGGGAGACGGGCACCGCGCCGCGTGCATCCGCTGGAAGGAGGTGGCCCCGTACGCCGCCGGCGCGCCGGAGGCCCCCCGCGCCGCGCCGCGACAGCCGCGGCGGCCGCGGCGCGCGGTGCTGGAGGTGCGCGGCCTGGTCAAGGACTATCCGCTGCTCAAGGGGGCGCTGTTCAGGCGCAGGATCGGCACCGTGCACGCGGTGGCCGGGATCGACTTCGTTTTGCGCCAGGGCGAGACGCTGGGACTGGTCGGCGAGTCGGGCAGCGGCAAGACCACCACGCTGACACAGATCCTCGAGCTGGCCCCGCCGCAGCGGGGCAGCATCACCGTGCTCGGCCACGACACCGCCCGGCTCGACGCCGCGCGGCGCACCGAGATCCGGCGCGACATGCAGGTCGTCTTCCAGGATCCGCTGGCCTCGCTCGACCCGCGCATGACGGTGCACGACATCCTGGCCGAGCCTCTGCGCGCCCACGGGCAGCGGCGTCCAGGACGGCGGATCGCCGAGTTGCTCGCGCTGGTCGGCCTCGACCCCTCGCACGCCGCCCGCTACCCGCAGGACTTCTCCGGCGGGCAGCGGCAGCGCATCGCCATCGCCCGCGCGCTCGCGCTGGAGCCCCGGCTGCTCGTGCTGGACGAGCCGGTCTCTGCCCTCGACGTGTCGATCCAGGCCGGCGTGATCAACCTGCTCGGCTCGCTCAGGGCCAGGCTCGGCCTGTCCTACCTGTTCGTGGCGCACGACCTGGCCGTGGTGCGCCACATCGCCGACCGGGTGGCCGTGATGTACCTCGGCAGGATCGCCGAGATCGGGCAGGTGGACGCCGTCTACCGGGCTCCGATGCATCCGTACACGCAGGCCCTGCTGTCGGCGATCCCGCTGCCCGATCCGGTGCGTGAGCGCGCGCGGGACCGGATCCTGCTCGAAGGCGACCTGCCCAGCCCGGCTGACCCTCCGACGGGCTGCCGCTTCCGCACCAGATGCCCGAAGTTCCGCGCGGAGCTCACCGGGGACGAGCGCAGGCTCTGCGTGGACGTCGAGCCCGAGGTACGCCCGCTGGGCGCGGACCAGGGCGCGGCCTGCCACTACGCCGAGCGGCGCGACGTCGTATGACCAGGAGGTAATCGCTCGATGAAAGCATCACGTCTTGTCGTGGCCGTCACCGTGACGGGCTCGCTCCTGCTGGCTGCCTGCGGCGGCGGGGGCGGCTCGGGAGGCGGCGGCACGGCGGGGGACGACCGTGCGCCGAAGGCCTACGACGTCAACCCGCAGCCGCGCGACAAGGTCGAGGACGGCGGCACGCTGCGGTGGGGCATCAACGAGTTCCCCGCGCAGTGGAACAGGAACCACGTCGACGGCAACCTGGCGATGGCCGCCGTGGTCAGCAACGCGCTGCTGCCCTCGCCGTTCCTGTCGGACGAGAAGGCGGAGATCACGGTCAACGACAACTACGTGATCGACGCGAGGGTGACCGAGCGGCGGCCCCAGCAGGTGGTCACGTACACGCTGAACCCCAAGGCCAGATGGTCCGACGGGCGGCCGATCACGTGGGCCGACTACCGGGCGCAGTGGCGGGCGCTGAACGGGCGCGACCCTGACTTCCGCATCGCCTCGTCCACCGGCTATCAGGACATCGGGCAGGTGGCGCGGGGCAAGAACGACTTCGAGGTGGTGGTGACGTTCGACCGGCCCTTCGGGGACTGGCAGTCGCTCTTCTCGCCGTTGCTGCCCGCCGCCGCCAACCGCACGCCCGAGTCCTTCAACAACGCCTGGCTGAACAAGATCCCGGTGTCGGCCGGTCCGTTCAAGTTCGGCGGATTCGACCAGACGGCCAAGACGATCACGCTGGTACGGGACGAGACCTGGTGGGGTGACCGGGCCAAGCTCGACAAGATCATCTACCGGGCGTCGGAGCAGGACGCGCTGATCGGCGCGTTCGGCAACGGCGAGCTCGACGTCGTCGACCTCGGCCCGTCCGCCCCGGATCTCGCCCGCGCCAGGGCCGCCCAGGGCGCGCAGGTGCGGCAGGCGGCCGGCCCCGACTTCCGGCACTTCACCTTCAACGGGTCGAGCGAGCTGCTCAAGGACCGCGATGTGCGGCTGGCCGTGCAGCTCGGCATCGACCGCCAGGCCATCGCCCGGTCCGACCTGCAGGGGCTGGACTGGCCGATCGCGCTGCTGAACAACCACTTCTTCATGAACACGCAGGAGGGCTACCAGGACAACGCCGGCGCCCTGGGCGTCTACAACCCGGAGCGGGCCAAGAAGCTGCTGGACGCGGCCGGCTGGAAGCTCGCGGGCGCGGGCGGCACGGTCAGGCAGAAGGACGGCAGGCCCCTCGACCTGCGCTTCGTGGTGCCGTCGGGGGTGCAGCTCAGCAAGTCGGAGGGCGAGCTGGCGCAGAGCATGCTGGCACAGATCGGCGTGAAACTGACCATCAAGGCCGTGCCCAGCGACGACTTCTTCAGCAAGTACGTGATCCCCGGGAACTTCGACATCACGCCGTTCGCCTACATCGGCACACCGTTCCCGGTCTCGAGCAGCTACGGCATCTACGCGAACGCGCCCGACGGGAAGACCTGGAACGCGAACTTCGGGCGCGTCGGTTCGGCGGCGGTCGACGAGGCCATGAGCCGGGCCGCCCAGAGCCTGGACCCGGTGCAGGCCCGCAAGGAGACCAACAAGGCGGACCGGCTGATCTGGGAGCTGGTGACCGTGCTGCCGCTCTACCAGCGGCCGCAGATCGTCGCGACCCGGGAGACGCTGGCCAACGTGGGGGCGCGCGGCTTCTACGACCTCCGCTACGAGGACATCGGTTTCATGCGCTGACGCGCCCGGCCGGCCGCTCACCCCGCCCCCGCGCCGCCGGTGGCGGTGGCGGCGGCCGCCGTCAGGTGGACGCGCCGGCCGTGACGCGGTCGACGAGGCCCTTGGTCCCCTCCTCCCGAGCGCAATGGGCGCAGCAGTACCAGTGCTCGCCCGACTGGACGCCGTGCCCGATGACCTTCGTACCGCAGTGCTCGCAGATGGGCGCCATCGCCTCGATCGCGCACTGGAAGCAGTCGAAGGTGTGCACGGCCCCTTGCGCGCGCACCTCGAACGCCATGTCGTAGTCGTTGCCGCAGGTCTCGCAGACAGCCATGATGATCCCCTTTGCACTGGATCCGCAGTTCGTGGGTCTCCTTTCCCCAAACAGCGGCCGTATTCCGGCCGTCCGTCACGGCCCGCGCACCACGAAGCGGCCTATCAGCGGCAGGCCGAGCAGCCCGAGAGCCGCCAGCGCGGCGGGCAGGCCGAGCCAGCCGCTGAGCCCGGCGACCAGCAGGGGGCTGGCCACGAACCCGGTGTACGAGATCGTCGACACCCACCACACCAGCGTCCCGCCGGCGTCGTCGGCGGCGGCCCGGCTGAGCAGGGCGGGCACCATGGGGCCGAGCGCCAGCCCGGCCAGCGCGAACCCGGCCATGGAGACCGGCACGCTGCCGCCCAGACCGGCCAGCACGATGCCCGCGCCGCCGCCCGCCCCCGCCACCAGGTACAGCGCCCTGAGCGGCGTCCTTGGCAGCGCCTGCACGATGAGCCGCCCGGCCGTCAACGCCCCCATGTAGACCGCGGGCGCGGCGCTGGCCGTCAGCGGGGACGCCCCGCGGTGCTCCTCCAGCAGCAGCACCGACCATTGCTCGACCGAGTTCTCGATGGTCAGCACGCAGGCGGCGAGCGCTCCGAGCAGCGCCGCGGCCCCCACGAGGCTGCGCCGGTCGATCTCGGAGGAGGTGACCGGCAGACCGCGCCCCAGCGGCAGCGCGAGCAGCGTCAGCGAGGCGGCGATCACGATCAGGCCGATCGCCACGAGCACCGCACCGGCGCTGAGACCGAGCGAGCGGGCCAGCCCGGTGGCCGGCGCGGCGGCGATGACCGCGACGGGGAAGGCGGCGTGCACGGGCTGGAAGAGCCGGCGCCCGCTCTCGCGCTCGGCCCGCCCCGTGGCCAGGTTGAGCGCGATGTCGAGCGCGCCGCTCGCCGCGCCGACCAGCAGGAGCGCGAGAGCCAGCTGCCAGGCCGTGCCCGCCAGCCCGATGCCCGCCACGCTCAGCGCGAACAGCACGGTGAACCCCAGCAGAGCCGCCCGCTCGCGCCCGCGCGCGAGCCTGCCGGCCAGCGCCATCGCGGGCAGCGCCCCCACCGGTACGGCGCTCAGCGCCAGCCCCAGGTCGCTCGCCGACAACCCCAGCTCGAGCTTGACGGCGGGCAGCAGGACCGACCACGAACCCCAGAACACACCCCACACCGCGCAGACCGCGATCAGCGGCATGATGACCAGCACCCCTTGAAATTTTGGTCAAGTCACAGTAAAGATCGACGATGTCCTTATTGCCGCCTGCCGAAAGGACACACGTGCTTATCCGCACGGTCATCGCGACCGCCCTGGCCGCCACCGGAATCGCCGCCCTCCCCTCCGCCGCTTACGCCGGATCGGCCGCCTACACCCCCGAGCGCGTCTGCGGCCCCGGCTTCCACCGGGTCAAGGACGGCCACCGCGCGATGAAGACCCGCGCGGGAGCGGTGTTCGGGCACGTTTATCTGATGTATAGCAAGCGCAGCGGCAAGAACTGCGTCGCCGCGATCAAGACGGCGTACAAGGGCGCCCGCACGGTGACCGGCGCCCACCTCGAGGTCCGGGGCGGCGGCCGGAGCGAGGACGTGCAGAAATACCGCTACTACGCCGAGACGGGCCACATCGACGGCGCCTGGAAGTGCGTGCGCTACTCCGGCTGGACCCGCGACTCCAGCAACCGCGTCGAGGCCTGGGGCGGACGCGCGGCTTGGGGCAACTGCAAAGGCTAGACCCGCCACCGTGTTCTGCGCGGTCTTCTGCGCGGTCTTCTGCGCGGCGGAGCAGCTCCTGCACGACAGCGAGCAGCTGCCTTCGTGCTGGTCAGGCTGCGTGCCGGCCAGGTCACAGCTGCGGGTACTGTGTGGAGACGCACAGCCGCGACCTGAGGAAGGCCGGCGAAAGCGACGAGCGTCCATGGCCGGTGGCGGCCTGGCGCCAGGCCATCGGCTGCACCCCGGCAGAGCGCGCCACGCTCGGGCCGGCGGAAGAGGCGGGCGCCTGAGACCGGATCGGGGTCGCCGCGCGGTTCACACCGGGCACCCGAGACACCTTCTCTGTCGGGAAATGCATTGAGCCGATCAGTGAGCCCCGGTTAGGTTGGCGCGCATGGCGGGTGACGAGTGCCCGGCATGCCGCCGTCAAGCGGCGCGGCGCATCGTCGCAGGAGACAGGGCACGCGTTCAGAAAGGGGGACGACCGTGAAACGCGTGAGAGTCGTGAAGTCGACCGCCAAACGGCGCCCGCGGCCGGCGGTGGAGCTGGACCTGCGCTCGCCTGCGGGTCGCACGCTTCCCTACTGAGCTGCTCCTTACGCCGAATTTACGGGGGTTTCTGTAGACACAGAAATAACAAGGACATCACGGGGGGCTCACGATGACGAGGCTGGTGGCGGTGCCGCCACACATCGCCAGGCACAAGGTCCGCTATATCCGCACAGCGGACCGCCGCAAGCCGCCCGCCGACCCCAAAGTGATCGATCTGCGGGCCTACACCGGGAGAAACGTGATCCGTTTCCCCGGCGGCCCCACCTCCGCCGCCTGACGGCCCTCCCCGGGGCTCCTGCGTCAGCGGTACAACTTCTCGGCGTAGGCCTTGCCGTAGTAGGTCTCCAGCTCTTCCACGCTCTCCTCGACCACCTGCACCTCCTTGACCAGCCTGGCGTGCGAGGGCAGGACGTCGGGGCGCCAGGTGCCGGGCTTCCACAGCGCGGAGCGCAGGAACGACTTGGCGCAGTGGAAGAAGATCTGCTCGATCTCCACCACGAGCGCGAGGTGCGGCCGGTGACCCTTGACGATCAGTTCGTCGAAGAAGGGGGCATCGCGTACGAGCCTGGCCCGGCCGTTGATGCGCAGGGTCTCGTTGCGGCCGGGAATGAGGAAGATCAACCCCACATTCGGATTCTTCAGGACGTTGAGGAATCCGTCCGCCCGGCGATTCCCCGGGCGGTCCGGGATCGCGATCGTGGTGTCGTCGATGACATGCACGAACCCGGCGGGGTCCCCCTTGGGCGAGACGTCGCAGGCGCCCTTGTCGTCCGACGTGGCGACCAGGCAGAACGGCGAGGCCGCCAGCCAGTCGCGGTCGCGCTGGTGGAGGCGCACGCGCTCCTTGTTCGCGGCCCTCGGCATCACCTCGCCGAGGAGCTCGCGCAACTCGTCCTCGGACCCGATCTCCGCCCAGCTCATCTGATCTCCCTTCGGGGGTTTCCCCTATTTTGTCAGGGAATCGGGCCGAGCATCCTGTGAGCTTGCCCGCAGTACGAGCTCCGCGCCCGGGCTCGAACGGGCGGGCCGGGGCCGGCCGTGGTGGGACAGGAGGGCGGCCCCGGCGCGGTGCCGTTACTCGACGCGCAACGTGGTCCAGTGGGACGGCTTGCCTTCGTACATCGCGTCGTTGCAGTTGCAGTTGCCGCAGCCAGGGATCATGTCCGGTCCTTTCCTCGCCTTGCCGGATGAGGTCTCGTACCCGGCGTGACGGACGCGTACGCTGGCGTGCCTGCCAGAGTTCCGGACCCCGCGGGCCACATCACCACACCGCTACCAGCGCCGGGCGTGCGCCATCGCCGTCAGGTACGCGTCGCGCTCGGCCGCGAACCGGGCGGGGTCCATGCCCTGCCGCTCGGCCCGCAGGTGCAGCATGGTCAGCTCGGTCGCCGCCTGCTGGTAGTCGCTCATGGCCCGGCCGAGCCCCGCCTTCCTGGCCCACTTGCGCGCCTGCTTACGGCCGGGCAGCGTGCTGAGCATC
The DNA here is from genome assembly GCF_055586745.1 of Nonomuraea sp. NPDC049378. Classification (NCBI taxonomy): domain Bacteria; kingdom Bacillati; phylum Actinomycetota; class Actinomycetes; order Streptosporangiales; family Streptosporangiaceae; genus Nonomuraea; species Nonomuraea sp. NPDC049378. The sequence goes on from NZ_JBVJHP010000021.1 coordinate 41,908, forward strand.
CTGACGTCGGCCTCGGTGACCAGCCCGGTCGGCGCGTAGCCGGGCAGGTAGGCGCCCATCCTGGCGACGAGGTGACGGCGTTCGGCGACGGTCACGGCGATCAGGGCGACCAGCGCCACCATGATCACCAGGTAGGCCAGGCCCAGCCAGGCCAGCGATCCCGTGGTGGCGGCGCCGTTCCAGAGTGCGTGCAGGAAGACGGCGGCCAGGTAACCCAGCGGGATCGCGGCGTACCTTCCCGCGGTGCGCCGGGTGAGCGCGTACGCGACCCCCACACCGATCATGGAGGTGTAGACCGGGTGGCCGAGCGGGTCGATCAGGCCCCGCACGACGAACAACTGCACCGCACCGCCGGCGCCGTCCTCCGCGAACGCCAGCAGGTAGTAGCCGACGTTCTCCACGGCGGCGAAGCCGAGGCCGGCCATGGAGGCGTACACGATGCCGTCGGTCAGGCCGTCGATCTCCCTGCGCCTGCGCAGGAGCAGGAGCAGCGCCGAGCCCTTGAGCGCCTCCTCGATCACCGGGGCGAGCACGACGGCGCCCACGTCGTCGACGACCGCGGCGCCGAACCCGGCCCGGACGAACAGCTGCTGCCCCACGACCGTCAGCGCGATGCCCAGCACGATCGCCAGCCCCGCGCCCCACGCGAACGCGAACGCGAGGCTGAGCTTGGGCTCGGGCTCCAGCCGGTCGAGGGAGAGCACCGCGGCGAGCAGCACCGGCAGCGGCGCCACGGCCAGCAGCGCGGCCAGGCCGAAGCCGACGGGACCGCCCGACACCAGCATGACCGCCAGCACCAGCAGCGCCAGCACGCCAGAGACGACCAGGCCGATCAGCAGGGCCTTGCTGGGGCGCTGGGAGAGGATGCTCTGGGGCGGAGCTGTCATCGTGCTGCCTCACTTCCCGTTCGGTCCGCCCACTATGCGGGCCGCGCATCTACAGGCGCTTAACGGTCACTTGATTCGCGGTAATAGGGGTCGGCCACGACGGGCTCGCCGTCGGTGTACGAATACACCTCCCGGCCGGAGATGAACACCTTCCGCACCCGGCTCATGACGTCCAGCGGGTCGCCGGACCAGATGACCACGTCGCCGTCGAGCCCGGGGCGCAGGGAGCCGACCCGGTCGTCGAGGCCCATGATCCTGGCCGGGTTCACGGTGATCGACCGCAGCGCCTCGGCCGGGTCCATCCCCTCCTTGACCGCGAGCGTGGCCTGGTGGACGAGGAAGTGGATGGGCACGACGGGGTGGTCGGTGGTGATGGCCACCTCTACGCCCGCCCGTGCCAGGATGCCGGGGTTGCGCAGCGAGCGCTGCCGCAGCTCGACCTTCGACCGGCTGGTGAACAGCGGGCCGATGATGACCGGAACGTTCCTGGCGGCGAGGGTGTCGGCCAGCAGGTGACCTTCGGTGCCATGATTGATCACCACCCGGTAGCCGAACTCCGCCGCCAGCCTGAGCGCCGTGGCGATGTCGTCTGCCCTGTGCGTGTGCTGGCACCACGGCAGCTCGCCGTCCAGCACGCGGACGAGGATCTCCAGCGTGCCGTCGCGGTCGAACGGCTTGCCCTCCGCCTGCGCGGCCGCCCGCCTGGCCCGGTAGTCCTGCGCCTTCATGAACGCGTCGCGGATCACCGCGGCCACGCCCTGCCGGGTGGAGGGCAGCTTCTTCTGGTCGCCGTACACGCGTTTGGGGTTCTCGCCCAGGGCGCTCTTGACGCTCACCGGCTCCCTGATCAGCATCTCGTCCGCGCTTCTGCCCCAGCACTTCACGGCGACCGTCTGCCCGCCGATCGGGTTGCCGGAGCCCGGCTTGATCACTGCCGTGGTCACGCCGCCCGACAGCGCGTCGGCGAAGCCCAGGTCGGCGGGGTTGATGGCGTCGAGGGCACGCAGGCGGGCGCCGTTCGGGTCGGTCATCTCGTTGGTGTCCTGACCGGCCCAGCCCTCCGCCTCCTCGTGCACGCCCAGGTGGCCGTGGGCCTCGACGAAGCCGGGCAGCACCCACCCGCCGCCCGCGTCCACCACGGAAGCCCCCTCCGGCACGGCCACGTCCCGGCCCACCGCGGTGATCTTCCCGTCCTCGATGAGCACGGTGCCGCCGTCGATGGGGTCTCCGTCGACCGGAACGACAAATCCGCTGATGATAGCGAGTTTCATGACCCGTAACTTACAGGTGGGCGGGTAGGGGCTCTGAATGACGATCTCCCACCTGTACAGGCGATGGCTGCTCGAGATGTGGAACGGCGACTTCGAGCTCGCCCACGAACTGGTCACCCCCGGCTTCACCGGGCACTGGCCAGGCATGGAGGTGTCGGGGCCGGGCGAGCTCATCGAGGTGCTCAGGCAGGGTTACGCCCCCTTCGACGACGTCGCGGTCACGCTCGACGTCGGCCCGATCCCGGACGGCGACCTGGTGGCGGCCAGGTGGACGTTCACCGGCGCCTACCGGGGCGGTCTCCCCGGCGCGACCGTGGCCGAGGGGACCAGGGTGGCCTTCAGCGGGCACGACATCCTGCGGGCCGAGGGCGACAGGTTCGCCGAATACTGGGTGATCTCGGACGCCCAGACCTTCAGCAGGGAACTGGGGATAGGCTGACATATCTCTCTATGTCGGTGCACCCTAGGTCGTGCACGCGGTACGTACAGGATGGTGCATGTCACAGGAGTACGCGCCCGAGGCGGGCCCGCCACCCCGCTCGCTGAGTGACGGCGAGCTGTCCCAGCTGCTGAGCGGTCAGCGATTCGGGGCGCTGGCCACCAACAAGAGCAGCGGCCACCCGCACATGTCCACCGTCCAGTACACGTGGGATCCCCAGCAGCGCGTCGTGCGCATCTCCACCATGGGCGAGCGGCTCAAGGTCAGGCACCTCCACAAGGACCCGCGCGGCGCCCTCTACGTGGCCAGCGACGACTTCGCCTCCTACGCCGTGGCCGAGGGCGAGGCGGAGCTGTCGCCGGTGACCACCGATCCGGGCGACGAGGTGGGACTGGAGCTCCTGGCCATGCAGCAGCACGTCGGCGACCCCACCACCTTCCTGCGCCGGATGGCCGATGACCGGCGGCTGGTGATCAGGCTCAGGGTGTCGCAACTGTACGGGACCGCTCTGGCCACGCCCGCCGGATAGCGCGGCGCCGGTTGTAGGCCACCGACGCGATCACGACCAGGACGAGTGCCAGGTCGACGGCCGCCGACCAGCGCATGGCCGCGACGTGGCGCCCGCCCTCCGCGACGGCGAAGAAGAGCGCGCCGATCACGGCCACGCCGCCCGCGCCCGCGAACTGCTGGGCGGTGCTCAGCGCTCCCGACCCGATGCCGGCCTGGTGGGGCTCGACCTCGACCAGCGCCGCCCCGATGAGCTGCGGCAGCACCAGGCCGTTGCCGGCGCCGACGAGCATGAGCGCGACCAGCACGTACGGCAGCCCCTGACCGGCCGCCACCAGGAGCAGGACCAGCCCGAGCACGACCACCAGTCCGCCCGCGATGACGACGATCAGCCCGCGCCTCCTGACCAGCCGGACCCCGAGCAACGAGGTGAGCGTGAACATCGCGCCCATCGGCGCGAATGCCAGGCCCGCCTCGAACGCCGTGAGCCCCAGCCCGGTCTGGAGCAGCAACGTCAGCGTGAACATGAACGAGGCGAAGTACGCCATGAAGGCGACGATCGACCCGACGCCCGCCAGGTAGGAGTGGACCCTGAGCAGGGCCAGGTCGAGCACCGGCTGCCCGCCGCGCGCTCCGAGCGCCCGCAACCAGCGCCAGGTCAGCGCGAACACCGGGACGCTCGCCACCATGCACGCCCACGTCCAGAGGGGCCAGCCCAGGCTGTTGCCGAGGCCCATGGGCACCAGCAGCAACGCCACCCCGGCCGCCAGCCCGGCCGCGCCCGGCACGTCGAGCCGGGATTGGCGTTGCGTCTCCACCTCCGGGAGCAGCCGCCAGGCCAGCGGCACGACGACCAGTCCGACGGGCAGGTTGATGAGGAAGACCGCCCGCCAGCCGAGCCCGAGCACATCGGCCGTCAGCAACAGGCCGCCCAGCACCTGGCCGGCGATCGAGCCGAGGCCGCCCGTCGCGCCGTACCAGCCGATGGCACGTGCCCGCTCGCCCGGCGGATAGACGGCGGAGATCGTGGCCAGCACCTGCGGCACCATGGCGGCGCCCGCCAGCCCCTGCAGCAGGCGGGCGGCGACGAGCTGGGCCGGGGTCTGCGCGACCCCGGCCAGCACCGACGCCACCGTGAACGCGGCCACTCCCCAGACGAACACGCGCCGGTAGCCGTACCGGTCGCCGAGCCGCCCGCCGGTGATCATTCCGGCGGCGTACGTGAAGGCGTAGCCGGCCACGATCAGCTCCAGGGCCGCGGGGCCGGCGTGCAGGTCACGTTCGAGGGAAGGGGCGGCGACGTTCACCACGAAGAAGTCGAACTGCGCCATGAACCAAGCCGACAGAAGAACGGCCAACGCCCCGCGATAATGCACATTTCAGATTAAAGGGTCATGAACGTCGACGCTGCGGCAGGCCCGCGTGTCGGATGCTCACCACCAGGGCACCGCAGGGCTACTCTGCACTCAACTGCACGTCATGCGATCTTGTGACTGTCGAGTCGTAGGCCTCTCCCCAGCAGAGGAGACCCATGTCCAGACGACTCGCCCTCATCATCGCGACCACCCTCGCCGCCCTGACCGCGCTCACCGGGACCGCGCCCGCAACCACCGGCCGGCCGGTGGCCGACGTCGCCCACCGAAGCGCCTCCGCGTACACCGGCCGGCCGGTCGCCAACGTCGCCCACCGGGGCGCGTCCGCGTACGCCCCCGAGAACACGATCGCCGCCTTCGAGCTCGCGGACGAGCAGCGGGCCGACATGTTCGAGCTGGACGTCCAGGAGACCAAGGACCACCGGCTGGTCCTCATGCACGACACCACCCTGACCCGCACCACCGACGCCGAGGAGGTCTTCCCCGGCCTGTCGCCGTGGAACGTCGGCGACCTCACCTACTCCCAGATCCGCGACCTCGACGCCGGCTCGTGGCTCTCCGGCGAGCACGCGGGCGAGCCGGTGCCCACGCTCGGCGAGGCGCTGCGGGCGATGAGCGGCTCGGGCATGGGCCTCCTCCTCGAGGTCAAGGCCCCCGACCGGTACCCGGGCATCGAGGCCCGCATCGCCGCCGAGCTGCGGCGCAACCCCCGCTGGCTGGCACCGGGTCGGCTGGTCGTGCAGTCGTTCGACTGGGATTCGATGCGGACGTTCCACCGGCTCATGCCCGGCGTGCCGATCGGGCTGCTCGGCACGCCGGCGACCGCGGAACTGCCCTCGCTGGCCACGTTCGCCGACCAGATCAACCCGCCGTACACCACGCTCACGTCCGCGTACGTCCGGCGCGTGCACGGGCTCGGCATGGAGGTCCTCACCTACACGGTCGACGACCCGGACGACATGCGCCGGATGATCTCGTACGGGGTGGACGGCATCATCACCAACAGACCCGACGTCCTGCGCGACCTGACCGACGCCTGACCTCCAGGCGACCCCCTTCCCACCGCCGGCCTCCCGGCCCTACCTTCCGTGCCCGACCGCCTGTCCCTGACCGGTCCCGGAGCTGGTGGCCGTTCCGTGGTCAACCCGGATGGGCCCCGGCCAGGCGGTCGAGGATCTCGGCGAGGATGGGCTCGGTGGTGGCGAAGTTGAGCCGTACGTGGCCTGCGCCGCCGGGGCCGAAGTCCGCGCCTTCGTTCAGCCGTACGCCGGCCTCGCGCTCGAAGACCTCGGCCAGGCCAGGCCTGCCGACGCTCAGCCAGGCCAGGTACGTCGCCTCCGGCACCCGGTAGCCGAACGTCTCCGGCAGGCGGGCCGCGATCGTGTGCCGGTTGCGGTCGAGCAGGGCGAGGGTCCGTTCCAGCCAGGCGTCCCCGTGCCGCCACGCCGCGACCGTGGCCTCGACGCCGAACACGTTCGCGGAGCCGTACACGAAGGGCGGCTGCGCCTCCAGCGCCTTGCGGGCGCCCGGGTGACCGAGGTGGGCGACCGAGCAGCGGATGCCGCCCAGGTTGAACGCCTTCGTCGCGGACGTCAGCGTGACGGTGCGGTCGGGGAGGATCGTGGCGAACGGGATGTGGCGGTACGGCTCGTACACGAGGTCGGCATGGATCTCGTCGGCGAGGACCAGCAGATCGTGGCGCTCGGCGTGCTCGGCCAGCTCGGTCAGCTCCGCGCGGGTGAAGGCCCTGCCGGTCGGATTGTGCGGGTTGACCAGGAGGAGCACCCGGCAGCCCGTCAGGTCGGGCACCTCGAAGCGCCACGAGTCGCCGTCGGGTTCCATCTGGATGGGGCGGAGGGGGCGTTCCATGAGGTCCAGCGTCGACAGGAACGGGTGGTAGGCGGGGGTGTGCAAGGCGACGCCGTCGCCCGGCTCGGTGCAGGTGTGGAGGAACACCTGGAGCGCCTGGTTGAGGTCGTTGAACGAGCGTACGAGCGCGGGGTCGGCCGCCCAGCCGTACCTGACCGCCATGCGCTCGGCGAAGGCCTCGGCCAGCGGCCCCGCGGAGGGATCGGTCAGCCAGGCCGGATAGCCGAGGTCGCCGCCTGCCCGGCGCCGCAGCGCCTCGATCACCTCGGGTGCGGTGGGAAGATCCATGTCGGCGATCCAGGCGGGGATCACGTTCGGCTCGACCGCCGCCCATTTCAAACCGTCGTGTGTGGCTTTGACCCCTTCAGGGGTATATGCGTAATCCACCCACCCATTTTAGGATTCTCGAATGTTGATGAGGTGCTGCCGCCGGTTGTGGCAGGCTGGGCGGCCATGATGCCCCACTCGAAGATCGATGCCATTGTCGAGACCTACCTGTCGATCGCCGACATGGAGGCGCCCGGCTTGGTGGAGGGGCTTTACCTCGAGGGCTCGGCGGCCCTGGGCGACTACCGGCCGAGCACGAGCGACGTGGACTTCATCGCCGTCACGGCCGCCGCCCCGCCCGAAGACGTGCTGGAGCGCATCCACACCCGGCTCGGCGCCCACCCCTTCGACGGTGTGTACCTGACCTGGGACGACCTGCGCCGCGGCCCCGACGGCCTGGGCACCCGTCCGCAGGCGCAGCACGGCAGGCTCAACCGCCGGGGCGCGCTCAACCCGATCACCTGGCACACGCTGGCGCGACACGGGCTGACCTGCCGCGGGCCCAAACCGGACGAGTTCGAGATCTGGAACGATCCTGACGCGCTGGCCGCCTGGACCGACGACAACCTCGACCGCTACTGGCGACGGCTGGTGAGCCGGGCCTCCCGGCTGGCCACGCCCTGGGGCCTGATCTGCCTGGGCGGATACGGCACACTGTGGGTCGTCACGGGCGTCGCACGCCTGCACTACACGCTCGCGACCGGCGACATCACCTCCAAGACGGAGGCCGGGCGGTACGCGTTGGAGGCGTTCCCCGAGCGCTGGCACCGCGTGGTGAACGAGGCGCTGCGCGTACGCGAGGAGGACACCGCGGCACCGACGCTCGGCAGCCTGACCTCGGGGCTGGGTGACCATTTCGGCGCTCCCCGGCAGTCGCTCTACGGCTCTCCGTTCGAGCGCAGGAAGGACGTGCTGGGCTTCGCCGGGCAGGCGATCACGTCCGCGCACGCGTTGTACGCCGCCCGCTGACCGGCATCGCTGCACACGACCCGCAGGCGCCCGTCGCGGCGCTGGCGCCGGTCACGCCCGGGATCGAGAAAGGCCCCGACCGCGTGTCCCCGGAAACGACGCGATCGCGTACGCGTGCGCACGGGCATTCCCGTGAACGTGCGCACCGGGGGTTTCGCCCGCCGGCCGGGGACTGCGGCGGGGGTGGAACGCCCGCGCTGAGGACTCTTCGAGGACAGGCCGGCGAGATGGCGACAAGCCCGACAATGATGGGCCGTGTCGTCCCCCGTGGCATGTGTGCTGGTGGCGCGCGCCGTCATCGCGGCGCGTGCGGTCGGACGCGCGCCTGGTCACTCCGGCTAGAGCCGCCGGAGAACCGCCACGACCTTGCCCAGGACGCTGGCCTCGTCACCGGGAATGGGCTCGTAGTTGGGGTTGTGGGGGACGAGCCAGACATGGCCGTCCTTGCGCTTGAAGGTCTTGACCGTGGCCTCGCCTTCGATCATCGCGGCCACGATGTCGCCGCTCTCCGCCACCGGCTGCTGGCGGACGACCACCCAGTCGCCGTCGGCGATGGCCGCGTCGATCATCGAGTCACCGGTGACCTGGAGGAGGAAGAGGGTGCCCTCACCGACGAGCTGCTTGGGCAGGGCGAAGACGTCTTCGACGCTCTCCTCGGCCAGGATCGGCCCACCGGCGGCGATGCGCCCGACGAGCGGCACGTAGGCGGCCGTGGGGCGGCTCACCGTGGACTCGACGTCGGGGGCGGCGTCAGGATCGACCCACATCACGGGCTCACCGGGCAGCCGCACCTCGAGCGCGCGGGGCCGGTGCGGGTCACGCCTCAGATAGCCCTTGCGCTGCAACGCCGTCAACTGGTGGGACACGCTGGAGGTGCTGGTCAGCTGCACCGCCTCGCCGATCTCGCGCATGGAGGGCGGATAGCCGCGCTGTTGCACCGAGTCGCGGATCACTTCCAGGATCTTGCGCTGCCTGGGGGTCAGGCCCAGGGAATCTCGCCGTCGCACCGCGAGGTCGCTGACCCCGTTCGTGTCATCCCGCTCGGTCATGCTCTTCCTCCTCGCCTGGCGGCCCGCCTCACCGGCGAACCTCCCAGTCCGTGGTCTTGATGTCGCACACAGCGACCGTATCTCTGTTGAAGATCATCTTCAAACAATTGTTCGAGTCTTCCTCGAAAATATCGCGTGCGTGGTGTACAACATCGTACGGGAGTTCGATCGACATCGTGTTCGATTTGCTGATCTTTATTTGGCCTTTTCCTCGGGCCACACGGCAGGAGGTCATCCATGCGAACACCCACAAACATGGACACGACCAGCGAAGACGTCAAACAGCTCACCCTCATCGCCGATGCCACGCAGAGCAAGGATCGACGGGGAGACAATACGCGTACACAGCCCGTCGCCAGCGGTAATTCCGGCAAGAGGTTGGGGTCCCGTTCGAATAGCGAAGGAAGATCCCATTTGCGCCTCGTCCCGCCGCCCCGCACGGGCGGAGCGACCGACGACACCGTCCCGCCGGGCCGGTCCGCCGCCGACGGCGACCCGACCGTCTCCACCCGAAGACGCGCCGCGAACGCGGGCGCGGGAGCGAGCGGCAGGGAGAAGCGGGCCTCAACCGCGGCCTCGCGACGGATGGGGGCCACGAGCCGGTATGGGCCGAGAGGCTTGAGCACGACAGGGGCCGAGCCCGTGACCCGCGCAGGGGCACGGGCCGGCTCCCGGCGGGGAGCCGGTGCCGGAACCCGGGCGACGGCCGGGGCCGAGCCCCCGGCAGGAGCCGGCCCTCTCACCGACGCGGAAACCCGGGCCCAAACGCACCCCAGGGCCGAAACCCGGAGGCTCGGGCCCCGGACCACCCAGACGAGAAGCCGGAGGACCCCTGCCGGGGCAGCCCAGACCGAAACCCGGAAGACCGCGCCTGCGACACCCCGGACAGAAACCCGGGAGGGCGCGCCCGGGACACCCCGGGCCGGGAGCCGGAGGAGCGGGCCCGGGACCACGCGAAACGGCGGCCGGAGAGCCCAGAGCGAGGCGGGAGGGGCCTCGACGAGGGCCGATATCGGGGCGAAGGGCGAGGCCCGGACGCGGAGGGAGACCGGAGCGAGGAGGAAGGCGAGGGCCGGGAAGTTGGTCGCGCGGCTGCGGGGTCGCCGAGCGGCGGAACGGCGGCAGCGGCGGCAGCGGCGGCAGCAGCAGCCGGCCCCCGCCACGTTGCGCCGCCGGACCACCCCGCCGCTACGGCTGACCAGGCGCGGGCGGGTCGTGCTGGTGGTGGCGGCCGCGCTGCTGTCCCTGGGCGGGTTCTGGCTCGGTACGCGCACCGCCGGGCACGCCGCCGTCCACGTCATGGTGCCGGCCCACGCGGGGTTGCCGTGGGTGGAGGTCCGCGAGGGAGACACACTGCGGGCGATCGCCGACGCCCTCTCCCGTGGCGGGGATCCCGCAGTCCTGGTGGAGGAGATCAAGCGGCTGAACGGCCTGCCCGATTCCCTCATCCGCCCCGGCAGCCGTCTCTACCTCCCGAAAGACGAGGCCACCTTACGCTGACCGCTGCCGGCCGGCTCTCCCGCCGCCCTCGTTCGGCCGGCTCACCTGCCGTCCGCGCCCGGTGAGCTCACCACCGTCCCGCCGCGACCCACGGACGGCGGCTGGTCGCCGGGAGCCCGCCGCACGGCGCCGCGGAGGCAAGGGCCCGGGCGGAGGCGACGTGGGCGCGCGAGGAGGGGGCGTGGTGGTGGAAGTGCCCTCCGGTAGCGTTGTGAGGATCGTTCACCGAAGAGGCCGCGCACAACTCCTGTGACACGCTCAACTGGGCGAACGCCCCTCGCGAAGGCACGACACGCCCGGGACAGAAGAGGATGGCGGGCTGATCAGCGACTTCGGTGCGATGGAGTGGCTCAACTTGCGTTCATGGTCGCACGCTTCTACGGTTGGACCACAACATCTAGTAGTTACACCGATGTAGGTTCACCACACCTTGTGGTTATGCCACCGTTCCGTGGTCAGCCATGGAGCGTGCGCGAGCGTCCCCGCGTGCGGGTTCGGATTCGTGGTGAAGCAGGGGCCTTGGAGGCGAAAGAGTGCACTGCCCGTTCTGTCGCCACCCTGACACCAGGGTCATCGACAGCCGTTCGACGGACGACGGTGCGGCCATCAGGCGCCGGCGCACCTGTCCCGAGTGCGGGCGCAGGTTCACCACGCAGGAGACCGTACTGCTCATGGTGAGCAAGCGCAGCGGAGTGACGGAACCGTTCTCGCGGGAGAAGGTCGTCGCAGGCGTGCGGCGCGCCTGCCAGGGCAGACCCGTCAGCGAGGACTCGCTGGCGCAGCTCGGGCAGCGGGTGGAGGAGGCCATCAGGGCCAAGGGCGCGGCGGAGATCCCCTCCAACGAGGTGGGCCTGGCGATCCTCGGCCCGCTGCGGGAGCTCGACGAGGTGGCCTATTTGCGTTTCGCATCGGTGTATCGCGGTTTCGAGAGCCTGGCGGACTTCGAAGCCGAGATCTCACAGTTGAAGGCGGAGAAGGGGGAGTCATGACGGAGACGGCCAGCGGTTCAGTGGCGCGCGGGGGCAAGCGTCCGCGTAAGGGACTGAAGATGAAGCGCATCTTCACCAAGCCCGGTGTGCACCCGTATGACGAGATCCAGTGGGAGCGCCGCGACGTCGTCATGACCAACTGGCGCGACGGCTCGGTCAACTTCGAGCAGCGGGGTGTCGAATTCCCCGCGTTCTGGTCGGTCAACGCGGCCAACATCGTGACCACGAAATACTTCCGCGGCGCGGTGGGCACCCCGCAGCGCGAGTGGAGCCTCAAGCAGTTGATCGACCGGGTCGTCGGCGTCTACACGAGGACGGGCATCGAGCACGGCTACTTCGCCGGTGACGAGGACGCCGAGATCTTCGACCACGAGCTGAAGCACGCGCTCGCCCACCAGGTGTTCGCGTTCAACTCGCCGGTCTGGTTCAACGTCGGCACCCAGTCGCCGCAGCAAGTGTCGGCGTGTTTCATCCTCTCCGTGGACGACCAGATGGAGTCGATCCTGGAGTGGTACAAAGAAGAGGGCGTGATCTTCAAGGGCGGTTCGGGCTCCGGGGTCAACCTGTCCCGCATCCGTTCCTCCAAGGAGCTGCTCTCCAGCGGCGGCACGGCCAGCGGCCCGGTGTCGTTCATGCGCGGCGCCGACGCGTCCGCGGGGACGATCAAGTCCGGCGGCGCGACCCGCAGGGCCGCCAAGATGGTGGTGCTCGACGTCGACCACCCCGACATCGAGGAGTTCATCGAGACCAAGGCGCGCGAGGAGGACAAAGTCCGCGCGCTGCGCGACGCCGGGTTCGACATGGACCTGGGCGGCAAGGACATCGTCTCCGTGCAGTACCAGAACGCCAACAACTCGGTGCGCGTCTCCGACGAGTTCATGCGGGCGGTGGAGAAGGGCGGCGACTTCGGCCTGCGCGCCCGCCTGACCGGTGAGGTCATCGAGAAGGTCGACGCCAGAGACCTCTTCCGCAAGATGGCCAAGGCCGCCTGGGAGTGCGCCGACCCCGGCCTGCAGTACGACGACACGATCAACGACTGGCACACCACCCCGGAAACCGGACGTATCACGGCAAGTAATCCCTGCTCGGAATACGTGCATCTGGACAACTCGTCCTGCAATCTGGCCAGCATCAACCTGCTGAAGTTCCTGAAGGACGACAACTCCTTCAACGTCGCCGACTTCGTCAAGCTGACCGAGCTGATCATCACCGCGATGGACATCTCGATCTCGTTCGCCGACTTCCCGACCGAGAAGATCGGCGAGACCACCCGCGCCTACCGGCAGCTCGGCATCGGCTACGCCAACCTGGGCGCGCTGCTGATGGCCACCGGGCACGCCTACGACTCCGACGGCGGCCGGGCGGTGGCCGGGGCGATCACGTCGCTGATGACCGGCGTGTCCTACCGGCGCAGCGCCGAACTGGCGGGCGTGGTGGGGCCGTACGACGGATATGCCAGGAACGCCGAGCCGCACAAGCGGGTCATGCGCAAGCACGCGGCGGCCAACGACGACCTGCGCACGGCGGGCTCCATGGACGCGAAGATCCACTCCGAGGCTTCGCGCCAGTGGTCGGAGTGCCTCAAGCTGGGCGAGAAGCACGGCTACCGCAACGCCCAGGCCAGCCTGCTCGCCCCCACCGGCACCATCGGCCTCATGATGGACTGCGACACGACGGGCATCGAGCCGGACCTGGCGCTGGTCAAGTTCAAGAAGCTGGTCGGCGGCGGTTCCATGCAGATCGTCAACCAGACGATCCCGCGGGCGCTCAAGCAGCTCGGCTACCAGCAGGAGCAGATCGAGGCCATCGTCGAGCACATCGCCGAGCACAGTCACGTCGTCGACGCGCCCGGCCTGCGCCGGGAGCACTACGAGGTGTTCGACTGCGCGATGGGCGAGCGGGCGATCGCGCCCATGGGTCACGTGCGGATGATGGCGGCCACGCAGCCGTTCCTGTCCGGCGCCATCTCGAAGACGGTCAACCTGCCAGAGTCGGCCACGATCGACGACATCGAGCAGGTCTACGCCGAGGGCTGGCGCCTCGGCCTCAAGGCCCTGGCCGTCTACCGCGACAACTGCAAGGTCGGCCAGCCGCTGTCGGCGGGCAACGGCTCCAAGAAGGAGGAGCCGCAGGCGGAGCCCGAGGTCAAGGTCGTCGAGGTCAACCGGCCGACCCGCCGGCGCATGCCCAACCAGCGGCCGAGCATGACCACCCGGTTCACCGTGGGCGGCGCCAAGGGCTACATGACCGCCTCCTCCTACCCTGACGACGGGCTCGGCGAGGTCTTCCTCAAGATGTCCAAGCAGGGTTCGACGCTGGCGGGCGTCATGGACGCGTTCTCCGTGGCGATCTCCATCGGGCTCCAGTACGGAGTGCCGCTGGAGACGTACATGAGCAAGTTCGTGAACATGCGGTTCGAGCCGGCCGGCATGACGGACGACCCGGACATCCGGATGGCCACGTCGGTGATGGACTACATCTTCCGCCGCCTGGCGCTCGACCACCTGCCCTATGAGGAGCGGGCGGCCCTGGGCATCTTCTCGGCGGCCGAGCGGGCGGCGCAGCAGCGGGGCGAGGACCCCGCGGCGCTCCAGGAGCCGGTCGACCGCGAGGCGCTGGCCCAGTCGGCGCCCATCGAGACCAGGACCCAGCCCGAGGCGGAGCAGCCGGTCGCCGAGCTGACGCTGGAGAGCCACCAGCGCTTCACCGCGGACGCGCCGCTCTGCATGACCTGCGGCACCAAGATGCGCCCGGCCGGCAGCTGCTACGTCTGCGAGGGCTGCGGCTCGACCAGCGGCTGCAGCTGACCCGCGTCGGCCGGCGCGCACCGGTGGGGAGGAGCCGTACGGCCCCTCCCCACCGGTGTGCGCGGTCAGCGGGCGGGCGGCAGGCTGGGGGGCGTGGCGGGCGGGTTCTCCTCCAGGGCGGCCATGGCCAGCTCGATGGCCTTGTCGAGCTGCGGGTCACGCCCCGCGACCCGGTCCTGCGGCGTGATCACCACTTCGACGTCGGGGTCGACCCCGTAGTTCTCCACCCCCCACCCGGGGCCTTCGATCCAGAACGCGTAGCGCGGCTGCGTCACGCGGGTCCCGTCGACGAGCGTGTAGCGTGAGTCGATCCCGATCACGCCGCCCCACGTCCGCGTGCCCACGAGCGGCCCGATCCCGCGGTTCTTGACCCCCGCGCTCACGATGTCCCCGTCGGAGCCGGCGAACTCGTCGGTGACGGTCACGATCGGCCCGCGCGGCGAGTCCTCCGGGTAGCGCATCGGCTCGTACCCGCGAACCAGCGACCACGCGGTGACCTTCCTGGACAGCTTCTCCAGCACCAGCTCCGACAGATGCCCGCCGCTGTTCTCGCGGACGTCCACGATGAGCCCGTCACGGGCCATCTCGGTACGCAGGTCGCGGTGGAACTGCGCCCACCCCGAGGCCACCATGTCGGGCACGTGCAGGTAGCCGAGCCGGCCGCCCGAAGCCTGCCTGACGTGGGCGCGGCGGTCCTCCACCCAGTCGTGGTAGCGCAGCTGCGTCTCGTCGGCGATGGGGTTCACCACGACGCGGCGCGGCTCGCCCCCTGAGGCGGGGCGGATGGTCAGCTCGGTGGGCCGGTCGGCAGTGCCGGCCAGCAGGGCGAGCGGCCCGCGTACCGGGTCGACGGGGCGGCCGCCGACGGCGGTGATCGCGTCGCCGGGGCGGACGCCGACGCCCGGGGCGAGCAGCGGCGAGCGGGCGGCGGGGTCGGACGACTCGCCGGGCAGGACGCGGGTGACCCGCCACACGCCGTCGCCGTCCCTGGCCAGGTCGGCGCCGAGCAGTCCCTGGCGGCGGCGGGGGTCGTGGCCGCCGGCGTTGGCCACGGCGTAGGCGTGCGAGGTGCCCAGCTCGCCCTGGGCCTCCCAGAGCAGGTCGATCAGCTCGGAGTGGCAGCCGATGCGGTCGACCAGCGGCTCGTAGCGGTCGAGTACGGCCTGCCAGTCGACGCCGTTCATGTCCTCGCGCCAGAAGTGGTCGCGCATGAGCCGACCGGCCTCGCGGAAGCCCTGCCGCCATTCGGCGACCGGGTCGATCTGGACGGTGACGCGGTCGAGGTCGATGGTGACGACCTCGTCCCCCTCGGAGGCGGAGCGGGTCTGCAGGCCGTCCTTGCCGTTGGTGACGAGCCTGGCGCCGTCGCCGCTGACCTCGAACGAGCGCACCTCCTTGCCCAGCTCGGCCTTGGCGCGCTTCTTGAGGTCGTACCGTTCGAGCACGGTGTCGTTCTCGGACTCGGTGCCGTCGCCCAGGCGGCCGGTGAGGGGGTGGCGCAGCCAGAGGAGGGCGTCCTTGGCGGTGCGCAGGTTGCTGTAGAGCCCCGAGGGCACCGGCACCGGCACCACGCGGGAGGCGATGCCGTCGGGGTCGACCTCGGTGCGCGGCGGCGCGTCGTCCTTCGCCCCGTCGTCCTTGGCGGCCTTGTCGTCCTCGCCGTTGAATCCGCGGCCCTGCAGCGAGGGGTCGAACGGCGACGGGGTGCCGGCCTGCAGCGGCACGAGGTAGGGGCGGCAGCCTTGGGGAAACGACAGGTCGAAGCTGTGGGTGTCGTAGACGGGGTCGAACGTCCGGATCGACAGGAACGCCAGGTGTTTGCCGTCCTTGGTGAAGACGGGGCCGTAGTCGGCGAACCGCATCGGGGTCACGTCGATGACGGAGGTCCCGTCGACGCGTCCGATCTTGATCTGTGACAGCGGCTCGTGGTCCGGATGCACCCAGGCCAGCCAGCTCGAGTCGGGCGAGAACGTCAGGCCGCTGACGTCTCCCTGCGTGGTGCGGTCGAGCTCGCGGAGGTTCCCGGTTTCGAGGTCGGCGACCAGCAGCCGCCCGTCGTGGGTGGCCACCGCCACGTGCTTGCCGTCGGGGGCGGCCTCCAGGTCGAGCACGCGGCCGAGTTGACCGGTGGCCAGCGTCCTGATCTCGCCTCCTGGCGTGCCGACCTCCAGCCCGTCCTCGCCGCTCGCGTCGGACACCCACACGGCCCGCCCGTCCGAGTCCAGGGCCTGCGGGAGGCGTACGCGGACGCCGGGCTGCGCGCGGAGCACGCCGGCGGGGCCGTCGCGGTGGGTCACCCAGTGGGCGGTGCCGCGGATCTCCACGGCGCTGGCCCGCCCGCTCGCGTCGGGCGAGAACGAGCCCGCCCGCAGGGGCGCCGGCCGCCTGGCCCGTCCTGGCCGCGGCCCGCCCAGCCGCACGTCCAGCCGGTACGGCTCGGCGTCCAGGCTCTCCAGCAGCCACAGGTCGCCGGCGTGGCTGTAGATCACCCGCTCGCCGTCACCGGCGGCGTGGCGGGCGTAGAACTCCTCGTGGGAGCTGTGCTTGCGCAGGTCGGAGCCGTCGGGGCGGGCGGAGTAGAGGTTGCCGGCGCCGTCGATGTCGGCCAGGAACACGATCCTGTCGCCCACCCAGCCGGCCGACCAGTACTGTGCCGCGCTGTCGGCGAACAGCCTGGTGAACGCTCCGTCGCCGTCGGCGTCGACCCAGATCTTGCCGGCGGTGCCGCCTCGGTACCGCTTCCACTGCGAGGGCTCTCGCCACATCGGCGACACGGTCGCCACCTGGACGCCGTTGACCGCGACGTCGCTCAGCCACCCGTACGGCAGGCGTGTGGCCGGTCCCCCGTCGAGCGGCACCGCGTAGGCCCAGTTCCTGCTGGTCTCGCTCTGTCCGGCCGCGCTGACCGCGAGCACGTCGCCCTCGGGGGTCCATCCGCGTACGCCGGTCGCCGTGTTGCCCCAGTGGGTCAGCCGTTCGCCCTCCGGGCCGTCGATCTCGGCCGCGAACACCTCCGGGGCGCCCTCCTTGCCGCTGGTCCACGCGATGCGGCTGCCGTCGGGCGAGAATCTCGGATGCGACACCGATACGCGGTCCGCGGTGAAGCGCCAGGCTCTGCCTCCTGTCAGGGGAGCCAGCCAGACGTCGTCGTCGGCGACGAAGGTCACCATGTCACCGTGCAGGTGCGGGTGTCTGAGGTATGCGCCATTTGTCACAGATGCACACTAATGCGCGAGACCAAGGCCAGCCCAAGAATTCTCTCCCCAGCGAACTGACCCTGTCCTCGGAACGGCCAAGTCCGGGATGCGCCGGACATGCAGGGGAATGGTACGAATTCCGGCTTCTGCATCCTGTGAGGCACCATGAAGATCCTCGCCCGCCCGCACCAGCTCCCGCCCCGGCTGGCCGCCGCGGCCGTCATCCTCAACTCCGGGCTCAGCAAGTCAGGCGCGGGCGAGGACACCGCCGCGAGCCTGCACGGCATGGCCTCGGGCACCTATCCGTTCCTGCACAGGATGAGCCCGCTCACCTTCACCAGGCTGCTCTCCAAGGCGGAGATCACCCTCGGCGTGGCCCTGCTGGTGCCGCTGGTGCCTTCACTCCTGGCGGGGGCCGCGCTGACGGGCTTCGCGGCGGGCCTGCTCGGCCTGTATCTCAAGACGCCCGGCCTGCGGCAGGATGGCAGCCTGCGGCCCTCCGAGCAGGGCGTCGCGATCGCCAAGGACGTCTGGTTGCTGGGCATCGGCCTGGGCCTGGTGGCCGAGGAGATGCGCGACCGCTGCCGTTGACGATCTCCGGTTCCTGGACGCTAATCCCGGCTGACAGGGGTAGCCGGGACGCATGGTACACATCGGCTACACCCTGATGTCCGAACAGACCCCGGCCCGCGAGCTGGTCGACTACGCCGCGGCGGCCGAGCGGATCGGCTTCGACTACGCGGTCATCTCCGACCACTACTTCCCGTGGCTGGAGGAGATGGGGCACTCGCCCTACTGCTGGTCGGTGCTCGGCGCCGCGGCCCAGGTCACCGAGCGGCTCCCGCTCATGACCTACGTGACGTGCCCCATCATGCGCTACCACCCGGCCGTGGTCGCGCAGAAGGCGGCCACGATGGGCGTGCTGAGCGGGGGCCGGTTCACCCTGGGGCTCGGGGCGGGCGAGAACCTCAACGAGCACGTCATCGGCGAGGGCTGGCCGCCGGTCGACACCAGGCACCGCATGTTCGCCGAGGCCGTACAGATCATCAGGGAGCTCTTCAGCGGCGAGTACGTCACCCGCCAGGGCGAGTTCTACGACGTCGACTCCGCCAAGCTCTACGACCTGCCGGAGCGGCCGGTGCCGATCGGCATCGCCGCCTCCGGCGGGCAGTCCGCCGAGCTCGCCGCCGAGTACGGCGACGTGCTCGTGGTCAACGAGCCGCTGCCGGAGGTGGTGCAGCAGTTCCACGCGGCGGGCGGCCACGGCAGGCCCGTCTACGGCCAGCTCGCCCTCTCCTACGACACCGACGTCGAGGCTGCCAAGGAGCGCGCGCACACGTTGTGGCGCTGGGCGGCCACCGGCGGCTGGAAGGTCATGGCCGAGCTGCCCGCGCCGGTGAACTTCGCCGCCGCCGCCGGCACCGTGCGCCCGGAGGACGTGGCCCAGAGCGTGCCCTGCGGCGACGACGTGGACGCGGTCGTGCAGGCCGCGAGGAAGTACGTCGACGCGGGATACACCCACATCGCGCTCGTCCAGATCGGGCACGACCGGCAGCAGCCCTTCTTCGACTGGGCGGAGAAGGAACTGCTGCCGGCCCTGCGCTCCCTCTAAGGGACGATGTTGACCAGCTTGGGCGCCCGGACGATCACCTTGCGGGGCGCGTTCTGCAGGTAGGGGGCGACCTTCTCCGAGGCCAGGGCCAGCGCCCGCAGGTCGTCCTCGCTGATGCCGGGCGGGACCTCCAGGCGGTCGCGGACCTTGCCCGCCACCTGCACCACGCAGGTGACCGACTCCTGCACCAGCAGCTGCGGCTCGGCCACCGGCCAGCCGGCGAAGGTGACGGGACCGGTGCGGCCCAGCCGCTCCCAGCCCTCCTCGGCGGTGTAGGGGGCCACCAGCGACAGCATGACGGCCAGCGTCTCGGCGGCCTCGCGCACCGCCGGGTCGGCCGGGCCGGGGCCGGAGTCGACGGCCTTGCGCGTGGCGGAGGTCAGCTCCATCATGCGCGCCACCGCCACGTTGAAGCGGTAGGACTCGACCAGCCTGGTGACCTCGTCGATCGTGCGGTGCGTGACCTTGCGCAGCTCCACGTCGCCGCCCTCGAACGCGACGCCGGGCTCGCTGGTCACCTCGGACATCACGCGCAGCACGCGGGCCAGGAACTTCTGCGAGGCGGCCGGTGAGAGGTCGGCCCAGTCGATGTCGTCCTCGGGCGGGCCGGCGAAGATCATCGTCAGGCGCACGGCGTCGACGCCGAAGTCGTCGATCTGCTGGCCCAGGTCCACGCCGTTGCCCAGGGACTTCGACATGGCCTTGCCGCCGTTGATCACCTGACCCTGGTTGAGCATGCGGACGAACGGCTCGGTGAAGTCGACCATGCCCATGTCGTGCAGGACCTTGGTGAAGAACCGCGAATACAGCAGGTGCAGCACCGCGTGCTCGATGCCGCCGACGTACTGGTCGATCGGGCCCCACTTGCGCACCTGCTCGGGGTCGAACGGGCCGTCGGTGTAGCCCGGCGAGCAGTAACGCAGGAAATACCACGACGAGTCGACGAAGGTGTCCATCGTGTCGGTGTCGCGCTGGGCGGGACCGGAGCACTTGGGGCACTCGACGTTGACCCACTCCGTCGCGCTGGCCAGCGGGGAGACGCCCTTGGGCGCCAGCGCCTCGCCCCGCATGTCGGGCAGCGTGACCGGCAGTTGCTCGTCGGGGACGGGCACCTCGCCGCAGTCGGGGCAGTGGATGATCGGGATCGGCGTGCCCCAGAACCGCTGCCGGGACAGCAGCCAGTCGCGCAGCCGGTAGTTGACCGCGCCCGTGCCCCTGCCGTCACGCTCCAGGACCTCGATGATCCTGGCGATGGCCTCGGTCTTGCTCAGGCCGTCGAGCGGCCCTGAGTTGACCAGCGTGCCCTCGCCGGGCGTGGCCTCGCCGGTCTCGCCCGGGTCGGCCAGGCCGGTGTGCACGACGACCTTCACCGGCAGCCCGAACTTCACCGCGAAGTCCAGGTCGCGCTGGTCGTGGGCGGGCACGGCCATGATGGCGCCGTGGCCGTAGTCGGACAGCACGTAGTCGGCAGCCCAGACGGGGATGCGCTCGCCGTTGACCGGGTTGATCGCGTAGCGGCCCAGGAAGACGCCCGTCTTCTCCTTGTCGGTGGCCAGCCGCTCGATGTCGCTCAGCTTGGCGACCTCGGCGCGGTAGGCCTCGAAGCGGGCGCGGTGCTCGTCGGTGACGATCTCGTCGGCCAGCGCGGCGTCGGCGGCGACCACGAAGAACGTGGCGCCGAACAGGGTGTCGGGCCGCGTGGTGTAGACGTGGACCGGCTCGTCGCGGCCCTCGATCTCGAACAGCACGTCGGCGCCCTCGGAGCGGCCGATCCAGTTGCGCTGCATGGTCAGCAGCCGCTCGGGCCAGGTGTCCAGCTGGTCCATGTCGTCCAGCAGCCGCTGCGCGTAGTCAGTGATCTTGAAGTACCACTGCGTCAGCTCGCGGCGGATGACGTCGGCGCCGCAGCGCTCGCACTTGCCGGCCACGACCTGCTCGTTGGCCAGCACGGTCTGGTCGTTGGGGCACCAGTTGACCAGGCCGCCCTTGCGGTAGGCCAGGCCGCGCTCGAAGAACCGGTTGAACAGCCACTGGTTCCACCGGTAGTAGTCGGGGTCGCTGGTGTGCAGGCGACGCGACCAGTCAAAGGAGACGGCGTAGCGCCGGAACGAGGTGGCCTGCGTCTCGATGTTGGCGTAGGTCCACTCGGCCGGGTGGGCGTTGCGCCTGATCGCGGCGTTCTCGGCGGGCAGTCCGAAGGAGTCCCAGCCGATCGGGTGCAGGACGTTGTAGCCCTGCTGCATCCAGAAGCGCGCGATGACATCGCCGATGGCGAAGACCTCACCGTGGCCCATGTGCAGGTCGCCCGACGGGTAGGGGAACATGTCGAGCATGTAGCGCCGCTCGCGGGGGTCGGCCGGGTCTTCGCTCGCCCGGTAGGGGTCCTGCTCCTCCCATCGCTGCTGCCACTTGGCCTGCAGCGCCTGCGGATCGTACTCACTCACGGCTACTGTCCTTTGAATTGACTCGGACCCATAAGAAAACCCCCCGTGCACACAACGAGGGGTGGAGCCGCGACGGCGAGATCTTCAGGGCCGTCGCGGCCCGATAAGAAGCAGGGTCGCGGAATGCATGTGTCAAGCCTAGCGCACGTCTTCGGCTGAATGCAGATACTCGATCGAGGCCGGCGGGCACAATAGATCCTTCAGGTCCAGCGAGACCTGATGGTGATGTATCCGTTGTGACCTCATTCGTCCCAGAAGAATAGCCTTGTCGCCGTGGTGTACCCAGCTGAGCCTGATCGTCCGGAAGCCGACCTGCCGCTCCAGGATCCGCCGACCGATCCTGACGGCTTCGCTCGTTTCGCTGCGGAACCGCCTGCATCTCCTGGAAAATCCCATGAGATCATGCCTCGGACGTCAAATCCGGATATAAGGGCGAATCCGGACACTACATCGGGAGGGCCGGCCATGGCAGCGGATGATTCCGGATCACACCTGCCGTCCTGGCCCGACGCGCCGCGACGCGACGGATCCGGCACGCGGTCGTCCGGCTCGCACGCCGCCGACGTTCCCACAGCCTGGCCCGAGGCACCGGTGCCCGCCCACGGCGACCCCGCCTGGCCGGAGCCGCCGCGCAAGGACGACTCCTGGCCCGAGCCGCCCCGCCGCTCACGCCACGCGGCCTCCCCGCAGGACACGACCGGCCCGTCCTGGCCCGAGCCGCCCCGGAGCACCGCCCCTGGCGCCTCCTCCTGGCCGGACCTCCCACCGCAGAACACCGCCGCCCCTTCCTCCCGGTCCGGCTCCGCGCAGAGCGCTTCCGGGCCTGCTCAGCCCGACCCCTCCGCACTGGGCACCGGCCCTTCCGCGTGGCCCCAGGCATCGCCGCAGCCGAGCGCAGGCGCCCCCTCCTGGCCGGACCTTCCGCCGCAGGACCGCGCGGGGCCCTCCGCATGGCCGCCCGGCTCCGCGCAGAACGCCGCCGCTCCCTCCTCCCGGCCCGACGCACCACACCAGGACGTGCCGGTCTCGTGGCCCGAGACGTCCTCCGAGGTGCCCATGTCCTGGCCGGAGGCGTCCCCCCAGAGCACGGCCGGACCACCGCAGGCCGCCCCGGGCCCCTCCTCGCGGCAGGACCGGCCACCGCAGGGCGGCACGAAGGCGCCCCAGCACCCCGAGCAGCCTCAGGTCCCCGACCCCGTGCCCGCGTGGGCGCAGCCGCCGGCCCCGGCTCCCGGCGCGTGGCCGGACGAACCGGCGCCACGGGGCAAGCGCCACGCGGCCGAGTCGCCGGAGCCCACGCCCTCGCACCGCCAGTCCGCCCCGAACAACACCCCGCCGCACGACGGCCCGTCCACAGCCCACCCTCCCCCGCCCTCCGTCCCCGCCTCCGAGCGGACGATCACGTACGCCAGACACTCCGAGAACCTGCGAGACGATCGCGCGGTGCCCTCCACCCCCATGGACTCCCCCCACGCTGACACGCCTTCCGGCGAGGACCACGCCTCCCGCCCCGGCTCGAACCTCAACCGTGATCCCTCCGACCCCGACCGCCGCTTCGTGACGGCGGGCCAGATCAGCGGGTCGCGCACCCCGCCGCCCGAGCGCCAGCAGGAGCTCTGGAACACCGTCTTCGGCGACAACTACCAGGCCATGGGCGAACAGGACGCCCTGGAGGAGGAACCGGGCAAACCCGTCTGGATGTACGCCCTCGGCAGCTCGGTGGCGGTCGCCCTGGTGATCGCGCTGATCTGGGCGTTCCTCGCGGGACCGCTCGCGAGCGAGGACCCGGCGAGCTCCAACGTCGCGGCGCAGCCGTCCGCCTCGAAGAAGCCGCGCGCCACCAAGACCTCGTCGTCGATCGGCCCGCTGCCGAAATACTCCGGCAAGCCCTCCCCCGTCATCGGCAGGATCCCGGACGCGCCGGCCCGCATCTCGGTCCCGCGCCTCGGCGGTGACTGGCGGCTGGACCAGCGCGCCACGGTCAAGGCCACGTACGGCTTCGACACCCGGCAGTACGTCCAGGTCGCGCCCGAGCGCTACGCGCAGCTGATGACGGCACCGCTGTCGCAGCGGCTGGCCTCGTACTACGAGCCGGACGACCTGGAGCCGGCCATCAAGCAGGTCGTGCTCTCCGCCCGCAGGAGCTACTTCCCCAAGGACAACAAGGTCCGCAAGATCGCCCAGCAGGCGATCAAGGTGGGCGACTCCACGGGACGGCTGATCGCGTACTCGCTGACGTCGCAGACCGAGAAGGCCACGATCGTGACGATGGCCGTCAACACCGGCGGCAACGTCCCGGCCATCGTCTACATGTCGATCCCGGCCGAGAGCAAGCGGCTCCTGCCCGACGTCCGCACGGTCATGAACCAGATCAGGCTGGCCTCCTGACCCGGGGCGTCGACGGCTAGAAGGCGCACTCCATGTGCTTGATGCCGTTGATGAAGCTGGAGTGCAGGCGGTCCGGCTTGCCGCCCTCGATGTGCGGGACGCGGCGCAGCAGCTCGCGGAACATCACCGTGATCTCCCGCCTGGCCAGGTGGGCGCCGAGGCAGAAGTGCGGGCCCGGGCCGCCGAAGCCGACGTGCGGGTTGGGGTCGCGGGTGATGTCGAAGCGCAGCGGGTCGGCGAACACGTCCTCGTCCCGGTTGGCCGCCCAGTAGAACAGGACCGC
Organism: Nonomuraea sp. NPDC049378; assembly: GCF_055586745.1. Lineage (NCBI taxonomy): Bacteria > Bacillati > Actinomycetota > Actinomycetes > Streptosporangiales > Streptosporangiaceae > Nonomuraea > Nonomuraea sp. NPDC049378. Next base: position 65,819 of record NZ_JBVJHP010000021.1, read on the forward strand.
CTTCTCGCCCTCGCGGTAGAGGTGGCCGTTCATCTCGTGGTCGCGGGTGACCTTGCGGCGCATGAAGTTCACCGGGGAGGCCAGGCGCACGATCTCCTCCACGGCTCCCGGCGCGCGCCCGTCGATGTCGTCCAGCCAGAGCGCGCGCTGGCCGGGGTTCGTGGTGAGCAGGCGCAGGCCGTACGAGATGGCGTTCCTGGTGGTCTCGTTGCCGGCCACGACCAGCAGGATGAAGAACGAGCCCAGCTCCTGCATCGTCAGCCGCTCACCGTCGATGTTCGCGTTGACCAGGGATGACGTCAGGTCGTTGGTGGGGTGGTCGGCGCGGTGGGCGGCCAGGTCCTGGACCAGCTGCTGCAGCTCCATGCCGGCGGTGAGCAGGCGGTCGGCGATCTGGGTGAGGTCGCCGCCGGTGTATTCGGGGTCGAAGCCGCCGAGGATGATGTTGGAGCGGTCGAAGACGAACCGGTAGTCGTGCTCGGGAATGCCCATCATGTCGCAGATGATCTTCAGGGGCAGGCGCGCGGCGACCTCGGTGACGAAGTCGCAGCCGGACCCCTTGGCGATGAGGTCGCCGACGATGGCGCCCGCCGCCGCCTCGACGTCCGCCTCGAACTGCTTGATCATCTTTGGCGTGAACGCGCGCGAGACGATCCTGCGGAGCCTCGCGTGCCGGGGGTCGTCCATGTTGATCATCGAGCCGAAATACTCGGTGAACTCGGCGGGCATGTCGGGGATGTTCGTCGCGCCGCCCTGACCGGAGCTGAAGACCTCGGGATTGCGGCTGGCCTCGAGGATGTCGGCGTGCTTGACCAGCGCGTGGTAGCCGGGCCCCTTGGGCGCGAAGGAGAGCTCCATCTCCTCGAAGAAGGCGGGCGTCTCGCGCGAGCGCAGCCGCTCGAACGCCCTCTCTCGCTCGTCCATGGGCCTGGCCCAGAACTCGGGGTCCGACAGATCGAAGTCGAGGACGCTCATGTGGCCATCATTCGGAAAGCGGCCACTTACGTCAATGGTCCGGACGTACACCGTACGTATCTGCCGGGCATCCGGGGTGGCAGGTGCTCAGAAAGGCCCGGAGCCGGGGTTGAAGCCCATCGGGCGGATCTGGGTCAGCTCGGCCGAGGACGCCGGGCCGAGCCAGTCGAGGATGAGCCGGTTGACCTCGGCGGGCCGTTCGAGATGGAGGAAGTGACCGGTGCCGGCCACCTGCTGCACCCGTGAGCCCTCGGGCAGGTGGCCGGGCGCGTCGCGCGTCAGCTCGGCGCTCAGGCAACCGTCCTGGGCGCCGTGCAGGTAGAGGACGGGCCCCGTCACCTTGGACTCGACCTCCGGATAGCGGCCGGAGGGCGGCGTGGTGCCGAGCATCGAGCGGTAGTAGCCGATGGCCGCGCTGAGGTTGGCGGGCGCGCCGATGCTGCGCCGGACGAACTCGAGGTCCTGGCGCGCGTCGTAGCCGGGCGACCAGTCGCGCCAGAGGTTGTCGAAGAAGCCGGGCCTGGAGGCGGCGGCCTCGGCCATGCCGGTCTGGAAGAGGAAGACGTAGAACGAGCGCTTGAGCTGGTCGTAGTCGAGGAAGCTCGAGCCGAGCACGCCGGGCGGCGGCACGGCGAGTGCCACGGCCCTGCGGAAGCGGCCGGCGGTGAGGTAGACGGGGAAGGCGCCCCAGTCGTGGCCGACGACGACCGCGTCGGCGTCGCCGCCGAGTTCCTCGTGCAGGGCGCGCACGTCGGCGACCAGCGCGGCCTGCTCGTACGCGCCGTCGGCGGGCACCTCGGTGGGTGCGTAACCGCGCATGAACGGCGCGACCGCGCGGTAGCCGCGCTCGGCCAGCGCAGGCATCAGGTGGCGCCAGGTGTGGGCGGTGTCGGGGAAGCCGTGCAGGCACAGCGCCAGCGGCCCCTCCCCCATCGTCAGGTACGCGAACTCCACCCCGTTGGCGTGGACATTCCTGATCTCCATCAGATCCTCCCGAGGGGACCGTCGCCTTGAGTCGACGGGTGAATCGGGAGCGGGAGGGCCGTCAAGGCCCGATCGTGCCCTGACCTGTCACATCTGCGCATCACGGATGTCCTTCCTGATTTTGTCGGCGCCAGCCAGTATCGTGGTGATGCCGTTACCGAACGTGATGGGGGGTGGGGTGTGCGCAGGTCGTTCCGATTCCTGTTGCGCCCCACGGCCCGGCAGGCGGCGGCGCTGGCGGCGTGCCTGGAGGACCACCGCCAGCTCTACAACGCCGCTCTGGAGCACCGCCGCACCACCTACGCCAAGGCGGGCGTGAGCGTCCGGTACGGCGAGCAGTCGGCCGAGCTGAAACACATCCGCGCCGACGACCCGGACGGGCAGGCGCGTTGGTCGTTCTCCTCCCAGCAGGCCACCCTGCGACGGCTCGACAAGGCGTTCGCCGCGTTCTTCACGCGGGTCCGCGCGGGTCGCACCCCGGGCTTCCCCCGGTTCAAGGGGCGCGGCCGGTTCGACACCGTCGAGTGGCCCAAGGACGGCGACGGCTGCCGGTGGAACTCCCAGCCCAAGCACCCGACCGCCACCTACATGCGCCTCTAGGGGGTCGGGCACGTCCGCGTCCACCGGCACCGGCCCGTGCGCGGCCAGGTGAAGACGATCAGCGTCAAGCGCGAGGGCTCCCGCTGGTTCGTGGTCCTGTCGTGCGACGACGTGCCCGCCGAGCCGCTGCCCGCCACCGGCGCGGTGGCCGGGATCGACATGGGCGTGGCGTCGCTGGTCACGACCTCCGACGGACAGCATCTGACCAACTCCCGTCACCTGGCCGCGTCCGCTGACCGGCTGGCCGCCGCGCAGCGGGCTCTGGCCCGCAAGGAGCGGGGTTCCAAGCGGCGGCGCAAGGCGGTGGCCCGCGTGGCCGCGTTGCACGCCAGGGTGCGCAGGCAACGTCTGGACGGCGCGCACAAGGCCGCGCTCGCCCTGGTGACCGCCTATGACGTGATCGTGCACGAGGACCTGCGGATCGCGAACATGACCCGCTCGGCGGCCGGCACGACCGAAGCTCCCGGCCGCAACGTCGCGGCCAAGTCCGGCCTCAACCGGTCGATCCTGGACGCGGGCTGGGGGGCGTTCCTGACGATCCTCGCGCACAAGGCTGAAAGCGCCGGTCGCAAGCTGATCGCGGTGAACCCCGCCGCCACCTCCCGCACCTGCGCCCGCTGCGGGCACAGCGCGAAGGAGAACCGCGTCACCCAGGCCGACTTCGCCTGCACGGCGTGCGGGCATGCCGCGCACGCCGACGTCAACGCGGCGGTCAACATCCTCAGGGCAGGGCTTGCCCTTCGCGAACCTGCGGAAGCGGCTTAGCGAGAAGCCGCCTCCTTCAGGGGGCGGAGGAGTCACGACTGCGAAACCTAGCATTATTCGGCCCGCCGCCGGAGCACCCGCCGCGAACGCGGTCGCGCTCCCACCAGGCCTGCGTGCCCGGATCACCGGCGTCGAGGACGATCCTGCGGGCGAGGTGGCGCGCCTACGTCATCCCGCGTTCCTGATCAGGTCGGCCGCCTTCTCCCCGATCATGACGGCCGGGGCGTGGGTGTGGCCACGGTTCAGTGTCGGCATGATCGACGCGTCCACGACCCTGAGCCCTTCGACACCGCGCACCCGCAGCTCGGGGTCCACGACGGAGGCGTCGTCGACCCCCATGCGGCAGGTTCCGACGGGGTGGTAGAGGGTCTCGGCGCGCTCGCGCACCCACTGCGCGAGCTCCTCGTCGCTCTCCGGCCCCCAGTACGGCGCCATCGGCCCACCCGCGTACGGCTTCATGGCGGCGGTGGCGAACACCTGCTTGGCCGCCTTCAGCCCCGCCACCAGGCGCCGGAGGTCGGCCTCCGCGGTCAGGTAGGCGGGGTCGATCACCACGTCCCTTCCGCTCAGCCCGACCCTGCCGCGGCTGTCCGGCTGCAGCAGCACCACCCCGACGGTGAGCCCGTGGCCGGCCGGTTTGGACAGGCCGTGGTCGACGAACGGCACGGGCGCGTAGACCAGCTCGATGTCGGGCGCGGGCTCCTCGTCCGAGGTCCTGATGAACGCCACGGCCTCGCCGACGTTCGTGGTGAGCATGCCGGTGCGCAGGACGAGATAGCGCAGCAGGTTGCCGATCGACTCGGCCCTGGACAGCGTCACCGGCTGCCGGCACTCGACGAACACGCCGGTGGAGAGGTGGTCCTGCAGGTTCCCGCCGACCTCGGGCAGCGCGCGCACGACGGGCACTCCGGCGTCGCGGAGCTCCTCCGGCGCGCCCACGCCGGAGCGCATGAGCAGGTGGGGTGAGCCGATCGTGCCGGCGGACAGGATGACCTCGCGCCTGGCCCCGATCCGCCCGCCGCCGTGCTCGACGCCGGCGGCCCGGCGGCCGTCGAACCGCACCCGCTCGACGGAGGCCCCGGTGATCACATGGAGGTTGGGCCGCTTCGTCGCCGGGTGCAGGTAGGCGTCGGCCGCGCTCCACCTGCGGCCCCTGCGCTGGGTGACGGGGGTGGGGCTGTAGCCCTCGTTGGAGCGCCCGTTCAGCTCGCCGAGCCGGGACAACCCCAGCTCGTCGCAGGCCTGGAGGAACGCGGCGGTGGTGACGTTGGGGCTGCGCAGCTCGGAGACGTACAGAGGGCCCGAGGTTCCGTAGACGCCGCCCTCGTTGCTGCCGACGCGGCGCTCGGCCCTGGTGAAGTACGGCAGCACGTCGTCGTAGGTCCAGCCGGGCACGCCCCACTGGTCGTAGTCGTGCTGGCAGCCGCGCACCCACATCTGGGCGTTCATGGAGGACGAGCCGCCGATCACTCTGCCCCTGGGCCAGTAGAGCTCGCGGCCGGACAGCTCGCCCTGCTTGGCGGTGGTGAAGTTCCAGTCGTCGCCGGTCTTGAACAGCTTGGAGAAGCCCGCGGGCATCCGGATCTCGAGCTTGTCGTCCCGCCCGCCCGCCTCGACCAGCGCCACCGACACATCCGGATCCTCCGAGAGGCGGCCGGCCAGCACGCAGCCCGCCGACCCCGCCCCGACGATCACATAGTCGTACTCCATGCCCCTCCTTGGGGAGTGTTTGCTTACTGCTTACTCCAGGCGCGGGGGCACGTCCATATCCCGAGGTGACCCCCGGAACCTGCGGCGGGCCGCGTCCGGGGCGCCGCATCGGGAGAAATCACGATTTTGCCCTACCGGCCGGTATGTTGCCCCTGCGAAGATGGCGCCGAAGCCTGCTGAGAGGGAGGAAGGCGTCATGCTCAATCTGTCGGTCGTCCTGGAGGACAGCGCCAGGAACACCCCCGACGGCACCGCGATCGTCTTCGGCGACATGCGGCTGCCGTACTCCATGATCGACACTGTCGCCAACCAGGTGGCCAACCTGCTGGTGTCGCGCGGGATCGGCAAGGGCGACAAAGTCGCGCTGGCGTGCCCGAACCTGCCGTACTTCCCGTTCGTCTACTTCGGCATCCTGAAGGCCGGCGCCACGGTCGTGCCGCTGAACGTGCTGCTGCAGTCCCGCGAGATCGCCTACCACCTCGACGACAGCGACGCCAAGGCCCTGTTCTGCTTCGAGGGCACGCCCGAGCTGCCGCTGGGTGAGCGCGGGAAGGCCGGGTTCGAGGCGGCCGCCGGCTGCGAGCACTTCTTCGTCCTCCCCGCCACGCCGCTGGCGACCGAGTCGGAGCACGGCGAGTCGATCTGGGCCGCGCTCGGCGGGATGGCGAGCGAGTTCGCGACCGTGCAGACCGCCGCCGACGACACCGCGGTGATCCTCTACACCTCGGGCACCACGGGCCAGCCGAAGGGCGCCGAGCTCAGCCACCAGAACATGCTGATGAACGCCATGGTCAGCGACACGATGTTCCCCGACAGCGAGGGCGGCGACGTCTATCTGGCGGTGCTGCCGCTCTTCCACTCCTTCGGCCAGACCGTCGTCATGAACACGGGTTTCCTGCGCGGCTCGGCGATCGTGCTGATGCCGCGCTTCGACCCCGGCGAGGCGCTCGCGCTCATGACGAAGGAGAACGTCACGTTCTTCGCCGGGGTGCCCACGATGTACTGGGGTCTGCTCTCCAAGATCCACGCGGACGGCGTGGAGGTGCCGCGCTCCCTGCGCGTGGCCGTGGCGGGCGGCGCCTCCTCGCCGGTCGAGGTGCTCAAGGACTTCGAGCAGACGTTCGGGGTCGGCATCCTGGAGGGGTACGGGCTGTCGGAGACCTCGCCGGTGGCCAGCTTCAACCAGCCCGGCCGGCCCTCCAAGGCGGGCACCGTGGGCACGCCGATCTGGGGCGTGGAGATGAAGCTGGTCGACGGCGACTGGAAGACCGTCGAAGGGGAGGGCCCCGGCGAGATCGCCATCCGCGGCCACAACATCATGAAGGGCTACTACGGGCGCCCCGAGGCGACCGCGGAGGTCATGCGCGACGGCTGGTTCAGGACGGGCGACATCGCGACCCGCGACGCCGACGGCTACTATGCCATCATCGACCGCTCCAAGGACATGATCATCAGGGGCGGGTTCAACGTCTACCCGCGCGAGCTCGAAGAGGTGCTGATCACCCACGAGGCCGTCTCGCTCGCCGCCGTGGTCGGGGTCGCCCACGACTCCCACGGCGAGGAGATCAAGGCGTACGTCATCCGCACCCCCGGCGCCACGATCACCGAGGACGAGCTGATCGCCTGGTGCAAGGAGAACATGGCGGCCTACAAGTATCCGCGCATCATCGAGTTCCGCGACGAGCTGCCGATGACGGCCACGGGCAAGATCCTCAAGCGGGAGCTGCGCTAGGCGCGACGTGCCGGGCGCGTGCCTCCCGCGCCCGGCCCTCACCGGCGGCCTTCCTGTCACCACCGAGAGAAGGGGAACGCTGCCGCATGCCCGAACACCACGACCGCTACATCGTCATCACCGGAGGACCAGGCTCGGGGAAGAGCACGCTGGTCGAGCACCTGGGCGCCCAGGGGTTCGCCACGCGGCCCGAGGCCGGGCGGGCGATCATCAAGGACCAGGTGGCGATCTCCGGGCGCGCGCTGCCCTGGGTGGATCCGGAGTTGTTCGCGGAGCTGATGGTGTCGTGGGACCTTCGCTCCCACCGCACGGCCGCGGGGCGGGGACCGGTGGTGTTCGATCGGGGGCTCGTCGACACCATCGGCTACCTGCGGATGCTGGGGCGTCCGGTGCCGCCGCACCTGATCACCGCGGCCGAGACGTTCCGCTACCACCGGCGCGTGTTCGCCGCCCCGCCGTGGCCGGAGATCTACGAGCAGGACAGCGAGCGCAAGCAGAGCCTCGATGAGGCCGAGCGGACCTATGAGGCCGTCGTCCGGGCCTACGCCGACCACGGATACGACGTGGTGGCGCTGCCCAGGGCGCCGGTCGAGGAGCGGGCCGCGTTCGTCGCCGGCGCGGCGCCCCTCTCGTGAAGCCGCCCGCGTTCCCGTCACGACAAGGAGACCTGATGCTGGCGCTCTTCGACCTGGACAACACGTTGATCGACCGGCTGGACGCGTTCCGGCGGTGGACCGCCGAGTTCGCCTCCGAGCGAGGGCTGGGCGAGGGCGCGGCCTCCTGGATGGTGGAGCTGGACGCGAACGGCTCCGTGCCGATGGAGACGTTCTTCGAGCTCGTACGCGAGCGTTTCCGGCTGCCCGAGCCGGCCGGGGAGTTGTGGCGGGCCTACCGGGCACGGTTGCCGCAGCTGGTGTCGTGCCGGGCCGAGGTCCTGGCAGGGCTCGACCGGTTGCGCGCGGCCGGCTGGGCGGTGGGGGTCGTGACGAACGGGAGGGCCGACAACCAGACGGGCAAGCTCGAAAGCACGGGGCTGGCCTCCCGGCTGGACGGGTGGGCGATCTCGGGCGCGGAGGGCGTGAGCAAGCCCGACGTGCGGCTGTTCGAGATCGGCATCCGGCGGTGCGGGGCGTCTCCGGCGGCCGGCGGCTGGATGGTGGGCGACGATCTCACGAACGACGTCGGCGGCGGGCGGGGGGCGGGCCTGCGGACGATCTGGGTCGACCGGGGCACGGTGGCGGAGCCGTCCGGGGGCGGAGCCGACCATGTCGTCACGGACGTCGTCGCCGCCATCGACTGGCTTGTTGACGGGAAATCGCCTGGTTCGTACCGATAGCGTGGGTCGCGTGCGAGATCGGCCGGAGGACTTCGACGAAGGGCTGCTGCGTCCCGCGCTGCGCGCGTGGGACGTGCGGGCCACCACGCTCGACTACGCGCCCGTCGGGTTCGGCGACTATCACTGGGTCGCGGGCGACGGGGACGGGCGGCGGTGGTTCGTCACGGTCGCCGACGTGCGGCGCCGGACGTTCGACGGGCTGGGGCTGGCCATGGACACCGCGGCGGCCCTGCGGGAGGAGGCGGGGCTTGGTTTCGTGGTGGCCCCGATGCGCGCCTCGGACGGCACGACGCTGCGCCGGCTCGACCGGCACCGCTACGCCATGAGCGTCTTCCCGTACGCCGCGGGCACCGCCGGGCATTTCGGCGACGAGCTGTCGCCCTCCGATCGCGGCGCCGTCATCGACCTGCTGGCCGGGTTGCACGCGACACCGCCTCCGCTGTCGGCTCCGCCGCGACCGCCGGAGCTGGCCGGCCGGGCCGTCCTGGAGTCGTGCCTGGGCGAGCCGGACCGTCCCTGGCTCGGCGGCCCGTTCTCCGAGCCCGCCGGGGAGCTGATCGCGGAGCATGCGGGCACGCTGCGCCGGAGGCTCGCGGAGCTCGACCGGTTGGCGGGCGTCCTCGGCGAGCCGGTGGTGACCCATGGCGAGCCGCATCCGGGCAACCTGCTGTGCGCGGACGGCCAGTGGTCCCTGGTCGACTGGGACACGGTCGGCCTGGCTCCGCCCGAGCGCGACCTCTGGCTGGTGGCCGTGGAGCCGGGCGACCTCGCCCGGTACGCCGAGGCCACGGGCCGCACGCCCGACCCGCGGGCGCTGGCGTTCTACCGGCTGCGATGGGCCCTCGACGACGTGGCCGAGTTCGTGGAGTGGCTGCGCTCGCCGCACGGGCGCACGCCGGACGCCGAACAGGCCTGGACGTCGCTGGCCGGCACTCTCGAGGAGCTGCGCGCGACGTCCTGACGGTAGCCGAAAGTTTCAGGCCGGCGCCGCCCTCCGCCGGCCCTTCCCGGCAGCTCAGCACGTGTCGGCCGCGCGGGTCCGTACCGGGAAGATTGCCAGGTTGAAAGTTTCTCTTCACACTCGCAATGTTTCAGCCGCGTGGGAGAGGAACTCGATGAACCTGAGATCCCGGATAGCAGGCGCCGTGACGGCCGCCGCGGCCCTCGTCGTCGCCGGCCTGATCACGGCGGCCCCGGCGTCCTCCGCACAGCTGACGGAGGTGACCGGCTTCGGCGCCAACCCCAGCAACCTGCGCATGCACCTGTACGTCCCCGACGGCGTGCCCGCCCGCCCGGCGGTCCTGGTGGCCGTGCACTACTGCACCGGGTCCGGCCCCGCCTTCCACTCCGGCACGGAGTTCGCCTCGCTGGCCGACCGGCACAAGTTCGTGGTCATCTACCCGTCGGCGACCAGGAGCGGCTCCTGCTTCGACGTCTCCTCGCCGCAGGCGCTGCGGCACGACGGAGGCAGTGACCCGGTCGGGATCGTCTCCATGGTCAGGTACGTCCAGCAGCGCCACGGCGCCGACCCCGACCGCACCTACGTCACCGGGGCGTCGTCCGGCGGCATGATGACCAACGTCCTGCTCGGCGACTACCCCGACGTGTTCAAGGCCGGGGCGGCGTTCATGGGGGTGCCGTTCGGCTGCTTCGCCACCACCGACGGCTCCAGCTGGAACAGCGCCTGCGCCAACGGGCAGATCAGCAGGACGCCGCAGCAGTGGGGCGACCTGGTGCGCGCCGCCTATCCCGGCTACAGCGGCCCCAGGCCGCGCATGCAGATCTGGCACGGCACCGAGGACGGCACGCTGCGCTACCCGAACTTCCAGGAGCAGATCAAGCAGTGGACCGACGTCCACGGCCTGAGCCAGACGCCCAGCCTCACCGACCGGCCGCAGCCCAACTGGACCAGGACCAGGTACGGAGGCACCGGGACCACCCCGCCCGTCGAGGCGATCAGCATCCAGGGCGTCGGCCACAGCCTGCCCCAGAGCGGGATGGCCGCCGCGGTCATCGACTTCTTCGGCCTGTCGGGCGACGGCGGCCCGACCACCTCACCGACCACCTCGCCGACCGTCACACCGGATCCGGAGGGCGCCTGCCGGGTCACGTACACCATGAACAGCTGGAACACCGGCTTCACGGCGGCCGTCACGATCACCAACACGGGCTCGTCCCAGGTCGGCTCGTGGGCCCTCGCCTTCACGCTTCCCCCGGGCCAGACGGTCACCTCCGCGTGGAACGCCACCGTCTCGCCGGCCGGCGGCCAGGTCACGGCCACGAACGCCCCCTACAACGGCACGATCGCCCCGGGCGCGTCGGCGACGTTCGGCTTCCAGGCCACCCACGGCGGCGACACCGCGGAGCCGGACTCCTTCACCCTCAACGGCGCGGATTGCACGACCTCCTGACGGGAGAGCGGCTCCACCCGCACGCCATCGGCAGCCGTCCGGCCGCCCGCAGGGGCGATCAGGGTGGGCCGGCTCCCCTGGCGGCTCTTGACGGCGCGTGTAAGGTTTCCGAAGTGCTTGATCGGCATCCGCGACAAAGGTGAGCTCATGTCATACCCCTCGCACGATCGCTACGATCGCCGCCCTGGCTCGGCCGGACCACGGGTCAACCCGGCGCGAGTGTGGGGAGGAGGGGTCGCCGCAGCCGTCGTGGCCGCGCTGGTCGCGGTGGTCGGCGTGATGATCAGCAAGAGCCTGCTCGGCATCCGCGTGATCGCCCCCGACGGCGATCCCGTCCACGGCAGCGCGGCGATCACGGGCTACGCGATCTCGGCCGCCGCCGCCGCGCTCGTGGCCACGCTGCTGCTCTTCGTCCTCATGCTCTCCACGCCCGAGCCGGCCAGGTTCTTCAGCTGGATCGCCGGGCTCTTCGCCGTCATCATCACGATCCTGCCGTTCATGCACTCCGCCGATCTCCTGGAGCAGATCGCCACGGCCGCCATCAACCTCGTCATCGGCATCGCCATCGCCTCGTTGCTGACGTCGATCGGGCGCACGGCCCTGGAGGAGGCGCCGGAGCCCGAGCCGCACCCGTACGAGCAGCGGGGCTACGATCCGCGCGGCTACGACCAGCCCCGCGGCTACGACCGGCCGCACTACGAGCAGCCCCGCCACGACCCGCGAGGTTACGAGCAGCGCGGCTACGAGCGCCGCGACCACGACCCGTACGACTGACGGAGCCCGTCACGCGGGAGGACCGGCGGGCCCTCCCGCGCGGGCCGTCACGGCCAGTCGACCGCCGGCCGCAGCGGCACCCCCGACCGGCCGTTCCGGTCGAGTTTGACGCCCAGCACCTGGTGGAGCTGCACCTTGTTACGCTCGAAGCCCACGATGCAACCCGCCATGTACAGGGCCCACACCCGGGCCGTGCCCATGCCGACCTCCTGGACCGCGTCGTCCCAGTTGGCGTCGAGGTTGTCGCACCAGTGCCGCAGGGTCTTCGCGTAGTGCTCCCTGAGGTTCTCCTCGTGGCGGATCTCGAAGCCGAGGTCCTCCATCTGCCTGATCAGCAGGCCCACCGACTCCAGCTCGCCGTCGGGGAAGACGTAGCGGTTGATGAAGCCGCCCTTGTTGAAGGTCTTCTCCTTGCCGGTCGGCCGGGTGATGCAGTGGTTGAGCAGGCGCCCGCCGGGCTTCAGCTTCCCGTTCAGGAAGGAGAAGTAGGCCTGCAGGTTGGCCTTGCCGATGTGCTCCGTCAGGCCGATCGAGCTGACCGCGTCGAAGCCGGTCTCCTGGACGTCGCGGTAGTCCATGAAGCGGATCTCCGCCAGGTCCTCGAGGCCGGCGTCGGCGATGGCCTTCTGCCCCCACTCCGCCTGCTGCTTGCTCAGCGTCACGCCCAGGGCCTTGACGCCGTAGTGCTGGGCGGCGTGGATGACCATGCCGCCCCAGCCGCAGCCCACGTCGAGCAGGCGCATCCCCGGCTCCAGCCCGAGCTTGCGGGCCACCAGGTCGAACTTGGCGAACTGGGCCTCCTCGAGCGTGGAGCGCTCGGAGGGGAAGACGGCGCACGTGTAGGCCATGGACGGGCCCAGCACCCACGCGTAGAAGCGGTTGGAGACGTCGTAGTGGTGGTGGATGGCCTCGGCGTCGCGCTGCTTGGCGTGGCGGGAGCCGAGCCTGGCCAGGGCGCTCTGGCGCATCTCCTGCGGGGGCGGCGGCACGCGCATGAGCAGCGGCTTCATGCCGAGAGCCCGGACGGCAGCGAGCTTCTCCGACGTCGTGAGATCGTTGGTGGTGATGTTCCACATGCGGTCGAGCAGGGTGTAGAGGTCTCCCTGCACGTCGATGTGCCCGGAGACGAACGCCCGGGCCAGGCCCAGCTCTCCGGGAGCCTGGGCGAGGTAGGCCACCGCGATCGGGGACTTCACCTCGATGGCCAGGTCTGCCCCGTCCGGCCCGGCCTTGCTCCCGTCGTAGGCCGTGAACGCGACGTTCGCGTCCGTGCCGACGATCTTCTCGAAGATGGTTGCCAGCGCCATCCGTGTTTCACCTTCCCCGTACACACTTTTCGTACAGGTCCAGCAGGCGACCGTTCGGGTCGTATTCCCGCTTGACCGGCCGGTAGGCCTCGCCGTTGTACAGCTGCCAGAACTGCTCCGGGGCGTAATAGGAGGTCGAGTAGAGCGACTTGTGCCCGTCGAGCTCGTGGACCGACCGCTCGATGAGCCGGTTGTAGTAGCCGTCGAACTGCCCCCGCGGCAGCGGCACCATGCCCCAGAATCCGAAGTTGACGTACAGCTTGCCCGGCTCCAGCGGATAGAGCGGCCAGCGGGAGCCGGCGCGGAGCGGGCACATCCACACAGGTGTCATGCCCACCTTGTCGTGGAAGAAGTCAAGGAACTCGGCGCCGCGCTCGACCGGGACCTCGACGTCCTGGATCACCGACTCCTGCACGGGCTGGTCGCGCCACCGGTCGACACGGGCGGTCAGGCCGTACTTCCGGTCGAGCGCCACCAGCTTGCGGTAGACGTCGGAGCGCATGTAGCGGCGCGGCATGAGCGAGCGGATCATCGGCTGCTGCACGCCGAAGGCCCGCGAGCACCAGAACCAGTCGGTGTCCCAGCGCCACAGGTAGTCGCGGACGGTCAGCCAGTCGCGGCTGCGCTGCCGAATCGACTGGTAGTAGATGCGCATCCCGGTGTAGTCGGACACGTAGGGGGCACGATCGGCGAACCGGCCGAGCGTCAGGTACATCTCCCCCGGCGTGAAGAAGACGCCGTCCACGAAGTCGACGTTCTCGCCGTCGTGGACCATGCTGTCGCAGATCTCCTGCATGGCCAGCATGCACTTGCCCGCGTCGGTGAACCTGACGTGCGTGAGATGCACGTACGGCCGCACCTTGCGGAGCTTGATCCGGATGCGCAGCGCGTAGCCCAGCGTGCCGTACGAGTTGGGGAACGCGCGGAAGAGCTCGCGGTGTTCGTTGTCCTCGCGGGCCACGACGACGCGCCCGTCACCGGTGAGGATCTCGAGTTCCTCGACCGACTCGTGCGGCAGGCCGTCGCGGAAGCTGGTGGACTCGATGCCGAGCCCCGTCACGGCGCCGCCCAGCGTGATGGTCTTGAGCTGCGGGACGACGTAGGGCATGAGCCCGTGCGGCAGCGTGGCGTCGACCAGGTGTTCGTACGTGGTCATGCCCTGGACCTCGGCCGTCATGGTCTCCGGGTCGACGCTGATGACCTCGTCGAGATCGCGGGCCGAGAGCTTGGCCGTGCGGCCCTGGTCGCGGAACCTGAAGAGGTTGGACGTCGATTTGGCCAGCCGGGGCGCGGCCCCGCCCGGGATCTCGGCGTAGGACCGCCGGATCTGCTCTACTGCCCGCTGGTGTGTCGACATCGTCGTCGTCACGGAAGCACCCCCTTGAGCCGGTAGAGATCGCCGGTAAGACGTTATCTCTCGCGGGCGGCCCGAACCAGACCGGGGTCGTTAAAGACACGAAAACTGTTTATCGTGCCAGGTGAACCGCCTGCGTGGTAGGCGATTACGTAAACTTTCTGGAGATCAGCGGCGCGACACCGTTCAGCACAGCGTCCACCTTTCTGCCCTCGACCGCCGCGGCCAGGTTGTCCAGGGTGGCCGTGAGAAGGCGGCCGGTGGCCTCGGGAGTGACGCCCGCGACGTGCGGGGAGAGCAGCACGTCCGGCAGGTGGCGCAGCGGATCGCCGGGTGGCAGGGGCTCCACGTCGAAGACGTCGAGTGCCGCTCCGCCCAGGTGCCCGGAGCGCAGCGCCTCAGCGAGCGAACCCTGGTCCACGACTCCGCCCCTGGCCGCGTTGATCAGCAGGGCGCCCCGCTTCATGCGTGCCGGGTCGACGAGGCCACGGGTCTCGTCCGACAGCGCGATGACGACGACCACGACGTCGGCGGTGGCCACGAGCGTGTCCAGGGCCTCGAAGCCGGGGTCGGGGCGCGGCGTGCGGGTCCAGTAGGACACCTCGCAGCCGAGCGCGCGGAACAACGTGACGCACTCCGCGCCGATCGGTCCGTAGCCGACCACGCCGACGCGGCGGCCGCGCATCTCCTGGGGCTGCAGGCCCTGCTGCGGCCACTCGCCCGCGCGCACGGCCGCGTCGGCGGCGGCCAGCTTGCGCGACAGCGACAGCGTGGCGGCCAGGCACCACTCCGCCACCGCGACGGCGCTGACGCCGGGGGTGTTGGCCAGGGGCACCCCGGCCGCGGCCAGGGCGTCGAGGTCGTGGCCGTCGACGCCCACGGACGGCTGCTGCACGAACGCCAGCCGGGGCGCGGCGCCGACCGCCTCGGCGTCCAGCGCGAGCGTGCCCGTCCAGTCGCCGAGCACGATCTCCGCCTCCGGGAGCGCCGCCAGGAGCGCTTCGCGCTCGCGGGCCGCGGGAACGCGCACGGCCACCCGGTCGCCGAGCGGCGCGAGCAGGCGGCGCGTCACCTCTTCTGGGAGCGGCGGCAGGGCGAGCAGGTTCCAGGGTTTCATGCGCCTACGGTAAAGCTGCTGATCACCTGCCGCATCAGCTCCCTGTTGCGGCGCCACTGCCCCTCGGTGACCGTCCAGGACAGGATGTAGGCGGTGTCGCCGATCGCGACCGCCCTGCGCACCTCGCGGTAGCGGACGCCCGGCCGCACCCAGCGCGCGTCGCCCGCCTCGCCGGCCGTCCAGGAGAACTCCCACTCCACGGCCTTGACGCCCTGGTGGGTGACCCTCCTGAGACCGCGGTCGACGACGTTGACGGCGTTCTGCTTGAACGTCTCCTCGGAGTCGCGGATGATCTGGTGCGGGTCGAGCTCGGCGTAGACGGCCTCGACCCCGAGGTGCGCGCTCCTGTCCCTGCGGGTCCACTCGGTGTACGCCTCGGCGAGCGCGCCCCGCCAGCCCGTCGGCCGCATGATCGACCAGCCGTCCCGCGACTTCCACGCCCGCACGATCGGGACGGCCCTGGTCGCGCTCGGCGTGGGCGTCGGCGAGGCGCTCGGCCGCGTCGCCGTGGCGACCGGCGTGAGCGGGCTGCTCACCGCGGCCGGACGCGTCGTGGTGCGCGGCGTGCCCTCCGCGGGGGCGGCGAACTCGAGGTAGGCCACCGTGCCGCCCGCGATGACCAGGACCGCCGCGGCGCCGACCGCGAGCAGGGCCCGGCCGCGGCGCCTGCCCGGCTTCCTCTCCTCGACGTGCTGGTCGTC
The DNA here is from genome assembly GCF_055586745.1 of Nonomuraea sp. NPDC049378. NCBI lineage: Bacteria > Bacillati > Actinomycetota > Actinomycetes > Streptosporangiales > Streptosporangiaceae > Nonomuraea > Nonomuraea sp. NPDC049378. Next base: position 81,585 of record NZ_JBVJHP010000021.1, read on the forward strand.
GTGCGTGGGCCGGTTCGCGATGATGGCCGCGAACAACCGGTCGGCCTCCTCCGCGTCGATCCGGTCCTCGGGCTCCTTCTGCAGCAGGCCGCGCAGCACCTCGTGCAGGGCCGGCGGGATCCTGCGGTAGTCGGGCTCCTCGTTGAGCAGCGCGTTGAGCGTCGCCATGGGCTCGCCGCGCTCGAACGGCGAGCGCCCCACCATGCAGGCGTACAGCGTGGCCCCCAGCGACCACAGGTCGGAGGCTGGTCCGGCGTCGGCGGCGCGGACCCGCTCAGGAGCGAGGAAGCTCGGCGACCCGGTGACCATGCCGGTCTGGGTGAGCGACGCGTCGCCCTCGGCGGTGGCGATGCCGAAGTCGGTGAGCACGGCGCGGCCGTCGTCGGCCAGCAGGATGTTGCTGGGTTTGACGTCGCGGTGCAGGATGCCGGCCTCGTGCGCGGCCTTCAGCGCCGACAGCACCTGCCGTCCGACGCCCGCCGCCTCGCGCACGGGCAGGGCGCCGGTGGTGAGCACGACCTCCTCGAGCGACGGGTGCCGCACGAGCTCCATCACGATCCACGGCCGGCCACCGTCCTCGGCCACGTCATAGATCGCGACCACGGACGGATGGTTGAGCTGGGCCGCGGTGCGCGCCTCGCGGGCCGTACGCAGGAGCTGCCGCTCCTGGTCGGCGGGCGAGAAGCCCTCGGGCAGCAGCAATTCCTTGACGGCCACCTGCCGATTGAGCAAGGTGTCGCGGCCTTCCCAGACCACGCCCATCCCCCCGCGGCCCAGTTCGCGCAGCAACTGGTAGCGACCTGCGATGAGGTGGTTGCTCTCCGAAACCATGTCCTACCCCTGTAGCGGCGGGCGCCTGCCACGGGACGACCGCTGGACGCGGGAGTCCGTGGAGGCGCGTACGCCTTCTGCAGACGGCCGTCGTACGCGGCCGCCTGTAGACCATCCGAACAGTGGGCAAGTTTCCCATACCTCCCCCAACTTCGCGGGAAGGTCGCGAAGGTCGCGAGGCTCGGATGGGCGGCTTGCCACAGGCGACCGAAGGTTGTTCTACTGGAGCTGGGCTCACACCGAGGAGACGTACATGCCTGATGATCGCCGTGGCCCGCTGGCCGGAGTGCGCGTGCTGGAACTCGCCGGACTCGCTCCAGGGCCGTTCGCCGGGATGATGCTAGCCGATCACGGCGCGGAAGTCCTGCGTGTGGACCGTGTCAAGGCGGTTTCCGACCGGCCGCGCACCGACGTCATGGACCGCGGCAAGCGCACGGTCGGGCTGGATCTGAAGACCCCGGAGGGCGTGTCGGCGTTCAAGGAGCTGGCCCGGCACGCCGACGTGGTGATCGAGGTGTTCCGGCCCGGGGTGGCCGAGCGGCTCGGCATCGGGCCGGACCACCTGGGCGCCGTGAACGAGCGGCTGATCTACGGCCGGATGACCGGCTGGGGGCAGGACGGGCCGCTCGCCCCCACCGCCGGGCACGACATCGACTACGTCGCCGTTTCCGGCGTCCTGTCGATGCTGGGCCGCGAAGGTGACAAGCCGACGCCGCCGATCAACATCCTCGGCGACTTCGCCGGCGGCGGGCTCATGCTCGCGTACGGCGTGCTGCTCGCGCTGTTCGAACGGGAGCGCACCGGCAGGGGCAGGGTGGTCGACGCGGCCATGGTCGACGGCGCGGCCATCCTGTTCTCCATGTTCTACCAGGCCGTGCAGAGCGGCCTCTGGGGGCCGCGCGGCACGAACCTGCTGGACACCGGCGCCCCGCAGTACGACACCTACGAGACGGCCGACGGCGGGTACGTCGCCGTGGGGGCGCTGGAGCCGCAGTTCTGGGAGGCGATGGTGACCCTGATTGGCCTGACCGACCTGCCCGACAGGAACGACAGGGCGCAGTGGCCGGCGCTGAGGGCCCGCCTGGCGGCGGAGTTCAGGACGCGGACGCGGGCCGAGTGGGAGGCCCTCTTCGAGGGTTCGGACGCGTGCGTCTCCCCCGTGCTGTCCATGGCGGAGGCCGCCGCGCACCCGCACAACGTCGCCAGAGGCTCGTTCGTCGAGGTCGGCGGCGTGACCCATCCCGTGCCCGCGCCCCGCCTGGTGGGCGTGCCCGCCCAGGATCTGTCACCCGCCACCCGCCAGGCCGACCTGTCGGGCTGGGGCCTGTCGCCGGAGGAGGCGGAGAAGCTGCGCGCCCAGGGAGTGCTCGCCTAGCGTGCCGTCGCCACGGCGTGGGCCGAATAGTCCTTCAGCGTGATCGAGTCGTGCAGGCGCACCCCCTTGGCAGCGCCGATCTTGCTCGCCGCCCTGGTCACGGCGGCCGGCAGGTGATCGATCAGCCGCGCGGCCTGGACCAGCGCCCACACCTCGAACCGGCTGCCGGGCACCAGGCGCCTGGCCGCGGCGATGGCGAAGGCCCGGCTGCGGCGCACGTACGCGCCGATCTCCGCCTCGTAGGCGGGGAAGGCCCGCGTGTGGTCGCCGCCGTGGGCGGCCAGCTCGCCCGCCAGGATGTACGCCCCCACAACCGCGAGGCTCGTGCTGCCCCCGACGGCCGGGCCCGGGCAGTAGCCTGCGTCCCCGACCAGCGTCACCCGGCCCCGTGACCAGGTGTCCAGGCGGAGCTGGGTGATCGAGTCGAAGTAGAAGGCCGGCGTACGGTCCAGCTCCTCCATGAGCCGCGGCACCTCCCATCCCGCGTCGGCGAAGTGCTCTCGCAGGCATTCCTTCTGGCGGGCGACGTCCCTGTAGTGGTAGTCGAGCGGCTCCGGGGTCCTGAACAGGAACACGGCCCGCGCGTCGGCCATGTGCGCCGCGCCGTAGAGCGCGGCCATCCTCCCGGCCCCCGTCAGGCCCTCCATCCGGCCGTCGAGCCCCAGGTGGTTGGGCACCGAGGCGACGGCCAGGTAGGCGCCGATCCACGAGGTGAAGCGCGACTCGGGGCCGAAGACCAGGCTGCGCACGTTCGAGTGCAGGCCGTCGGCGCCGATCACCAGGTCGTACGCGCCTGTCCTGCCGCTGTCGAAGACCACCTCCCCGCCGTCGGAGATCGAGGCGATGGAGTCGCCGAAGACGTAGCCGGCGTCGTGCCGGGTGGCGTCGTAGAAGATCTCGCTCAGGTCGTCGCGCATGATCTCGACGTGCCGGTCGGAGACCCCCGCCATGAGGCGGCGCACCTCCACGTTCACGGGGCGCGCGTGCCCCTCCCGGTAGATCGTGAGCACATCCGTGCCGGTCCTCCTGTCCAGGACCTGCCGCAGCACGCCCATCTGCTCGACGATGTCCATGGCCGGCCTGAACAGGTCGATGGCGTGGCCGCCCGTCTTCCGCAGCGCGGGAGCGCGTTCCACGACGGTGACCTCGAAGCCGTACCTGCTGAGCCAGTACGCCAGCGCCGGTCCCGCCACGCTCGCCCCCGAGATGAGGATTCGCACCGCACTCTCCTTACTTAACGGATGGTAAGTGCGACGCTAGCACGGCCCCTTACTTAACGATAGGTAAGGGATAGCCTTGGCTCATGCCCAGTGACACCAAGGCCCGCATCCAGGCGGTCGCCCGCGAACTGTTCGCCGAGCAGGGCGTGCGCAACACCAGCCTGCGCCAGATCTCAGACCGGCTGGGCATCACCAAGCCCGCGCTCTATTACCACTTCGCCTCGCGCGACGACCTCGTGCGCAGCATCGTCCAGCCGCTGATCGACGACCACGACAGGTTCGTGACGGCACGAGCGCCCGGCGACCCGCGCGAGCTGCTGGATGACTATTTCGAGATGATCTGGCGGCACCGCCAGGTGCTCGTCATGGTGCTCACCGACCTGGCCACGCTGGGCCAGCTCGACCTGACCGACCGCTTGTTCGACTGGCGGCGCCGGCTCGTGGGCCTGCTGCTCGGCGCCGACGTCACGCAGGAGCAGCGCATCCGGGCCACGGTGGCGCTCGGCGGCATGTCCGACTGCACGGTCGAATACGCCGACCGGCCGATCGAAGAGGTCAAGCCGACGGCCGTCAAGGCGGCGGCCGCCGCGCTCGGCCTCTGATCCACCCGTGTCCGGCCCTCGCTAGAGGGCGATGAACAGGTCGGCGCCGTCGCGGTGGTGCACCTCCAGATCCGTGGTGAACGCGCGCGCCGGCGAACCGCCCGACTCGGTGTAGTGCCACACCTGCTGCCACGCCTCCACGAGCGCCTGCGGCATCGAGCCGCGGGCCTCCAGCTTCAGCGACTTGGCCGCCGGCACCCGGACGGCCACCATGCCCTCGGGCAACCGCGGCACGGTGCGCACGCCGATGCCGACGATCTGCGTGAAAGCCCCGTTGTGGTCGCTCTCGTAGTCCGTCAGCACGGCGTAGAGGTTCTCGTCCACGCGTCCCGGCACGTGCGCGAAAGCCCCCGGCGCACCCGCTCGCTTCCAGAGCGCGGGCAGCTTGGCCCGCTCCGGATCCTTCTCGTCGGCGTTGGTGGTACGTACGGCGAAGCCGACCACGGTCAGCTCGGCCCGTTCGGTGACGTCCACAGGCCCTCCCTCCCCCAAAAGTATCCCGGGGCGATCATAAGCCCCCGAGAAAGGGGGAAACCCTTGGCACACCCTGTCACCACATAAGATGGATGAACGTGAAATTTCTCAATGACCTCGAGCCTCCGTACGATCTGACCTACAGCGACGTCTTCATGGTCCCGTCGCGGTCCTCGATCGGCTCGCGGCTCGCGGTCGACCTCTCGTCCAACGACGGCACCGGCACCACCATCCCCCTCGTCGTGGCCAACATGACCGCGGTCGCCGGCCGGCGCATGGCCGAGACCGTGGCGCGGCGCGGCGGCATCACCGTGATCCCGCAGGACATCCCGCTGGACGTCGTGGCCAACGTGGTCGACTGGGTCAAGAAACGCGACCTCGTGCACGACACGCCGCTCACCCTCACCCCGCACGACACGGTCGGCGAGGCGCTGCAACTGCTGCCCAAGCGGGCGCACAACGCCGTCATCGTGGTCGACTGGGACAACCAGCCCGTCGGCGTCGTGACCGAGGCCGACTGCGAGGGCGTGGACATGTACACCCAGCTCTCCGAGGTCATGTCGAGCGAGTTGCTGACGCTGCCCGCCGGGCTCGACCCGCGCACGGCCTTCGACCGGCTGCACGAGGGCCGCCACCGGCTCGCGCCCATCGTCGACGCCGCCGGGCGGCTGGTCGGCATCCTCACCCGCATGGGCGCGCTGCGCGCCACCCTCTACCAGCCCGCCGTCGACCCCCAGGGCCGGCTGCTCATCGCGGCCGCCGTCGGCGTGAACGGCGACGTGGCCGCCAGGGCCGCGGAACTGCTCGACGCCGGGATCGACTGCCTGGTCGTGGACACCGCCCACGGCCACCAGGACAAGATGATCTCCGCGCTCCGCGCCGTCAAGGCGCTCGACGCCCCCGTCCCCGTCGCGGCCGGCAACGTGGTGACCGCCGAGGGGGTACGCGATCTCGTCGCCGCCGGGGCCGACATCGTCAAGGTCGGGGTGGGCCCCGGCGCCATGTGCACCACGCGGATGATGACCGGGGTCGGCCGGCCGCAGTTCTCGGCCGTCGTCGAGTGCGCGGCCGAGGCCCGGCGGCTGGGGCGGCACGCGTGGGCGGACGGTGGCGTGCGGCACCCGCGCGACGTCGCCCTGGCGCTGGCCGCCGGCGCCTCCAACGTGATGATCGGGTCCTGGTTCGCGGGCACGTACGAGTCGCCGGGAGACACCCGTACGGACGCCAACGGGCGCAAGTACAAGGAGAACTTCGGCATGGCCTCCGCGCGGGCCGTGCGGCTCAGGACGGCCGACGACTCGGCGTTCGAGCGGGCCAGGAAGGCCGTGTTCGAGGAGGGCATCTCGACGTCCCGGATGTACCTGGATCCGAAACGGCCCAGCGTGGAGGACCAGATCGACGCCATCGTGGCCGGGCTGCGCTCGTCGTGCACGTACGCGGGGGCCTCCAACCTGGAGGAGTTCCACCGGCAGGCGGTCGTCGGCGTCCAGAGCTCGTCCGGCTACGCCGAAGGCATGCCCCTGCACCAGAGCTGGTGACCGCGCGTCCCCGGAACAGCGGCCCGCCCGGGTCGGGAATCGGCGGAGTCACGAACGACGACGATGTCCCGAGCGCATAGAGTCGTCGGGTCAGTTCTCATCGTCAACAGGAGCACTACGTGGCACTCGAGAAGCCCGAGATCGACTTTCCCGGAGGCAATCCGCCCGCCGACCTGGAGATCGTCGACCTGACCGTCGGCGACGGCCAGGAGGCCAAGCCCGGCCACAACGTACGCGTCCACTACGTGGGCGTCGCGTTCTCGACCGGGGAGGAGTTCGACGCGTCGTGGAACCGCGGCGAGGCGTTCGAGTTCCCCCTCGGCGGCGGGCGGGTCATCGCCGGCTGGGACCAGGGCGTCGCGGGCATGAAGGTCGGCGGCCGGCGCAAGCTGGTCATCCCGCCGCACCTCGGCTACGGCAGCCGCGGAGCGGGCGCCCGCATCAAGCCGAACGAGACGCTCATCTTCGTCGTCGACCTGCTCGGCGTCAGCTAGCGTCTCCCTCCTTCCTGGAGGGCCTGCCCGGTCGCCCGGTCGAAGCCGGTCCCGAAGGCCACCTTCCGACACCACCAGCGGAGCCATCCTTCGGGCCCGGCGCGCAAGCCACCACCTGGCCGGGGTTGCGGAAGCCGCCACAGGCCCGGCGCTCGGCGGAGCGGTTCTCCTGCGCCCGAGCGCTCGCGTCGGTCGCGCGCCGGGCGAATCACTGAGAATCCTTGCACCCGGTGGACGGAAATGTCGGCCACGTGAGGCACCATGAACGTGTGCTTCTGATCGACGTGGTCCGGGTGTCCGAGGCGGTGACGCGCACGTCCGCCAGGCTGGGCAAGATCGGTCATCTGGCGGAGCTGCTGGGCCGGGTCGGCCCCGGCGAAGCCGAGATCGCCATCTCCTATCTCTCGGGCGAGCTGCCCCAGCGGCAGGTGGGCGTCGGCTGGCGCACGCTGGAGGATCTCCCCCAGCCCAAACTGGCCGCAACCGCCACGCTGACCGCCGTCGACGCGTTGCTGAGCACGATCAAGGCGGTGTCCGGGCAGGGCTCGCAAACGGCGCGCAAGACGCTGGTGGCGCAGCTGTTCGCGGGGCTGACCAGCCAGGAGCAGCAGTTCATGAGCCGGCTGCTCCACGGCGAGCTGCGGCAGGGCGCGCTCGACGGCGTGATGATCGAGGCGGTGGCCAAGGCGTCCGGCGCTCCCGCGAGCGACGTGCGCCGCGCGCTCACGCTGCGCGGTTCGCTGCCCGCCGTCGGGGCTGCCGCGCTGGCCGGCGGGGTGGCGGCGTTGCACGCGTTCCGGCTGGAGGTGGGGCGGGCGGTCTCGCCCATGCTGGCGGGCAGCGCGCCCAACGTGGCGGCCGCGCTCAAGAAGGCGGGCACGCCCGCGGCGCTGGAGTGGAAGCTCGACGGGGTCAGGGTGCAGGCCCACCGCGCGGGCTCGGAGGTCAAGGTCTTCACCCGCACGCTCGACGACATCACGCCGCAGGTTCCCGAGCTGGTCGAGGCCGTGCTCGCGATGCCCGCGGACGACCTGGTCCTCGACGGCGAGGTGATCGCCCTGCGCCCCGACGGGCGGCCGCACCCGTTCCAGGTGACGGCGAGCCGGGTGTCCAGCAAGACCGACGTCGCGCGGCTGCGCGAGCGGACGCCACTCAGCGTGTTCTTCTTCGACGCGCTGCGGGTCGACGGCGCCGACCTGCTCGACCAGCCCTACGCCCGGCGCCAGGAGGCGCTGACCCGCCTGGTCCCCCAGGGTCTGCTGACCCCGCGGCTGATCGCGGACGAGGTGACGGAGGCCGAGCAGTTCTTCACCGACGTGGTGAAGGCCGGCCACGAGGGCCTGGTGGTCAAGTCCCTGGCCTCCCACTACGCGGCGGGCCGCCGTGGCGCCGGCTGGATCAAGGTCAAGCCGCGTCACACGCTCGACCTGGTCGTGCTGGCGGCCGAGTGGGGTCACGGGCGGCGCCAGGGCAAGCTGTCCAATCTCCACCTGGGGGCCAGAGACCCCGATGGCGGGTTCGTGATGCTCGGCAAGACCTTCAAAGGCATGACGGACGAGTTGCTCGCCTGGCAGACCGAGCGTTTCCTCGAGCTCGCCGAAGGCCCCACCGACGGCTGGACGGTCAGGGTGCGACCTGAGGTGGTCGTGGAGATCGCCTTCGACGGGGTGCAGCGTTCACCCCGCTACCCGGGCGGCATGGCCCTGCGCTTCGCCCGCGTCCTGCGCTACCGCCCCGACAAGCGGGTCGAGGACGCCGACACGGTGGAGACCGTACGCGCGCTGATGTTGTGATCCACACGGCCTCGCCGCCCACCGGCGACGGGCCGTGGAGCGCGTCTGTACGAGCGCCCCCCGGGCACGGACCGGCACGCCCCGCTCGCGGCCGCGGGACGCGCTCTGCGTGGAGGCAACCGTCAGGAAGCGTCGCGGAGTCTTCCGGCCCGCCAGTCGCGGCCGGCGTCGCGAAAGACGGATGTTGCCTCGCTCCCCTCCGCCCTGCCCGACCGCACAGTTCCCCTCCCCCTGCCCGACCGCGCCGCTCCCCTCCGCCGGCCGGGCCCTTGCCCTGCGGTCCCGTACGCCTCGGGGACCGGATCGTCCGGCCCGATCGTGCTCACACCGCCTCCGACACGGGCGGCGTCCTCGATGACGTACACGTGCCGCTCCTCGGCCGGCTGCCACACCGCTGGGGCGAGCCCGTGAGATGAGTCACTTAATGTCCCATTAAGTTGTCTTTACTCGCCGTTTGTCGCATATGTTCGTCCTCGTCGCGCGGGACCCCCAGCCCGCCCGCGGATCGGCCGCCGTACGCCCTCGCCCCCTCGCGCCCGGCCCTTCCTAGCCCTATCCCCTATGGAGGACCCGTGGTTTACGTTGGGCCAGCATTCCCGCAAGCCGTCTCCGCATGACCGCAAGCTCTCTCCCGCCAAGCGGTGGACCGCCGTCGCAGCCGGCGGCGCCGTCGTCTGCGCCGCCTCGACGACCGCGTGGGCCGCCTTCGGCGACGACGACCCCTTCCGGCGCTCGATGGGCGCTCCCGGCCAGGCCAGCACCCCGGGCGAAGCCGCCCGCCGGAACAGCCCGCAACCGTCCCCCCTCTCCAGGACCCCGGCGGCCCACCCGAAGACGACGACATCCCCTGAGTCCGGTGGTGACACCGGCTCCCAGGGGTCCGGGTCAGTGACGGCGACCCCCGGCCCTGGCGCGCGGCGTCCGGGCGCGGAGACGGAGTCCCAGAGCACCGGGGCCAGGGCTGAATCCCGGGGACCGGGAGCGAAGACCGCACCCCAGGCGACGGCGAAGCCAGGATCACCCGAGCCGAAGACGCGTTCCTCGAAGCCCAAGCTCCGTGTGCTGTCGTCCGGCAGGTGCGGCGCTTCCTACTATGGCGACCCCCAGATGACGGCCAGCGGCGAGCGTTTCAACCCGTCGGCGATGACCGCCGCGCACAAGACCCTCCCGTTGGGCAGCAAGGTCCGCGTGACCAACCCGGCCAGCGGGGAGACGGTCACGGTTCGCATCAACGACCGCGGCCCGTACATCGGCGGCCGCTGCCTCGACCTGTCCAGAGCCGCCTTCGCTGCCATCGGCAACACCAGTGCCGGTGTGATGAAGGTCAAGTATCAGGTGCTGGCCCGCTGACCCTGGCCACAGCCGGCCAGCGGAAGAACGGCGGTCGGCCGTGCACCGGACGGTTGGGGGCTCGGGAACGGGCGTGTGCGGGGAAGGACGCGACGCGCCCCGCGGAGGTCAGGGCCTCGGCGGGGCGTACGCGAAAGAAGCGGGACGAAACGTCGTGTCACTTCACCAGGCGGAGCGTCATCGGGTAGCGGAAGTTTCCCTCCGTCAGGGCCGAGACGCCGCCGACGATCGCGAGGACCACCGCCACGACCCAGATGATCGGCACCAGCACGATGCCGATGATGGTGAAGGGCAGCAAGATCGACGCTCCTACGAGCGTGATCTGGAAGTTGAGCGCCTCCAGCGCCTGCCGGCGGATGTAGGGGGAGGTCTTGCCGCCGGTGAGCAGCAGGATCAGCGGTGCCACGATCGGTACGCCGAGCAGCAGCACCATGTGGCCGAGAGCGGCGCCGAGGCGTTCGTTGCTCTCCGGCGCGCGCTCGTGGCGGACTTCGGCCGCGGAAGGAGGGGCGAGCTGGGGCACGGCCTGGGTGCCGTAGATCTCGGTCATGATGGGCATCAGGTCACCGTGCGTGCGCGCCGTCATCGCGCGCTCCAGCCGGTCGTCGAACTCGAGCTTGTCGAAGCGGCCCTCAGCGTAGGCGGCCTTGACGTGCTCCACCACGTGCTCTCGGTCCTGGTGGGTGACGCGCAGTTGAGCTGGCGGCACCTGTCCCGGCCCAGGGGTTGTCGGTACCCCAGCCATCATCGCCATGCCTCTCCTCGGTGAGAATCGAACGGTCTCCCCCCATACTGCGTCTTCGAAGGCCAGGGTGCTATCCGGAGAATCCCCGATCCGTCCCTTAGATCATCCCCCGGCGCGGAGCCCTCAGATCGTATAAAAAGGATTCATGAGATGGCGCGACCGCTACGGCCTGCGTCGGCTGCGCGGCCCCAAAGTCGCAAAGTTCGACCGTGAGGCGACAGACGCCGACATCGAAGCGCTCATCGCCTTTGCCCGTTCGCGGCGTGGCGTCGAGTTCTACGTCGAGCCAGAGACTTTCGCCACCGACACGACCGCCGTGGCGGTGGCCGACGACGGCGAGTGGACCAGGCGGAGGGTCGGCTCACCGGCCGTCATCCGCAAGGTCGCTCGCAATCTTGCCCTGCCGGTGTACGACGTTCAGCTCACCGGATATCCGCGGCGGATGCGCGATTACAACGAGCGCCGCCGCCGCGAGGAGGACACCCTCTAACCCGGACATCCGGAATTCGGATATTCCTCCGTGCGATTTGCCAGACGGCCGAGGGTCATATCCCTTCACCGCGCACGGCCCTCAAGAGTAGGACCATGGTGGACGGCTATTCGAGAGGTGGCGGCGGTGCCTCGTCGTCGAGCAGGTTGACCAGGGGCAGCAACCACACCGCGTGGACGGGGCCCATGGCGGCGTCGAGCTCGGCCGGGGTGGGGAGACGGTCCCGCAGGACGCTCGGTGAGAGCAGGTTCTGCAGGGCGTGCATGAGGAGGTTGGCCATCGAATAGCCGGGGTCGACGGTCAGGGCGCGCTCGAGGGCGATGGTGGCCTGGACGTTGTTTCCCGCCCGCCAGGCCGCCATGGCCAGGAGGGAGGCGGCCGGTGGCGTGAAGCGGGGCTCCAGCCTGCGCGTCAGATCCTTCCACAGGGACGCGTGGGATTCGTCCATGAGGGTCCAGGCCTCATCGCGGACGCGGATGACCGCCAGGTCCAGGCCGAGCCTGGCGGCCTCGGCGTCGTCGAGGCGGCCGCCCCCGGCGTGGGTCCGCACCGCCGACCGGACCCTGGCCAGGCCCTCCGAGACGAACTGCCGGGCGTGGGCGTCGAGGTCGGGAGTGGCGGTGAGCCCGGCCCTGACCTCCGCGACGGCGTCGGACGTGGCCCGCCGCATCGCCATGCGCACCGGACCCGTGACAGGGGCCAGCGTGCGCTCCAGCGCCTCGCGGTCGGGCAGGGCCACCAGGCCCCGGACCGTCGCCTCCGCGGCGATCCGGCTGGTGGACGGGTCGTAGGTGGTGCCGTCCGCAGGGCAACATCTGGGGACGTCGCAGACGTAGGACCAGTAGCGGCCCTCATGGGCGCGTAGTGCCTCCCCCACGCGGACGCCGGCCCGTGGAGCCAGCCGCCTGACCTCGTCGACCGCGGGGGTGACCACCTCGCCGGGACCGTAGCCCACGATCACGATCTCCGTGACGCTCTCCCGCTGCAGGAGGGGGGCCAGCGGGTCGAGGGTGCCGGGCTCCAGCGGGAGACCCCATCGGGCCACGACCTTGGTCGTGCCGTGGTCGATGCCGATCACCACGAGGGAGGTCTTCGGGTGGAAACCCACCAGGTAGGGGACGGCTGCGAGGACGTCGGAGGGGCCGGCCAGGGTGAGGCGGGGCTCGTCGGTGAAGGTGGAGCTGTCGGTCGTCATGGGCCCCAAGGGTGCCGAGGGCGGGCGGGGGCCGGAAGAACCGAAAGTCGTTCTGGGGATGGAGCGAGGGGGCGGGCTGAGGCTGTGGACAACCCGGCAGCCGGCACATCTCCACCCTGCTGCCGGGGTCAGCCGGCGAAGGGCTCGACGGCGAGGCGGCCCCAGGCGACGAAGGCCGCGAGCGCCAGGTAGACCGCGTTCAGCGCCACGAGCGGGTATTCGCCGCGGCGGCCGTGGGTGATCCCCGCGCCGATCATCAACAGGATCCAGCAGACGGCGGTCACCGGCACCATCACCGGGGCGATGCCGAGCGCGGCGGGCAGGATGAAGCCCGCCGCGGCCAGGACCTCCAGGATGCCCAGGGTCTTGACGAAGCCGGCGCTCACCTCCCCGGTCCACCCCCCGCCATGGCTCGCGGCCAGCTTTGCCTGGGGGACGAAGGTCTTGGTGAAGCCGCCGAGCAAGGCCACGGCTGCCAGCAGTCCGGCGGCGATCCACAAGGTGAGGTTCATCAGCTACTCCTGAAACGAAAGGGCGTGCACCTCCCATGACGAGAAGCCACCTCGGGCTGTGACATCGGCAAGGCCGCAGGTCAGCCGGAGGGCTGAGGACGTGGCGCACCTCACGCGCTCGCGAACCCCGCAGCGGGGCGACCGGCGTCTCCTGGCGGCCACCCGACAGTCACGCGACGGCGGCGCACTCGATCAGCCGACGAGCTCGGCGAGGTCCTGATGCTTTACGTGGGGAGAGGTGAGCCCGGGCCCCCCCGAAGCACCTCAGGGCGCCGGGTCAGGGCTGGGGGTGGAGGCCGGGGCCAGGCGGGTGCGTACGAGGAGGGCGGCGCCGGCCACGGCGGCGGGCATGGCGATGACCGCCACGAACGGGATGAGGAAGAGCAGGAACACGGCCACTCCGAACCCCAGCGTGCCGGCCTTGTTGGCGCGGAGGAGGGCGAAGCGTTCCTTGCGGGCCATGCCTCGCCGTTCCAGGGCCAGGGTGGTGAGCTCCACTGTCATGAAGAATCCGGAAACGGCCGCTCCCAGCACCGGCACCACCGTCTGCCCCACCACGGGTACGAACCCGAGCGCGAACAGCGGAACCGTGAAGAGCAGCACGTAGAACAGCGTGACCAGGCTGTCGCGGATGGACCGCGGCAGAGTGCGCCACCAGGGCTGCTCCTCCTCCGTCTCCAGCACGTCGACCGCCGCCGACAACTTCTCGTAGAACGGATCACCGATCGCCAGCGTGAGCGCGACGAAGGTCAGCACCGCCAGCGCCAGACCGCCCAGGAACAGGGCGACGCCCACGAGCGCGCGGAACGCCTCCCGCCAGCTCCACGAGTCGGCGAACGGCGTCAGGAACGCGGCCAGATCGGTCGCGTTGGTGCCGAGGAAGATCAGCGCGACCACGTAGACGGCGAACGCGATGAGCGCCGGGATGAGCCCGAACAGCCACCAGCGCCCGTTGCGAGAGACCCAGCCGAACCCCTGGAGGAAGAAGCCCACGCCGGAGAAGAAGTCACGCACTGATCGCATGTCCGGCAGGCTAGCGCCAGAAAGCCGTCACCGCGTAGCCGAGCTCCGCGAACAGGTCGCGAAGGAGCGGCAGCGAGATGCCGAGCACGTTGCCGTGGTCGCCCTCGATCCCTTCGACGAACCATCCGCCGCGCCCTTCGATGCTGAAGGCTCCGGCCAGGGAGAGCGGCTCGCCCGTGTCGACGTAGGCGGCGATCTCCTCGGGCGAGGGCCGGCCGAAGTGCACCACGGTGGTGGCGGTCTCCGCCGCCTGCCGGCCGGCGACGACGTCGATGACGCAGTGGCCCGTGACGAGCCGCCCCGTGCGGCCCCGCAGCAGCCGCCACCGCTCAAGGGCCTCCTCGGGTGTGGCCGGCTTGCCGTAGGGGCGGCCGTCGAGCTCGAGGATCGAGTCGCAGCCGATGACCAGCCCTTCGTCCAGCCCGCTCGCGACCGCCTCGGCCTTGGCCTTGGCCAGCACCAGGCTGAGCGCCGCCGGTGAGTAGGCCGAATAGGCCTCCTCGTCGACGCCGCTGACGATGACCTTGGGGTCGAGGCCCGCGCTGCGCAGAAGAGCCAGGCGGGCGGAGGAGGCTGAGGCCAGAACGATCACTCGCACAGCCTACCGGTCACCAGTCGGGGGTCGCCGTGCCCGGTGTGATCTCACGGCTGCCCGCGCTCCTGCGGCCGCGGGTGATGGCCGCCGTGTCGTACGGGCTGGTCCGCTGCGCGGGCGTGCCGCCGAAGATGCCGTCGAGCAGGGTCGTCACCAGGTCGCCCAGCTTCGCGGGAAGGGTGGACCGTTCGTGGTCGAGCTCGTCGGCCAGGGCGCGCGCGTCCAGGTGACGCCCGGCGGCGCGGTCGGCGAGCAGCGACATGATCATGGGGGCGACCAGCGGCAGCAGCTTCATCATGGCCCCGGGGTTCACCGCGGCGAGCTGCGACAGCCCGGCCGCCGCCCGCTCGGTGCCCTGGCCGCCGAACACGTGGCCGAGGATGTTGTGGCCGTCGCGGGTCAGCGAGGCCACGTCGCCGTTGAACGGGTCGGTGTCCTTGTGGTCGTCCAGCGCGCTGAGCAGGGCGTCGGCACCGTCAAGGTGCTCGGCGTCGCGGGCCATGCCACCGATGATCGTGCCCGCGACGGCCTGGGTCACGATGCGGGCCGTGGCCGGGTCGGTGCCGAGCATCCCGGCGACCTGTTCCAGCCCTGAGTCTCCGAGCTCGGCGAGAAGCTCGTCAGTCAGTGTCACGACAAGTCCCCCGATCGTTGTCGAAACATCTGCCCCGACCACAATCGGCGTCAACGTCCGGATTGCCTAATTCTCGGAAAATTCCCTCGGCCGGCTCCCGGCGGTGTCCGCGGACCGGCTCAACAGGCCCGCGGCGGCGTACGCACCGGCCTCGTCGAGGGTTTCGTGCTCCAGCAGCGCCTCCACGATCGCGTCGAGCTTGTCGCGGTTGTCGCTGAGCACCTGGACCGCGCGCTCGTAGCACTCGTCCACGATGCGCCGCGCCTCCTCGTCGACCATGGCGAGCGTGACAGGCGAGGCCTGGGGCTGCTGGCCGTCGTTGGGCAGGATGGTCAGCGGGCCGATCTTCTCCGACATGCCCCAGCGGCCGACCATGCCGCGGGCGATCATCGTGACCTGCTCGAGGTCGTTCTCGGCGCCGGTGGTGATGACGCCGAACACGACCTGCTCGGCCGCCATGCCGCCGAGCGCGCCGGTGATGCGCCCGCGCAGATATTGCTCGTCGTAGGCGTAGCGGTCGCTGTCCGGGGTGGACAGCGTGACGCCGAGCGCCCGGCCGCGCGGGATGATGGAGATCTTCCTGACCGGGTCGGCGCCCGGCTGGAGCATCCCGAGCAGCGCGTGCCCGGCCTCGTGGAAGGCGGTCCTGGTGCGCTCGTCCTCCGGCATGACGATGCTGCGGGCCGCGCCGAGCTGCAGTTTCTCCAGCGCGTCGGTGAAGTCGGCCGTCGAGACCTTCTCCTTGCCGCGCTTGGCGGCAAGGAGGGCCGCCTCGTTGACGAGGTTGGCCAGGTCGGCGCCGGTCATGCCGGGGGTGGTCTTGGCGAGCTGGTCGAGGCCGACCTCGGGGTCGAGCGGCACGCCCCTCGTGTGCACCGCCAGGATCGCGGTGCGGCCGGCCGCGTCGGGCAGGCCCACCTGCACCGTACGGTCGAAGCGCCCGGGACGCAGCAGCGCCGGGTCGAGGATCTCGGGGCGGTTGGTGGCCCCGATGACGATCACGCCCTCGGCCCCGGAGAAGCCGTCCATCTCGGTGAGGATCTGGTTGAGCGTCTGCTCGCGCTCGTCGTGCCCGCCGACGCCGCCGGCGCCGCCCCTGGCCCGGCCGATGGCGTCGATCTCGTCGATGAACACGATCGACGGCGCCACCTTCCGCGCCTCCTCGAACAGGTCGCGCACGCGCGAGGCGCCCACGCCGACGATCATCTCGATGAACTCGGAGGCGCTGGCCGAGAAGTAGGGCACCTTGGCCTCGCCCGCGACCGCCCTGGCCAGCAGCGTCTTGCCGGTTCCCGGCGGGCCCGCGAGCAGCACGCCTTTGGGCAGCTTCGCACCCAGCCTGCGGTATTTGTCGGGGTCTTTGAGGTAGTCGACGATCTCGACGAGCTCGTTCTCGACCTCGTCGATGCCGGCGACGTCGTCGAACGTGACGCGCACCTGCCCGGCCTCGACCGGCTTGGCCGCCTTCGACTTGCCGAGCCCGCCCAGGCCGCCGCCGCCCATCATGCTGGCGCCCCGCCGCATGATCCAGATCCACAGGCCCGCCAGCAGCAGCACGGGCAGCAGCGAGAACAGCAGGTTGGAGAAGAACCCGCGCGTGATCGGCTTGGAGGTGATCTCGACCTGCCCGTTGGCCAGCTGCTGGTCGAGCTGGTCGGTGTTGGCGAAGGCCGGGATCTCGGTGGCGAACTTGGTGTAGGACTCGTTGCTCTCGGGGTTCTTCGCCGCCGATCTGAGGTCGCCCTCGACCGAAAGGCCCTCGGCGTAGATGTCCTTGACGTTCTTCGCGTTCACCTGCTTGGTGAACTCGGTGTACGAGATCGTCTCGACCGAGCCGCTGTCGACGAACGACGAGACCACGAAGAAGGCCGCGTACACGATCAGAAGGGTGACGGCGAACCGCCACCAGTTGATCTTGGGTCGCCCTCCGGGTGTGCCGGGCAGGCCTTCCGAGCGCCAGGGCGGCTTGCCCTTGCCCTTGTCGGATGGCTGCGGCGCTCCAGAGCGTTCCACGGCGTCACTCCCCCATATCGCCGCATTCAATGATCTTTCTAGCCTAGGACACGTACCCCTGCGGCCACGCGGCCGACATCGGGCCAGTGCTTGCGCTGCGTGTCAGGCACTGTGACGAACGCCAGGCCGGGCTTGCTCATTCCCCCGTCCATGACGACGACGGCCGCCCGGGAGGAGTGTTTTCCGTACTTCACCCGATAAATCAGCATCCATCCGCGCTTGACCGGTTGCGCGGCCAGCCAGGTGATCCGGGAGCCCTTGGGGTGGTGGTTGAGCGTCCAGCGGGCGGCCAGCAGCGCCGTGTCGCGCCGCGACTTCTGCTCCATGATCGGGAGCGGGCAGGTCACGAGGACCCCGCGCAGGCTCGTGCCGCGCTGCCTGGGCAGCACCTGCTTGGTGGTGTACGGCGCCGGATTGTGCGCCTTCCACGGCCGGCCCAGCCTCGGCACGGCCAGCCCGGTGCGCCGGTCCTTGAGGACCCGCCTGGCGGGCGGGCGCACCTTGACCCTCCTGACCTTGGAGGTCAGCTTGGGGACGCGCGGGTCGGCGTACAGCGCCTCCATGGCCGTGTAGCCGGGCGCGAGCGAGGCGCCGGGAGTGGGTGACGCCTTCGCCGCCTCGACGGGCTCGCCGGCCGCGTGGGAAGGTGCGGGGCCGGACGAGGACGGTGCGGCCGGCGGCGCGGTTACCGGCCCCGCCGCGACCTCGTCCGGCCCTGACGGGAGCACCACCACGACCAGCGCCACGGCGACGGCCACGACGGCGGCGGCCACGGCGAGCCCCCGGTACACCACCCGCATGCGGAGATCACCGATGCGGGAGCGTTTGGGCGGAGAAGCAGGGACCCAAGGTCTGGAAGCGGTTCTCACGCGGAAACCCTTGATCTCATCTTCCCCATCGAGCACGAGCGGAGCGTACGACATATCCCGCCATGGCGTCCTCGAAGCGACCGAAGTGCAATCATGGCGTCGTGGAACAGGTGGAGCTGCGCTTCGATCAAGCCTCCAGAGCAGCCCAAACCCATACAAACCTCTCAGCGATCAGGCAGAGCGCGACCGGCCTCTGGATCGCCGGCGACGAGACCGCGACGTTCGAGCACCTGGCGTGGACGGGCGACCACTTCGGCGCCCAGCGCACGTTCGAGCTGGCGGACCACGTCGACCTCCCGGCCGGCCCCGTCGACGAAGCCGACATCGAGGGCCTCGCCCGCGCCGACGGCCACCTCTGGCTGGCCGGCTCGCACAGCCTCAAGCGCAAGAAGGTCAAGTCGAAGGACCCCGCCAAGGCCGCCGACCGGCTGGCCACGGTGGTCAGGGAGGAGAACCGCTTCATCCTCGTACGCCTGCCGCTCCTCGACGAGCGGACCCCTGGTCAGGGGGCGATCCTGTCCGGCGGGCAGGGCCTCACCACGCACCTGCGTGACGACCGGCACCTCGGGGCGTTCCTCGATCTGCCCGGCAAGGACAACGGGTTCGACGTCGAAGGCATCGCCGTCGTGTCCGAGCAGGTCTACCTGGGGCTGCGCGGCCCCGTGCTGCGCGGCTGGGCGGTCGTGCTGGAGCTGCGGCTGGACGACGCGGGCGGCGGGCGGCTGCGGTTGCGCGAGCCGTACCGCAAGCACTTCCTGGACCTGGACGGGCTGGGCGTGCGGGACCTGTGCCCCGACGGCGACTCGCTGCTGGTGCTCGCCGGGCCCACCATGAGCCTCGACGGGCCCGTACGGGTGGTCCGCTGGCGGCCGGGCCGGCGCAGGGACGTCGTTCCGGCCGGCGAGCTGGAGACGGTGCTGGAGTTGCCGTACGGCACCGGCTGCGACCACCCAGAAGGGCTGGCGCTGCTGGCCGGTGGCCGGCTCATGGTCGTCTACGACAGCCCGTCGCCCGCGCGCGTCACCCCGGCCGGCGGCGTGCTGGCCGACGTGTTCACCCTCTGAAGACGCGCCCGGCGAGCCAGGGCGCGTCCGCGACGAACGTGCACGACCCCGGCTCGATCTCGGTGAACCCGGCGTCGCGCACGACGGGCAGCCCGGCGGCCGCCCTGGCGTCGAAGTCGTCCTGCGCGCGGGCCCGGCGCACCGACACCGCCATCCCGCGCTCCCGCCAGGCGGCACGCTCGCCGGCGTCGCTGGCCCACCACGCGAGCTGGGCGGCGTGCCCGGCCTGCGCCATGGCCTTGCCCGCGGACATCTCCAACCTGGGGTTCTCCCACAAAATCGGGGGCTCGGCGGGAGGCGGCTCGGCCGTGTCGGCCAGTTCGGTGCCCGACACCTGCAGCCGCGCGAGGTCTCGCGGCCAGTCGTCGAGCGGCACCGGCGGATGCACGCGCACCTCTGCCGTGCGGTGCCCGATCGTGCGCCCCGGCAGCGCGAGTGCCCGCCGCCACTCGGCGCCCCGCGCCCGGCGCACGACCTTGCGGATCTTGCCGGTGGACTGCCAGGCGTGCAGCTCGGCGGCCCAATCGCCCGGATCGGCCAGCAGGCTCAGCACGGCCATGGCGGCGGCTTCCAGGGCGTCGGTGCGCTCGGGGGGCGCGGCCCGCTCGATCCTGACGACCAGCGGCAGGACGTACAGCTCGGTGTTCATCGCTCTCCGAGGTTCATCGCTCGCTCGGGTTCGTCGCCTCCCTAGCATGCCCGATCGCCAGGGACATGCCGGCGGCCACCAGGCAGAGGGCGCCGGCGGCGTACCAGGCGAGGTCGTAGGCGCCCAGGTGGTCGCGGGTGAGGCCGGCCCCGAACGCGGCGATCGCGGCCCCGACCTGGTGCGCGCCGAACACCCAGCCGAACACGACGGCTCCGTCGGCTCCGTAGACGCGCCGGCACAGGGCGACCGTGGGCGGCACGGTCGCCACCCAGTCCAGGCCGTAGAAGACGATGAAGATCAGCATGCTCGGCTCGGTCGTGGCCGCGAACAGGCCGGGCAGCACCATCAGGGAGAGCCCGCGCAGCCCGTAGTAGACGCCGAGCAGCATCTTCGGGTCGATCTTGTCGCTCAGCCAGCCGGACGCGACCGTGCCCACGACGTCGAAGATCCCGATGACCGCCAGGAGGCCCGCGGCGACGGGCTCGGCCATGCCGTGGTCGTGCGCGGCGGGGATGAAGTGGGTGCTGACCAGGCCGTTCGTGCTGGCTCCGCAGATCGCGAAACCGCCCGCCAGCATCCAGAACGGCCGGGTCCGCGCCGCCGCGGCGAGCACGGTGACGGCCCTGAGGGTGGCGTTGGCCGTGCTGGGCGCCGCACGCACCGCACCGGGCCGCGCGCCCAGCGCCGTGGTGCCCACGTCCTCGGGCCGGTCGCGCAGCAGCCACCACACGAACGGCACCACGGCCAGCGCCGCCGCGGCCACGGTCAGCGAGGCGAAGCGCCATCCCGAGCCCTGCGCGAGATGCGCGAGCACGGGCAGGAAGACGAGTTGCCCGGTGGCGCCGCTCGCCGTCAGCACGCCGGTGACCAGTCCGCGGTGGCGGACGAACCAGCGGTCCACCACCGTCGCGGCGAACACGAGCGCCATCGACCCCGTGCCGAGCCCGACCAGTACGCCCCAGAGCAGCAGGAGGTGCCAGCTCGCCGTCATCAGCACGGTGAGCCCGCTGCCGCAGGCGATCAGCAGCAGCGCCACGGCGACCACGCGGCGCATGCCGAAGCGGTCCATCAGGGCGGCGGCGAAGGGCGCGGTCAGGCCGTAGAGCACCAGGTTGATCGAGACGGCCAGCGAGATCGTGCCGGCCGACCAGCCGAACTCCTCCCGCAACGGGGTGATCAGCACACCGGGGGTGGCGCGGAACCCGGCCGCGCCCAGGATCGTCACGAAGGCCACGGCCGCGACGTACCAGGCCCGGTGCAGCCCGCGACGGGTGGGGGTGGTGCTCAAGGTCATGCGCCCATCCTGGTCGAACTCCCCAGGTGGTCACGAGTGGCCCAAAAGCCAATATCTGCAAGAATCCAGCCATGACCCATCGGATCGCGGTCGTGGTGCTGGACCGCTTCGCCCCGCTCGACCTCGGCGTGCCCGGCCAGGTGTTCGGGAGCGCCCGCGACGCGCACGGCGAACGGCTCTACGAGGTGGTGACCTGCTCCGAGGGCCGCATGCCGGTGCGCTGCTCGGCCGGCTACACCGTGCAGCCCGACCACGACCTCGACGTGCTCGGCACGGCCGGCACGGTTCTGGTGCCGGGCATCCACGGAGGCCGGGCACTGGTGGAGGGCACGATCTCGGAGGGGATGTCGGCGGCCCTGCGCGCCGCCCGGCAAGGGCCGACCCGCACGATGTCGATCTGCACGGGCGCGTTCGTGCTGGCGGCCGCGGGGCTGCTCGACGGGCGGCGGGCCACCACGCACTGGCTGGAGGCGGCGCGCTTCGGCGCGCTGTTCCCGCGGGTGAAGCTCGATCCCGACGTGCTCTACGTGGACGACGGCGACCTGCTGACCTCGGCCGGGGTGGCGGCGGGGATGGACCTGTGCCTGCACGTGATCAGGCGCGACCACGGCAGCGAGGTGGCCAACCGCGCCGCCCGCCGCTGCGTCATGCCGCCCTGGCGGGAGGGGGGCCAGGCGCAGTACATCGACCGGCCGCTTCCGGACGGCGACGGCGACGGCACGGCGGCCACCCGCGCCTGGATGCTGGCTCGCCTCGACGCCCCGCTCGATCTCAACGTGCTGGCCGCGCACGCGAGGATGAGCGTGCGCACGTTCACCCGGCGCTTCCGCGAGGAGAGCGGCATGAGCCCGGCCAAGTGGCTCAACCGGCAGCGCGTGCAGCACGCCAGGCACCTGCTGGAGACGACGGAGCTGGGGGTGGAGGAGGTGGCCAGGCGGGCCGGCTTCGGCACGGCGGTGTCGCTGCGCCAGCACCTGCGCGCGGCCGTGGGTGTGGCTCCGCTGGCCTACCGGCGTACCTTCCGGCGCATCTGATCGGCCGCTCGCCGCAGGGCTCCGGGATTCCGGCCGTTCCCCGCCTAGAATCGGCGCAAAAGATCTACGTCCCGAAGGGTCGTGACATGGCCGAGGTTGACCGCTTATCTTCAGAGATCAACCCTCATGTCCCCAGCGTCGCCCGCATGTACGACTACTATCTCGGCGGCCGCGACAACTTCCCCGCCGATCGCGAGGCGGCCGAGAAGATGATCGAGATCGGCCGCCGGATGGGCAACGACACCCGGCAGATCGCGCTGGCCAACCGCGCCTTCCTGCGCCAGGCCGTGCGCGTGGCCGCCGAGGCCGGCGTGCGCCAGTTCGTCGACATCGGCGCCGGGCTGCCCACCCAGGACAACGTGCACCAGGTGGCCCACCGGCACGCCCCCGGCTCCCGCGTCGTCTACGTCGACAACGACCCGATCGTGTTGTCCCACGCCCGCGCGCTGCTGGCCAGGGACCCCGACGTCCTCGCGGTGGAGGGCGATCTCAGGGACCCCGACGCCATCCTGGACGACCCGCGCGTCACCGGGCGCATCGACATGTCGGAGCCGTACGCGGTCCTGCTCGTCGCGGTGCTGCACTTCGTGCCCGACGACGACGAGGCCGCCGGGATCGTGGCCCGCGTCAGGGAGCGGCTGCGGCCCGGCGGCCATCTGGTGCTCTCGCACCTGTACGCGGGCAACGCCGCGGCCGACGTGACCGACGCCGGCCGGTCGGTCTACCGAGGCACCACCTCCGGCGGCCTGGCCGGCCGCGACCGCGGCCAGATCGCCGCCTATTTCGACGGTCTCGATCTGATCGGCCCCGGTGTCGTCCCGGTCGCCGACTGGACGCCCGACGCCTCCCCCGGCGGCACGTACGACTACGTCAGGCCGGGCATCCTCGCCGGCGTCGGCCGCGCCTGAGCCGGGCCGCTCAGCGCTGCTCCTGCGCGTACGGCACGCCCGCGCTCCGCGACCTGAGCAGGATCACCAGCGCCTCGCCGAGCAGGCCGACGCCGATCGACATCGGCATGGACCTGGCCTCGGCGTTCATGCCGGACGCCACCGCCAGCGCGCCCACGCCGAAGCCGGCCACCAGCGTCAGCGCCCACACCACCAGGGTCTTGCCCGTGTAGCGCTGCCACAGGACGCCGCCCTTGGGGAACACCTCGGTGGTGGCGGCGCGCATGGCCCCGAAGGCGACGCCGAGCAGGGTCGTGACGGCGAGCCACAGGAGGTCCGTCGCCGACAGGTCGATCGCGCGCAGCCCGTGGATCCCGATCCCCACCATGATGACCGGCGGCACGTAGACGTCCTTGGCGACGAGCGGCTGGCCGGCCATCCGCCTGGCCACGACGTAGACGACAAGACCGATGAGCAGGCCGATTTTTAGCATATCCATGCCAAATAAATTAGCAGGGCCGTGCTATAAAGGGGAACATGCCGAAAGTCGTGGATCCGTCCGCCCGCCGGGACGAAGTGGTGGAGGCGGTGTTCCGCGTCGTGCGGCGCGCGGGCTTCGAGCAGGCCTCGCTGCGCAACGTGGCAGAGGAGGCGGGGCTGGCCATCGGCTCGGTCCGGCACTATTTCGACGGCCACACCGACCTGATGACGTTCGCGATGCGCGCCTCGATCGACCGGGTGAGCGAGCGGCTCATGGAGCGCCTCGGCCCGCTGCTGGCCGCGACCGGCCGTGACCAGCGGGCGGGCAACGTGGAGCTGATGTTGTCGGAGCTGCTGCCGCTGGACGAGGCCCGGCGCGACGAGGCGGCCGTCTGGCTGGCGTTCACGACGGCGGCCCGCACCCGGCCCGAGCTCCAGCCGCTGGCGCTGGAGGCGTACGACGGCACGCGCAGGCTCGTCAGGCGGATCGTCGACGGCGTCGCCCGGCACCGGCCGCCGGGCATGGACGCCGCGGTGGAGACCGAACGGCTGGCCGGGCTGATCGACGGGCTCACCCTGGCGGGCGTGCTCCACCCCGAGCGGATGACGCCCGAGCTGATGCGCGACGCGCTACGCCGCCACCTCCAGGCTCTCGCCGAACCACGTCCTTAGCGCCTCGTCCAGCGACTCGCCGGGCGTGCCGGCCCAGGCCACGTAGCCGTCGGGACGTACGAGCACGGCGTCGGGGCCCTCGCCGGCCACCACGTCGACCCGCCCGTGACGCACCCGCAGCCGCCCTTCCGGGTCGAGCAGGACCGGTCTGGCACGGGCGGCGGGCCCGGCGGGCAGGTCGGGCAGGAAGCGTCCGAGCAGCGGATGCGGCGGCGCGGGCATCGGATAGACCACGTCGGAGCCGGCCAGCAGGGAGGCGATGCGGCGCCGGGCCGCCTCGTCGTCCAGCAACTCGCCGAACACCGCGCGCAGCGCCGTGACCTCGGCGCCGGGAGCGGCCAGCGCGAGCTGGGCCCGCGTGTGCAGGGCGACCCGCTCGGCGGCCGGGCGGCGCTCGGCCTCGTAGCTGTCGAGCAGCCGCGGCGGCGCCCATCCGCGCACCTCGGCCGCGAGCTTCCAGGCGAGGTTCACGCAATCCTGCAGGCCCAGGTTGAGCCCGGGCGCGCCCATGGCCGAGTGGACGTGCGCGGCGTCACCCGCCACGAACACCCTGCCCGCGCGGTAACGCTCGGCCACCCGCGTGTTGCGCCCGTTCAGCCGCCTGAGCAGGTGAGGGCCCGCGCCACCGGGGCCGGCCAGCGGCACGTCGGCCCCCGTCACGCGGGCGAGGCTCGCGCGCAGCTCCTCGACGGTCATGGGCACGTCGTCGCCGAGCGCGCCGGACTCCCACTCCATGGCGCTGATCAGCAGCGTCCCCGGACCCGCCGGCATGATCGCGTACGCGCCGCGCTCGGTGCGGTGCCAGGCGTAGAGCCCGAAGGCGCCCGCGCCCGGCACGTCCATCTCGGCCCGCTCCATCCGCAACACCGCCCCAGGAACGCTGACATGGGCGGCGCGGCTCACGACGTCGGCCGTGACCACCCCGGGGAAGCCGATGCCGGCGAGCTTGCGCACCGTGCTGTGCGCGCCGTCGCAGCCGATCAGATGGCGGGTGCGCACGACGTAGGGGCCAGCGGGCCCTTCGAGGCGCACCGTGACGCCCGCGGCATCCTGGTCGAAGCCGGTCAGCTCGTGCCCGCGCCGGATCTCCGTGCCCAGCTCGAGCGCCCGCTTCTCGAACAGCTCCTCAAGTTCGGGTTGCTTGATCCCCATCCCGTGGAGCGGGTTGTCGTCGAGCCCTGACAGGTCCAGCGGCAGCGCGCCGAACACGAACGTGCTTACCGGCGCCTCCTCGGCGGCGAGGCCACGCCGGCGCAGCAGCCGCACGACCTGACCGACGATGCCGTTGGCCTTGGGCTGGTCGCTGCGGTGCGGCAGGCGTTCGACGACGAGCGGCCGGACCCCGGCCAGGCTCAGCTCGCAGGCCAGCATCAGCCCGTTGGGGCCGCCGCCGACGATGACGATGTCGCTGTCGCTGTCGGTGTCGGTGTCGGTGGGGGACTCGATGTCACTGTCCATGTCACGGGCTCCTCAGGTGGACGGGTCGGGAAGCCCGGTCGCCAGCGCGCGGAGGGCGTCGCGCAGCAGGGGTGCGAGCGGGATCGGCGGGTCGGCGCGCAGCCAGTGGCCGACTGCCGCCTGGACGGCCGCGGTCGCGGCGCCGGCGACGAGGTGGGGGTAGAGGTCACGGGAGCCGTCGGTGCCGGTGCGCTCGGCGATGGCCGCGGCCAGGGCGCCGTCGGCGGCGAAGGCCACCCGCAGCGACTCGGCCCGCAGCGCGGGCTCCCCGGACAACACCCGGATGCTCGCCAGCAACTCCGGAGGCGGCGGCGAGTGCGCGTCGCCCGCGTGCTGCTCCCACGGCTCGACCATGGCCTCCGTCAGCGCCTCCCACAGGGGCTCTCCGGGCGGCCGCGCGCGCAGCACCGCCACCGACCGCTCGATCCGGTCGGTGTGGCGGGCGGCGATCGCTTCGTGCTTGCCGGCGAAGTAGTTGTTGAACGTCCGGGGCGAGACGCCGGCCTCGGCGGCGATGTCGTCGACGCGAACGCCCTCCAGGCCGCGCTCCAGCGCGAGCCGGAGCGCGGCCGCCATCAGCGCCTCACGTGTGGCACGCTTTTTCCGCTCCCTCAACCCGCTCATGAGAGCAGCTTAGACAAATGTGCGGAATGCGCAAATTTTCGGTTCACGCACAATTCAAGGAGAGACGAGTCTCACAACAGCGGATCCGTGACGGGGACCGCACTGTAGTCCTCGCCCGCGACCGGACGGATCTCGCCCCAGTGCACCCATCGGGCCCTGCGCCCGCGCGACTGCGGGGGCTCCAGCAGGAACCCCCAGCGCGCACCCCTGGCGTCGTCACCCCAGGCCAGCAAATAGCGCCTCTCACCAGCACGGATCGTCGCGGCGTGCTCCACGATGGGCGGCCTCCAGAGCTCGGGCAGTTCTTCGGGGGTGAGATCCATGGAGGCCATTATACGAACTCGTGTTCGATAAGCCTAGGAGCCGGCTCCCCGCCTTCAGCACAACGTCCCTCCAGAACCCGGTACGGTGCGCAGAACACGTAACATCGTCGGACCATCAAAGTCAGCCTGAGAAGTCATGCTCAATTAATGAGAACCCGTTTAGCGTGTGGTAAGGCTGGTTAGCTGCAAGCTGCGGACACCCCGTAGGCGACACACCGACGCAGGGCCGCGGGATGCGGATGCGTCTACAACAAGTCAGGATGGATTTATGCGGATCTTGGTCCTCGGCGGCGACGGATACCTCGGATGGCCGACGGCTCTCCACCTGTCGCAATGCGGTCACGAGGTGGCGGTCGCCGACAACTTCGTACGTCGTCAGTACGACCTGGAGCTCGGCGTGGACAGCCTCGTTCCGATCGAGTCGCTGCACACCCGCGTCACGGCGTGGCAGGAGCGGACCGGCAAGACCATCGACATGTTCATCGGCGACCTCACCGACGCCGACTTCACGTACGCCATGATCCGCGACTTCCGCCCCGACGCCGTGGTCCACTTCGCCGAGCAGCGGGCCGCCCCCTACTCGATGATCGACCGCAAGCACGCGGTCTACACGCAGACCAACAACGTCGTCGGCACGCTCAACCTGCTCTACGCGATCGCCGAGATCGACCCGGAGATCCACCTGGTCAAGCTCGGCACGATGGGCGAATACGGCACGCCCAACATCGACATCGAGGAGGGCTGGCTGGACCTGGAGCACAAGGGCCGCAAGGACCGTGTGCTCTACCCCAAGCGGCCCGGCTCGTTCTACCACCTGTCCAAGGTGCACGACAGCCACAACATGGAGTTCGCCTGCCGCATCTGGGGCCTGCGCGCCACCGACCTCAACCAGGGCGTGGTCTACGGCCAGGAGACGCCCGAGACCACGCTCGACGACCGGTTGGCCACCCGGTTCGACTACGACGCCGTCTTCGGCACCGTGCTCAACCGGTTCGTCATCCAGGCGGTGCTCGGCCACCCCCTGACGGTCTACGGCTCCGGCACCCAGACCCGCGGCATCATCGACATCCGCGACACGGTCCGCTGCATCCAGCTCGCCTGCGAGAACCCCGCCGATCGCGGCGAGTTCCGGGTGTTCAACCAGATGACCGAGTCCATGTCGGTCAGAGACATCGCCGCCACGATCTCCGAGTCCTTCCCCGGCGAGGTGACCATCGACAACCTCGACAACCCCCGCGTCGAGAAGGAGGAGCACTACTACAAGGTGACCCACACGGGCCTGGTGGAGCTCGGCCTGGTTCCGCACCTGCTGTCCGACACGCTCATCACGTCGCTGTTCGACGTGGCCAAGCGCCATGTCGACCGGGTCCGCGAGGAAGCGCTCATGCCGGTCGTCAACTGGCGCAGCCCGGGGGCGGAGCGGACCAGTGAGCGCTGACGAGGGAGCCTTCGCCCGCGCCACCGGCCGTACGGCGGAGCGCGAGGACGGCGGCCCCGACAAGCCCCGTTACCGCCGCTACCAGTACGACCTGATCGCCCCCCATTGCGGGCGCAGCGTGCTGGAGGTCGGCGCCGGGCTGGGCGAGTTCGCCGCGCAGTTCACGGGCCTCGACCGGCTGGTCGTCACCGACGTCGACCCCGACGCGGTGGCGCTGCTGAAAGAGCGTTTCGCCGGCTCCGCCGAGGTCGAGGCCATGCAGTTCGACCTCTCCTCCGGCGCGCAGCTGGAACGGCCGGTCGAGACGGTGATCGCCATCAACGTGCTCGAGCACTTCGAGGACGACGCCGCGATCCTCACCCGGCTGGCCGGGTCGGTCGCGCCCGGCGGCACGATCGTGCTCTGGGTGCCCGCCTACATGAGCCTGTACGGCGAGTTCGACCGCAAGGTCGGCCACTTCCGCCGCTACACGCCCGCCACCCTGCGCGACGCGGCCCGCCGCGCCGGGCTGGGCGTGACGCTGGCCAGGCCGGTCAACCTGCTGGGCGGGCTCGCCTGGTGGGCCGCGGTGCGCATGGGCAAGGCGGGCTCGCCCAAGGCGGGCGCCGTCGGCCTCTACGACAAGGTCATCGTGCCGGTCACCCGGGTGCTCGACCGGGTGCTGCCGATCCCCTTCGGCCAGTCGGTGCTCGGCGTGCTCCGCGTGCCGCACGACGGGGAGCGCACCGGCCGTGATTGACCTCCGCCGCTTCCTCCGTGGCGCGCTGCCACGCATCTTCACGCGCTACACGCTCGGCTCCGTCGTCGCGGCCGTGGTGAGCGAGGTGACGCTGCTGGTGGCCTACGGTCAGGAGCTGCTGGGAGCCCAGGCGGCCGCGGTGGCCGCCTGGGCCCTGGGCGCGGTGACCAACTACGTGCTCGCCCGCCGGTGGGCGTGGCGGCGCAGGGGGCGCCCCAGGGTGCTGCGCGAGTTGCTGCCGTTCTGGCTGACGTCGGTGACGGGGCTGCTGCTCACCACCTGGGCGACCGGGGTCGCCCACGATGTGGGGCCCCGGCTGTTCGCCACAGACGGAGCACGCGTGCTGTTCGTGGGCGCGGTCTTCCTCGGGGTCTACGGCGTCCTGTTCCTGGCGAAGTTCTGCTTCTTCCACTACTTCGTCTTCGCCGACCCCCGAGCGGGCTCCGCCGGCGAGGCGGACGAAGAAGGCGAGGCGGACGCGGACGGCGCTGAGGCCCCTGACGGCGCGGTGCCGCGGCGCTCCCGGAGCCAGGTGCCCAGCACCACGCGCAAATAGCGGTAGCCGTAGACCAGGTTGCCGCCCTTCTTGGTCGTGCCGGCGACCCGCAACCGCATCGTCGCCGGCACCTCCAGCACCTTGTAACCCCGCGAGATGACGCCGATGAGCAGCTCGGACGACTGGTACTGAGGCTGCTTCAGCGTGACGGCCCCGGTGACCTCGGCGCGCATCGCGCGCATGCCGAAGGAGGTGTCGGTGATGCGCTGCCCGGTCAGCAGGCTGATCATCCTTGCGAAGACGTGCACGCCCAGGCGGCGCACGCGGTCGTAGGTCTCCTGGCGCCCCAGCACCCGCGAGCCGGTGACGAAGTCGGCCTCCCCCCTCAGCACGGGAGACAGGATGCGCTCGATGTCGGCCGGGTCGTACTGCCCGTCGGCGTCGGTGGTCACGATGTAACGGGCGCCGCCCGCCCTGGCGATGCGGTAGCCGAGCCGCAGGGCCGCGCCCTGCCCGCGGTTGACGGGGACGTCACAGACCAGCGCGCCCGCCTTGCGGGCCACGGCCGCCGTGTCGTCGGATGCGCCGTCGACGACCACGACGGTCGCCGTCTCGTGCCCGGCGATGACGGCCGGGATCGCGCTGACCACGTCGCCGATGCCGCGTTCTTCGTTGTAGGCGGCGATCACGATCGCGATGGGAGGAAGGTCGCCGCCGTGCTCGGCGGTGAACTCCGCCATCGCGGCGGCGTCGATCCGCGCGTCGGTCTTCGCCATGTGATCGGCGGTCATGCCAGGCCCTCCACACCACCCGGCACGAAGTCCGGCCACACGGTCGGCAGGCCGGTGGTCAGATCGTGCCGCGGTTCGTACCCGAGTGTCTTGGCCAGCGACGTGTCGAGCACGACCGCCGGCATCTCTCCTTGCTTGGCGGCGACGTGCTCGACCGGGATCGGCGCCCCGGTGACCGCGCGGGCCGCCTCGATCAGCTCGTTCACGCTCACCGAGCGACCCGAGCCGACCACCAGAGGGCCGTTGTGGCCCGTGTGCCAGGCCACCTGGACGGCCTGGACGATGTCGTCCACGTGGACGTAGTCGCGCAGCTGGGTGCCGTCGCCATAGACCTGGACGCCGGTGTTGTCGGCGGCGGCGCGCATCAGCCGGGGCACGAAGCTGTCCTTGTGCCGCATCCCCTGGCCGTAGACGTTGGCGAAACGCAGCGCGCAGGTCTGCATGCCGTAAACGCCGGAGTAGGCGCTCAGCAACATCTCGGCCGCGGCCTTGGTCGCGCCGTAGGGGGTGAGGGGGCGCAGCGCCAGCCATTCGGTGATGGGCGCGCTGCCCACGTCGCCCGTCACGGCGTTGGTGGACGCGAAGGTGAATCTGGGCACCTCGCGCTCGCGGGCGAGTTCGAGCAGCCCCGCGGTCGCCGCGACATTCACCTCATAGGTTCCGGCGGGGTCCTCGACCGAGCGCAACACCGACGTGACCGCCGCGAGGTGCACGACGCCGTCGAGCCCCGCGGACACGGCCTCACCGCGGACCGCAGGGTCGCGCAGATCTCCCACCACAGATCGCACCGCGGGGTCGGGATGGGCGTTCAGATCGGCCACCACGACCTCGGCACCTTCTGCGAGCAGAGCCGCGACCAGGCGCCTGCCGATGAAGCCTGACCCTCCCGTGACCAGCACACGAGCTCCGGCGAACTCCGACATTCGCCGCTCCTTTCGCTTGACGTTCTGGAGACCCTACCGGCGCAAGCTGTAGATTCGCTCAATCCGGCTGCCCACGTTCGGGGTGTTCAGACGCGTCACACGGAGCCGTCGCGCACGTAACCTAGGCTACGGTTTTCCTCATCCTGATCGTGACAGCCGAGATCGGAGCAACCCCATGGAGTGCCGGTGACCCCCGAAGTGATGTTGGGGCCGCCGTTGGCCGTCGGTTTCGCTCTGGCGGTGCTCGCCCAGCGCAAGGGCTGGGCGCCGCCGTTGTGGGCGGCGCTCTGCGCCGGAGCGGTGCTGCGCGTGCTCACCATGCTGCTGGCTCCCCACACGGCCGTGCAGCCCTACGACTTCGAGCACGACTTCCGCGACGCCGCCAACGCGGTGCTCGACGGGGTCAACCCGACGATGCACCTGCGTGAGGGGGGCTGGCATTTCCTGCCCCTGCTCGCCTACGTGCTGGCCGGGCAGCAGGAGCTGGGAGAGACGCTGGGCCTGTCGTGGGCCGTCGCCGGCCGGATCGTGCCGGTCGCCGCCGACCTCGCACTCATCCCCCTCATCAGCAGGCTCGCCGCCGAGCGCGGTGCGCTGCGCGGCTTCCAGTACGCGTGCCTGCCCGTCGGCGTCCTGGTGAGCGGGCTGCACGGGCAGTTCCCGCCGATCACGCTGCTGTTCGGCGTGGCCGCGCTCCTGGCCGCCCGCAGGGGCCGCGTCCAGCTCGCGGGGCTGCTCATCGGCCTGTCGGTGTCGTGCACCCACTGGTCGCTGCTGCTGGTGCCGGGCGTGGTGCTGGCGGTGCCCGGGCTGCGCCGGCGGGTCACGGTGCTCGTCTGGACCGCGGTGGCGCCCCTCGCCATGCTGGCCAGCAGCACGGTCTTCCTCGACACCGCGGTCACCGAGCTGCCCGCCCTGGTGCGCGCCATCATGTCGACCCGCCCGGTGGTCGGCGACTGGGGCTGGACGGCCGTGGCGACCGGCGGCGAGCAGATCGTCTCGCAGACCTTCGGCCGGGTCGGCCTGGTCATCCTGGCCGCCGCGCTCCTGGCCGCGCTCTGGTGGTGGCGGCGGGCCGAGCCTGAGGTGCTGACCCTCGCCCTGCTCCTGGTCTTCCTCATCGTGACCTACCGCCTGGGCGCCCAGTATCTGCTCTGGCCGCTGCCCTATCTCCTCGTGCGGCCGCCGCGCGGAACCTGGGGCGCCATCACGCTCACGAGCCTGTGGGTGACGGTCGGCTACCTGCACCTGATCTACTTCCTGACGGGCATGGAATGGGGTACGGCCCAGCGGGTGTGGGTGTTCTCGTCGCTCGCCGTCATCGCCGCGCTGGTATACGCCCTGCCCTGGCGTGAGCGGGGCGGGCCCGTGACAGGTCCGGCCGCCGGGGTGCAGGGGCTTTCCGACGGTCATGAGCCGGCGGTGAACGGTTCCCGGTGACGTCTGGGCCGTTCACCACCCGGACCATATGTGTGCACCGAAATTGCACATAAACCCGCTCTTTTCTGCATCACCAAACTCCGCGCAACCCGCGCAGCAGAAGAGATCAGGACTTAGCATCTCTGCATGGACGCTTACCCACCCGCCAAGAGTGGCGTAAAGCGAGAAGATGCCTTCATCGTCGGAGTGGTTCATCTCCTTGCGGTTGTCCTCGGCATAGCGGCCGGCCCGGACTGGCTGGATCTGGACCTGGCCGCTCTGTTCGTCGGATACGCCGCACTGGCCGCCGCCGTGCTGCTCATTATTCGTAAACCGTTGCTGGATCCGCCCCCCGCGACCCTGGCCATCGTGATCTTCACTGTCGTCACCCCGGCTCTGGCGGGCCTGACGGCCCACGGAATCGCCCAGGCGGTGGCCGGCGCGCAGGGCCATGCCGTGGCTGTGAGCTGGTCCCCCAACCCCGTTGAGGCCGGCGGCACGGCCGTGGCGGAGGTTCGCTTCGAACCCGGATACACCTCGCTTCGTGTCCCCGTGTCGTACACCGACCCCGCGGAGGAATTGGGGTCCTGCCCGCACAACCGGGTCGATGTTCTGATGGACGGCCGTCAGCCGAACGAGAAGAAGGAGGACTTCGGCAATGGGAATTTCGCCGAGTTCGAGGTGGACGAGAACATGAGCCGGGTCACCGTGACAATGAAGCTGATCTCCACACAGAACTGCTTAATATCCATCACCACGAAAAACGTCACACTCCACCGGTGAGGTCCAGATGAAGTCCGGTAAGCCCTCACGGAGTGTCGGCATCCTCGCGGCGGCGCTTCTTCTCGTGACCGCCTGCGGGTCTGCGGCGCCTCCTTCGCCCCTGGACGCCGACATCGTCTCGGTGGGCGTCAAACTGTACCCAGGTCTGTCTCCGGTGAACAGCCACCTTCCGGTGGGCTTCGAGGCACAGGCCCGGAACAAGATACTCAAGCACGCGGGCGTCCAGGAGTCGGCACCCACTCCCGTGTGGACGAGCAACTGGGAGACCGCGCTGAGCAACAGGAAAGTTCACATGGTGATGGGGATGATCTCCGACAACGACCTCAGGGCGGCCAAGTTCCGGCTTGCCCGCTCCTATCTGCGGACGGACATCGCGCTGTTGACCCTTGCCGACGCCGAGCCGGTCGACCAGGTCAAGGACCTCGCCGGCAAGGACATATGCACGGTGGAGGGGAGCACGGCCGACGAAACAATGAAAATGCTGCAGAGCTCCGCCCGCCTGCATCCCACCTCCGTCTCGACCCCGGAAGCCTGCATCGAAAGGGTGCGGAACGGGGATTCCTACGCCTACAGCACCGACCGGATCATCCTCATGGGATTCACCACCCAGGATAAGAACGTCAGCAAGGACACGGGGAAGTCCTTTTTCCGGGTGCCCGACCTGTCGATGGGAAGGCAGCAGCACATCTCGATAGCGCTGCACAAAGACCACGGCGAAGCGTGCCGGCGCTTGGTGAGCGCCATCGACACCTATGTCAGGAGCAACGACTGGCTCGCCGACCTGCGAGGCCAGCTCATCAATGAATATCTGAGACTGGCGCCCGGCAGCCCTCACATGACCGACGACATCATCAGGCAGAAGTTCGAGCCGGACACTATCAACGCCGACCGTTGCGCCGACGGGGACACCTGAGACGATGTGGGTGGAGCTATGGGGATTCGAACCCCAGACCTCCTCCATGCCATGGAGGCGCGCTACCAACTGCGCCATAGCCCCTTGTCGCGAGTACGAGTGTAGCCGACTTCCCGACCCCCCAAGCACGCATACATCCGGCAGAACAGGGCCGGCTCGGCGCGCGCCCGTGACGCCGAACCGGCCCCGGGTGGTCAGCCGACCGACCTGGCCTTCTCGATGAGCGTGGCGAGCTCCGCCACCATCGGGTCCTCGGAGTCGGTGGCCAGCCGGGAGGCGTGC
Organism: Nonomuraea sp. NPDC049378; assembly: GCF_055586745.1. Classification (NCBI taxonomy): domain Bacteria; kingdom Bacillati; phylum Actinomycetota; class Actinomycetes; order Streptosporangiales; family Streptosporangiaceae; genus Nonomuraea; species Nonomuraea sp. NPDC049378. The sequence goes on from NZ_JBVJHP010000021.1 coordinate 115,607, forward strand.
TCCCCGAGCGTGGACAGGTCCAGGCCGAACGCCTTCTTGTCCCGCAGGTAGCCGGCGAACGCGGCGACGACCACGTCCACCTGGAGCCGGACCGGCGCCTCTTCCCACACGGACCCGGCCAGGTCGTTCGCCCGCAACGACGCGCTCTCCTCGGACGCGGCCCTGGTGTCGGGGTCCTGCCAGCGCACGGTGGCCTGGGCGAGCTGGCCCTTGGCGCCGGGCTTCAGCCGCAGCGCGTACAGCGCCGTGACGGAGTGGCCAGGTCCGACCTCGCCGCCGTCGCGGGTGTCGTCGCGGAACTCCTCGGCGGCCAGCGCGCGGTTCTCGTACCCGACGAGCCGGTAGCTCTCCACCACGGACGGGTTGAACACGACCTGCGCCTTGGCGTCGCGCGCCCGCAGCTCGATGGTGGCGGGCAGCTGCGCGGTGAAGATCTTGTCGGCCTCCTCCTGGGAGCTGACGTAGACGGCCATGCCGTCGCCGTTGTCGGCGAGCTGCTCCATGAGCTCGTCCCCGTAGTCCCTGCCGACGCCGACGGTGAGCAGCGTGACCCGCTTGGCCGCGTGTTCCTCGACCCGGTCGAGGATGGCCCGCCACTCGGTGCTGCCCTGGTTGGCCAGGCCGTCGGAGAGCAGGATGACCCGGTTCGTGGCGGCGGTCCTGAACGCCTTGGACGCCTCCTCGTAGCCGGCGACCAGGCCGCTCTCCAGGTTGGTGCCGCCGTCGACGGCCAGCTCGTCCACGGCGCCGCGCAGTTCCTCCCTGGCGGTCAGCGGGGTCATCGAGGCCAGCACGGTGGCCTCGTCGCTGAACGCCACGATCGACACCTGGTCGCCGGGCGCGAGCTGGTCGAGCAGCTTGTTCAGGGCCGACTTGACGAGGTCGAGCCTGCCCGGTTCGGCCATCGAGCCGGACACGTCCACGACGAACGTGAGGTTGGCGGGCCGCCGCTGCGCGGCGTCGGTGCCGCGCGTCTGGAGGCCCACGCGCATGACCGCCTCGTCGCGGGACGGCAGCTTGGCTCCGTCCACGTGCACGGTGAAGCCGTCGCCTGACGGCTGCGCGTAGTCCTGCCTGAACGCGTTGACCCACTCCTCGGGACGGATCTCGGCGGGCGCGGGCCAGCGGCCCTCCTGGAGGGTACGGCGGGCGTAGCCGTACGACGCGGTGTCCACGTCCAGGGCGAACGTGGAGATCTGGGCCGTGGCGGTGTCCTTGTCGCCGTCCTCCTCGGCGTTCGCCGTCTGTGCCGCCGATGGGACCGGTCGCCGGTCGGCGCCGCCCGCCGGTTGCGCCGCCCGTTCCCCGTCCGCCGAACCGCCTGGGCCTCCACAGGCGGCGAGCGTCAGTACGGTCACCAGTCCTACGCCGACCACCAAGGGACGAAACTTCATCACTTCCACCTCCGTCCCGTACGACGGAACCCGATCAGGCAGTGGCCGGGCCGGTGACGTAAGCGAGCGCAAACCGCGACCGTCGCGTGATCAGTTGTGACAAATGGTGCATTTGAGGTAGGCATGACGCCGTGCGCGTGTATCTGGCTCTGGCCGCGAAGCGACATGACATTTCCACTGATGTCCTGAGCAGGGTCCGGACCGTTGTCGAAACGGCCTTTCCGGTGCCCGCCGACGTCATCCGCGCACGGGAATGGCACGGCAGAGGCGTGTCGCTGCTCGCGTGGACGAACGAACCCGACGACACGCGGCAGCCGACGCTGATCTCCGAGCACGACGGCCGGGTCATCGGGCTGAACGGCCACCTGGCCGATCCGGCCGACGTGACCAGGCTGCCCGGCGACGGCGTGGGCGGCTGCTTCTCCGCGTGGATCGCCCGCGACGGCGAGCTGACCGCGAGCACCGCCGTCAACCGGGTGTGCCCCGTCTTCTACGCCGAGACGCCCGACCTGCACGTCGTCGGCAGCCGCGCCCTGCTCGTGCACCTGGCCGCCCAGCCGGTCGACCGGATCGAACACGACGTGCTCGCCCTGCAGTCCATGATCAGGCAGGGGTTCTTCCTGTCGGACGAGACGCCGTACAAGGGGGTGACGGCGCTGCGGCCGAACGCGCGGCTCGACGTCCGGGACGGGCGGCGCACCATCGCCGAGACCCCGCTGCCGGAGGCGGCGCCGGCGCCCGCGTCGGCGCGGGGCAAGCGGGCGCCGATCGGCGAGCTGGCGGAGGCGCTGCTGGCCACCGTCGCACCGCTGCGTGACCTGGCCGAGCCGGTCAACCTGGCGCTGACCGGCGGGCGCGACACCCGGATCCTTGCGGCGCTGCTGCACGCGGCGCGGGTGCCGTTCCGGGTGACGACGAACGGGCTCGACACCCACCCCGACGTGATCATCGCGCGGCAGATCGCGGCCCGGCTGAAGGTCGAGCACACCGTCATCGCCCCCCAGCAGACCGCCCAGAAGGACGCCGTGCTGGTGGAGCACCCGCTGAGCCGGGCCTGGGAGACGCTGCGCACGTGCGAGGGCATGACCTCGGCGTACGAGTCGATCGTCAGCTATCTGCCGTATTCCGGCAGGCCCACCATGTCAGGGCAGAGCGGGGAGACGCTGCGCGCGGGCAGCCTGAACCTGCTCCAGACCGACCTCGGCGACAGGGCGCTGCAGCGGCGCATCACCACCACCTTCGCCAAGGACGAGAAGATGTTCACGGCGGAGGCCAACGAGCACGCGCGCGAGCTGGCCAGGCCGTGGCTGGCCCGGCCCGACCGGCTGGAGGCCCTCGACCACATCTACATCTGGTACAAGGTGGGCCGCTGGCAGGCCAGTGCCCGCGCGGGGTCGCTGCGGCGCGGCGACCCGGTGCGGCCGTTCCTGGACAACCGGGTGGTGGGCGCGGCGCTGAGCCTGGACCAGAACTGGCGCCTGTCCGAAGAAGTGATCTATGACCTCATCCTGCGATTCGCCCCTCAGCTGCGCGATGTGCCGATCGAGGGGAAACCGTGGCGGTTCGCGGAGGGGATGACCAAGCGGTGGCCCTGGTCCCGCCTGCCCGCCGGGCACATGCCCACCGCGAAGACCGGCGGCGGGTGGAGCTGGCGCACCAGCCCCGGACCCGCACTGACGGACATCCTGCGCACGCAGGTCCTCGGCAACCTGGACGCCCTGACCTCCGTCGTGAACCCCGACGAGGTGCGCGCGCTCTTCGCCGACCCCGTGGTCAGGAAACCGGCCCAGGCCTGGCACCTCTACACCGTCAGCACCCTGCTCACCGGCCTCTATCCCGGCAAGGAGCCCGAAGGGCTGGAGCGGATCACGGTTTCCAGGCCGGATCCCGCCCGATGACTCCGAGGAGACGGTCGAACGCGGGCGCGCTCTCCGGCACCGGCACCTCCTCACCGAACACACCGCGCTCGCGGCCCGTCGGCGCCATCTGCCGGGAGAAGCCCAGCAGCGCGGCCGCCGTCTCCTCCTCCACCTCATAGGTCCTGCCCGTCGCGCGGGCGAGATCCCACCCGTGGGCCACCAGGTCGGTCAGCACCATGGTGGCCAGGGCGCTCTTCGGCAGGCCCATGCCCTGGCTGACGCCCTCCCACGACTCCGGTCGCTCCCAGACGGCCAGCATGCGCTCGACCCGCTCGGGGAAGTCACCGGTGTGCTCCTTCTGCGGGGGGAACTCGCCGTCCTGTGCCAGCGACTCGAACAGGGTGGCGACCCACTCCAGGTGGTTGATCAGCGCTTTCACGTCGTAGTCGGCGCAGGGCGTGGGGAGCGCGAACTCGTCCTCGCCGATCTCGGTGACCAGCTTCGACGTGCGCTCGGCCGCGCCACGCAGCATGGTCAGCGTCTCGTTCATCGGATACCTCCAGAAACCCCCGCCTTGCGGGCGGAGGAGAAGTCGAACTCCTGCGGGGCAGGACAGGGGCAGGCGATCGGCCGCCAGACGGACCACGATATCGAACATTCATCCTAGTCCGCCCGGCCCTCGGCAAGGCCCTGCTGGAGCGCGCCCGCGCACCACGACCAGGCGATCGGCAGCGGATACGCGATCACCAGTGCAGCAGGAGCAGCTCGGCGGAGAACCCCGGGCCCAGCGCCATGAGCACGGCGGGCGTGCCGGGCCGGCCGCGAGTCTCCTGGAGGACGTGGAGCACCGACACCGACGACAGGTTGCCGTGCTCGCGCAACGAACGCCACGTCACGTCGAGCGCCCTGGGCGGCAGGCCGAGCGTTTGCACGATCTTGTCGATGACCCTCGGACCGCCCGGGTGGCAGACCCAGGTGGCGACCTGCTCGGGGGTCAGGCCGTAGTCGGCGAGGAAGGCCTTGATGTCGGCGGCCAGCACCTGCTCGACGAACCCCGTCAGCTCGGGGTCCAGCACGATCCGGAAACCGTGGTCGCCGACCGTCCAGCCCATGAGGTGCTCGGTGCCGGGATAGAGCCTGCTGCGGGTGGCGACGACCTCGGGGCCCTGCCCGCGCCCCGTCGCCACGACGGCCGCCGCTCCGTCGCCGAAGAGGCCGCTCGCGACCAGGTTCGCGATCGAGGTGTCGTCGCGCTGGATCGTCAGCGAGCACAACTCCACGCACACCAGCATCGCGACGTGGTCGGGCCAGCCGCGCAGGTAGTCGTACAGGCGGGACAGGCCGGACGCGCCCGCCGCGCAGCCGAGCCCGAACACCGGCGTCCGCTTGACGTCCGGCCGCAGGCCCGCCCGCTGGGCCAGCTTCGCGTCGAGCGAAGGGGTGGCCAGGCCGGTGGTCGAGCAGAACAGCAGGTGGTCGATCTTCTCAGGGCGCAGGTCGGCCTTCTTCAGTGCGGCCCGCATCGCCTGCTCGCCGAGATCGAGGGCGGCCTCGACGTACGCGTCGTTCGCGCGGGAGAAGGAGTCGAGCTTGGGATAGTCGGCCAGCGCGAGCGCGAGATTGCGGCCCTCCACACCGGTCGCGGCGTGGAAGCGCCGCAGCAGCTCCTCATCGCACTCCGTCAGCCGGGAGAACGCCTCGGTGATCTCCGCCTGCTCATAGCGGTGATCAGGGAAAACGATCTGTACCCCCGAAATATGCATGGATATCTCCTGCCGCTGAACAGCCCTGGCTAACATGCCGGCCCGCTCCCGCCGCCTCCTTCAGGTCAGCGGGGTCAGCCGCCACAAAGAGGTCACCTCGGCGGCGCGGGCCGCGTGCAGCGGGTCGTCCTCGTCCATCGGGCGGTCGTGCCGCGGCGCGACGTCCATGCGGCCCACCACGCGCAGACCCGCCTCCTCGATCCAGGCCAGCAGGGCGGCGCGCGTGCGCAGGCCCAGGTGCTCGGCGAGGTCGGACAGGACGAGCCAGCCCTCGCCCGCCGGCTCCAGATGCCCGGCCAGGCCGTCGAGGAACCCGCGCACCATCCGCCCGCCGGGGTCGTAGACGGCGTGGTCGAGCGGGGAGACCGGCTTGGCGGGCAACCACGGCGGGTTGCAGACGACGAGCGGGGCGCGTCCGGGCGGGAACAGGTCGGTGCGCACGATCTCCACTTGCTCGGCCAGGCCCAGCCGGGCGATGTTCGCGGCGGCGCACGCGACGGCCCGCTCGTCGAGGTCGGTGGCGACGACGCGGCGGACGCCGCGCCTGGCCAGCACGGCCGCCAGCACGCCCGTGCCCGTGCCGACGTCGAACGCCAGCCGGTCACCGGGCAGCGGCGCCTCGGCAATGAGATCGACATATTCGCCCCTGATCGGGGAGAAGACGCCGTGATGGGGGTGGATGCGGGCGCCGAGCGCCGGAACGTACACGCCCTTCTTGCGCCATTCGTGGGCGCCGATCACGCCGAGCAGCTCGCGCAGCTGGCCGACCGCGGGAAAGGCGTCTGCGCCGTACGCCTCGGTGCACGCCTCCCGCACGTCGGGCGCCCGGCGCAGTGGCACCACGTGGCCGGCGGCGTACGGGATGAGCACCATGCCGAGCGTGCGGGCCCGCTGGGACTGCGCCTGGCGGTAGCGGTGGAAGCCGCTGCCGGGCGCGGCCGGCTTGCAGCGGCGGCCCATGGCGCGCAGGAGCTGCCGGGCGTTCTGGAAGTCGCCCTGCCACAGCAGCGCGGTGCCCTCGCAGGCCAGCCGGTAGGCGGTGTCGGCCTTCATGCGGTCGTCGGCGACCACCACGCGCGCCGGCGGCGGCGCGCCCAGCGCCGTGCGCCACGGCGCCGATCGTTCCTGCCCCGCCTCACTCCAGTTGATCATCAAACCCGACCGTCTCACGGACCGCGCCCGGGCGGCCACCGTTTCCGTGCAGGAGCCCTCTCACCAGCGCGCGCACCCCCTGCTCGTACGTGTCACGCGCGGTCAGCTCGGCCCACCTCCCCCCCACCTCGCCGAGCCGCGGGAACTCCCGAGCGTCCAGCTCGGCGAACACGCGGTCCCTGTACGTCATGTTCCCATCTTCGCGCCTCCTGCCCGCCGCCGCCCGCGCGGCGATCTCGCCCGCGGTGTAGTGCCAGATGATCCGGTAGGCGTCCACGGCCTGCTCGATCGTCAGCCCCGCGCTCATGGCCGCGTCGATGATCTGCTCCGGGTACCACAACGCTCTGACCGAGAGCAGGTCGTCGGCCCGGATCACCTCGACGACCCACGGCCACCCCGCCAGCCCCTCCCGCAGGGCCAGGGCGGCGGCCACGATCCGGTCGCGCGGGTCGCGGGGCAGCTCCGGCCTGGCCATTCCCGCGGCGTAGTCGTCGAGCAGCAGCAGGAGCAGCTCGTCCTTGTCGCGTACGTGGTGGTAGAGAGCCATCGGCGTGCTGCCCACCTCGCGGGCGAGCCTGCGCATGGTCAGGCCGGCCACGCCGTCCTCTTCGATGACGCGGTGGGCGGCGGTCACGATCTCCGCCCTGGAGATCCTCGGCGGTCGTCCGGTACGGGAGGGCATCCTGCCATGCTACTTTTTATACGTGTATAAAAACTCAGCGATCGTAGGCGTGCTGGCCTTCGCGGTGGCCGTCGGGACCCTGCAGATGACCGTGGTGGTGCCGCTGCTGCCGCTGCTGGGACGGCGGCTCGGCGAGCCGCTCACCTCCGTCTCGTGGCTGCTCACGGCTGGGCTGCTGTCGGGCGCGGTGGCGATCCCGCTGCTGTCGAGGCTCGGCGACATGTACGGCAGGCGCACCGTTTCGCTGGCCGCGCTCGCGCTGCTCGTGGCCGGCTCAGCGCTCAGCGCCGCGTCGACCGCGCTCGTCCCGATCATGGCCGGCCGGATCCTGCAAGGGGCCGCCGCGCCGCTGCTCCCGCTGGCCATGGGCCTGGTCAGACAGGCGCTCCCCGGTGATCGGCTGCCGGCGGCGATCGGCGTGCTCAGCGCGACCATCGGGGTCGGGAGCGGCGGCGGCATGATCCTCGCCGGGCTGGTCGACGGCGATCACCGGGCCGTGTTCTGGATGCTGATCGGGCTGGGCGTGCTGAGCTTCGTCCTCTTGGCGGCGGTCGTGCGCGAGCCGCCGCCGGCCCGCGGGCCCGGACGCCCCGACCTGGCCGGGGCCGCGCTGGTCTCGACGTGGCTGGTGTGCCTGCTGCTCGCGCTCAGCAAAGGGGGCGCCTGGGGGTGGACGTCGCCGGCGACGCTGGGACTGCTGGTCGCGGCCGTGGTGGTGGCGGCCGTCTGGGTCGTCACCGCCCGCCGGACGACGGCTCCGCTGATCGAGATCCCCATGCTCCTGCACCGGGGGACGGTGGGAGCGACGGTGGCGTCGTTCCTGCTCGGGTTCGCGCTGTTCGGGGCCATCACGACGGTGTCGGCGGTCGCCCAGGACCCGCTGGGTGCCTCGGTACTGCAGGTGGGGGTCTACCTGCTGCCCACGACCGTGCTGATGCTCGTGGTCTCGGTGCTGGCCGGACGGCTCATGCGCCGCTTCCCCGCGTCCACGCTGGTCGCCGCGGGGTCCGCGCTGGTGACGGTGGCCGCGCTGTGGCTGGTGCTCTCCAGGGACACGGGCGCCGACCTGTACGGCGCCGCGGCAGTGCTGGGCCTGGGGATCGGGCTCGGCTACGCCGCGCTCGGCACGATGGCCGTCGAACACGTCGAGCCCGCCAAGACCGCGGCGGCCGGAGGAGTGAACGCGCTGGTCAGAGTCGTGGGCAGCAGCCTGGCCGGCGCGGTGGGGGCGGCGGTCCTGTCGAGCGGGGGCGCCGGATGGAGCTTCGGCATCGCAGCGGGCGCGGCCCTGCTCGCCACACTCTTCGCCACCGTTTACGGCAATTCTCTGCGAAAGGAACTGGCATGACGGATCGACAGCGACTGGTCGCCCGGGGCGACGAGCTGATCAAGCTGCACGACGGCTTCCGGCGCGACCTGGCGGACCTCCGCCGGCCGCCGGGCGGATCGGACCTGCGTACGCACTGCCTGGCGTTCTGCGACGCGCTCCACCTCCACCACGCGGAGGAGGACCGCCGGCTCTTCCCGCACCTCGGCGGCGAGCATCCCGAGCTGGCCGAGGTGTTCGCATGCCGGGGCGGCCACGTCGCCGTCGCCGCCGCCTCCTGACGCCCCCGCGAGACCAGATCGCGGGGCCGGATCTCCGTTCGCCTGCGCCGCTTCTTGAGAAAATCGGCGGGATGTCCCGGCTTCTCGCGGTCCGGCAACCGATGATCGTATTCTTCGGGGCATGAGCTTCACCGGCACGCCCCGGCCGCGCCCGCGCTGGCACCACGCGCAGACCGAGCTCGACGACTTCGCGATCATCAGCTATTCCGTGGACGCCGACGCGCTGGCGCGGCATCTGCCTGACGGCTTCGAACCGATGAAGACGGCCTTCGCCGGCGGCCCCGGCGCCCTCGTCTCGGCCGTGGCCTTCCGCGACCGCGACTTCCACTTCCGCTTCCTGCCGCCGGCCGCCATCAGCTGCGGGCAGATCAACTACCGCACCTACGTCACCGCGTACGGCAAGCCGGGCGTCTGGTTCTTCGGCACCAGCCTCGACCACCCGGTGGTCGCCGTCCCGCAGCACGTGTGGGGCATGCCGTGGCGCCGCGATCGCATCCGCATCGAGGCCGACTGGGTCGCCGCCCCCGCCCGCTGGCGGCTGGAGGCGGGAGGCGCCCACTGCGAAGCCGCCGAGTCACCGGAGCCGCCCGCCACGCTCGACGGCTTCGATGGAGAGTCCGACTGGCTGGAGCGCCTGACCCACCCCACCCAGGGCTGGTACCTGCGCAGGGACGGGAGGATCGGCGCCTACAGCATCTGGCACCCGGTCATGCGGCCCCGCCACCTCTCCGCCACCTCGGCGAGGTTCCCGGTCTTCGAACGCCTCGGCCTGATCACCCCCGGCACACGTCCCCACTCGGTCCTGGCCCAGCCCCATCTGCACTTCGACATCCACACCCCGCCCCGCCGCCTCCGCCTCCGGTGAACCGGGCGATCAGGAGCCCGGCTCGCGCGGTCCTCCCTCTCCCCCGCCCGGACGGCGCCGGGCGAGCCGCGTCCAGACGGCAACCAGGATGCGCAGGGCGGATCAGAGCCGGTAGTCGAAGGTGTAGGAGTGGCCGCCGTCGGGGGCGATGACGATGGCCATCTCACCCCGGAGGCCGCGCAACTCCCCCGTCGCCGAATCGGGCACGACCGTGATGCGCAGCGACTGCTCGCCCGCGTCGCTGACGGCGTCGTGCTGGACGACGAAAGTGCCCGAGCGCCCGTGCAGGGTGCCCTCGATGCGTTCCAGCGCCACGTACGAACGCGAGTCCTCCACGGCGGTGGTGGCCACCATCATGGTGACCACGCTGGTGCCGGTCAGGTCTCCGTGGAAGGTCTTGGCCAGGGTCACGAGCCCGAGCGAGACGCCGTCGCGCTCGTCGAAGGGGGGCTCGGCGTCCCAGCCGGCGGTGTCGAAGGTTCCCTTGGCGGTCATGGGCTCAGCGTGCCGCACATACCTGCCAGGTCCCGTCAGGTACCGGCGAGCCTTTCGACCACGGGCGCGAAGGCGTCCATGCACTGGGCGTTCACCGTCACGTACGAGATGCCGAGCCTGTCGCGGCGGCGCCGCAGGACGTCGGCCATCTCGTCGACCGTGCCGGTGAGGATCCCGCTGCCGGTGCGGCCGAAACGGCCGAGCAGCCGGCCGGGCGGCTCGCCGCCGGCGACCGCGAGGTTCATGCTGAGCTCCAGGTCGTCGTAGCGGTCGCCGGCCAGCTCGTACAGCTCGTCCAGCTTCGCCGCCACCTGCTCCTCCGGGTGGTGCGGCGGCACGCCGATCGCGACCGTGTCGGCCTTCCTGGCGGCCAGCCTGAGCAGCTTCGTCCCGGCCGCGGCCACCAGGACGCGCACGTTCTTGACCGCGTCGATGGTCCTGGAGATCCGCTCGATGCGCTGGCCCGGCGTGCCGAACCTGACGCCGAGCGCGGCCGCGTCCTGCTCGGCGCCCGGCCGGCCGGCCCCGAGACCCAGCTCGAACCGGCCGCCGGTGAGCGTGTGCAGGGTCGCGGTCTCCCACGCGACGGCCTCCGGCGTCCGGTACGGGGCGCTCACGACGTACGTGCCGACGCGCAGGGTCGTCGTGGCCGTGGCGGCGACGGCGGCGGCGGTGAAGGGAGAGAGCGTGGCGATCGTGTCGGGCACCAGCAGCGTGGCGAAGCCCAGGCGCTCCGCCCGGCGGGCCAGGCCGGTCCACGAGGCGGCGTCGGGCGCTTGTCCGGCGACCGCGCCGAAGCGGAACGGGAGATGGTTCATGGTCCAACGATCGAGGACGCCCGTGCCCGGCGCATCGTCCCCCGGACCCGTGATCCGCTACATCAGGGGGCGCAAGCCCTGGCGGCTTCCTACTCCCGCAGCAGTATCCGGGTGAAGTCGTTGGCGAACTTGCCCTGCGGGTCGAGCCGCCCCACCAGCGAGCGGAAGCCGTCCGGGCAGGACGGCCACGCGGTGAACAACTTGCCCCAGTGGGGCCGCGGCTCGAACGGCGCCAGCGTCTCCTCCACCAGCTTCAGCACCGGCAGCACCGCGGCGACGTCGCGCACCCAGGTGAAGTGGATGCCCACGCTGTCACGGCCGTGGAACGGGCTGAGCCACAGGTCGTCGGCGGCGACCGTGCGCACCTCCGAGATGTGCAGGACGGGCCGGATCCGGTCGCCGATCGCGAACAGCTCGCGCAGCGCCTTGACCGCGTGTTCCCTGGGAAGCAGCAGCTCCGACTGCAGCTCGTCGCCGGCGCCGCTCGGCTCGTGGTCGGCGCGGAAGTGCGGCAGCCGGTCGTGCCACGGGCCGGGCACTCCGAGCTGGGTCGTGCAGTTGTCGGCCGGCATGGACGGCAGCGGGTGGCGGGGGCCGTCAGCCGGGCGGGTGGCGTACCAGTCGGGGCTGGTCAGCTCGTCGGCGCGCTTCAGCCAGACGCGGGTGTCGCGCCAGTCGGTGAAGAGGCTGACGCTGTAGCCGCTCGCCATGATCTCGTCGAAGTCGCCGAGCGCGTCCGCGTGCAGCCCTTCGCGGACGTACTGGCGCAGCTCGAAGGCGGGCACGAGGTCGAGCGTCAGCGACGTGACGACGCCGAGCGCGCCGAGCGCCACCACCGCGCCGGGGAAGCCGGCGTCGCCGCGGGAGAGCGTCAGCACCGTGCCGTCGGCGGTGACGAGGTCGAGCGAGGACACGGCGGCGGCCAAACCGGGGATGCCCTCCCCCGAGCCGTGGGTGCCGGTCGCGACGGAGCCCGCGACCGAGATGTGCGGCAGCGAGGCCATGTTCGCCAGCGCGAACCCGGCCTGGTGCAGCACGGGCGCGAGCCGCGCGTACGTCATGCGCGCCGGAACCCTGGCCTGGGCCGCCGCGCTGTCGATCTCCACGGCCTCGGGCATGCGGTCGAGGACCACGAGGTCGCCGGTGGCGTCGGCGACCTCGTTGAAGGAATGAGCGCTGCCCAGCGCCCGCACCCGGTCGCTGGCGGCGACGAGCCGCTGGAGCTCGTCGAGGGAGGTGGGATGGTGCACGTCTCGAGCGCGGAATGCGGTGTTGCCCGCCCAGTTGGTCAGCGTCACGGCCCTCACCTTGCCACAGTCGTCCTCTGTCGATCCTGCCGGGGTTCGCCCCGCCCCGGGGGGGGGGGGGGGGGGGGGGGGGGGGGGGGGGGGGGGGGGGGGGAGGGGGGGGGGGGGGGGGGGGGGGGGGGGGGTGGGGGGGGGGGGTGGGGGGGGACG
>NZ_JBVJHP010000021.1:127706-198380 GCF_055586745.1 Nonomuraea sp. NPDC049378
GTGTTACCCCCCCGGTGGGCACGCCCAACGCCCCCCACCTCACAACGTTCTCCCTTGTGAGCTCCTTCGGGGGTTCCCCCCTCCTTGGGGGGGGGGGGGGGGGGGGAGCCCCCCCCCCCCCGGCCGGTCAGAAGCCCTGGGCCAGGCGGTAGTACGCCTGGTTCCAGCGCAGCTCCCTGGCGAACCGCTCGGTGGTCGTCCCGGCATCGATGATCACGAGCTCGACGCCGAGCATGTCGGCCAGATCGGTCAGCTCGTCCCGGCCGACGGCCGTGGACAACACCGTGTGGTGGGGCGCGCCCGCGGTGAGCCACGACTCCGTGGACGTGCGCAGGTCGGGGTGAGGGCGCCACACCGCGCGGGCCACGGGCAGCTTGGGCAGCGGCTCGGGCGGGGCCACGACGTCGATCTCGTTGGCCACCAGCCGGAACCTGTCACCCATGTCCGCCAGGCCGACCACGATGCCGGGGCCGGGCTCGGCGTCGAAGACGAGCCTGACCGGGTCCTGCCTGCCGCCGATGCTCAGCGGGTGGATCTCGCAGGACGGGGTGGCGGCGGCGATGGACGGGCAGACCTCCAGCATGTGCGCGCCCAGGATGAGCTCCTGGCCGGGCGTCAGATGGTAGGTGTAGTCCTCCATGAACGAGGTGCCTCCGGGCGCCATGGCCTTGAGGGTGCGCAGCAGCACCGACGTCTTCCAGTCGCCCTCGCCGCCGAAGCCGTAACCGTCGGCCATCAGCCGCTGCACGGCCAGGCCGGGCAGCTGGCGCAGGCCGCCGAGGTCCTCGAAGTTGGTGGTGAACGCCCTGAAGCCGCCGGTTTCGAGGAAGCCGCGCAGGCCCAGCTCGATCCTGGCCGCGTAACGCAGCGACTCGTGCCGCTCTCCGAGCAGCTCGGGGGCGACGGTGTACTGCTCGGCGTACTCCTTGACCAGCGCCGTCACGTCGGCGTCGGCGGCGGCGTCCACGGCCTCGACCAGGTCGTTGACGCCGTAGGTGTTGACGGACACGCCGAAGCGCAGCTGCGCCTCGACCTTGTCGCCCTCGGTGACGGCCACGTCGCGCATGTTGTCGCCGAAGCGCGCCAGCTTCAGCGTGCGCACCTCGGCCAGGCCGCGGGCGGCGCGGACCCAGGTGAGGATGCGCCCGGCCACGGCCGGGTCGCTGACGTGCCCGGCCACGGTCTTGCGCGGGACGCCCAGGCGCGTCTGCACGTGGCCGAACTCGCGGTCGCCGTGGGCGGCCTGGTTCAGGTTCATGAAATCCATGTCGATGGAGCTCCACGGCAGCTCCACGTTGGCCTGCGTGTGCAGGTGCAGCAGCGGCTTGCGCAGCGCGTCGAGCCCGGCGATCCACATCTTGGCCGGCGAGAACGTGTGCATCCACGCGATCACGCCCCCGCACGAGTCGTCGGCGTTGGCCTCGAGCATGATGCGCCGGATCGCCGCCGCGTCCGTGAGCACGGGCTTCCACTCCACCGGCATGGGCAGCTGCTCGGCGATCCGCCGGGACTGCTCGGCCACCTGGCGCAGCGTGTCGTCGCCGTAAAGTCCCTGGCTGCCGGTCAGAAACCAGATGTTCAACGCGGGCTCCTCTGTCCGTAGACATTCTGGTAGCGGTCATAGAGGCGGTCGATGTCGTCCTGCGGAATGGGCAGCGGCTCGCCGAGCTGCCTGGCCACGTGGACGGTGCGGGCCACGTCCTCGCACATCACCGCCGCCTTCACGGCGGCCTTGGGATCCTTGCCGATGCTGAACACCCCGTGGTTCTGCATGAGCACGGCCTTCGAACGGTGGCCCTTGAGCGTCTCCACGATGCCCTGGCCGATCGAGTCGTCGCCGATCAGGGCGAACGGGCCCAGCGGGATCTCGCCGCCGAACTCGTCGGCCATCGCGGTCAGCACGCAGGGGATGGCCTCGCCGCGGGCGGCCCACGCCGAGGCGTAGGTGGAGTGGGTGTGCACGACGCCGCCCACGTCGGGCATGTTGCGGTAGACGTACGCGTGCGCGGCGGTGTCGCTGGACGGCGAGTGCGCGCCTTCGACGAGATTGCCGTCGAGGTCGCACACGACCATGTTCTCCGCGGTCAGCTCGTCGTAGGAGACGCCGGACGGCTTGATGACGAACAGGTCCTCGCCGGGGATCCGCCCCGAGACGTTGCCGGCTGTCCAGACGACCAGCCCGTAGCGGACCAACTCGGCATGCAGGCCGGCCACCGTCCTGCTCATGGCCTCACTCCGTTCGCCGGCTCGGTCCCCAGACGCCGCCGCCCTCCCCCGCTCAGGTCGCTGCGCTCCCGCCGCTCCTCCGGACGACGGCACTCCCACTCCGCTCATGGCCTCACTCCGTTCGGCGGCTCGGTCGCCAGACGCCGCCGCCCTCCCCCGCTCAGGTCGCTGCGCTCCCGCCGCTCCTCCGGACGACGGCACTCCCACTCCGCCCATGGCCTCACTCCGTTCGGCGGCTCGGTCGCCAGACGCCGCCGCCCTCCCCCGCTCAGGTCGCTGCGCTCCCGCCGCTCCTCCGGGCGACGGCGCTCCCTCGCGGGTCATGGGTGGGCCTCGTTCCTGATGGTGCGCAGGGTGTGCAGCATGTGTCCGTCTCCGAAGAAGTCGTGGAGCTTGCGGTATTCGGCGTAGAGCCGGTCGTAGGCGTCGGCGCGGGCCTGGTCGGGCACGTACGCGGCCTCGGTGCGCTTGCCCATGGCCGCGGCCGCCTCCCCGATCGAGGGGTAGGCTCCGGCGGCGACGGCGGCGTGGATGGCCGAGCCGAGCGCGGGCCCCTGGTCGGAGCCGATGGCCGACAGGGGGCGGCGCAGCACGTCGGCGTAGACCTGCATGAGGAAGGGGTTCTTCAGCAGGCCGCCGGCGACGACGAACTCCTCGACCGGCACGCCGGCCTTCTCGAACGTCTCCACGATCATGCGGGCGCCGTACGCGGTGGCCTCGATGAGCGCGCGGTAGACATCCTCCGGCCTGGTGGCCAGCGTCTGGCCGACGATCACCCCGGAGAGGTTGTGGTCCACGAGGACCGAGCGGTTGCCGCCGAACCAGTCGAGCGCCACCAGCCCGTGCTGCCCCACGGCCTGCTTCTCGGCCAGCGACGTGAGCTGCTCGTGCCCGTCCGCGCCGAAGGAGTCGACGAACCAGGCGAAGATGTCGCCGACGGCGGACTGCCCGGCCTCGTAGCCCCACAGGCCGGGCACGATGCCGTCCTGGACGACGCCGCACATGCCGGGCACCTCGGCGAGCTGGTCGCTGGGCATGATGTGGCAGGTGGAGGTGCCCATGATGGCCACCATCTGGCCGGGCCGCACGGCGTCCGCGGCGGCGGCGGTGACGTGGGCGTCCACGTTGCCGACGGCGACGGCCACGCCCTCGGTCAGCCCGGTCCATCCGGCGGCCCGCGCGGTCAGCCGGCCGGCGAGGCCGCCGAGCGGGGCGAGCGTGACGCCGCCGGCCCCATCTCCGATCTGGTCGCCAACCTGGCCGGTGGCGAGCTTGGCGGCGAACCCGGCGAATCCGGGGTTGAGCGCGGCGAGGAACTCCTCCGACGGGTAGTGGCCGTCCTGGAAGACGCCCTTGTAACCGGCGGTGCAGATGTTGCGGCTCTCGACGCCGGTGAGTTGCCAGATGATCCAGTCGGCGGCCTCGATCCAGCGCTCGGCTCTGGCGTACACGTCGAGGGCCTCTTCGAGGACCTGCAGGCCCTTGGCGAGCTGCCACTCGGAGGAGATCTTGCCGCCGTAGCGGGGCAGCCAGCTCTCGCCCCGGCGCGCGGCCAGGTCGTTGATCCGGTCGGCGTGGGGTTGCGCGGCGTGGTGCTTCCAGAGCTTGGGCCAGGCGTGCGGCTCGCCGGGCGTCTCGAAGCACAGCGGCGTGCCGTCGGCGGTGGCGGGCAGCACGGTGCAGGCGGTGAAGTCGGTGCCGATGCCGATCACCTGCTCGGGCGCGACGCCCGCGGCGGCGACCGCCTCGGGCACGGCGGTCCTGAGCACGTCGATCCAGTCCTGCGGCGACTGCAGCGCCCAGTCGGGGCCGAGCCGTACGCCGGAGCCGGGCAGTTCCGTCTCGATGACGCGATGGGCGTACTCGTGAACGGCGCTGCCCAGCTCGGCGCCGTCGTGCACGCGAACGACGACGGCACGCCCTGAGAGGGTGCCGAAGTCCACTCCGACCACGTAGGTGTTAGCGTTCACATTGGACTCCAGGGGTTATCCGGGGGCATCCCCATCATCTACCGAGTTGGGGCGGTGCTGGACCTGACGACGAAGGCGGGCCGCACGACCAGGCGCTCGTACGCGGCGGGCCTCCCGTCGATGGACCCGCCGATCGGCCCGCCGGCCTGCCCGTCGATCTGCCTGAGCAGCACCTCGATGCAGTGCCTGCCCACCACGTCGAAGTCCTGCCTGACCGTGGTGAGCGGCGGCGAGAAGAACGCCGACTCGGGGATGTCGTCGAAGCCCACCACGCTGATCTGGTCGGGGACGCGCACCCCCGCCTCACTGAGGGCGCGCAGCACGCCGAGCGCCATCTGGTCGTTGGCCGCGAAGACGGCGGTGACGCCGCCCATCCGCGCCAGGCTCTTGCCCGCCTCGTAGCCGGCGCGCGGGCTCCAGTCGCCTGCCAGCGGCTCGGGCACGTCCCGGCCGGCCTCCTCGAGTACGGCGCGCCAGCCCTGCATCCGGCCCTCGGTCTCCAGCCAGTCGGACGGGCCGCTGACGTGCCACACGGTCTCGTGGCCCAGCTGGAGCAGGTGGCGCGTGGCGAGCCTGGCGCCCTCGATCTGGTCGATGCACACCACGGAGACGTCCGCGCTGTGCGTGCCCTCGACCGCCACGGCCGGCATGCCGGACGGCAGGTTCTCCAGGGCACGCGCGGCCGAGCGCTGCGGGGCGACCACCACCACGCCGTCGACACCCTGCTCGGCGAGGTAGTCGATGGCGTCGCGGACGCCGGCCGCGTCGATCGACTTCAGGCTGACGATGCTGACGAAGTAGCCGGCGCTCCTGGCCGCCTGCTCGATGCCGTAGATCGTGCTGGCCGGGCCGTACAGCGTGGTGTCGAAGCTCACCACGCCGAGCGTCCTCGACCGCTTGGTGACCAGGGCGCGGGCGACCAGGTTGCGCCGGTAGCCCAGCCGGGTGATCGCCTCCTCCACCCGGGCGCGGGTGTCGGCCCGGACGTTCGGGTGGTCGTTGAGCACCCGGGAGACCGTCTGGTGCGAGACGCCCGCCTCTTTGGCCACGTCAGCCATGACCGGCAGACGGCGCTTGGGGGTCGTCACGGTCTCTCCTTTCACTCGGCCGGGCAGGTCGCTGCTAGCGCGCGGCGCCCGCCCTGCGCTTGGTCCACACGTCGAAGGCCACCGCGGCGAGGAGGACGGCGCCCTTGACGAGCATGACCCGCTCGCTCGGCGAGCCGATCAGGGACATGCCGTTGTTGATGACAGCCATGATCAGGCCGCCGGTGATCGCGCCGACGATCTTACCGACGCCGCCCTGGACGGCCGCACCCCCGATGAACGCCGCCGCGATGGCGTCCAGCTCGAAGGCGTTGCCCGCCGTGGGGCCCGCCTGGTTGAGCCGGCCGGCGAAGATGATGCCGGCGATGGCCGACAGCACGCCCATGTTCACGAAGATCCAGAAGACCACCGACTTGACGCGTACGCCGGACATGACCGCCGCCTGGAGGTTGCCGCCGATCGCGTAGATCTGCCGGCCGAACACGGTCCTGCCGGCCATCAGCGAGTACGCCAGCACGAGCACCGCCAGCAGGACCAGCACCCACGGCAGGTTGTTGAACCGGGCCAGTTGCACCACGAGGAAGAGGATCAGCGCGGCGCCGGCCGCCATCTTCACCACGAACAGCGCCATCGGGTCGACC
Source organism: Nonomuraea sp. NPDC049378 (assembly GCF_055586745.1). Classification (NCBI taxonomy): domain Bacteria; kingdom Bacillati; phylum Actinomycetota; class Actinomycetes; order Streptosporangiales; family Streptosporangiaceae; genus Nonomuraea; species Nonomuraea sp. NPDC049378. The sequence continues at coordinate 133,590 of NZ_JBVJHP010000021.1, forward strand.
ACCTGCCCGTACCCCTGGCGGGCGGTGCGCGAGCGCCACTGGGCGGCGACCATGCCGGCGACGGCGAAGAGGCCGACCAGCAGGCTGAACAGGTCGGCGCCGTCGAGCGGGCCGAGGCCGATGTTGCCGAGATAGCCGCTGGTGAAGCCGTTGGCGAGCGTGCGGACCTGGTCGGGGAACGGGCCGATGCCCTGGTTGCCGAGCACGGTCAGCGTCAGCGCCCGGAACAGCAGCATGCCGGCCAGCGTCACGATGAACGCCGGGATGCCGAAGTAGGCGATCCAGTAGCCCTGCCACGCCCCGATGAGGGCTCCGGCAACCAGCGTGATGAGCAGGGCCAGCGGCCACGGCACGCTCATGTTGACCATGAGCACCGCGGCCAGCCCGCCCGTGACGGCGACCACCGAGCCGACGGACAGGTCGATGTGCCCGGCGATGATGACGAGGATCATCCCGATCGCGAGGATCAGCACGTAGGAGTTCTGGACGATGATGTTCGAGATGTTCTGCGGCGTGAGCAGGGCTCCGTCGGTCAGCACCGAGAACAGCGCGACGATCAGCGCGAAGGCGATGTAGATGCCGCTCGATCGCAGGTTGAGCGACAGTCCGCCGAGCGACACCCGGCCCGGCTGCCGTGGCGATCCTCCGTCGCCCTTGGCGCCGACCTCCACGTCGGCGGGCGTGATGCTGCTCATGTGAGCTACTCCTGTCCCTTGGTCATGAGGTGCATGAGGCGTTCCTGCGTGGCGTCCCGGCGCGGCACCTCACCCGTGACGCGCCCCTCGGAGAGCGTGTAGATGCGGTCGCACAGGCCCAGCAGCTCAGGCAGTTCGGAGGAGATCACGAGCACGGCCTTGCCCTGGTCGGCCAGGCGGTTGATGATCGTGTAGATCTCGTACTTGGCGCCGACGTCGATGCCGCGGGTGGGCTCGTCGAGGATGAGCACGTCGGGCTCGGTGAGGATCCACTTGGAGAGCACGACCTTCTGCTGGTTGCCGCCGCTCAGCTGGCCGACGATGCTCGACACGCTGGGCGCCTTGATGTTCATGCTCTTGTGGAACTCCTCGGCGACGCGATATTCCTCCATCTCGTCGACCCAGCCGCGCTTCGACATCCCGCGCAGCCCGGCGGCGCTGATGTTGCGCTTGACGTCCTCGATGAGGTTGAGCCCGTACCTCTTGCGGTCCTCCGTGGCGTAGGCGATGCCGTGCCTGATGGCGTCCTGGACGTTGCGGATCTCGACCGGCTTGCCGTCCTTGAAGATCTTGCCGGTGATGTGCACGCCGTACGTCCGCCCGAAGACGCTCATCGCGAGCTCCGTGCGGCCGGCGCCCATCAGCCCGGCCAGGCCGACGATCTCGCCGCGGCGCAGCGCGAGCGCCGCGCCGTCGACCACCTTCCTGTCGGGCTGGTTGGGGCTGTACACCGTCCAGTCCTCGATGCGCAGCACCTCGTCGCCGATCACCGGCTCGTGCGGCGGAAACCGGTTGTCGAGCGCGCGGCCGACCATGCCGGAGATGATGCGGTCCTCCGTGACCTGGTCGGTGGCCATGTCCAGGGTCTCGATGGTGCGGCCGTCGCGGATGATCGTGACGGAGTCGGCGATCGCGGTCACCTCGTTGAGCTTGTGCGAGATGATCACGCAGGTGATGCCCTCGTCACGCAGGCCGCGCAGCAGGTCGAGCAGGTGCGCGGAGTCGTCGTCGTTGAGCGCGGCGGTGGGCTCGTCGAGGATGAGTAGTCTCACCTCCTTCGCCAGCGCCTTGGCGATCTCCACGAGTTGCTGCTTGCCCACGCCGATGTCGGCGATCGCCGTGGTCGGGTTCTCCCGCAGCCCGACCCGCTTCATCAGCGTGGCGGCCTCGTAGTTGGTGCGGTTCCAGTCGATGAGCCCGCGCCTCGCGCGCTCGTTGCCGAGGAAGATGTTCTCGGCGATCGACAGTTGCGGGCTGAGCGCCAGCTCCTGGTGGATGATGACGATGCCGGCGCGCTCGCTGTCGCGGATGCTCCCGAACTCGCACCGCCGGCCCTCGAAGGTGATCTCGCCCTCGTAGCCGCCGTGCGGGTAGACGCCCGACAGCACCTTCATCAGCGTCGACTTGCCGGCGCCGTTCTCACCGCAGATGGCGTGGATCTCGCCCCGCCGGACGGTCAGATTGACGTCCTGCAGCGCCTTGACGCCGGGGAACGTCTTGGTGATCCCGCTCATCCGCAAGATTTGCTCGGTCATTACGCCCCTCGCTCGCAGGCGGGCAGGCCCGGGGACCTCGCCGGCCCCCGGGCGGCCGGCCCTACTTGAGCTGGTCCTCGGTGTAGTAGTTGCCGCCGATGATGACGTCCTTGTAGTTGCTCTTGTCCACGATCACCGGTTCGAGCAGGTACGAGGGGACGACCTTGTTGCCGTTGTCGTAGTCCTCGGTGTTGTTCACCTCGGGCTTGCCGCCCTTGAGCACGGCGTCGGCCATCTTCACGGTCTGCTCGGCGAGCTCGCGGGTGTCCTTGAAGATGGTGGAGTACTGCTCGTCGGCGATGATCGACTTGACCGAGGCGAGCTCGGCGTCCTGGCCGGTCACGATCGGGTACGCCTGGCCGCTGCGGCCGTAGCCGGAGCTCTTGAGCGCCGACAGGATGCCGATGGACAGGCCGTCGTACGGCGAGAGCACGCCGTCGACCTTGGCGCCGCCGGTGTAGGTCTTGGTGAGGATGTCCTCCATGCGCTTCTGCGCGGTGGCCGGGTCCCAGCGCAGGATCGCGGCGGTCTTGAAGTCGGTCTGGCCGCTCTTCACCACGAGCGTGCCGTCGTCGATCTTCGGCTGGAGCACGGACATGGCGCCGTTCCAGAAGAACGTGGCGTTGTTGTCGTCGGGCGAGCCGCCGAACAGCTCGACGTTGAACGGGCCCTTCTCGCCGTCCTCGACGCCGAGGCCCTTCAGCAGCGAGGTCGCCTGCTGCACGCCCACCTTGTAGTTGTCGAACGTGGCGTAGTAGTCGACGTTGGGGCTGTTGCGGATCAACCGGTCGTAGGCGATGACCGGGATCTTGTTGTCGGCGGCCTGCTGGAGCTGCGACGTGATCGCGGTGCCGTCGATCGAGGCGATGATCAGCAGCTTGGCGCCCTTGGTGATCTGGTTCTCGATCTGGTTGGCCTGCGTGGGGATGTCGTTCTCCGCGTACTGCAGGTCGACCTTGTAGCCCAGCTTCTCGAGCTGCTCCTTGACGTTGTCACCGTCGTGGATCCAGCGCTCCGACGACTTGGTGGGCATCGTGACGCCGACCAGGGCGCCGGCGTTGCCTGCCGCGGCGGAGGCGGATGCCTCGGCGTCGATCGTCTTCGTGCTCGAACCGCAGGCCGTCATGGTCACGGCGAGCGCGATGGCGGACACCACGCCCCCGATTCGTCCCAACCTCATGTCATCTCCTTGCGAAGGGGGTCGCGGCAGCGCTGGACGTGGCGGCTGCCGATAGAGCGGTGATTCCCATCACAGAACGTGACGAATAACAACAAATTCCGCGTTCACCACCGCCCGATTGTTATCGTTAACAAAGCCCTTGTCAACGGTCGCCCATAACTGACAGGTAACTTTCCCGAAACGTCTCCTCGCAGGTCAACGGCTTGAGCGGGCCGAGAACACCCGCTGCAACAGGATGAAGACGAACAACAGCAGGCCGATGAAGATCTTCGTCCACCACGAGGAGAGCGTGCCCTCGAAACTGATGATCGTCTGGATCAGACCGAGCACGAGCACGCCGAGCACGGTGCCGAGTAGGAAGCCGCTGCCGCCGGTCAGCAGCGTGCCGCCGATGACCACCGCCGCGATCGCGTCCAGCTCCATGCCCACGGCGTGCAGACCGTAGCCGGAGAGCATGTAGAACGACAGCAACACCCCGCCGAGCGCCGAGCAGAAGCCGCTGATCGTGTAGACCGCGATCTTCGTCCGGCCCACGGGCAGGCCCATCAGCATCGCCGACTGCTCGCTGCCGCCGGTGGCGTAGACCGAGCGGCCCAGCCGGGTGTAGTGCAGCACGTACGCCGCCACGACCACCACCACCAGAGCGATGACCACGCTGGGTGAGATCCACAGATCGGCGAACAGGTCGATCCTGGTCTGCGCGAACGCCGTGAACGTCGCGTCCTCGATCGGGATCGAGTCGGTCCCGATCGTGTAGCACAACCCACGGGCCAGGAACATGCCCGCCAGCGTCACGATGAACGGCTGGATGTCGAAGGCGTGCACGATCGCGCCCATCACCAGTCCCAGCCCCGACCCGATGGCCAGCACGAGCGGGATCACCACGTACGGCGGCCATCCCGGCCCCGCCATCAGGCTGGCCGCGATCATCGTCGACAGCGCCACCACCGAGCCCACCGACAGGTCGATGCCCCCCGTCAGGATCACGAACGTCATCCCCACCGCCACGACCAGCAGGAACGCGTTGTCGATGAAGACGTTGAGCACCACCTGCCCGCTGGCGAACCCCTCGTAGCGGATCCCGCCCGCCACGAACATGGCCGCGAACAGGCAGCCGGTCACCAGCACCGGCAGGTACTTCGCGGGCACGGCCCGGCCCAGCGTCATCGTGCTCATGCTCATCGCCTCACTCCGTCCGGCGGGCTCGGCCGCCATACGCCGCCACCAGCTCATGACCTCACTCCGTCCGGCGGCACTCCCTCGCGCACCCGCGCCGGCGCCTCGGCCACGGCGCCGGGCGGGGCGGTCCTGCCCCGCCCGCCGAACACCTTCGCGCGGAAGGACGGCGACTGGATGAGGCAGACCGCCGTCACGACCAGCGCCTTGAACAGCAGCGTCGTCTCCGGCGGCACGCCGATCGAGTAGACGGTCGTGGTCAGGGTCTGGATGATGAGCGCGCCCAGCACGGTGCCGCCCAGCGAGAACCGGCCGCCGGCCAGCGACGTGCCGCCGATCACGACGGCCAGGATGGCGTCCAGCTCGATCCACAAGCCGGCGTTGTTGCCGTCGGCGCTGGAGACGTTCGAGCTGATCATCAAGCCGGCCACGCCGGCGCACAGCGCGGCGAACGCGTACACCATGAGGATGATCCCGCGCGACCTGATGCCGGCCAGCCGGCTCGCCTCGGCGTTGCCGCCGACCGACTCGATCAACATCCCCAGCGCCAGCCGCCGGGTCAGGAACGCGGTGATCCCCAGCACGGCGAGCACGATCAGGACGCCGAACGGCACGGTCAGCCAGTAGCCGCCGCCGATCACCTTGTACGCCTCGCTGTTGACGGTGATGATCTGCCCGCCGGTGATGAGCTGTGCCAGGCCGCGCCCGGCCACCATGAGGATGAGCGTGGCGATGATCGGCTGGATGCCGATGCCCGCGACGAGGAACCCGTTCCACGCTCCCAGTGCCAGGCAGAGCCCGAGCGCCAGCGCCACCGCCGTGAACACGCCGGCGTCCTGGCTGATCTGCAGGCACGCCAGCGCGCCCGAGATCGCCACCACGGAGCCCACCGACAGGTCGATGCCGCCGGTGGCGATGACGAGCGTCATGCCGAGCGCGACCAGGATCAGCGGAGCCCCGAACCGCAGGATGTCGATCAGGCTGCCGTACAGGTGACCGTCCCTGACCTGGATCGACAGGAAGCTCGGGGTGAAGAGCACGTTGAGCGCCAGCAGCAGCACGAGGACCGCCACCGGCCAGAGCAGCCGTCTCATGAGTCCCGGCCTCCGCTCGCGATCGTCTCCATGAGCAGGTCCGTGGTCAGCTCGTCGCCATTGGGCAGCTCCGCCACCAGCCGCCGATCGCGCAGCACCTCGACCTTGTGGCTGAGGCGCAGCACCTCCTCCAGCTCGGCCGAGATGAACAGCACCGCCACGCCGCCGTCGGACAGCTCCGCCACCAGCCGCTGGATCTCGGCCTTCGCGCCGACGTCGATGCCCCGGGTGGGCTCGTCGAGGATGAGCAGGCGCGGCTCCAGGATGAGCCACCTGGCCAGCACCACCTTCTGCTGGTTGCCGCCGCTGAGGTCGCGGACGAGGTGCTCGGGGTTGGGCGGGCTGATCCGCAGCGCCTTGACGTACCTGCCGACCAGTTCGTCCTGCTGTTCTCTCGGCACCGGTCTCGTCCAGCCCCGGGTGGCCTGAAGGGCCAGGATGATGTTCTCGCGCACGGTCAGGTCGGGGATGAGCCCGTCCTCCTTGCGGTTCTCCGAGCAGAACGCGATCTTGTGATGCATGGCCGCGCGCGGCGTGCGCAAGGACGCCGGCGATCCGCCGACCGCGATCTCGCCCGTGCCCGCGTGGTCCGCGCCGAACAACAACCGCGCGATCTCCGTACGGCCGGAGCCGAGCAGCCCGGCCAGGCCCACGACCTCGCCCTCGTGGATGGTGAGCGAGAACGGCTCGATGGCGCCCGCCCTGCCGAGTTCGCGCGCCTCGACCAGCGGGCGGTCGAAGACCCTGGCCTCGCCGTGCAGGCGTTCGAGCGCGTCCAGTTCCTGGCCGATCATCTTGGCGACGAGGTGCACCTGGCTGAGTTCGCTGGTCAGGTATTCGCCGACGAGCCGGCCGTTGCGGAGGATCGTCATACGATCCGAAATTTCGTAGATCTGGTCGAGAAAGTGGGAGACGAAGAGGATGGCGATGCCCTCCTCCTTGAGCCGCCTCATCACCATGAACAACTGCTCGACCTCGCCCGCGTCCAGGCTGGACGTGGGCTCGTCGAGGATCAGCACCCTCGCGTCGACGTCGAGCGCCCGCGCGATCGCCACCATCTGCTGGATCGCCAGCGAGTACGACGACAGCGGCGCCGACACGTCCAGGCTCAGCTCCAGCCGCGACAGCAGTTCGGCGGCCCTGGCCCGCATCCGCTTCCAGTCGATACGGCCCAGGCGGCGCGGCTCCCTGCCGATGAGGATGTTCTCGGCGACCGAGAGGTTCGTGCAGAGGTTGACCTCCTGGTAGACCGTGCTGATGCCGGCCTGCCGCGCCTCCAGGGGGCTGCCGAACGCCACGGCGGCGCCGTCCAGTTCGATGGTGCCCGCGTCGGCGGGGTAGACGCCGGTGAGCACCTTGATCAGGGTGGACTTGCCCGCGCCGTTCTCTCCCATGAGCGCGTGCACCTCTCCGGGTGAGAGTCGCAGGTCCACGCCGTCCAGGGCTTTCACGCCGGGAAACTGTTTGCCGATCCCGCTCATCGTCAGGACCGGCGCGGGTACGGCCATACGCCTTTCCCCTTCGCAAGTGACGGCCGGGGCCGGGGCGGCCCCGGCCGGGCGGTCAGTACTGGCGGGTGGACAGGACCTGCTTGGCCTGCTCCTGGGTGAACGTCGTCTCCTCGGTCACCACGCGGGTGGGCACCTGCTCGCCCTTGACGACCTTCTTGGCCAGGTCCATCAGCTGCGGGCCGAGCAGCGGGGAGCACTCGACGATGAAGCTGATCTTCCCGTCGGCGAGCGCCTGCATGCCGTCCTTGACGGCGTCCACAGTGATGATCTTGATGTCCTGGCCGGGCGTCTTGCCCGCGCCCTCGATCGCCTCGATCGCCCCGAGGCCCATGTCGTCGTTGTGCGCGTAGAGCACGTCGATGTCCGGGTTCGACTTCAGGAAGGCCTCCATGACCTCCTTGCCCTTGGCCCTGGTGAAGTCACCGGTCTGGGAGGCGATGATCTTGAACTTCGGGTCGGCCCCGATGACCTCGGCGAACCCGGCCTTGCGGTCGTTCGCCGGCGCCGAGCCGGTCGTGCCCTGCAACTCGACGATGTTCACCGTCTCGGTGGCGTCCTTGTACTCCTCCACCAGCCACTGACCGGCCTTCTTGCCCTCCTCGATGAAGTCCGAGCCGAGGAAGGTCTTGTACAGGGTCGTGTCCTTGGAGTCCACGGCGCGGTCGGTCAGGATGACCGGGATCTTCGCGTTCTGGGCTTCCTTGAGCACCGTGTCCCAGCCCGACTCCACCACCGGCGAGAAGGCGATGACGTCCACCCTCTGCTGGACGAAGGAGCGGATGGCCTTGATCTGGTTCTCCTGCTTCTGCTGGGCGTCGGAGAACTTGAGCGTGATGCCCGCCTCCTTGGCGGACTCCTGGACGGACTTGGTGTTCGCGGTGCGCCATCCGCTCTCCGCTCCCACCTGGGAGAAGCCCATGGTGATCGAGCCGTCCGCGCCACCCGAGCCGTCCGCGCCGTCCGTGCCGGCACTGCCGCTGCCGCCACTGCCGCACGCCGCCACCGACATCGCGGTGAGCCCGGCGAGCACCAGCGCCGAGATCCTCTTTAACACGTGGGGGGTCCCTTCCTATGTGAGCGCTAACATACTGAGGTGGACGCCAGCGCCTCCTACCTTCCCGCCGGCCACCTTCTCCTGCTCGACACATCACGAGCGGCGGCCGGAAGCCGCGCTCCTTTTCGGTATGGCCCCGACTGTGAACGTTAACAAAGGGTCTCGTCAAGGGCTCGCCGGATTACGGTCAGGTCACGCGAACCGCCATGTACACCCTGCGGCGTACATCTCCCTACGTTGTTGAGGTGAGGACAGTTCCCCGGCTTGACGGAGCAAGACACTCGTCGAACAGACTGCGTCAGGTAAGGAAACTCGCGCTCAAGGCGGCGACGGCGTCGGCGACGCTCGCCACTTTCTTCGTCATTCTTCCGGGCGGCGCGCAACCGGCGGCGGCACTGTCCACCACGTCGGCGCAGCGCGCCCTCGCCGTCCCGCCCGCATACGTCACCATCAACTACTCGAATGCCCACGTCACCTACTTCTGGACCCCCAGAACCGAGGCAGGCGCTCAAGCGGCGCGGCTTTTCGTCCATTCCGTGAACAGTGCGGCGATGCGTTCTGCACCATCCAGGAAGGAACCCCGGGGCGCTACCACATCTGGCGATTCAGCGGGTGCGGACGTTTCACGCTGGAAAACTTCAAAGGAGAATGGGACACACATAATCACGGGGGGACGAGGCGGTAGTGGGTGGTCATCCGGCCCTCGCCGTCGAGCACGTGGAACGCGAGCGCCGGCGGCAGGTCGTAGTCGATGCAGGTGTCGAACGTCGTGCCGCCCTCCCAGGGAAGCCGCACCGTGGACACGACCCCGGGAGCGACCAGCAGCGGGCGTCCGGCGAACGTGGTGGCGGCCGGCATGTGCGCATGGCCGACCAGCACGGCCGGCACGTCCGCACGGCCGGTGAGCACCTCCTCCAGCCGCTCCGGCCGGTGCAACCTGATCCCGTCCAGCGGCGGGCTCTGCAGCGTCACCGGCGGATGGTGGAAGGCCACGAACACCGGGCGGTCGGCGCCGTCCAGCACTCCTTCGAGCCAGGCGATCGTCTCGTCCTCCAGCCGCCCGGCGTTCTCGCCGGGGATGGACGAGTCGCACATGGCGTAGATCGCGCGGCCCGTGCGGAGCACCTGGTTGACGGGCCCAGGCCGGGATCCGTCGCCGGCGCGGACCATTGGGTGCGGCTCACCGAGCAGGACCCGGCGGAACTCCCCCCGCACGTCGTGGTTGCCGGGCCCGGCCAGTACGGGGTGACGCGAGGTGAGCACCTTCCCGGCCTGCTCGTACTCCTCGGCCAGCCCGTGATCGGCGATGTCGCCGGTCACCAGCACCGCGTCGAGGTCGTACGGCAGCGCGTCCAGGTAGCGCATCACCCTGTCGGCGCGCGCGACGGCGTCGGGGGTGGCGCCGATGTGGATGTCGCTCAGGTGGGCGATCACGATCATGAGCGCGGATCCTTCCGATGGTCACGGCCCGGCGGGAGGAACCCCGCGCATGGCCCGGTCGTTCTTCCGGATGAGCGTACGAAGCAGGAGGAGGGGCATTGGGCTGGCACTACAGAAAGTCGATCAAGGTGGGACCGTTCCGGATCAACCTGTCGCGGCACGGCGTCGGCCACAGTTTCGGCAACCGGCGTTTCCGGGTCACGACCGGCCCCGACGGCCGCCGCCACGTGTCCGTGCACCTGCCGGGCGGCTTCCACATAGGCAAGACGCTGGGGTCTCGGAGACATCACCACCGGCACTACTGAATCGTATCCCGCTCCCCCGCGCCCGGGCCGGGGTCGACGCCTCCGGCCCGAACGCCTGGCTCGCCTCACTCATGCGCGCACTCGGGCGAGGTCGTTCGCCGTAGCGCTCGACGAGATCGGCGCCGATCCTGGCCGGCTCGGCCCTGACCGGCGCCGGGCCCGCCCTCCCGGCGAGCTCTCCTCGCCCTCGCAGTGGCGCCCGAAGTGGTCACGCAGGATGGGCGCGAACCTCTCGGCGACCAGCACCGTCGCCGACGTCTGCGAGCGCCGCTGCTCCATCTCCGCGACGACCCGCTCCCACGCCCGCGCCGGCTCGAAGCCCTCCGGCCGTTCTAAGGGCAGGTCCGTCACGGTGGCGGAGACGATCCGGTCCCCCCGGAACGTACGCTGACCCCGCTCGGTCCCGGCCGCCACGTACCAGATGCCGTCCTTGTCCACGAGCCCCCAGGGATCGGCCAGCCGCTGCGTGCGCTCGCCGGCGCGGCGCTCGTACACCGGCCTGACGCCGCGGGCCTGCATGAGGAGCGGGGCGGCGACAAGTCGGTCGGCTCGCATGACGTGCGGTCCGAAGTGCTCAGCCGGTGCGCACTTTGACCGGGGAAGCGCTCAGGCGACGATGGCCAGCAGCGTGGCGACCGACGCGGCGAGCGCCGGGTCACCCGTCATGTCGGCGCGCTCGCGGGCCTGGTCGGGGGTGACGCCCCTGGTGGCCAGGCGCCAGAAGGTGTCCTGGTCCATCGAGACGCGGGCGGCGGGCTCCGCACCGGCCTGGGACAGGCTCCACCGGCCCGCGCCTCTGGTGGCGGACCACCGGCCGCCGGCGGGCCCGGTCACCTCCAGCACGACCGTGGTCCCCTCCGGGCGCTCCTCCGAGTGGAGTGTGTACGGCAGGGCCCGGGCGAAGACGTCCAGCACCGGCCCCATCAGGGCGGGGTCGTCGGCCCCGGGAGCGGAGACGGCGTCGCGCACCTGCTGCTGGTGCACCCAGAACTCGGTGTACTCGCGCCCGAAGTCGAGCCACGCCGGGCTGCCGACGTCCGTGGCGGCCCAGGACACGTCCAGGTCGGCGGGCCCTCCCAGGTCGCGGGCCGCCCACAGGTCGTCGAGCTGGCCGCCGAGCCGGCCGAGCAGGTCGATCATCACCTGCGGGCTGATCTGGCGCAGCGCCTCGGCGAACTGGCCGTTGACGCGGGCCAGGTAGGCGGGCAGCGTCTCGTCGTCGGCGAAGACGGCACGGCCGTAGCCGTCGCGGCTGCCCGACAGCCGCCGCATGTAGTCGTTCAGCACGTGGGCGACGACGTCGTGGACGTCCCATCCGGGACATACCGTCGGCCTCGACCAGTCCTCCGGCGCGAGCCCGCCGAGGAGGTCCAGCAGGGCCCGCCGCTCGCGCGGGAACAGCGGGCGTACGTCGATGGCAGGGCCGAAGATCGTCATATCGCCAACATTACGCAACCGGCGGAAAGTCAGCCTTCTCCGACTCTCAGCCCGAACGCCGACAACTTCTGCTCGTGGTGCTCGATGAGGCCGAGGCGCCGGTAGAAGGCGTGGTTGGCCACCCCTTCCGGCGTGGACTCGTGATCGGTGGTCAGCATGAAGTAGCGGCAGTGCGCGTAACGTTCCTTCAGGTGCTCCAGCAGCCGCCGCCCGATGCCCCGGCCGTGAAACTCCTTGTCGACCAGCAACTCCTGGACGTAGCAGATCATCTCGTCGTCCGACACCGTCCGCGCCAGCCCGAGAAGCCGCCCCTCCTCGTCCCTGGCGGTGATGACCAGGTGCGAGTTCGCCAGGCTCCGGCAGACCTTGGCGATGTCACGTGTCCACGGCCCCCAGCCGACCGAGTCGTAGAGTGCGAAAACCTCGGCTTCGTCGAACGACCGCTCCGGAGCGATGACCACCACTGATGAGACTCCCTGCCCTCTGGGTCAGAAAGGATATCTCTCGCCCGGAGGCTTCGCCGGCCGTCCCGGGGCCTCGCGATCGGCGGCAGGCCTCGTCCGGAAACGGAACCGGCCCCCGTCATCAGACGAAGGCCGGAGCTGAACGATGTTGTGGAGCTATGGGGATTCGAACCCCAGACCTCCTCCATGCCATGGAGGCGCGCTACCAACTGCGCCATAGCCCCTTGCGATCACCAAGTGTATAGGAGATCCGGAGCCCTCGTGTCACACCGGGGCACTCGTGATACGTCTTAGACGTCATGTCGACGTTTGAGGAGCACAGAAGCCTGCTGGCCGGGGTCGCGTACCGGATCCTCGGCAGCGTCGCCGACGCCGAGGACGTCGTCCAGGAGGCGTGGCTGCGCTGGTCAAGGGTGGACGAGGCGGGCGTCGACGACGCCAAGGCCTATCTGGTCAGGGTGACGTCGCGGCTGGCCGTCGACCGGCTGCGGTGGGCGAAGTCGCGGCGCGAGTCGTACGTCGGGCCGTGGCTGCCCGAGCCGATCAGCACCGCCCCGGACGCCGCCGAGCACGCCGAGCTGGCCGAATCCGTGGAGATGGCGCTGCTCGTGGTTCTGGAGACGCTGTCGCCGCTCGAGCGGGCCGTGTTCGTGTTGCGGGAGGCGTTCGACCTGCCGTTCGCCGAGATCGCGGAGATCATCGCACGCAGCGAGCCGGCCACCAGGCAGCTCGCCCGGCGGGCGCGCGAGCACGTACGCGAGAAGCGGCCGCGGTTCGACGTGGACCGTGAGCAGCGCAGGCGGATGACGCAGCGGTTCGTCAGCGCCGCGGCGGAGGGAGACCTGGACACGCTGATCGCGATGTTCGCCGACGAGATCACGATGGTCACCGACGGCGGCGGCAAGGCCAGGGCCGCGCTGCGGACCATCACGGGGGCGGAGAACGTCGGCCGCTTCCTGCTGTCGATCGGCCGCCCCGTGAACTTCGCCCGCTTCCTGGCCTCGGTCGGCGTGGCGCGGTCGGAGGGGATCTCGTTCGGCTCCGCGGTGCTGAACAACGCCCCGGCGATCGTGCTCTCGGCGGCCGGGCGGGTGGTGTCGGTCATTTCGCTGGAGGTCTCGGAGGGGAGGATCAGCACGATCTACCTCATCGCCAACCCGGACAAGATCGCTCATCTGGAGCCGACGGCGAGCGAGGCCGGCTGACCGGTCAGGCGGCGCGGCGGGTGGGGATGCCCGCCTCCCGTACGAGCGCCGGCAGGTCCACGCCCGCGTCCGCGAGGATCGCGGCGGCGCCGTTGGCGGGGTCGGCGAGCAGGCCCCACAGCAGCCGCTCCCCCGTGACCGGCCCCGGCCGCCACGCCGCCACCTCGATGACCTTCCTGGCGTGCATGGCCAGCGGGAGCTGCCCGAGCGGCCCGTACAGGGTGACGCGCAGCGGGCGGACCCGCGAGCGGCGCAGGCTCCACAGGCCGGGTTCGTCCGTGCCCGCCCTGGTGCGGCGGTGCACCGCGTCGAGGTCGATGCCGATCGTGGCCAGCAGCGCCCGCAGGTCGCCCGCGCCGACGCGCTCGCGCACGTCGGCGGCGCGGGCGGTGAACGACGCGAGCGCGAACGGGCGTACCTCGGCCAGTCCCAGCAGCAGCTGGTCGGCGCCGAGCGTGGGCCGCCCGGCGTCGAGCGCGAGGATCCCCGCCCGCACCACGGCCCTGCGCGCGTCTTCGGTGAACCTGGCGAACACGTCTTACCTCCTCGTCCTGCGGGCGTGCTTGCGGTGGACGGTCTGCCGCCGCACTCCCAGCGCGTCGGCGATCCGCTCCCAGGACCAACCTTGGGCGCGGGCGCTGGAGACGTGCGCCGCCTCCAGTTCCTCCAGCAGGGCCCTGAGAGCGGCCACCGCCGCCAGCCCCACTTCGGGGTCGCGGCCGGCGGCCCTCCCGGCCACTTCGGTGACGTCCATAGCGTCAGCATATGCTGACAAGCGCCCGCGTGTCAGCATATGCTGACGACGCATCGGTGCGGGCCTGGCTAGGCGCAGGTGGTGCGCATGGTCAGGGCCGCCTCTTCCAGCGTGAACGCGACCTCGACCCGCCCCAGCTCCGCCGTGGTGCTCACGTGCGTGCCGCCGCACGGGATGGACGCCTCGCCCTCCGGCAGCGAGCACCGCCACGTGCGCCGGGCCGTCAGCTCCGGCCCCGGCACGTCGACGGCGACCGGCGCCCCGGCCTCCACCCAGGCGGCGAGCTGCTCGTTCACGCGCCGGGTGAGCTGCGCCAGGTCCAGCCCTTCCGCGGAGAAACCCTTCTTCCGCAACGACTTGCCCAGACGGTAGACGTCCACGCTGCCGCGCGGCACGATCCGCGACGAGGCGATCGCCGCCTGGTCGAAGTCGGGCCGCCCGAGCCCGTCGAGCGCCGGCTCCTTGCGCCAGCGGTCGGCCAGCGCCGCGTTGAGGGCGAGCGCGGCCAGGTGGCAGGCGGTGTGGCCGGCCGAGAGCCCCGCGCGGAAGCCGGCGTCCACCTCCAGCTCCACCTCGGCCCCCACGGGCAACGGCGACTCGGTGAGGTGCAGGACCAGCCACTCCCACCCCTCGGCGCCGCGCCGCACCGGAATGTCCTCGCCGGCGAACACCTCGCCGGTGCTCGACTGGGCCCCTGTCACGCAGTCGAGAACCGGCAGGCCCGCGAGCGTGCCCCGGTCGGCGGGCTGGTCGGGCCAGGTGTGGTCGAGGGGGTGGAAGGGCGTCTCGGCGACGACCAGGCCGTGCCGGTCCCCCACCGGCACGGCCCCCTCGATCGTCGAACGGCCGCCGACCCGGCCGGACGGGAAGGTGACGACAGTGGATCTCATCCGCCGATCTTCCCAGCCGTGGCGGGCGGCCGCTCGTCCTCCAGGTAGCGGTCGCGGCCCGCGTACAGGCCGGTGCAGAGCTGCGCCACGAGAACCAGGAAGATCATCGTGTACGGCAGCGCCCACCCGCCGGTGGCCTCGCGCAGCACGCCGACCAGCAGCGGTCCCGCACCCGAGATGAGGTAGCCGGCGCTCTGCCCGAAGGCCGACAACCCGGCCGTGGCCTCCGGCGTGCGGGTGCGCAGCGCCAGCATCATCAGCGCCAGCGGGAACGAGCCCATGCCCACGGCCACCAGCACGATCCAGGCCGGCGCCATGGACGCGGGCCCGAACCACAACCCGAGGAACCCCGCCGCGTAGAACGCCACGAGCCCCACCACGACGGGTCGCTGGTCGCGGAAGCGGGAGGCGACCATGGGCGTGGCGATGGAGACCGGGATGTTCAGCGCGGTGAACACCCCCAGGATCACCCCGGCCTGCGACGTGGTGTAGCCGCCGTCGACGAGGATGGTGGGAAGCCAGCCGAACATGATGTACGCGATCATCGCCTGGGTGCCGAAATAGATCGCCACCGTCCACGCCAGCCGGCTCCTGACCATCCGGCGGATGCCCGCGTCCCCGGCGCCCGCGTCCCGCTCCGGTTCGCTGCGCAGCAGCGCGAGCCATGGAACGGCGGCCACGGCGGCCAGGGCCGCCCACACGCCGAGCGCGATGTGCCAGTCGCCTGACGCGCGTTCGATCGGCACGGTCGCGGCGGCGGCGAGCATGGTGCCGGCGGCCAGCGCCGTGGTGTAGACGGTGGTCATGATCCCGGTGCGGGCCGGGAAGTGCCTCTTGATCAGCGTCGGGATGAGCACGTTGCCGACGGCTCCGCCGGACAGCGCGACCGCGCTGCTCAGCAGGAATATCTCGGCGGAGCCCACCATTGACCTGATGAGCATGCCCACGCCGAGCGTGACGAGGGCGAGCAGCAGCAACCGGTGCTCGCCCACGCGCCTGGCGAGCGTGGGGGTGATCGCGCCGACGCTGGCGAAGGCCAGCACGGGCAGCGTCGTGAGCACGCCGGTGCCGACGCTCGTCATGCCGAGCGCGCCGGCGAGCTGGTCGAGCAGCGGCCCCACGCTGGTGACGGCGGTGCGCAGGTTGAGCGCGGCGAGCACGATCCCCAGCACGAGGAGCCACGCGAGAGAGCTGGTACGGCCTCTGGACTCCTGGGCGAGCACGCTCATACGCCGGAGATCCTCCATTCATCAAATCATGGGATGAATCATCAGCCTAACAGGAGCTAAAGGCCGCTTTATTCCTGACCCATGACAAGCCCCCGAGCCTCGCGGGGCCCGGGGGCGATGCCGGTGGACGATGCTCCGGTCAGAGAAGGGGACGCGGCGGCCCTTCGGGGGGCTGGCCGTGCGGCGGCACCGGCCCGGGAGGCGGGAGCGTGCCCCCGGGAGGCGCCCCGCCGCCGCCGACAGTGCCGGGCGGCACGGACTGCTCCCCGCCGTACGTCGAGCCGCGCTGGTGCGGCCCCGGCACGTCGCCGCGCCAGCCGCCCGTCTCGCGGCCTCGCGACTCGATGAACTCCTTGAAGCGGTTGAGGTCGTTCGTGACGCGCATGCGGACGATCTGCAGCCAGTCGCCGGCGGTCTCGACGAAGCCCTCGGGGTCGTACTCCATCTGGAGCGTGACCTTGGTCCTCGCGTCGTCGACGCGGTGGAAGGTCACCACGCCCGCCTGGTGCGGCTTGTCGACCGAGCGCCAGGCGACGCGCTCGTCGGGGTGCTGCTCGGTGATCTCGGCCTCGAACTCGCGCCTCACCCCGGCGATCTCCACCACCCACGCCGTGCGCGTGTCGCCGATCTGCTTGACCGACTCCACGCCCTCCATGAACTCGGGGAAGCTCTCGAACTGCGTCCACTGGTTGTAGGCCGCCGAGATGGGGGCCTGTACGTCTACGGAGTGTTCGATACTGCTCATGGGATCAGCCACTGCCCCGGCGGGCACGGCGATAACGCCGCGGGGGCCGCCGTCACCGACGGCGCAGCAGCCAGTAGAAGCCCACCAGCGGCAACACGAGCGGGATGAACAGGTAACCCCGGCCGTACGCCGACCAGACCGTCTCGTCGGGGAACGCCGACGGATCCACCAGGCTGGCGGTGCCGATGATCAGCACGCCGGCCAGCTCGATGCCGAGCGCGGCCAGCGCCAGGCCGCGCGCTCCCCGCGCGAGCGCCACGGTGAGCACGATGTAGACGAGCGCCGCGAAGGCCGACAGCGAGTAGGCCAGCGGCGCCTCGGAGAACCGGCCGGCGATCTGCACGGCCGCCCGCGCGCCCGCGGCCAGCGAGAACAGCCCGTAGACGGCGATCAGGGCGCGCCCGGGCCCGGAGCCGACGGTGGCGCTCACGCCACGCCCTGCCAGATCTGCAGCAGCCGCCCGTTCATCACCGCGATCGCGAACCCGGCCACGACCAGGATGGCCGGCCCCCACCTGCTCCGCTCGGCCAGCGCCAGGAACACCCCGGCGGGCGGGATCAGCACCCCGCCGCCGATGTAGCCGAACAGCGTCACCTTGTCGCCGGGCCCCGCTCCGCCGGCCACCGCCGCGATCACGAGGCCGGCCTGGACGAGCAGGGCCACCTCGAGCAGGGCGAACCCGGACAGCAGCACCATGCCCATCGGCCGGTTGCGGATCGCGACGACCAGGCTCACGAGCATGAGCAGCAGGGAGCCGGCGATGACGATCGTGGAGACGACGGTGTTCATCGCAGGTAAGGCTATCGCCCGTGCAGGCCGGCCTCGATTCCGTCCAGCACCCAGGAGAGCCCGCGCTCGAAGTTGTCGTCGGCGCCCCGCACGCCCTCCTCGATCATCGGCGCCAGCCGGGGGAACTCGCCGCCGTCGATCAGCTCCCTGATGTACGGCTCGGCGGCGGCGGCCCGCTCGGCGTCGTTGATGCCCTGCCGCCTGGGCGCGCGGCGGTCGGTCGCCTCCCTGATCACGAACCCGGTCATGTAGTCGGCGAACGCGGCCAGGATCCGCCAGGCCGTCAGCCGGTCGATCCCGAGCCCGTCGAACACGGACAACTTCTGCTCCACGTGACGCAGCCCGTTGGGCCCGACCTCGATCCGCTGCGAGATCAGCTCGACCCGCCACGGATGGCGCAACACCATCTCGCGCTCGCGCCGGGCGAGCAGCAGCAGCGCCTCCCGCCAGTCGTCCGGCAGCGGCTCGTCGACGAGGACCTCGGCGGCGATCGCGTCGTGCATGAGCGCGAGCAGGTCCTCCTTGCGCTCGATGTACGAGTAGAGCGTCATGGCGCGCGCGCCGAGCTCGGCGGCGACGCGCCGGATGGAGACCGCGGCCAGCCCTTCCGCGTCGGCGATCGCGACGGCGGCGGTCACGATCGCCTCCCTGCTCAGCGCGGGACGGCGGGGCGGCTCGGGGCGGGACCAGACGGAACTCACAAGCCTGATTCTAGACACCGTACGGAATTGATACGCTGTACGACATGCGATACGCCGTACGAAACCCCCTCCGCGCCACCGGCCTGGTCGTGCTCATGGGCGTCATCATGACGATGCTCGACACCACGATCGTCAACGTCGCGCTCGGCGCCCTGGCCCGCGACTTCCACACGACGCTCGCCACCATGCAGTGGGCGGTCACCGGCTACCTGCTGGCGTTGTCGATGACGGTCCCCGTCACCGGCTGGGCGGTCGGCAGGTTCGGCGGCAGGAACGTCTGGCTGCTCTCGCTCGTGCTGTTCGTGACGGGATCCGCGCTCAGCGCCGCCGCCTGGTCGGTCGGCAGCCTGGTCGCCTTCCGCGCGGTGCAGGGACTGGGCGGTGGCCTGCTCCTGCCGGTGGGCCAGACGCTGCTGGCCCAGGCGGCCGGGCGGGAGCGGATGGGCCGCGCGATGGCCATGATCTCGGTCCCGGCGATGCTCGCGCCCGTGCTGGGGCCGCCGCTCGGCGGAGTGATCGTGGAGGGTCTCGGCTGGCGCTGGCTGTTCCTGATCAACGTGCCGGTCTGCGCGGTCGCGCTGGTGGCCGCGTACGTGCTGCTGCCCCGCGAGCCGGGCGCGAGCCCGCGCAGCCTCGACGTGGTGGGCCTCGCACTGCTCTCGCCGGGCCTGGCCGCACTGGTCCACGGGCTGTCCGAGGTGGGCAACGGCTCGTCGCCCGCGCACCCCGCGCTCTGGATCGGCGTGGCGCTGGTCGCCGCGTTCGTGCTGCGCTCGCTGCGGGCCTCAGGGGCGCTGCTGGACCTGCGGCTGCTCGCCGACCGATCGTTCGCAGCGGCGGTGTGCGCGCTGGTGTGCTACTCGGCGGCCCTGTTCGGCTTCACCGTGCTCGTACCCCTCCACAGCCAGCTCGCCGAGGGCGGCAGCGCCCTGCAGGCGGGCCTGCTGCTGGCTCCGATGGGCGTCGGCGCGGCGCTCACGATGCCGCTGGCGGGCAAGCTCACCGACAGCCGGGGTCCTCGTGGAGCGGGCGCCGCGGGCGTCGTCGTGGCGGTGACGGGCATCATGGCGTTCGTCCTGCTCGACGCGGGCCCGGTGGCGATGTTCTGGCTGGGGCTCGGGCACGGGCTGGTGTCCACGTCGGTGATGGCCGCCGCGTTCAGGACGCTGGAGCAGGCCGCCATCCCGGCCGCGACCACGCTCAGCACGATCGCGGTACGCCTCGCCGCGCCGTTCGGCGTCGCGGTGCTCACCGTGGTGCTGCAGTCGTCCACCAGGGGCGGCGCGGCCCAGCCGTTCGCGCACGCGTTCTGGGTGACCATCGCGCTGGCCGCCGTCTCGCTGGTGCCGATCGCGCTCATAGGATCGAAGTCGTGGAAAGAATCCTCGTCAGCGCCTGCCTGATGGGGCGCAGGGTGCGCTACGACGGCGGCGCGAAGACCAGCTCCGACGCCTTGCTCGCCACGTGGCGGGCGGAGGGACGGCTGGTGCCGTTCTGCCCAGAGGTCGAGGGCGGGCTGCCGGTCCCGCGCCCGGCCGCCGAGATCGAGTGCGGCGCGGGCGGCGCGGCCGTGCTCTCGGGCGCGGCGCGCGTGCTGGCGGCCGACGGCTCCGACGTGACGGCCGCGTTCCTGTCAGGCGCGCGGTCGGCGCTCGCGCTGGCGCGCTCGTCCCGGATCCGGATGGCGGTGCTCAAGGAAGGCAGCCCCTCGTGCGGCGGGCTGTCCGTCTACGACGGCACCTTCGAAGGGCGCCGCACGCCGGGTCAGGGCGTCACGACGGCGTTGCTCGAGCTCGACGGCATCCGCGTGTTCGGCGAGGACCGGCTCGACGAGGCCGCCGCCTACCTGCGCACGCTGGAGAAGTAGAAGGCTCCGGCGAGGCCCGCGGCGAGCACGGCCGCCATCGAGCCGTGATACCACGTGAGCAGCGCCGAGCCGGCCCCGCCGAGCGCCGTGGCCAGGATGCCCAGCACCACCCCGCCCAGCGCCGCCGCGTGACTGTAGATCAGCCCGTTCCAGGCCCAGGAGCGCCCGGCCAGCGCGCCGCGAGCGCCGGCGAGCACGGCGGCCACGCACAGCGTCTCGACGACCGCGGCCGGGATGATCACGGGCTCGCCCATCAGGCCGGGCACGACACCCCAGTGCGGCAGCGCGAACGACAGGAAGACCAGCGCGTAGCAGGCGGACAGCCAGCCCAGCGCCCTGCGGAGAGCGTCCATGCGGTCCACGCTCGCACCGGTCGCACGCCGTGTCGTCGTCCCTAAGGAGACGGCTCGGATACGCCGCCGGAGGTAGGGAGCAGCCGTCTCACCAGGCGGATCGCCTCGTCGATCGTCAACCTGGCGTCCTCGCCGCTCTCGCACGCGGCCACCTCGCGGCCCGCTTCGCCCATCATGGTCGTGAGCAGCACGACGAGTACGTGGCTCTCGCGCGTGTCCGCCAGGCCGAGCAGGCGTTTGTTGCCGCCGATCCAGTCGCGGCCGCGCTGCCGGCGCAGCGTGACGAACTCGGCGGGGCCGTCGTTCTCCAGGAACAACCTGGCCACCTCGCGGTGCTCCCACGAGCCTTCCAGGTAGGCGCGGGCGCCGGCGAGGAACCGTTCGGCGGCGCCGTCCGCGGCCCTGGCCGCCTTGGAGGCGCGCTCCTCCTGCCCGCGCACGAACTGCTCCCACAACGCCAGGAACAGGCCGGGCTTGCCGCCGAAGTGGTGGTAGAGGCTGCCGACGCTGATGCCGGACGCCTCGACGATGTCGGCGACGGTCGCCTCGGCGTACCCCTTGGCCAGGAAGACCTCGCGGGCGGCGCGAAGCAGCGTGTCGCGGGTGCCGCTCGACCGGCCCCACCGTCGGCTCTTCATCGGATCTCCTTCGCCGGTGCCGGGCGGTAGCGACGGCCCACAGTACCGCCGGGCGGGCGGGTGAGCAGAAGGATGTACGCCGGCTTCGCTCCGCCGGAGGAGGCGGCGCCCGGCCGCGCCCGCGAGGATCGACGGTATGACGATCGGCCTGCTGCTCACCCTCGCCGCCCTCGCGGTCGTCGACAGCACCAGCTTCGGCACCCTCGGCATCCCCGTCTACCTGCTGCTGGCCTCGGGCAGGTCGCGGGTGTCGCGGCTGCTGATCTATCTGGCCACCGTGGCGGGCTTCTATTTCCTGGTGGGGGTCGCGCTCATGCTGGGGTTGTCCACGGCGATGGACGCCTTCGGCGACGTGCTGCGCAGCGGCCCCGCCTCCTGGGTGCAGCTCGCGCTGGGCGCCGGCTTGTTCGCGCTCAGCTTCAGGTTCGACCCGAAGCGGCGCGCGAGGCTCGGCAAGCCGGAGCGCCGGTTCGAGCCGCGGGTGGGCGGGCCGCGCACGATGGTGTTGCTGGGGCTGACGGCCGGAGTGCTCGAGGTGGCCACGATGGTGCCGTACCTGGCCGCGATCGGCGTCATGACGACCTCCGGGCTGGCGGCCGGGCAGTGGGTGCCGCTGCTGGCGGCGTACGTGGGGGTGATGATCGCGCCACCGCTGGCGCTCATGGGCCTGCGCGGCGTCGCGGGTGCGTGGCTGGAGCCGAAGCTGGAGCGGCTGCGCGCGTGGCTGGCCAGGCATGCGGCCTCGGCCCTGAGCTGGGGGCTGGCGATCGTCGGGTTCCTGCTGGCGCGGGACGCGGCGGTGGTCCTGTTCTTCCGGTGACCGCGGCCGCGTGCGCCCCGCGGCCCAGTCGGACGGCCCAGTCGGACGGCCCAGTCGGATGGCCCGCCGAACGGCCCGCCGGCAGGGTCCCGGCCGGGCAGCTCGAAGGCGGTTTTCCAGGCACCTTTAGGATCGGACACCTGGAGGTGAACTGTCATGTTGCGGGCGTTTCTGAGGACGGAAGCGGGCAGCACGACCGTGCTGCTCGCCGCCACCGTGCTCGCCCTGCTGTGGGCGAACTCGCCGTGGGGCGACACGTACGAGGCCTTCTGGCACATACCGACAGGCATCTCCTTCGATGACGCGCTGTTCTCCCTCGACCTGCGGCACTGGGTCAACGACGGCCTGATGGCGGTCTTCTTCTTCCTCATCGGCCTAGAGGTGTCGTACGAAGTGCGGCTCGGGCAGCTGCGCGACCGCCGGCTGCTCGCCGTGCCGGCCGTGGCGGCGCTGGGCGGGATCCTCGTCCCGGCCGGGATCTACCTCCTGCTGAACTTCGGCGGGCCAGGAGCCGTCGGCTGGGGCGTGCCGATCGCCACCGACACCGCGTTCGTGCTGGGCGTGCTCGCCGTCGTGGGGGCCCGCTGCCCCGATCCGCTCCGGGCGTTCCTGATGACGCTGGCCATCGTGGACGACGTGCTGGCGATCCTGGTCATCGCGCTGTTCTACACGGACAGCCTGTCCGTTCCCGCGCTCCTCACCGCGTTCGGGCTGCTCGCCGCCATCCTGACCCTGCGCAAGCTGAAGATCTGGCGGGCTCCCGCGTACATCGTGCTGGGCTTCGGGCTCTGGGTGGCCACGCTGGAGAGCGGGATCCATCCCACGCTGGTCGGCATCGCGCTCGGCGTCCTGGTCTTCGTCTACGCGCCGACCGACCAGAAGCTGCTGCTCGCCGGCGAGGCCGTGCACTCGTTCACCAGCTCGCCGAGCGCGCAGGCCGCCAGGGAGGCCACGGTGCGGGTGCAGCGGGCCGTCTCCGTCAACGAGCGGCTGCGGCTGCGGTTGCAGCCGTGGAGCTCGTACGTGATCGTGCCGGTGTTCGCGCTGGCCAACGCCGGGGTGGTGCTGGACGGCGAGGCCCTGCGGGCCGCCGTCACCTCGCCCGTGTCGATCGGTGTGGCGCTGGGGCTGCTGCTGGGCAAGTTCGTCGGCATCTCGCTGGGCACGTGGGTGCCGCTGCGGTTCGGGTGGGGCAGCCTGCCGGGCAACCTGGTCTGGGGGCAGTTGTTCGGCGGCGCGGCGGTCTCCGGGATCGGTTTCACCGTCTCCCTGTTCATCGTGGACCTGGCCTTCGACGACCAGCCGGGCATCCAGTCGCAGGCGAAGATCGGGATTCTGGCGGGGTCCCTGCTGTCCGCGGTGCTGGGATGGTTGATCTTCAAGCTGGCGTGGGACCGCGGCGGGGTGTGCGCGCCGCCCGACGCGGAGCCCGAGGAGGAGCTGCCCGAGCTGCTCTCGGTGCCGGTGGGGCCCGGCGACCACGTGCGCGGGCCGGCGAAGGCCAGGGTGACGATCGTGGAGTACGGCGACTTCGAGTGCCCCTACTGCGGGCGGCTCCACCCGGTGCTGGACGAGCTGCTCAGGAAGAACCCGGACGTTCGCGTGGTGTTCCGGCACTTCCCGCTGCGCACGCTGCATCCGCGGGCCGCCTCCGCGGCGGTCGTGGCCGAGTCCGCGGACGACGCCGGACGGTTCTGGGAGATGCACGACATCCTCTTCGACAACCAGCGGTTCCTCACGGACGCGGACCTCGAGCACTACGCCGCCCAGATCGACGTCGAGCCCTGGACGGACGTCTCCCGCCACACCGCCAGGATCGCCATCGACGAGAGTTCGGGCCGCGACAGCGGCGTGCGCGGCACCCCCACCCTCTTCCTCAACGGCGTGCGCTATCAGGGCGCCCTGGATCTCGGCTCCATCGGCAAGGCGGTGGACGAAGCCCGCCGATCCACTACCGTCGTTGAGACCCCGCAACCCCCGGAGAAGGCCTGATGCTCAACGTGATCACGATCATCTTCCCCCTCGTCATGGTCGTCGTGCTGGTGGGCGGCGTCATCGTGACCGCCATGAACCGCCGCGCCCATGGGCGCGGCGCGACGCTGGGCATGGCGGGCTGCGCCGTGCTGCTCGTGGGGGTGCTGGTCAACGTCGTCCTCGGGTTCATCGCCACCTCGTTGTACGACGCCCTGGGCGCGGGCGGCGCCGCCATGCTCATCGGCGCCCTCGGCATGCTCTTCAACGCGACCGGCACGGGCCTGCTGATCGCGGGCGTGATCGCCCGGCGCGACCCGCAGCAGCCGCACCACCCGCAGCCCGGCCAGGCGCAGGGCTGGCAGCAGCAGCCGATCCAGCACCAGCAGCCCCATCCGCAGCAGCCTTACCCCCAGCAGCCCCCGCAGCAGGGCTGGCAGCAGCCGCCCTACGGCGGCGGCCAGGGTTAGCGGCCGCCGGCCGCTCTGTCGCACGGCTTCCGTCGTGTCATGTAGACGGAATATCCCCCGGAAGTGTGACAATGTGGGCCTTACTCACAAGCGCGTGGGGGGATCATGACGCGAGAGCAGCCAGACGGGCAGGAACCTGATCCCAACCGGACGATCAGGCATCGCTTCCCGCACCCGGTCCCGCCGCCCGGCCCGCCCTCGCAGGGCCCGCCGGAGTCGCCGTACACGCAGCGCCTGCCCTACACCCCTGACATGCTGCCCGACGTTCCCGTCTACGAAGCCAGGCCGCCCAGGTCCGGCTGGTGGTGGGTGATCGTGGCCGGCGGGCTGGTGCTGCTGATCGCGGCGGTGGCCGTGGCGGCGGTGTTGTGGGTGCGGAGCGACGCCGGCGCCGGGCCGCGGGCCCTCCAGCCGGAGACCGCCGTCACGCGCGCGTGAGGTCCATGACCGGGTCGTCTCCCAGGTCGGCCCGGGTCGGTGTCAGGCAGGGCTGCTCCATCCGGGCCCGCGCGCCTGGTTCACCTCGCGCACGACCTCCCAGGCGTCCGCCACCGGGCCCAGGTGCCGCAGCTTTTCGGGGTTGAGCACGGCGCGGATCGTCTGGACCTGCCCGTCGAGGATGTCGAGCGCCAACGTGTTGACGATCTTGCCGTCCCGGTCGCGGAAGATCGCGCCCGGCTGGCCGTTCATCTCGTGCGGCTCCACGACGCCGCCGATCCGTGCGAACGGCGTAGCGATGCCGCCCAGCATCCGGGCCACGTTCCCGGCGCCGAAGACGCCGTCTCCCCACAGCGGCGCCTTGCCGCCGCTGTCGCCGACCATCCGTACGTCGCCGGCGAGCAGCACGCGCAGCCCTTCCACGTCTCCTTCTCTGAAGGCGTGGAAGAAACGCCCGGCGAGTTCGTCACGCTTGCGGCGATCCGCCTCGAACCGGGCGCGCCCGTCGTCCATGTGGCGGCGCGCCCGGACGGCGAGCTGGCGGCACGCCGCCTCCGAACGCCCCACCGCGGAGGCGACCTCACCGAAGCCGAACCCGAACACCTCGCGCAGCACGAAAACCGCGCGCTCCAGCGGGCTGAGCCGCTCCAGCAGCAGCAGGGCGGCCATCGACAAGGAGTCGGCCAGCTCCGCCGACCGCGCCGGGTCCGCGTACGGGTCGGTCAGCAGCGGCTCGGGGAACCACGCGCCGGAGTACTCCTCCCGCCGCACGCGCGCCGAGCGCAGCACGTCGATCGAGATCCGGGACACCGTGGCCGCCAGGAACGCCTTGGTCGACCTGGGCTGTGCCGGTGAGGCCTCGTAACGCAGCCAGGTCTCCTGGACCGCGTCCTCTGCCTCGCTCACGCTCCCGAGAATCCGGTAGGCGATCGAGAACAGCAGCGGCCGCAGCTCCTCGAACTCCTCGGCCCGGTTCACGTCAGCTCCTCCTTGAAACCCTGCCGCCAGGAGGGGTGGCGCAGCCGCCAGCCGAGCTCCCGTTTGGCCTTGGCGTTGGAGAAGCCGCGTCCCTCGGTCATCATGGTGACCGCCGTCTTCCCTGCCAGCGGCCGGGCCAGCCATGCGGGGATCCGCATCGGCGGCTTCGCGCCCGCGCACGCCGCCAGATGGGGCAGCCACTCGCCGGCCGGGGCGGGCTCGTCGTCAACGATGTTGAACACGCCTCTGGCCTGGTGCTCCACGGCCAGGACGGTGGCGGTCGCGGCGTCGTCGAGATGCACCCACGAGCTGTGGCCGCCGCCGTCGCCGATGACCGGGTACTGCCGCTTGCGCACCAGTTCGACCTGGTCGTCGGTGGCCCCCGGCCCGTAGAACGCGCCGTAGCGCAGGACCGCGCCGCCCGCCCTGACGACCGCCTCCTCGAGGTGGCGAATCGCGTGCGCCCCCTGGCCTGTGCTCGTCGGGTCCAGCGGGTCCTCTTCCACCTTCACCCATCCGCCTGTACGGATGCCGTTCCAGGCGCCGTAGCTCTGGGCGACGAAATGGCTCACGCCGGCCGCTTCCGCGGCGGTCAGCAGGTGGTCCGTCCCTTCGACGCGTAGCCGGTTGGTGGTGGCGAACCAGCGGTCGAAGTGCTTGATATCAGGTTTGCCGGAGATGGCGGTCATCTGGTGCACCATCGTGTCCGGCCTGGCCCGTGCCACCGCCTCCCCCACTGCTACCGCGTCCAGGCCGTCCATCACGACCCCGTCGGCGCCCAGTCCCTCCAGCAGGCCCAGCTTGTCCGCGTTCGTCGTCGTCGCCGTCACCTGATGGCCACGCGCGACCAGTTGCGGCACCAGCCGCCGCCCGAGCACCCCGGTCCCGCCCGCCACGAATACCCGCATAAATCCTCATCCGCCCCAACGTGTGTGTCTTTCACCCGGGACGAGACAGCCGGGTCGTTCCGTGACATGGAAGGAGAGAGCTCCGGGAAAGACCTCGTGGCTCCGTCCGGATCCCGGGGAGAGACCGGCTCAAACC
The DNA here is from genome assembly GCF_055586745.1 of Nonomuraea sp. NPDC049378. Lineage (NCBI taxonomy): Bacteria > Bacillati > Actinomycetota > Actinomycetes > Streptosporangiales > Streptosporangiaceae > Nonomuraea > Nonomuraea sp. NPDC049378. Next base: position 160,373 of record NZ_JBVJHP010000021.1, read on the forward strand.
GGCCGTCCCGTTTTCCGTGTCACAGAACGGCCGGGCTGTCCCGTCCCGGGACGGACCGACTCACGCCAGACAGGAGCTCGGCCATGAACGACAACCAGAAACTGGCTTTGATCGCCGGGGCGAACAAGGGAATCGGCCGGGCGACCGCCGACCAGCTCGCCGCGCTGGGCATGACGGTTCTGATCGGCGCGAGGGACGCGCGGCGCGGTGAGGAGAGCGCGGCGGCGGTGCGGGCGGAGGGCGGCGACGCGTACGCGGTCGTCCTGGACGTCACCGACCCGGCCACCGTCCAGGAGGCCGCGAAGTGGATCGGGGACGAGGTGGCCGTGGTTGCGCTACGTCGCCACGGACAGCAACGACCACAACGGGACATCACCGCGCCACGGGCTCCGGCGTCTCCGCCTGCCAGCAGTGCGTCCAGCGGCCCTCCCCCAGTTCCGTACGTCCCGGCGCCTCGCTCGAGCACACGGGCAGCGCCACCGGGCAGCGCGGATGGAAACGGCACCCGCCGGGCGGGGCGATGAGGCTGGGCGGCTCGCCGTGCCGGGTCGCGTCGGGCGGGGTCACCCGGTCGGGGTCGGGCGCCGACTCCAGCAGCAGCCGCGTGTACGGGTGCCGGGGCGACTGGGTGACCGCCTCGCTGGGCCCGCTCTCGATGAGCCGGCCCGCGTACATCACGGTGATGTCCTCGGCGAAGTAGCGCGCGCTGGCGATGTCGTGCGTGATGTACAGCAGCGCCAGCCCGCTCTCCTTGGCCAGTTCCTCCAGCAGCCGCAGCACGCCGAGCCTGATCGACACGTCCAGCATCGACACGGGCTCGTCGGCGATCAGCGCGACGGGCTGGACGGCCAGCGCCCGTGCGATGGCCACCCGCTGCCGCTGCCCGCCGGACAGCTCGTGGGGCAGCTTGTCCATGAACTGCTCCACCGGCGTGAGGCTGACGCGTTCGAGCAGTCCGGCGACCATCTTGCGCTCCTGCTCGTCCGAGCGGGCGTGCCCGTGGATGCGCAGCGGCCTGGCCAGGTGGTAGCGCACCCGGTGGAAGGGGTTCAGCGAGGAGAACGGGTCCTGGAAGATGAGCTGCACCTGGCGCCGGTAGTCGCGGAACGCCGCCCCGCGATGCGCGCGCACCGGCTCGCCGCGCAGCAGCAGCTCGCCCGACGTGGCCGGATAGACCTGCGCGAGCAGCCGGGCCACCGTGCTCTTGCCGCAACCGCTCTCTCCCACGAGCGCCGACACGGAGCCGGCGCGCAGGGCGATCGACACGTCCTCCACGGCACGCACGGGCGGCCGCCTCCCGAACCGTTCCCTCGGCCCGCGGGCCGAGGTGAAGTGCTTGGTGAGGTTACGGCCCTCAAGAACGATCATGATGCTTCCTCCACACCGCGGCCGCCGTTCAGCAGGCACGCCACCTCGCCGTCCGCCCCGCCCGAACCACCGGTCAGCAGGGGCAGCCGCGTGGAGCACTCCTCCATGGCCCTCCCGCAGCGCGGGTGGAAGGCGCAGCCGGGCGGCAGCGAACGCAGGTCGGGTGGGGTGCCGGGGATGCCGAGCAGCTCCTCGCGGGGCCCGTGCAGGCGGGGGAACGAGCGGAGCAGGCCCAGCGTGTACGGGTGCCGCGGCGCCCTGTGCAGCGCCGCGGCGGTGCCGGTCTCGACGACGCGGCCCGCGTACATGATGGCGATCCTGTCGGAGATCTCCATGAGCAGCGACAGGTCGTGCGTGATGAACACGACCGCGAAGCCGTACTCCTCCCTGAGTGCCCTGATCTCGTGGAGGATGTCGCGCTGCACCACCACGTCGAGCGCCGTCGTCGGCTCGTCCATGATGATGACCTCGGGGTTGAGGGCGAGCGCGATCGCGATGGCGGCGCGCTGCCGCATGCCGCCCGACAGTTCGTGCGGGTACGACCGCCGCCGGTCGGCGCTGATGCCGACGCGGTGCAGCAGTTCGACGGCCCGCTCCGTCCGGTCGTTGCGGGGCATCTTGGGGGCGTGGATGCGCAGGACGTCGTCGATCTGGGCGCCGACGGTGCTGACCGGGTTGAGCGAGTTCATGGCGCTCTGGAAGACGACGGCCAGTTCCTTCCAGCGGAAGGCGCGCAACTCGTCCCGCTTGAGGGCGAGCACGTCCACGGCGGTGCCGTCCTGGCGGTGGTAGACCACCGAGCCGGAGGTGATCGCGGCGGGCGGGCGCAGCAGCCGGGCGACGGCGTTGGCCAGCGTGGACTTGCCGCTGCCGCTCTCCCCCGCGAGGCCGAGGATCTCGCCCCGCCGCAGGTCGAGCGAGACGTCGGCGACGGCGTGCACGGCGCCGGTCTGCGACAGGTAGTCGACGCCGAGGTCGCGGATCTCCAGGACGTTCATGTACGGGCCTTCCGGACCTTGACCTTGACCGTGCGCAGGCGGGGGTTCGCGATCTCGTCGATGCCGAAGTTCACCAGCGCGAGGCCGGTGCCGATGAGCGCGATGCACAATCCCGGCGGGATGAACCACCACCATGCCCCGATGAGCAGCGCCTGCCCGTTCTGGGCGAAGTAGAGCATGCTGCCCCAGCTGACCGTGGACAGGTCGGCCAGGCCCAGGAACGACAGACCGGCCTCGGCCAGGATCGCGGCGACCACGGTGGCCAGGAAGCTGGTGGCGATGACGGGCAGCAGCACGGGCATGATCTCGAAGAAGATGATCCGCAGCGGCCCCTCGCCGCTGGCCCTGGCGGCCTGGACGAAGTCGCGCCGCCGCACCGAGAGGGTCTGGGCGCGCAGGACGCGGGCGCCCCACGCCCAGCCGGTGACCGCGATCACCACCGCCACGGAGCCGACGCCGCGCTGCGGCAGGTAGCCGGCCAGCACGATGATCAGCGGGAGAGCGGGCAGCACCAGGAAGATGTTGGTGAGCACGGACAGCACCTCGTCCACCGCGCCGCCGAAATAGCCGCCGACGAGGCCGACCAGGATCGCGAGCAGGTTGGCGATGACGGCCGACAGCACGCCGACGCCCATCGAGATGCGGGCCCCGTACACGATCTGGGTGAGGATGTCCTGGCCGGTCTGCGTGGTGCCGAGCCAGTGCTCCGCCGACGGGCCCTGGAGCCCGTCCTCGCTGGTGGCCGCGGGGTCGGCGCCGATGAGCAGCGGGCCGACCAGGGCCATCAGCGCGAAGAAGACGAGGATGCCGAAGCCGATCTTGATCTTCATTCGGACTCCTGCCTGGTTCGCGGGTCGAGCACGACGTACGCCAGGTCGGCCAGGAAGTTGGCGACGAGCACGGCCAGGGAGATGACGAGGAAGATGCCCTGCATGAGCGGGAAGTCCTCGTTCTCCACGCCCTTGAGGAGCATCGACCCGATCCCCGGATACGAGAAGACGATCTCCGTCAGCACCGAGCCGCCCACCACGAAGCCGAGCGAGAGGGCGAAGCTGGTGATGTTGGGCAGGATCGCGTTGCGGGCCGCGTACGCCCACATGACCCGCCGCGAGGTCAGCCCCTTCGCCTCGGCCATGACCACGTAGTCCTCGCCCAGCGTCGTCACCATGACGTTGCGCATGCCGAGGATGCGGTCGGCCATCGACGCGATCACGATCGTGACGGCGGGCAGCGCCGCGTGGTAGAGCACGCTCGCCGCGAACTCGCCGGTCATGCCGGGCATCACGTCCAGCCCGTACGCCCTCGACACGGGGAACCACTGCAGGGTCACGCCGAAGACGAACACGAGCGCCAGCGCCACCCAGAAGTACGGGACCGCGTGCATGAACGTGGCCGCGGGCAGCACCCCGTCGAGCCAGGTGCCGCGCTTCCACGCCATGAGCACGCCCAGCGAGGTGCCGATGAGGTAGCTGATCAGGGTGGCCACGCCGACGAGCCCGACCGTCCACGGCAGGCTGTCGGCGATGACCGTGGACACCTCGGTGGGGAAGAAGGTGATCGAGCGGCCCAGCTCGCCGCGCGCGAGATTGCCCAGGTAGTCGAGGTACTGCTGCCAGAGGTTCGCGTCGCTGATGCCGAACGCGCGGCGCATCGCGTCGATGGCAGCCGGTTCGACGTTGCCCTTCATCCTGGCCACGAGCAGTTCCACCGGATCCCCCGGCATGAGCCGGGGGATCAGGAAGTTGAGCGTGATGGCGGCCCAGGCCGTCAGGAGGTAGAAGCCGAGCCGCCGAGCCAGGAACCTCACTTGGCGGCCGGCTTCAGATGCAGCAGCACCACGGCGGCGTCGGGCGAGGTGTAGGGCGACGGCATCGCGTACGGGTCCTGCTCGGACGGCCAGCCGACGTACTTGTTCGTGCGGTACTGCGCCCACGACGGGCTGTAGAACAGCGGCAGCGTGGGCAGCTTCTCCACCATGATCTTGCCGAGCCCCTGCGTGGCCTTCTGCTGCTCGGCCTCGTCCTCGGTGGCGGCGTAGTCCTCGATCAGGCGGTCGGTCTCGGAGTCCTTCCAGCGCTGGTAGTTGCCGGTCGCCGACTCGCCGACGGGCTCGGCCAGGCCGCCGAAGAGCATCGAGCGCATCTGGTAGTAGGGGGTCGGCCCGGACGCGGTGGCCCTGATCGACAGCTCGTAGTTGCCCTTGCCGACCTTGGACACCCAGTCCTGGAACGCCACGCCCCTGGTGTCGACGGTGATGCCGATCTTGGCGAGGTCCTCCCGGATGAGCTGGGCGGCGTTGACCCAGTCGGTGAACGGTGAGGGCACCAGCAGCGTGAACTTCAGCTTGGCCGGATCGACGCCCTTCAGCAGTTCCTTGGCCTTGGCCAGGTCCACCTTGAACGCGGCGTCCTTGTACTCGGGCGGCACGTACGCCTCCCCGCCCGGCATCGGCACGCCGGTCGGATGCGCGACCTTGGTGTAGCCGCGCTCGGCCACCCGGACGATCTTGTCACGGTCGATGGCGAGGCTGATGGCCTGGCGCACCTCCGGCTTGGACAGGATCGGATGGGTCAGGTTGGGCAGCAGCGTCACCACGCCCTCGGGCGGGAAGAAGAACTTGTTCTGCTCCGGCTTGCCCTGCACGTAGATCTTCTGGATGTCCGGCACGAACGCGCCCGCCCAGTCGACCTCGCCCTGCTGGAGCGCCGTCTGGACGGCATTTGCGGTGTACGCGGGGAAGCGCAGCACCGGCACCTCGGGCTTGCCCGGCTGCCAGTAGGACGGGTTCTTGACCATCTCGTACAGCTGGGCCGAGAACTTCGACAGCGTGTAGGGGCCGGTGCCGACCGGCTTGGAGTTGGTGAAGGTGACCGGGTCCTTCTGCTTCTCCCACAGGTGCTTGGGCACGATCGGCGAGTTGCCGGCGATGTTGAACAGCTTGGCGTAGGAGGTGTTCTCGAAGTCGATCCGCACCTTGTCCGGCGCCAGCGCCTCGGCGCCGGTGATCTCCAGCGCGTTCCTGTTGAGCTCCGGGTTGTCCTTGAGCATCTGGAACGTGAAGGCGACGTCGTCGGCGGTGAACGGCTTCCCGTCGGACCACTTCACGCCCTGGCGAAGGGTGAAGGTGAGCGATTTGCCCTTGTCAGACCATTCGTGCTTCAGCGCCAGCCACGGCGTGATCTCGCCGGGCTTGAGCTTGTTGAAGTACATGAGGGTCTCGTGGATCATCCCGCTCGTCCCGAAGTTCACGCCTTCGAGGTGGTACGGGTTGAAGTCCTCCTGGAACGTGCCCGCGTCCACGGCGTGGATGATCAGCGGCGGGGCGTTCTCACCTTCACCGCTCCCGCCGGAGCCTCCGCCGCCGGAACAGCCGGCGAGGGTGAGGGCGGCGAGCACCGCCAGCAGACGTTTCACGGGGGGCCTGATCATTGGAGGGCTGCCTTTCCGAAATACTTCGTCCGGAGGACGCGCGAGCCCTTCGGGGCGGCGAACGCCTGCGCGCGGCCGTATCCGGCTGGTGCACCGCGCACGACGGTCAGCGCGCGGTAGTAGTCGACGTAGGGGAAGCCGTAGGTCTCGCCCCTGGCGTAGGCGTAGCCGGTGATGGCCTGTGACCAGATCTCGTACGCCTCCTCGCTGAGCTCGACGAACACGTCGGGGGCGTAACCCTCGGCGTCCTCCCAGTTGTCGGCGTAGTAGAGCTCGCTCGCCCAGTAGGCGGGCTGCTCGCGTTCGAGGGTCTTCAGCCCGCCGTAGAAGCGGGCGTCCTCGACGATGCGGTGGGTGCGAGCGTGATCCTTGTGGATGGACGCGCCCCAATGGGTCAGGATGACGTCCGGCCGCAGCTCCCTGATCTGGTCGCCGACGCGCATCTTGACCTCGTCGTCCTCGGGGAGCAGGCCGTCCTCGTAGTCGAGGAAGCGCACGCCGGCGCCGATCCGCTCGGCGAACGTCTCGGCCTCCTCGCGCTTCTGCTTGGCGTAGTCGGCCACGGACATGCGGGGATGGCCGCGCTCGCCGAGCGTCAGGTGCAGCAGCGTCGCGCGGTCGCCGCGCAGGACGTGCTGGGCGAGCACGGCGCCCGCGGTCAGGTCGAGGTCGCCCGCGTGGGCGCCGATGGCCAGAACGTGCGTCATGCTTCTCGCCTCATCACGTGGAACCGCCTGGTGATCTCGTAACCGGCCTTGGTGTAGAGGTGGCCGGCGGGGCTGGTCTCGCCGGTCCACAGGAACCACGACGAGTGGAGCCCTTCGGCCCGCATCATCGTCATGGTGAGATGGAGCAGGATCTTGCCGAGGCCGGTGCCGCGCTGCCCCGGGTCGACGCCGAAGGGGCCGAACCGCTCGGGGATGCCGCGGTAGGCCGCGTAGAGGGCGAAGCCCACGATCCCGTCCTTCTTCGCGATCACGATGCGATCGGGGTCGCGGTGGTGGCGGATCGCCTCGCCCCAGTCGGGGTTGAAGGCGTCGGCCGCGAACCGGATCAGCTCCGGCAGCTCGCCCACGGCGGGGTTGCGGAAGACGTACCCCTCGCTCTCGCGCCTGGCGCGCAGCTCGTGCACGTCCTCCGGCGTCACGTAGCCGACGAGCGTGCGGTCCATCGCGACCGGCGAGTACAGCGTACGGAAGCCCAGCGACTCCAGCAGCCGGAAGCCGGCGGGGTAGAGCTCCGGGTCGGCGCCCGGCAGCACGTAGTTCGGCGTATAGGACGAAAAATCCACCCGCGTTCGGCCGGCGCCCTCCAGAAACGCCAGCGCCTCCCCCACCAGCCGCCGCCCCAGCCCGCCGCCGCGATGCTCCGGCGCGACGAAGAAGAACGGGATCCAGCCGGTCTCCGGCTCCAGATCGGTGCCGGGGGCAAGGGGCGTCAGCCTGCGGACGGCGTACGCGCAGCCCACCACCTGCCCGTCCACCACGGCCACCCGCAGGCCCTCGGGGTCGAAGTTCGGGTCGAGCAGCACGCAGTCCCGCAACCATCCGGAGGTGGTGGGATCTCCTGGCATGCTCCTGTTCCAGGCGTCCACCAGGGAGCGTTCGTCGCCGGGCGCGAACGCGCGGACAGTCACCATGGGGGTCCTTTCACGCTGCTGCTGTCCCGCCACAGCTTTCCCAGTGTTAACCGCCCAGGTCAAGCGATGTAGGAAGAAATTTTCCATCTCGCAGTAAATGTGGAAAATTAGTTTCGCGTGCGGTAACTATGGACGGTTGCCCATTCGCCCTGCTTGTCCCAGCCCTCACCCGCCCGGGTGACCGGACCGCGCACCGGTTCCAGGCGCCGCGCCCGCGTGAGGAATGCGTGCTGGAGGGGCCGCGCCCCTCCAGCACGCTCCCCCGCCGGGCGGGCAACCCCCTGTCCACCCGGCGAGCTCGTGACCTCGGCGGTCAGCCCCGGGCGCCCCCGAACGGGCGCCCGGGCCGCCGCCCGCCCGCGGCGCCGGACCCCTCCGCGCCGCCGGTCATTTCAGTCCGGCGAGGAACGTCTTCGCCACTTGCGTCACGGCGGACTTGGCGACCGCGGGCTCGAAGACCGGCTTCTCGTAGTCGTCGGCCTCGACGATGCCGCCGCCGGCCGTCGTGCCCCTGAAGGAGAACTCGACCGTACGCTCGCCGGACAGAACCTTGATCAGCAACTCCTGCCGGGGTTCTTCGTCCTGCTCGCCCGGCGTGGTGGTCGAGGACACCACGGCGAACGCCTTCTCCCCGAGCCCCGAAAGCTCCTCCCTGGGCCCGTACGTGGTGTGGCTCACGCTGTTGCCGATGCCGCCCTTGGCGCGGTAGCGGTCGTACTTCCTGGCATCACGATCGAACTGGAAGTCCGACCCGCTGCTGCCGTCCTTCCCCCAGTCGACGACGTGGACGCGCAGGCTTCCGCCCCTGGTGGTGTACTCCTGGCCCGGCTCGTGCTTCACCGCCTCCTGGATGGCCCAGGTGCAGGTGGTCTGCTTGATGCGCCCGTCGTTGTCGCCCACGGACGGCCCCGTGACGGCGGGGAAGAACGCCGACTGCACGTCCGCGACGCTGATGATCCCGCAGGGCCCGCCGACCTTGACCTTCGAGGCGTCCTTGGCCATCTCCGCGGTGATGCGCTCGGCGACCTTGCCGGCCGCGGCGCGCACCTCGTCGCCCGACGGGTACTTCCGGCCGGAACGGTTGCTGCCGCCGTACCGGACCTTGATCAGCCACGGCCCCTGCCGGACGTACACCTCGGCGGACAGGCCGCTGTGCCCGATCGAGCTCTGGCTGTACGAGGCGTCGCCGTGGTCCAGCTTGATGGTCTCGCCGAACGACGAGCCGGAGGTCTTCCCGTCGATCCGCTGCCCGTCCCGTACGTTGACGCGCCCTTCGTGCGCCTTCCTGTCCCGCTCGAAGCGGTCCTTGGCGTACGCGATCGCGTTCCGGGTGTCGGAGCTCCTGGCCTGGACGGAGATGTTCAGGCTGCGATGGCCGATGACGCCGCCGCCGACGTCCATCTTGTTGTTTCGCCACCCGCAGCTCGCCTGCTTGTCGTCCTCCGCGGCGGCCCCGGTGGACGCGTCCCTCCCGCCGTACTTGCCGTCGGTGACGAGGCTCTTGCGCAGGGCGTCCGGGATGGCGTCGCAGAGCTGGGACCCGGTGATCGGCCGCAGCTTCACCGCCTCGGCGGCCGGGGTCGCCGAGGGCGTCCGCACCAGTCTGGGCCGCTTGCCGGACGGGTCGGGCGGCGGCCCTGGTCCGTCGCTGAACTGCTGGATGAGCAGCCACCCTCCGGCCGCCCCGCCGATCAGGACGACGGCGAGCACGGCCACGATGGCGATCAGCGGCCCCTTCCCACCGCCGTTGCGCCGAGGAGGCCGCCCAGGACCGCCCGGCCACGGCCCTCCAGGACCGCTCTGACCCGGCCCGCCCGGCCAGGGACCTCCAGAACCGCTCTGACCCGCCCCGCCGGGACCGCCCGGCCGCGGACCCTGCCCTCCGGGCCCCATCGGCGGGAAGCCACCGCCCTGTTGCCCCGGCATCCCCTGCGCGCCAGGCCCGTACGGCGGCCCTGAGGGGCCGTGCCCCGGAGACGGCGGGAATGGGGTGGACATCAGCGACCCTTCACAGCAGAGCGGCAGAACCTTGACCGGGTGGCCACACCAGCCGAAAGGCCGTGTCCGACGGAGCACGAGGGGGGCCTGCCGTCCTTCGGCGGCCAGGCATGCGTCCGCCCCCGCGCTCGAACCGTGGCCGGGTCCGAGCCTACGGACGGCCCGCACGCGGGCGTGTCAGGCGAACACCCGACAACCCGGTCACGGTTCGGTCGAGCCGGGTGCACGCGCGACCTCCGTCGCCGGATCGGCGCCCCGGCCGCACATACGAACAACGGCGGCGCCCCTGAAGGACACCGCCGTTCTCATGCCGACCCCGCGGGTGGAGCTATGGGGATTCGAACCCCAGACCTCCTCCATGCCATGGAGGCGCGCTACCAACTGCGCCATAGCCCCTGATCACCGCTCCGAGCACACCCGTTGCGGCGCTCGGAGAGCATATAGCCATCCGCCGCGATTCTCCTAATCGCGCGGGCACACCGGAACGCTCCCGTACGGCCCCCGAGCCGTACGGACCTCAGGCCACGGCCTCCGGCCGGTCGTCACTGTTGACCGGCTCCGGCAGGGTGCCCGCGTTGTGTTCCAGCAGCCGCCAGCCCTTGCGCCCTTCCTGCAGCACGGACCAGGAGCAGTTGCCCAGCCCGCCGAGCGCCGGCCACAGCTCCTCCGGCAGCCCGAGCAGCTCGCAGATCCCGAGCCGCAGCGCGGCCCCGTGCGAGGCCACGACGAGCAGCCCGTCGTCGTCGAGGCGGCCGGCCCACTTGCGCATCGCGGCCGCCACCCGGGCGGCCACGTCACCGACGGGTTCTCCGTCCGGTGCCTCCCAGGCGGCGTACTCGTCGGGCCAGCGCGCGGCGATCTCCTCGCGCGTCAGCCCTTCCCATTGACCACCGCCGCGCTCGCGGAAGTCCTTGTCGACCGCCACGTCGAGCCCGACGACCCGCCCGAGCGCCAGCGCGGTGTCGTTGGCCCGCTGGAGGTCGGAGGAGACGATCAGGGTGGGACGCAGCGATGCCAGCAGCGACGCGGCCCTGGCCGCCTGCGCCATGCCGGTCTCGTCGAGAGGGATGTCGGAGTGGCCCTGGAAGCGCCGCTCGACGTTCCACAACGTCTGCCCGTGACGCAGACACACGATCCTTTTACTCAACTGCGGGCCCGCTGCAGATTGGCCTGCATGACGCTCTCCGGCAGCGTGATGGCCGGGCAGTCCTTCCAGAGGCGCTCGAGCGCGTAGAACGTACGGTCTTCCTCGTGCTGGACGTGCACGACGATGTCGATGTAGTCGAGCAGCACCCAGCGGCCCTCGCGCTCGCCCTCTCGGCGCACGGGCTTGGCGTCGGCCTCGGTGCGCAGCCGCTCTTCGATCTCGTCGACGATGGCGCGTACCTGACGGTCGTTGGTGGCGGAGCAGAGCAGGAAGGCGTCGGTGATGACGAGCTGTTCGCTCACGTCGTATGCGAGGATGTCATCGGCCAGCTTGTCGGCCGCGGCCTCCGCGGCGATGCGCACGAGCTGGACGGATCTGTCAGATGCGGTCACGATGCGGGTCTGTCCTCCTGTGTCGGCAGCAAGCCTTATGTTGAGCGTACCCTTCCGGGCCGAAACCCCTCACCCACAGCGTGACGACCTTCAGCCGGTGGCGTGATAGAGCCCGCGCTTGTTGATGTACTGCACGATCCCGTCAGGCACCAGATACCAGATCGGTTCGCCCTTGGCGACCCGCTGGCGGCACTCCGACGACGAGATGGCCAGCGCGGGGATCTCCAGCAGCGTCACCTTGCCGTCGGGCAGGCCGGGGTCGTGCAGCGTGTGGCCGGGGCGCGTGCAGCCGACGAAGTGGGCCAGCTCGAACAACTCGCCGGCGTCCTGCCAGCCGAGGATGGCGCCGAGGGCGTCGGCGCCGGTGATGAAGAAAAGGTCGGTCTGCGGACCATAAACGTCCGATACATCACGCAATGTGTCGATAGTGAAGGTAGGGCCAGGGCGATCCACGTCCACCCTGCTCACGGAGAAGCGGGGGTTCGACGCCGTCGCGATGACCGTCATCAGATAGCGGTCCTCCGCCGCCGAGACCTCACGCTCGGACTTCTGGTACGGCCGTCCGGTCGGTACGAAGACGACCTCGTCGAGATGGAAATGGTGGGCCGCTTCGCTGGCCGCGACAAGGTGTCCATGATGGATGGGATCGAACGTCCCGCCCATCACGCCCACTCGCCGCTTCCCCTGGATACCAGGCGCGTTCATCATGAATCGGACCTTACGCGGACGTCCTACGACAACATGATGGCACCCCCCTGAGTGATGTCCGCGCATCGCTTCGGTTGCGGACGTAGCATGCCGGGCATGACGACCACCCCGGACCGCAACCGCGTCCAACTGCCCGGCATATCGTCCCGAGCCTACGAACACCCCGCAGACCGGTCCGCCCTGGTCGCTCTGCGTAAGTTGAGTGGGTTCGACACAGTTCTCAAGCAGATGTCCGGCCTCGTCAGCGAGCGCCGGTTGCGCCTGATGTATCTTGCGTCGGCCGTACGCGTGAGCGAGACCCAGTTCCGCTCGCTCTACGACATGGGCCGCGACGCCGCCTACACCCTCGACCTGCACCGGATCCCCGAGATCTACGTCCAGCAGGACCCGCAGGTCCAGGCCAAGGCCATCGGCTTCGACGACCCGTTCATCGTCGTGACCACCGGCCTGCTCAACCTCATGAACGAGGAGGAGCAGCGCTTCGTCATCGGCCACGAGACCTCGCACATCCTGTCGGGGCACGCGGTCTACCGGACGATGCTCGACATCCTCACCCGCCTCGCCACCCGCGTCGCCTGGATCCCGCTCGGCTACATCGGCCTGCGCGCGATCGTCGCGGGCCTGGAGGAGTGGTACCGCAAGTCCGAGCTGTCCTCCGACCGCGGCGGCCTGCTCACGGGACAGAACCCCGAGGCGGCCAAGCGCGCGCTGATGAAGCTCGCCGGCGGCGACTACACCCACGAGATGAACATCGAGGCGTTCCTCGCGCAGTACCAGGAATACGACACCGCGGGCGACCTTCGCGACGGCTTCCTCAAGGTGCTCAACCTGCTCGGCACCACCCACCCGTTCGCGGTGGTGCGCGTGGCGGAGCTGGACAAGTGGCAGCGCAGCGGCGAGTACGACCGGATCATCGGCGGCGACTACCCGCGCAGGGAAGACGACGCCAACGCCCGGGTGACCGACGAGATGAAGGCTGCGGCAGAGTCCTACCGCGCCTCGTGGCAGCAGTCGCAGGACCCGTTCATCGGCGTCCTGCGCGACGTGGCCGAGGGCGCCGTCAACGCGGGCGAGCGCATCTTCAACCGCTTCTCCCGCCGCGACGGCGGCCAGGGCTGACGGGAGCGCCGCACGCGGCCGATCAGCGTGATCGACCGCGTGATCCGCCGCGCACGGCGACGGCGGATCAGAGCAGCAGGGCGATGGCGCGCACGGCGGCCGCGCACAGGGCGACGAACCCGCCCAGCACGGCCAGTGCGCGCAGCCCTTCCCTGCGCAGATCGGGCAGGCGCTGGCCGATGCGCTCGATCTCGCGCCCGGCGAATCCACCGCACAACATGCCGAACACCACGCCGGCCACGGTCACCGGCGCCGGCTGCTGCCACCAGTCAGCGTCGATCTGACCCCCGCCGGTCGCCCAGAGCGCCCCGCCCGACGCCACCGCGACGGGCACGCCAGGCCACACGGCGGCCGTCGCCGCCGCCGCCGCGAGCGCGAGCGGGAAGAGCAGCACGCGCAGGGCCACGCGCGTGGCCCGTGAGCTGCGGTTCCTGACCAGCCAGTGGCTCATCCAGAGGGTCCTGGTCAGCACCACGAGCACCGTCGTGATGGCGATGGAGGCGATCGGCCAGATCACCGAGGTCACCACGCACGGCACCGCCAGCGCGGCGAGCAGCAGCAGGGCGCCGTTGCCCGCGGGCAGCGTGGTGGACGATTCGGAACGCAGGCCCGTCTTCCGCTTGTCCTGCGGTTTGGTCGCGGCCCTCGCGCGTACGGCCGCCGCCGTCCGCTGACGTGGCGCGGTCACCTTGGCGCGCGGCCCCGTGACCTTGCCGTCGACGCTCGCTCGGCTCCGCGGCGCGGGCACCTTCCCTTCGGCCTGGACACGGCTCCGCGCCGCAGCAACCCCGTCCGTGCGGTTCCGTGCCGCGGCTCCGTCCGTGCCCGCCCGGTTGCGTGCGGCCCCGTCCGTACTCGTCCTGTTCCGCGCGGCCCCATCGGCACCCGCCCGGCTCCGCGCGGATCCATCCGTACTCGCTCTGTTCCGTGCAGCCCCGTCCTCGCCTGTCCGGCTCCGCGCGGAACCGTCCGTACTCGCCCGGCTCCGCGCCGCGGCCCCGTCCGTGCCCGCGCGGCCACGAACAGAGGCACCGTCAGCGCCTGTCCGGCCGCGCGCGGCGGAACCGTCCGGGTTCGCGCGGTTGCGCGCCGCGGGACCGTCCCCGGCCGCCCGGCTCCGGACCGCCGCGCCGTCCGCGTTGCCACGGCTGCGCGCCGCCGCGCCCTTGCCGTCGGCGCTCGTACGGCCCCGCGGCGCGGGCACCTTGCCGTCCGCACCCGTGCCGCCGGCCCGTCCGCGCGCCGAGTCCTCCGTCGTGCGGCTGCGCACGGCCGTGCCCTTGCCGGCCTCCTCGGCCGCCTCGACGGCCCGCCCACCGCTCGCCGCGGGCTCTTGATCGGCCCCGCTCGCCGCCCTGGCCAGCCGCGACAGCCGATCGGCCAGCAACGCCGCCGTCGGCCGCTTGCCCGGCTCCCTGTTGAGCGCCGCCCGCAGCAGGGGCAGCAGCTGCACGGGCACGCCCTTGAGGTCGGCCTGCCCGTTCAGCACCGCGTACATCTGCGCCTCGGCCGTGCCCCGCCCGAACGTCGGCCGCCCGGTCGCCGCGAACGCCACCGTGGCCGCCCACGCGTGCACGTCGGCGGGCGAGTCGACGTGCTCGTCGGCGAAGATCTCCGGCGCGGTGTAGCCGGGCGTGCCGAGGAACGTGCCCGTCATGGTGAGCCGGGTCGCGTCGAGCACCTGGGCGATGCCGAAGTCGATCAGGACCGGCCCGCCGGCGCCCATGATGATGTTGCCCGGCTTGAGGTCGCGGTGGACGACTCCGGCCGCGTGGATGATCGCCAGCGCCGCCGCGATGCCCTGGGCGAGGTCGACCAGGTCGGCGTCGTCGAGCGGGCCGTTCTGGCGTACCCGGTCGAGCAGCGTGGCGCCCTCGATGTGCTCCATGACCAGGTAGGGGCGCGCGCAGCCCAGGTCCGCGTCGAGGACCTTGGCGACGTAGGGGCTCTCGACCCTGCGCAGCGCGCGGACCTCGCGCTCCAGCCTGATGCGCGAGGTCTCGTCCTCGGCAAGGTCGTGCAGGACCTTCAGTGCGACGTGCTCGCCACGACGGGTCGAGGCGAGATAGACCTCTCCCATGCCGCCGCGGCCGAGCCGCTCGACCAGGGTGTACGGCCCCACCTTGCCGAGCTTGCTCACCGTCCCTCCCCGCCCGGCGCGCCCATAAGGGACACAACCCTAGCGCCGTGACGCGAGTCACCGCGTGAGGCACGCCGAAGGTTAATGGCGCGCGTGAGTGGCCGGCCCGCCGGACAACATGCTGTCGAGCTCGGCTGTGGGCGCCTCGGACAGCCGCCTGCGATTGTTCCTGCGCCAGTTGACCCGGCCACGGCTCTCCAGCCGGAGCAGCAGCCGGTCGGCGCCGAACAACACCGCGGCCATGAGGGCGAGGGCGACGACAATTTCCATGCCCCCAGTCAAGCCGCGTCGTCAGGCGCCGGCCATGCCGACACGCCGGTTAACCGGCCACCACCGTGCCCTCCGACGTGCGCAAATGCCCCTCACCGGTGTAGATCCACTTGGTGGACGTCAGCTCGGGCAACCCCATCGGGCCGCGCGCGTGCAGCTTCTGTGTGGAGATGCCGATCTCCGCCCCGAAGCCGAACTCGCCTCCGTCGGTGAACCTCGTCGAGGCGTTGACCGCCACGGCCGCCGAGTCGACGAGCGCGACGAACCTGCGGGCGGCCCCCTGCGACCTGGTGACGATGGCGTCGGTGTGGCCGGAGCCGTAGCGCCTGATGTGGGCCACCGCCTCCTCCAGCGAGCCGACGACGGCGGCGGCGATGTCGAGCGAGAGGTATTCGGCGCGGAAGTCGTCATCCGTGGCCGGCACGACCTCGCCGTACGCGGCGATCCTCGCATCACCGTGGACGGTCACGCCCGCCTCGGCCAGGGCCCGCAGCGCCCGGGGCACGAACGCGTCGGCCACGTCGGCGTGCACCAGGAACGTCTCCGCCGCGTTGCACACCGAGGGCCGCTGCGCCTTGGCGTTGACCAGGATCTGCACGGCCAGGTCGAGGTCGGCGTCGGCGTCGACGTAGACGGAGCAGTTGCCGACGCCGGTCTCGATCACCGGGACGGTGGACTCCTCGACCACCGAGTTGATCAGCGACGCTCCGCCGCGCGGGATCAGCACGTCGACCAGGCCGCGGGCGCGCATGAGCTCCTTGACCGAGTCGCGGGTCAGCCCGGGGACGAGCTGCACGGCCCCGGCCGGGACCTCGGTGCCGGCCAGGGCGTCCTGCATGACCCGCACCAGGGCGGCGTTGGAGGAGTGGGCGCTGGACGAGCCCCTCAGCAGCACCGCGTTGCCGCTCTTGAGGCAGAGGGCGGCGGCGTCGACGGTGACGTTGGGCCGGCCTTCGTAGATGATGCCGATCACCCCCAGCGGCACCCTGAGCTGGCGCAACTCGAGGCCGTTGGGCAGCGTGGCGCCGCGCACGACCTCGCCGACCGGGTCGGGCAGGTCGGCGACCTGCCGCACGGCCTCGGCGATGGCCGCGATCCTGGCCTCGTCGAGCCGCAGCCGGTCGATCATCGCCTCGGCCGTGCCCTGGGACCTGGCCTGCTCGACGTCCTTGGCGTTGGCCTCGAGGATCGGCGCCGCGTGCGCGACCAGCGCGTCGGCGATGGCGCGCAGCGCCCGGTCCTTCGGCGCCCGAGGCTGCGGGGCCAGCTCGGCGGCGGCCTCTCGCGCCGCGTGGGCGACCTTCAGGAACTCTGTGCTCATGGCTCCGCTCCGCTCCGCTGCCCGGGGCGCCCGGCGCCCCGTCCGTCCTTCGTCACCGGGGCCCGTCGGTCGGGCATCCGGCTCTCAACTGTGGGCTTCCAGTATGACGATGTCGTCACGGTGGATCAGCTCGCGCTCGTATTCCGGACCCAGCGTGCTCGCCAGCTCCCACGTGGAGCGCCCGAGCAGGCCGGGGATCTCGGCAGCGTCGAAGTTGACCAGGCCGCGTGCCACCACGAGACCTTTCGGCTCGCACAGGTCGACGGGGTCGCCGGCGGCGAACTCGCCCTCCACCGACGTCACCCCTGCCGGCAGCAGCGACTTGCGCCGGCCCACGATGGCGTCGACCGCGCCCTGGTCGAGGTGGAGCCGGCCGCGCCCGGTGGTGGCGTGCGCGAGCCACAGCAGGCGCGTGCCGGGATGGCGGCCGCCGGGGTGGAAGTAGGTGCCGACGTCCGCTCCGCTCAGCGCCTGGGCCGCGTGAGCGGCCGCCGTGAGCACCACGGGCACTCCGGCCCCGGTGGCGATCCTGGCCGCCTGCACCTTGGTCACCATGCCGCCGGTGCCCACGGCCGCGCCGTTCCTGCCGAGCTCGACCCCGATCAGGTCGCCGGCGCCGCGGATCTCCGTCAGCCGGCGCGAGCCGCTGCGGCTCGGCGGGCCGTCGTAGAGCGCGTCGACGTCCGACAGCAGCACCAGGGCGTCGGCGTGGATCAGGTGCGACACCAGCGCCGCCAAGCGGTCGTTGTCGCCGAAGCGGATCTCGTCGGTGGCCACCGTGTCGTTCTCGTTGACGATGGGCACGATGCCCAGCTCGAGCAGCCGGTTGAGAGTGCGCTGGGCGTTGGCGTGGTGGGCGCGGCGCATCATGTCGTCGGCGGTGAGCAGCACCTGGCCGACGCGCAGGGAGTAGCGGGCGAAGGAGGAGGTGTAGCGGGCGACGAGCACACCCTGCCCGACGGACGCGGCCGCCTGCTGGGTGGCCAGGTCACGTGGTCGCGCGGTCAGCCCCAGCGGGCCGAGGCCCGCCGCGATCGCTCCCGAGGAGACCAGGACGATCTGCGTTCCGGCCAGGCGCCGCGCCGCCAGCACATCCACCAGCGCGTCGACCCGGTCGACGTCGATCATGCCCTGGGGGGTGGTGAGCGAGGAGGAGCCGACCTTGACCACGACCTTGGACGCCGAGCTGAGCTGTTCCCGCACGTCTGGCAGCTTATCGGCTGCTGGAACGTGCGACGCGCCCGGCCGCCGCGCGCATGGCGGCGGTGACCTCCTCCGGCGTGTCACCCCGGCGCAGCGCGTACGCGGCCGCCGAGGTCACCGCACCCATCATCGCCCCCACCATCGCGCCGACGACCACTTCGTCGTCTTCCTCCGGATAGCTCCGGCACAACGCGTCGACGACGCGCCGCTGCGCGTCCAGCAGCCGCCGCATCATCCGGGCCTGCAGGTCGGGGACGGTCAGCGTCAGCTCCACCCGGACGTCGGCCATCCCGGTGGCCAGGTCAGAGCCGGCGACCTCGCTGATCATGCGCTCGACCGCCGTGGCGAGCACGTCGGGCAGCGGCTCGTCCGGCCTCCGCCCCTCGATGGTCCGTACGGCCAGCTCGACCCGCGTGCCGGCGTCGGACAGAACGACATCCTCCTTCGTGGGGAAGTGCAGGAAGAACGTCCTGGTCGACACGTCGGCCGCGGCCGCGATCTGGGCGACGGTCGTCGCCTCGTAGCCCTGCCGCCGGAACAGCTCCACCGCCGCCGCTGTCAGCGCCTCGCGCGTACGCCGCTTCTTCCGCTCCCTCAGCCCGTCCGCCATGACGCCACATTACTACATTGACTGTATCTATTCATTCGATGTAGTAATTTGTCCATGGGAATCCGTACTTACGTCGTCACCGGGGCCGCGTCGGGCATCGGCGCCGCCACCGCAGACCACCTGGAGAAGGGCGGCGACCGGGTGATCCGCTGCGACGTGCGCGACGCCGAGGTGACCGCCGACCTGACCACCCCGGAGGGCCGCGAACAGCTCGCCTCAGGGGTGGCGGCGGCCTCGGACGGCCGGGTCGACGGCCTGATCGCCGTGGCCGGCAGCGCCGCCCCGTCGCCGCTCACCGCGCGGCTCAACTTCTTCGGCACGATCGCGACCCTGGAGCGCCTCCGGCCCCTTCTGGCCGCATCGGACCGGCCCAGGGCGGTCGCCGTCTCCTCGCTGAGCGCGATCGTGGCCGCCGACGACTCCATCGTCGGCGCGTGCCTGTCCATGGACGAGGAGGCCGCCGTGTCCGCCGTCACGACCGCCGTCGAGGCCGGCCGGGGGCGCATCGTCTACCCGTCCACCAAGCTGGCGCTCAACCGCTGGCTCCGCCGGGCCGCCGTCAGCCCTGCCTGGGCAGAGGCCGGCATTCCGCTCAATGCGGTCGCACCGGGCGTGGTGGACACGGAGTCGGCGAGGACGATGTTCCTGGACGATCCGGCCACCCGCGCGCTCGTCTCCTCCATGATGCCCCAGCCCCTCGGATTCCCCGGGCCCGTCTCCGCGATCGTGTCCCTGCTCGCCTGGACGGTCAGCCCGGACAACGCGTTCATGACCGGCCAGATCCTCTACGCCGACGGCGGCGCCGAAGCCACCCTCCGCCCTTGACCGGGCAGGGGCGGCCTCCAGCCGGCCCCTCGTCGTGACCGTCGCACGCCGGACGCCATCACGCCGTGCCCCCCGGCGGACAAGCCCTCGGAGCCAGACACAAGCCCCAGCGGGACGGGAACAACCGCGACCCGCCACACTGATCCACCACGGGACCGACACCTGGCACGGACCAGGCTCCCCGCCCACGAGCGTCCCGAAGGCACCAGCCGCCCGCCGCCACCGCCCTGCGCGGGCACCCGCCCGGCAGGGACGGATCGGGCACACCAGAAGAGGGCCTACCCGAGGCGGCCGTCGGAGCCCCTCGGACCCTGCCGTACCGACTCGGCGTGGAGCGTGGGCTGCCAGTCGAAGACGTAGCCGCCCTCCATGGGCCCGATGACCACCTCGACCCCCGCACGGGCGCCGGCCTTCGCCAGTTCCTCCTCCACCCCGAGCCGTTCGAGCCGGTCGGCGAGATAACCCACGGCCTCGTCGTTGCTGAAGTCGGTCTGCCTGATCCACCGCTCCGGCTTCTCGCCGGTGACCTGGAACAGGTTGTCGTTGACCCGTCGCACCCGGAAGCCGGCGTCCCCGAGTTGCCTGGGCCGGATCACCAGCCGCGTGGGCTCCTCGACCGGCTTGGCGGCCCTGGCGGCGGCCACCCACTCGCCCATGGCGTACGTGAGCTCGCGCAGCCCGTCGTGCGTGGCGGCCGAGATCGTGAAGACCCGCAGCCCTCGCGCCTCGAACTCCGGCGCGACCATCTCGGCCAGTTCCCTGGCGTCGGGCACGTCGGCCTTGTTGAGGACGACCAGCCGCGGCCGGTCGTCGAGCTTGCCGTACGCCCGCAACTCCGCTTCGATCACTTCGTAGTCGGTGATCGGATCGCGCCCCGGCTCCATGGTGGCGCAGTCGATGACGTGCACGAGCATGTCGCACCGCTCGACGTGGCGCAGGAACTCGTGCCCGAGGCCCTTGCCCTGCGACGCCCCGGGAATCAGCCCCGGCACGTCGGCGACGGTGAACACGGTGTCGCCGGCCGTCACCACGCCCAGGTTGGGGACGAGCGTGGTGAACGGGTAGTCGGCGATCTTGGGCTTGGCCGCGCTCAGCGCGGCGATCAGCGACGACTTCCCGGCGCTGGGGAACCCGACCAGCGCCACGTCGGCGACGCTCTTGAGCTCCAGCATGACGTCGAGCTCGTCGCCCGGCTCGCCGAGCAGCGCGAACCCGGGCGCCTTGCGCCGGGTGGTGGCCAGCGCCGCGTTGCCCAGCCCGCCGTGCCCGCCCTGGGCGATCACGTAGCGCGTGCCGACCCCCACGAGGTCGACCAGCACCTCGCCCGTGGCGCTGTCCCTCACCACCGTGCCGTTGGGCACGGGCAGGACCACCTCGTCGCCGTTGGCGCCGTCACGGTTGGACCCCTGCCCCTGCTTGCCGTTGCCGGCCTTGCGGTGCGGGCGGTAGTGGTAGTCGAGCAGGGTCGCGGTGTTGGGATCGACCTCGAGGACGACGTCGCCACCCCGCCCGCCGTTGCCCCCGTCGGGGCCGCCGAGCGGCTTGAACTTCTCCCGGTGGATGGAGGCGCACCCGTTCCCCCCGTCACCGGCCTTGATGTGCAGGACCACCTGGTCCACGAAGTCCGGCATCAAGCACCCTCTCCATCACCCCGGCAGGGGCATCTCCACTGCGTCAACGAGCCCGGCGGCAGTCCTCACGCCGGGCGGTCGCCTGTTCAAACAAGCGCGGGGCCGCAGAACATCCCCGCACAACGCCAAGGGGTGGATCGACACTCGATCGATCCACCCCTTGGCTGCGAAAACCCGGGAGGAAACTACTCCGTGACGGGAACGATGCTGACGGCCCGGCGCCCGCGCTTGACACCGAACTGCACGTGACCGGCGGCCAGCGCGAACAGCGTGTCGTCGCCGCCACGCCCCACGTTGTCGCCGGGGTGGAAGTGGGTGCCACGCTGGCGGACGATGATCTCGCCCGCGTTGACCAGCTGGCCGCCGAAGCGCTTGACGCCCAGGCGCTGAGCGTTGGAGTCACGGCCGTTCCGGGTGGACGACGCGCCCTTCTTGTGTGCCATCTCTCAAACTCCCGATCAGGCCTGGTCGATGCCGGTGATCTTCACCTGGGTGTACCGCTGGCGGTGACCCTGGCGCTTCTTGTAACCGGTCTTGTTCTTGTACTTGAGAATGCGGATCTTGGGGCCCTTGGTCTCGCCGAGGATCTCGGCGTTGACCGTGAACTTGCCCGCCTCCGTGGTCACATCGCCGTCGTTGACGACGAGCACCGTCGGCAGCGAAACCGAAGAGCCGACCTCGCCGGCGACCTTGTCCACCTCGAGGACGTCACCGACGGAGACCTTCTGCTGCCTGCCGCCGCAACGAACGATCGCGTACACCGCGGAACCCTTCTACTGACTCACTGTTGCACTGCGAACCCCGGCCACCCCGCGCGGGAATGGCCGCTGACTCCGAATGCTGCGCCTGTCATTCGGCCTGTCAAAACCGACGAACCGAGTAAGCGCGCCAACAGGGCACGTCACCTGACGCACCGATTCACCAGGGTACCGGATTAACGGCGCCCTAGGCGAACCGGACGGAACGTCGGAAGTCTGCCGAAGCTACTCGGCTGACTTGGCTCGGCGGGAGCGTCTCCGCCCCCTGCCGGAAGTCTGGCTGGCTTGGTCGTCCTCAGCGGGGACTTCTTCAAGCGCACCGGTCACAGTATCACGGTTGCCGGAGACCTTCGCCGCGGAAACCTTGTCGGCGACCGCCTTCTCCACGGCCATCTTGCCCTGCGTGCCGCGCGGTTCCGGCTTGGCCTCGACCGGCTCCGTGGAGATGATCAGGCCGCGCCCGTTGCAACAGTCGCAGACCGTCGAGAACGCCTCCAGCAGGCCCTGACCGACCCGCTTACGGGTCATCTGGACCAACCCCAGCGAGGTCACCTCGGCCACCTGGTGCTTGGTCCTGTCGCGGGCCAGACACTCCAGCATGCGCCGCAGCACCAGGTCGCGGTTGGACTCGAGCACCATGTCGATGAAGTCGATGACGATGATGCCGCCGATGTCGCGGAGCCTGAGCTGGCGGACGATCTCCTCGGCCGCCTCCAGGTTGTTGCGCGTGACGGTCTCCTCGAGGTTGCCGCCCTGGCCGGTGAACTTGCCGGTGTTGACGTCGACGACCGTCATCGCCTCGGTGCGGTCGATCACCAGGGAGCCGCCGCTCGGCAGCCACACCTTGCGCTCCAGCGCCTTGGCGAGCTGCTCGTCGATCCGGTACGACTCGAACACGTCACCCTGACCGGCGTCCCACTTCGACAGGCGCTCGCCCAGATGCGGCGCGACGTACTTCACGTACTCGTCGACGGTGTCCCAGGCGTCGTCGCCCTGCACGACCAGCGAGGTGAAGTCCTCGTTGAACACGTCACGCACGACCCTGATCGTCAGGTCGGGCTCGGCGGACAGCAGCTCGGGCGGGCTGGCCGACTTCGCCTTCTTCTGGATGTTCTCCCACTGCGCGGACAGGCGGGCCACGTCGCGGGCCAGCTCCTCCTCCGAGGCGCCCTCGGCGGCGGTGCGCACGATCACGCCGGCGTTCTCCGGCATGACCTTCTTCAGGATGCTCTTGAGCCGTGCGCGCTCCTTGTCGGGCAGCTTGCGGCTGATGCCGGTCATCGACCCGTCGGGGACGTAGACCAGATAGCGGCCTGGCAGGCTGATCTGCGACGTGAGCCGCGCGCCCTTGTGCCCGATCGGGTCCTTCGTGACCTGGACGAGCACCGACTGGCCCGACTTCAGCGCCGACTCGATGCGCTTCGGCTGGCCTTCGAGACCGGCCGTGTCGAAGTTCACCTCACCGGCGTACAGGACGGCGTTCCTGCCTTTGCCGATGTCCACGAACGCCGCCTCCATCGAGGGCAGCACGTTCTGGACCTTGCCGAGGTAGACGTTGCCGACGTAGGACTGGCTGGCCTCGCGGTTGACGTAGTGCTCGACGAGCACGCCGTCCTCCAGCACCGCGATCTGGGTGCGGTCGCCCTGCCTGCGCACCACCATCATGCGGTCGACGGACTCGCGGCGGGCCAGGAACTCCGACTCCGTGATGATCGGCGGGCGCCTGCGCCCGAGCTCGCGCCCCTCGCGGCGGCGCTGCTTCTTCGCCTCGAGCCTGGTCGAGCCGCGCACGCTCTGCACGCCGTCAGTGGCGGTGTCGAGCCCGGCCGAACGTCCCGAGCGCGGCGCGCGGATGCGCACCACCGTGTTCGGTGGGTCGTCGCCGGCCGGCTCCACGCCCTCGTCCGTGCCACGGCGCCGGCGCCGGCGGCGGCGGCGCGAGCTGGAGGTCTCCTCTTCCTGAGACTCCTCGCTCTGCCCCTCGTCGGAGTCCTCTTCCTGCTCGTCGGAGTCCTCGGACTCGTCGCGCTCGCGTGACTTGCCACGGCCCCTGCCGCCGCGACGGCGACGACGGCGACGGCCGCCGCCCTCCTCTTCCTGCTCGTCGGAGGTGTCGGTGTCGGGCTCGTCCTCGTTCGCGGTCTCGTCGACCGGCTCCTCCGCCTCCTCAGGCTCGGCGACCGGCTGCGGAGGCTCGGCTCGCCTGGTGACGGCCGGCTTGGCCTTGCTGGGATCGGGCGCCTGGAACAACGGCGCGAAGATGGCCGCGGGCCGCTGGAAGGCGGCGCCCGGCTCGTCCTGCCTGCGCGCGGTCAGCCCGAACGGGTCGGCGAGCAGGCTCGGACGGTCGACGTCCTCGTCGAGGTCCTCCCCCGCGGGCTCGTCGTCGAGCGGTTCGTCCTCGGGCAGGATCTCGATGATGTCCTCGTCGTCCCCTGTGCCGTCCTGCGCGCCGCCGGCCGCGAAAGGCGCCACGTCCGCGCCGGAGGGCGCCACCTCGACGTCCCCCCCGGAACGCCCGGCCTCGAATGCCGTGGCCGACGGGCCCTCGGCCTCGGACACCGTCCCCGCACCGGCCCGTGCGTCCGCCGGGACCGCCGTCCGCGCGCCGGCCTGCGAGACCTCGGCCTCGCCGGCCGCCACGGCGGCGACGTCAGCGGCCAGGTCCTCGGTGTCACGGCCGCCGGCGCCCTCGTCCGTGCCGAACGGGGCGGCGGCCTCGGCACCGCCTGTGGGCGCGCCCACAGCGACCGCGCCACCGGCGGGCGTCACGCCGTCCGGCTCTTCGGCGACCGCGCCGGACTCGGGCTCAGCCTTCTTGCGGGTCCTGCGCCGCTTCGCCGGGGCCTCCTCGGCGGGCGCCGCGCTCTCGGGGAGCGCTCCCGCCTCTTCGGCCTCCGCCTCCGCGGCCTTCTTCGTGGTACGCCGGCGCGTCGTCGTGGCCGTGGACCGCGTCCGCGTGGCCCTCTTGGGCTTCTCGGCCGCCGGCGCACCCTCGACCGTGCCGGCGTCAGCGGCACCTGCGGCGCTCATCCCTCCACCGTTCGCGTCGGGAGCTCCGGCAACCGTGCCACCGGCCGTGGCCTCAGCGACCGTGCCGCCGGCGCCTGCGGCCTCGCCAGTGTCGCCGGCGCTTCGAACCCCGTCGGCCGTGTCGCCGTTGCTCGGAGCTCCGGCCGTGTCAGCGCCGCCGGCCGTGCCGGGACGATCGGCGCTCGCGGGCGCGGCCCTCGTGGCGGCGGTCTCCGCGACGATCTCGGGTGCGGGCTCACCGGCGGCACGCTGCACGGCGTTGATCTGCACCGGCTGCACCTCAGCCACCGACGGCGCCGCCTGCGCGGCTGCGACGGTGACCGGGACTGAGGCAGGCTCGTCGGGCTCCGGCGGCGGACCCGCGGGCCGGCTGGCGGAACGGCGACGCCTGGTCACCTCGGGCTGTTCAATTGTCTCCCCGTCAGGGCCATTGGCCCCGGCGTTGGGCTCGTTGTCGAGCATGCGGGCGCTCTCCCGTCAGCTCCCGGGCGCGTCGCCGCGCCGCGCAGGAGCCCTCGTGTCTCGTTGTCCGCCGGCTCCCCCGATGAGGAGGCGCCGGCGCCAAGTCCTGTCAACGGTCGTGCCCGGCTCGCGCAGGGCACTTCCTTAACCGGCGACGTGCTCACCCGCCGGTCCCGCCTCGCCGCCGCGCGTCGTGTCGCGGTCCAGGTCGAGCGGGTCGGCAAGCGCACCGGTGCTGGCGTCGAGCGGCCCCTGCGCCAGCCTGGTCACCTCGGGGGGAACCGGCGGCGCGAAGTCGGCCACAAGGCGCAGCCCTGTGAGCACATCGTCGGGTCGAACGGCAGGCGTCATGTGCCGAACAACCATGCGCAGTATGACACACGGTTGTCCATGCACCTGAGCTGCGGTTCTGTCTGTTCCCTCGGACACCACGAGCCTCAGGACGGCCTCCCGCGCGTCGAAGCGGCGGGGGCCCTTCTTGGTGAGGCGCTCGACGTCCACCGTGCTTGCCGCGAGAAACTTCTCCACCGCCACCTCGGCGAGCTCGCGGTCGGCACCGGGCAGCCGCACCTCCCAGTCGGAGACCTCCAAGCGGTCGGCCAGACCACCAGGCCCCGCCTCCACAACGTCGAGCACGTCGAGCCCGGGCGGCAACGACCCGTCGAGGCCGGACTTGACCTGCTCCGGAACGCACGGCGTGGTAACACCGATCTCGAGGTATTCGGCTTCGCTGGCGACGCCGGTCGGCGCCGCGCCCGCGTAGGAGATCTTCGGGTGAGGCGAGAAGCCCGCGCTGTAGGCCACCGGAATGCCGGCACGGCGGACCGCTCTTTCGACGGCCCGCGAGATGTCGCGGTGGCTGGTGAAGCGCAGGCGGCCGCGCTTGGCGTAACGCACACGCAGGCGCTGCACCGTGGGCGCGGGCGGAGGCCCTTCGGGAACAGGTTTCAGAGCTTGTCGTCCTTCCCTTGTAAGAGTTCCTTCCACTCAGGATAAGCCGCGCCGGCGTGTGTACGTGTACGCCGTGACACGGCTCGCCCACTGAGCGCGCTAGACCACCGTCAGAGGAAGGAGTTTTCGCCCGGTAGGGCCGATCTGAATTTCCGTCCCCATGGTGGGACAGACTCCGCAGTCGTAGCACGGGGTCCAGCGGCAGTCTTCGACCTCACCGCCGGTAACGGCCTCCTGCCAGTCCTGCCAGAGCCATTCGCGGTCGAGCCCGGCGTCGAGATGGTCCCACGGGAGGATTTCGTTCTCTTCCCGCTCGCGCGTGGTGTACCAGGCGACGTCGACGCCGGCCTGCTCGGCCGCCGCCATCCAGCGCTCGTAGGAGAAGTGCTCGCTCCAGCCGTCGAACCTGCCGCCGCTCTCCCAGACCGCGCGGATCACGGCGCCAACGCGGCGGTCGCCGCGCGAGAGCAGGCCCTCGACGATCGAGGGTTTGCCGTCGTGGTAGCGGAAACCGATGGCCTTGCCGTACTGCTTGTCGCCCCTGAGCGAGTCGCGCAGCGCCTTGAGCCGCCGATCGACGGTCTCGTGGTCGGCCTGGGCGGCCCACTGGAACGGCGTGTGCGGCTTGGGCACGAAACCGCCGATGGAGACCGTGCAGCGGATGTCCCGGCTGCCGGTGATGTCGCGGCCCGCCTTGATGACCTTCTTGGCCAGGTCGGCGATGCCGAGCACGTCTTCGTCCTGCTCGGTGGGCAGCCCGCACATGAAGTAGAGCTTGACCTGCCGCCACCCCTGTGAGTAGGCCGTGGTGACCGTGCGGATCAGATCTTCCTCGGTGACCATCTTGTTGATCACCTTGCGCATGCGCTCGGAGCCGCCCTCGGGCGCGAACGTCAGGCCCGAGCGCCTGCCGTTCCTGGAGAACTCGTTGGCCAGATCGATGTTGAACGCGTCGACCCTGGTCGAGGGCAGCGACAGCGAGGTGTTGGTGCCTTCGTAGCGGTCGGCCAGGCCTTTGGCGACGTCGGCGATCTCGGAGTGGTCGGCCGACGACAACGACAGCAGGCCGACCTCGTTGAAGCCGGACTCCTTGACGCCGTTCTCGACCATGGCGCCGATCGTGGTGATCGAACGCTCGCGCACCGGCCGGGTGATCATGCCCGCCTGGCAGAACCGGCAACCGCGCGTGCAGCCGCGGAAGATCTCCACGCTGAACCGCTCGTGCACTGTCTCCGCCAGCGGAACCAGCGGCTTCTTCGGGTAGGGCCACTCGTCGAGGTCCATCACGGTGTGCTTGTGCACCCGCCACGGCACGTCGGCCTTGTTGGGCGCGACCCGCTTGATGCGGCCGTCAGGGTGGTAGTCGACGTCATAGAACTTGGGCACGTAGACGCCACCCGACTCGGCGAGCCGCATCAGCAACTCGTCACGGCCGCCGGGGCGGCCCTCCGCCTTCCACTCGCGGACGACCTCGGAGATGGCGATGGAGATCTGCTCCCCGTCGCCGAGCACGGCCGCGTCGAGGAAGTCGGCGATCGGCTCCGGGTTGAAGGCCGCGTGGCCCCCCGCGAGCACGATCGGGTCGTCGTCGCCCCTGTCGGCCGCCGTCAGCGGGATGCCGGCCAGGTCGAGCGCGGTCAGCATGTTGGTGTAGCCGAGCTCGGTCGAGAACGACACCCCGAGCACGTCGAAGGCGCGCACCGGCCGGTGCGCGTCGACGGTGAACTGCGGGATGCCCTCGGCGCGCATGAGCGCCTCGAGGTCGGGCCAGACCGCGTAGGTGCGCTCGGCCAGCGTGCCCGGCAGTTCGTTGAGGATCTCGTAGAGGATCGCCACGCCCTGGTTGGGCAGGCCCACCTCGTAGGCGTCGGGATACATCAGCGCCCACCGCACCTCGGCGGAGTCCCAGTCCTTGACGGTCGAGTTGAGCTCGCCCCCGACATACTGGATCGGCTTCTGCACCTTCGGCAGCAACGCTTCCAGGCGGTGGAAAATCGACTCGACAGGCATACCGTCAAGGGTAGCGGCGTTCAGACGGTGACAGGTCCCGGGCCGGTGCTCCGCCCTCCAGGGGCCTTCAGGTGAACGAATGACCGCGCACCCTGATGGCCTGCAACAACCCGACCGCGATGAGATTGGCGAACGTGGCCGTGCCGCCGTACGACACGAACGGCAGCGGCAACCCGGTGATCGGCATGATCCCGATCGTCATCCCCACGTTGATGAACATCTGGAACGCGAACCAGCACACGATCGTCCCCGCGACCAGCGTCCCGAACCGGTCCTCGCACTGCCTGGCGATCTTCAGCCCGCGCAGCAGCACCACACCGAGCAGCAGCACCACGGTGACGGACCCGAGGAAGCCGAACTCCTCCCCCGCCACCGTGAAGATGAAGTCGGTGTGCTGCTCGGGCACGAACCGCCCGGTCGTCTGCCCGCCGCCCAGCAGGCCCTTGCCCAGCAGTTGTCCCGAGCCGATCGCGATCAGCGACTGCGTGCTGTTGTAGCCCACGCCCCGCGGATCCACGCTGGGATCGACGAACGCGGTGAACCGCGCCACCTGGTACGGCTCCAGCAACTGGAAGTAGAACACCGCGAACACGCCGGCGCCCGCCACCATCGTCAGCGCCGCGATCCACCGTTTTCGCACCCCCGCGATGATCAGCCCGGACGCCGCGATCACCGCCAGCACCATCGCCGTGCCGAGGTCGGGCTGGAGCATCACCAACCCGATCGTGAGCGCCGCGGCGAGCAGCGCCAGCACGACGTCGAACCCGCGCGGCCGGTCGGACCCCTCCGCCGGCTGCGCCAGCAGCATCGCCGTGATCAGCAGCAGGCCCACCTTGGCGAACTCCGACGGTTGCACCGCGAACCCGCCGCCGAGCAGGATCCACGAGTGCGAGCCGTTGATCGTCGCGCCCAGCGGGGTGATCACCAGGCCCAGTCCCACCAGGGACATCAGGAACACCAGCGGCGCATACGCCCGCATCGCCCGGTGGTCGACAGAGGCCACGATGCCGCACAACACCACGCCCAGCGCCTGGTTGAGCAGATGCTTCTTGACCAATCCCGTCGCCCCCGGCGCCCAGGTGCGGGTGGACGACCACACCAGCAGTGTGCCGATCACGCACAGCCCGGCCACCGCGACCAGCATGAGCCCGTCGAAGCGCCGCACGGCCGAGTTCTCGCCTGCCACCCGCCGCAGCAGCGAGGGACGCCGGACGGCGGCCGTGCGGCCCGTCATCCCCTTGCCACCGTTCCGTCAGGCGCGAACGTCGGCAGCCGCGTCGTCAACCGCCCGCCGGGCACCGCCGGGGGCCGCTTGATGCCGTAGATGCCCTCGTAGATCTCGCGCGCGGCCGGCGCCGCCGCCGAGCCGCCCATCCCGCCCTGAGAGATCATGACGACCACGATGTACTGAGGGTTCTGGGTGGGTGCGAACGAGGCGAACCACGCGGTGTCCTTCTTGCCCCAGACCTCGGCGGTTCCGGTTTTGCCGCCGATGCGTACCTTGTTCATCGGGAATCCGGCGAAGGCGCCCGCGGCGGTGCCGTCGGAGGGCACCTGGCTGAGCGCGTTCTTGATGTAGCGCCGCTCCTTCTCGCTGAGCGGCAGCTTGCCCACCACCGGCACGTCGATGGTCTTGACCACCTTGCCGTCGGGCCTCACCTGCGCCCACCCGATGCGCGGGCTGCGCACCTTTCCGTCGGTCACCAGCGCCATGTACGCCCTGGCCAGCTGGAGCGGCGTCACCAGCACGTCGCCCTGGCCGATGGAGAAGTTGGCCGCGTCACCCGGACGCAGCAGGAACCCCTCGGTGCAGTTCTCCAGCGCGAGACGCTTCAGGAACTCCGCCCGCGCACGGTCCTTGACCTCCGGATAGCCCTTACGCGACCGCTCGCAGTTGACCGCGCTGGTGCGGTTCCACAAGTCCTTCTTCCACGCCCGGTCGGGGATGCGCCCCGACGACTCGCCCGGCAGGTCGATGCCCGTCGGCTCGCCGAAGCCGAAGGACCTCGCCACGTTGGCGAACACCTCCTTCGGCGTCTTCTTCGGGTTGCGGCCGCCGTCTTTCATGTACTGCTCGAACGCGGCCTGGTAGAAGATCGTGTCGCATGATTTGACCAGCGCCATGTGCAGGTCGAGCGTGCCCAGGGGGATGCCGCGGAAGTTGTTGAACGCCCGTCCGCCCACCATGACCGAGCCGGGGCAGCTGTATTTGCCGTTGAGCGGGTAGCCGGCCCGCAGCATGGAGGTCACCGACGAGACCTTGAACGTCGAACCCGGCGCGAACTGGCCGTTGATCGCCCGCGACACGAGCGGCTTGCCGGACTTCTCCGACATCAGCCACTGGTACCCGCGCGCCGAGATCCCGCCCGCCCAGATCGCCGGATCGTAGCCGGGGGCGCTGGCCAGCGCCACGACCCTCCCGGTGCGGGCGTCGAGCACCACCCCGGCCCCGCCGTCGGCCGCCGGCGCCGACTTCATGGCCCGCGCCAGTGCCTTCTCCACCACGTTCTGGACGCGCGAGTCGATGCTGGTGACCAGGTGGTCGCCCGGAATGGGAGTGGTCTGCTCCTCGACGCCGAGCGCCTTGCCCATCCGGTCGACCTGCACCCTGCGCAGCCCCGCCTTGCCGCGCAGCGCCTCGTCGTAGACGTATTCGAGCCCGTCACGCCCGACGAGGTCCACCCCCGAGAAGCTGGCCTTGAGCCCTTCGCGCTTCTCCAGCTCCGCCTCGGTGACCGGCTGGAGGTAGCCGAGCATCTGGGCGCCCGCCCTGCCTCCCGGGTATTGCCTGACTGAGTGGATCTCCGCCGTGACCCCGGGAAACTCCTCCTGCCGCTCGAGGATCTGCAGCGCCTCACGGGTGTCGACCTTCTCGTCCAGCGGAACCGGCTGGTACGGCGAGCCCGTCCAGCACGGCTTGGCGATCCCGGGCCCGCACGGCGTGATGCGCTGCTGCAGGTGCGCCACCGGCCTGTCGAGCACCGCGGACAACTTGCGCAGCACCTTCACGCCGCCGTCGGGCATCCTCGAGAGCCGCGTACGGTCCACGGACACGACCAGCGCGGTCTTGTTGCGCACCAGCGGCCGGCCGGACGAGTCGAGGATCTGCCCGCGCACGGCCGGCACGATCACGGTGCGTGTCCGGGTCTCCGTCGCCCGCGTCACGAACTCCTGCCCGCGCACCACCTGCACCTGCCACAACCGCATGGCCAGCACGACGAGCAGCGTCAACACGAGAACGTGCAGCACCAGCAGCCGCGCCCGCATCCTCATCATGTCGAGAACCTCGCCCGCCCGGCACGCGTGGTCAGCCAGATCACGATCGGCGAGACCAGCAACGTGTAGACGACGGTGACGGGCACCTGCTCGGTCAGCGTGGACATCGTCACCCGGGAATCGGAGATCAGCCCGCCCACGCCGGCCGCCAGCAGCGGCGCCATCAGCACGCACAGCACGACGGTCGTCACCGGCCCGCCCGCGCCGTGCCCTGCGACGTAGCCGACGAGCGCGAGCACGAACGCGTACTGGCCGAGCAGGTGTGCGGTCGGCGGCATGACGTCGACCAGCAGCCCGGCGAAGAACCCGACCATCGCGCCCGACGCGGCCCCACGCGACAGAGCCGTCCCGATCAGGGCGAGCAGCACCAGGTCAGGCGCGCCCCCGCCGGGCAGCGGCAGCCGGTTGACCAGCATGACCTGCGCCAGCAGCGCGATCACCACGGACAACCCCCCGATCACCGCGACCCCTCCCCGTCGACGACCGCACCGGACCGGGCGTACGCCCTGCCCGACGACGCCCCTTCCTGCCTCAGAACCGTCATCCCTTCCGGCGCCCGGATCACCGCGCCTTCTCCTTGGGGGGCAGCACCGCGTCGCGCGGGTCACGCTTGGGCGCCCCCACCACCACACCGACCACGTCGAGAGCCGTCAGATCCGCGTACGGCCTGGCGTAGGCGATGCGCGTCAGCTCTCCAGGCGTCGACTCCACCCTCTCGATCACCCCGACGGGCACGCCGGGCACGTACGGCCTCCCGTGCTGCGATCCGAAGCTCACGATCCGCCCGCCCCTGGTCAGCGGTGCGGTCGAGTCGAGGAGCCGGAACTGCACGAGCCGCCCGTGCTCGCCCACCCCATGCACGACGCCGATCTCTTTGGCCCCTTCCAGCCGCGCCCCCACGGCCGAGGCGGGATCGCTGAGCAGCACCACCGTCGAGCTGTGCGCCGACGCGCGGATGACCCTCCCGACCAGCCCTTCACCGTTGAGCACGGTCATCTCCGTACGCACGCCGTCGCTGGTGCCCGCGTCGATCTGCACGGCGTCCTCGAACCCGGGCGCTCCCCGCCGGGCGACGACGTTGGCCGGCACCACCTTGTATCCGCCAGCACCGGCAAGGCCGAGCAGATCCTTGAGCTCCTTGGCCCGGTCGGAGTCGAGTTTGCCGACCAGCATCCCCGCCCGCAGCTTGGCGTTCTCCGCCTTGAGGGCGTCGATGCGCTCCTGAGCGCCTGGCGCGGCCACCAGCGCCTGCACGAACCCGCCGATGGGGCGTACGACGCCGCCGCCGAGTTGCTCCACCGTGCCGAACACATAGGCGCCGGCCGCTCGCAGCGGCTGCAGCGGCGAGTTGTCGCCCGTGCGATGGTCGATGGTCAGGATGACCAGCGCCGCCGCCAGCAGTGCTCCCAGGATCAGCCGGGCACGGTTGGAGTCTCTCATCAGTGTCGCGACTCCGGAACCAGGACCTGCTGGAGCGCCTCGAACTCCTCCGCACACTTGCCTGAGCCGATGGCGACCGAGTCGAGCGCGTTGTCGACGAGGTGGACGGGCATGCCCGTCTCGACCTTGACCCGCTCGTCCAGCCCTTTGAGCAGGGCGCCACCGCCGGTGAGCGCGATGCCGCGGTCCATGATGTCGCCGGACAGCTCGGGCGGGCACTTGTCGAGCGTGGTCTTGACCG
The DNA here is from genome assembly GCF_055586745.1 of Nonomuraea sp. NPDC049378. Lineage (NCBI taxonomy): Bacteria > Bacillati > Actinomycetota > Actinomycetes > Streptosporangiales > Streptosporangiaceae > Nonomuraea > Nonomuraea sp. NPDC049378. The sequence goes on from NZ_JBVJHP010000021.1 coordinate 193,342, forward strand.
CGTCGACGATCGCGTTGACCGGCTCCTCGGTGGCCTTCCTGATCTCCTCGCTCGACACGATGATGGTCTTGGGCAGCCCGCTGACCAGATCGCGGCCGCGGATCTCCGCGTGCGACTCCTCGCCGTTGGGGCAGGCCGAGCCGATCGCCATCTTGATCTCCTCGGCCGTGCGCTCGCCGAGCATCAGTGAGTATTCCTTCTTGGCGAACGAGATCACGGCCTGGTCGAGCTCGTCGCCGCCGATCCGGATCGACTGGCTGGTGACCACGCCGCCCATCGAAATGATCGCCACCTCGGTCGTGCCCCCGCCGACGTCGACCACCATGTTTCCGGTGGGTTCGTGCACCGGCAGCCCGGCACCGATGGCGGCCGCCATGGGCTCCTCGATGATGTAGACCTTCCTGGCGCCCGCCTGGTATCCCGCCTCCTTCACCGCACGTTGCTCGACGCTGGTGATGCCGCTGGGCACGGCGATGATGATGCGCGGCTTGGCGAGGTGGCGGCGTCGATGCACTCTTTGGATGAAATATCGCAACATCCGCTCAGTGACGTCGAAGTCGGCGATCACACCATCCTTGAGCGGACGAACGGCGACGATGTTGCCAGGCGTACGGCCGATCATCCGCTTGGCCTCGATGCCGACCGCCACGATCTTGCCGGTGGCGGTGTTGATCGCTACGACTGACGGCTCGTTTAGCACGATGCCCCGGCCCCGCACGTACACCAACGTGTTTGCGGTGCCCAGGTCGACCGCCATGTCGCGGCCGAGAAACGCGAGCTTGCTGCCCATGGGGAACGGAGCCCTCCGTAACGTCCAATGCGAATGACTACGGATCGAATTCGAATCGTAACGTGACGTACCCACCGATGGGCGCAATGAGCCCCCGCGCCCCTCAAAAATCTCCAGCCCCTACCTCAACCGCAATTTTGCCCGGATTGCACCACAACATCCGACCGGCCGCAGGGACGTCTCAACACCCAACCGCGGGCAAGACTATGGGAACGCTCCGACAAAACTCTGCTCGCGCCCCCGTAAAGAAACCGTCGAAAAGACCACGTGCCCGCGCAGCGAAAAGCTACGCGGGCACGGCAGAAAAGGGGGAGACGGCTAGAAACGGTCGGGGAAGAAGATCTTGATCTCCCTGGCGGCCGACTCGGGCGAGTCCGAGCCGTGGACGACGTTCTCCCCGATCTCGAGGGCGTGGTCGCCCCGGATCGTGCCGGGGGCCGACTTGACCGGGTCAGTGGCGCCGGCCAGCGCGCGGAAGGCCTCGACCGCGCGCGGACCCTCGAGCACCATGGCGACGAGCGGCCCGGAGGTGATGAACTCGACGAGCTCGCCGAAGAACGGCCGCTCGGAGTGCTCGGCGTAGTGAGCCTTCGCGGTGTCGGCGTCGAGGGTGCGCAGGTCCATCGCCACGACCTTGAGGCCCTTGCGCTCCACGCGGGCGATCACGTCACCGATGAGGCCGCGCTTGACCCCGTCGGGCTTGATCAGGACAAGAGTGCGCTCGGACACTTGATGTTCTCCTTCGAACAGAGTGGGACGCGGCGACAGGCACCGGACCTGGCCCGGTGAACGCTCCGCGGGGCACGGGCCCACGCGTCGCCATGACAGGGCCCTCAGCTTACCGTCCCGTGCCGCACCCTCGTTTCGCTACGCGGAGGCGGTGTCCTCGGGCGAATGCGCCTGTGGCGGCACCGCCGGCGGCTCGGGCCGCCGCTCGTCACCCCACCGCGGCCGGCCCGTGTCGAAGGCCGACTCGGGGGGCGTGCCGGCTCGAGCACCCTCATCGGCGGGCCCTCCGGCGCAGGGTCGCTCCGCCGCGCGGGCGTCCGTCCTCTCGTGCGGGGACGGCGCCTCCTCCCTCACCTGCCGCCGGGCCATCACCGAGGTGAGCGCGATCACCACGACCAGCAGGAAGCCGCCGATCAACGCCCACCAATGGAGGGCCCCGACGAAGCGGTCGACCAGTTCCTGGGCGGAGCGCACCCCGTCGAGCATCGTCATCTGCACCCCGGTGCCCAGCAGGAAACCCGCCAGCACCCCGGCGCAGCACAACGACAGCCCGTAGACCGCCGCCCCGAATCCCACCTCCTGCGACGCCGCCGTCAGCGCCACCGCCGCCCCTGCGGCGAGCAGGGTGAACGGCACCACCAACACCAGCCCGTCAGCGGCGGGCACGACCAGCCGGACCGAGCACAAGCCCGCGACCATGGCCAGCAGCCCCAGAGGCACCAGCCACCGCGCGGCGATCCCGGCGAACAGCCGCACGGCCACAGCCGCCGCGCCGGCGAGCAGCCCGGCCAACCCGAACGGAACCCACAACCCGCGCAGCCCCGGCCCGCCGAGCCCGCCCATCTCCATGAGCGTGACCTGCGCCGCGCTCGGCAGGAGCACCACGCCCACCGCCACCATCGAGTACGACAGCGTACGGTTCGGCGGCGGCCCGAATGAGGCCAGCACCAGCAACCCGACGACGGCCAGGCCGGCCAGCGCGATGACCGGGACCGCCCGCCAGCCTTCGTTCGCGGTGCTGATCGCCATGATGGCGATGCCCGCCGCCGGCGCGACGGCCAGCAGCAGCCTGCCGCGGTCCTCGTCGTCGGCCGCCTGCGTGGACGGCCGGCCGAGCACCATCCATCCGACGAGGTGGACGGCGGCCAGGGCGAGCGCCACACCCGTCACCAACGGGTAGGGCTGCAACGTCACCTTCCAGCTGCTCACCGCGTCGAGCGGCCAGAGCGCCAGCGCCTGGGCCGCGAGCAGGCTCAGACCGAACGTGCCCACCCACAGGGCGCGCAGCACCCGAGCCCGATCCCAGACGGCGGCGAGCGTGGCGGGCAGGATCAGGCCCGCGCCGATGCCACGCACCACGCGCACCGCTCCGACCAGCAGCTCAGACCCGGCGTAGCCGCCCGCGGCGTCGGAGAGCGCCACCAGCGTCAACCCGGCGAGCAAGAGGTGCGCGGCCTTCACTCGGCGCAACGCCACAGAGGCGAGCGGCACGGTGAGCATCAGCGCGGGCAGGGCGAGCCCGTGAGTGCGCATGAGCCCGATCTGGTCGATGTCGCCGGGCAGCAGCTTGGCGACGACGGAGAGCGTGTTGGGGATCGCAACGATCGCCAGCGGCAGCGCGGCCACGACGAGGAGCCCGAGCACGGCATCGAGCAGCCATGGAAGCCTGGGGCCAGCCGGGTGCGGCGACCAATGGATCGGGGGGACGGCCATGTAGGCCGACTTTAGCGGGTAGTAGCGCCTTCGACACGGCGAGCGACGATAATCGCTGTGATCCACAGTGCGGCGAAGATCGCCCCGAGGAAGAACATCGCCGGCACGAGGAAGCCCGCGCAGATGGCCAGCACCTGGACGACGCTCCCGAGAACGTAGCCGAAGGGCTTTTTGAGCAGGCCCGCAGCGACCACGCACAACACGGCCAGGCCGATGCCGACGGTGACCGCGAGCCACGGCTCAACCCCGACGACGCTGATCGCCACGGGTGTGATCAGCCCGGCGACGATCGCCTCCATGCCGAGCACGCTGGCGCCGAGCCGCCGCATCCCTGGGGTGACCTCGAAGTTCATCACGAACCATCCGCCTTCAGCAACAGCCGCGCATCCCCCGCGGTGACCACGGACCCGGTGATGAGCACGCCCGTGCCGCTGAACTCTCCCTCGGCGTCGGCGATGCCGATGCCCTGGTCGATGGCGTCATCGAGGCGGTCGACGACGTGCACGCGCTCCTCCCCGAAGACCGGCGCCGCCATGGCCCCCAGCTCCTGTGGCGTCATCGACCGAGGAGAGGAGTTGCGCGTGACGATGATCTCGTCGAGCACAGGCTCAAGCAACTCCAGCAAGGCGTCGACGTCCTTGTCGCGCATGACCGCGACCACGCCGACGACCTTCGCGAAGTCGAACGCCTCGTGCAGCCCCTCCAACGTCGCCTGCATACCGGCGGGGTTGTGAGCGGCGTCGACCACGACCGCCGGCGTACGCCGCACGACCTCCATCCGCCCCGGCGAGGCGACCTCGGAGAACGCCTGGCGCACGAGGTCGACGTCGAGCGGGTCGTCGCCGCCGGTCACCGCCTCGACGGCGGCCAGCGCGCAGACGGCGTTGCCGGCCTGATGGGCGCCGTGAAGCGGTAGGTAGACCTCGTCGTAGACGCCCTTGAGCCCGCGCAGCGTGAGCAGTTGCCCTCCGAGCGCCACCTCGCGGTTGAGCACCCCGAACTCGAGCCCCTCCCGCGCCACGACGGCGCCGACGTCGGCCGCGCGTCTCATGAGCACCTCGGCGGCCGGCAGCTCCTGCTGGGCGAGCACGGCGGTCGAGCCGGCCTTGATGATGCCCGCCTTCTCCCCGGCGATGCTGGGGATGTCGGGCCCGAGCCGATCGGTGTGGTCGAGCGAGATGGGCGTGATCACCGACACGGTGCCGTCCGCGACGTTGGTGGCGTCCCAGGAGCCGCCCATCCCGGCCTCGACGACCGCGACATCGACCGGGGTGTCGGCGAACGCCGCGAACGCCATCGCCGTCAGCAACTCGAAGAACTGGATGCGCCGCCCCTGTGTGTCGGTCAGTTCGACATACGGGATGATCTCCTCGTAAACCTCGGCGAACCGTTCCTCACTCAGCGGCGCACCGTCAACGGTGATCCGCTCGCGCATCGACACCAGGTGCGGGCTGGTGAACCGCCCCACTCTGAGGTTGCGCTCCCTGAGAAGCGCCTCTGCCAGCCGCGCCGTGCTCGTCTTGCCGTTGGTGCCGGCAATGTGCATGACGGGGTACGCCCGCTGCGGGGAGCCGAGCACGTCAAGAAGGGCCGCGATCCTGTCGAGCGTCGGCTCGAAATCCCACTCGACGCCACGCTCCATGATCGCGCGTTCTACCGCACGATAATCCACACCCCAACCCTACTGACCGCCCTCACCGCTCACGACGCGCCCTGGCCGCGGAGGTGGCCCAACACAAAAAGAGGGGGTCCCGACGCGCTCAGCGTCGGAACCCCCTCCACAAAGATTGTCCGGCGGTGACCTACT
>NZ_JBVJHP010000022.1:0-165081 GCF_055586745.1 Nonomuraea sp. NPDC049378
CCCCCCCCCCCCCCCCCCCCCCCCCCCCCCCCCCCCCCCCCCCCCCCCCCCCCCCCCCCCCCCCCCCCCCCCCCCCCCCCCCCCCCCGCCCCCGGTTGCCGTCACGGTGACTGGAGGCTGTAGCGCTCGCCCTCGACCTGGGTCTCGAACACGCCCTGGACGTTGCCGTCGGCGTCGAGGGACGTTCCCGTCCCCGTCGTGGTGAACGTGCCGTCCGCGTCCACCTGCCCCTCCTGGACGCCGCGCAGTTCGAAGTCGAAGGTGTCGTCGGCCTTGAACGCGTAGTGCCTGAAGGCGTAGCGGAAACCGTCGGCGGTGGGCTGCCAGCTGCCGAACCCGGTCCGCTTGCCGACGGCGAGGCTGAAGCTGCCGTCCGGCCGCAGCGCGAACAGGCCGCGCTCCGTCTTCGTGCCGGACGCGAACGTGATCTCCACGGCCCACGTGCCGACCGGCGAGCGCCGCCACTCGGTGTCGCCGCTGGCCGAGCCGGCCAGGCCGGCCACCGAGCCGAGGGCCAGGGTGCCCGCCGCCGCCACCAGCGCCACGCGCCGGGCGATCCCGGGACGCTTGCCTGCCTTGTCTGACATGGTTCCTCCTTGTGTGCCGGTCCTATCTGCCGGGAGTGACCAGGCCGACGGCCTCCGCCGCGACCTGGAGGGATGTGCGCCGCGCCACCGGGTCGGAGCCGACGGGGGACAGGGCGATCGTGGTGACGCCGGCACGCGCGTACGCGGCCACGCGCTCCGCCACCCGGTCCGGGGGTCCCAGCAGCGAGGTGCTGTCGACGAACTCGAACGGCACCGCCGCCGCCGCGCCCGCCGCGTCGCCGGCCCGCGCCCGGTCCTGGATCTCCACCGCCGCATCGCCGTGGCCGAGCCGCTCCAGCAGGCGGAAGTAGAAGTTGTCGGCGCGGTGCCCGAGGCTGACGAACCGCGCCACGTGGTGCCTGACGGGCAGCGCGGCGGCCTCCAGATCGTCGTCCACGGCGATCGACACCGAGGGGATGACCTCGAACGGCTCGCCGGCCAGGTCGCCGCGCAGCCGCCCGGCCTCCATGTGCCCGACCGCCTCGGCCACCCGCTCGGGCGAGCTGAAGACCCCGAACCAGCCGTCGGAGATCTCCCCGGCCAGCTCCAGCCCGCGCGGGCCGACGGCGGCCAGGTAGATCGGGATGCGCGGGCTGACCAGCGTGGCGTGCAGGCGGAAGCCGGTGCCCCGGCCGCCGCGCAGCGGCACCTGCAGGTGCTCGCCCTTGTGGTCGACCTGGCGGCCGTCGAGCGCGGCCCGCACGATGGAGACGTACTCGCGGGTCCTGGCCAGCGGGCGGCCGAACGGCGTGCCGTGCCAGCCTTCGGTGACGAACGCGTTGGAGACGCCCAGCCCGAGCCGGAACCGGCCGCCGGACAGGCCGTCCAGCGTCGCGGCCGTCATCACGGTCATGGCCGCGGTCCGCGCCGGGATCTGGAACACCCCGGAGGCCACGTGGATCCGCGTGGTCCTGGCCGCGAGGTATCCCAGCGCGCTGGCAGCGTCCGAACGGAATCCCTCCGGTACGAACGCCACCTCGAACCCGAGCCGTTCCGCCTCCATGACGAGGTCGGCGTCGTTCAGAGGGACGTTGATCCCCAGTCGCATGGTGTGCCCCGCTCTCTCGGATCAGATCGTCGCGAGGCCATCGTGGAAGGCCGCGTTCGAGCCGCGCTGGATCCGGGGCGGACGAGGGCTGGAGCGGAACTCGACCGGGCGTCCAGCGCCGCGCGACGCCGGTTCTGCTCCCTGGTAGGTGTGCCGATGACCGAAGGGATGAGGCCAGCCATGCCACACGAAGACACCGAGGTGCTGATCGCCGGCGGCGCCGTCGTCGGCCTGACCACGGCCCTGTTCCTGGCCAGGGCGGGAGTGCGGGTGACGCTCGTCGAGCGCAAGCCCAGCACGCTGCGCCACCCCAGGGCGCGGGTGATCAACCCGCGCACCGTCGAGATCTTCCGGTCGGCCGGTCTGGAGGAGACGATCGTCGCCGCGCAGTCCCTGACCTCCGACCTGAGCACCAAGACGGTGATCAGGGCCAGGACGCTCAACGACGCCGAGCTGTTCTCCATGCCGATGCGCAACGAGGCGCCGGGGCTCAGCGCGGCCACGCCGTGCGACTGGTGCTCCATCGACCAGAACAGGCTGGAGGAGATCGTCGCCGACCACGCCGTGAAGCTGGGCGCCGACGTGCGCTACTCCACCGAGCTGACGTCGTTCGACGACGACGGGGACGGGGTGACGGCGACCGTGCGCGACGCCGACACCGGCCGCGAGCGCCGGATCCGCGCGCGCTATCTCGTCGCCGCCGACGGCAGCCGCAGCTCCGTGCGGCAGCGGCTCGGCATCGGCGTGACCGGCCCCGGCGTGCTGCAGAACATCGTCAGCCTCGTCTTCAAGGCCGACCTCAGCGGCCCGCTGCGCGGCCGGGACCTCGGCCTGGGCTACTTCGACCAGCCCGAGCCCGGCACCCGCATGATGCCGATGGACGGCTCGCGCTGGGTGTTCGTCACCCCCTACGACCCCGCCGCCGGCAACGCCGACGACTTCGACGACGACCGGTGCGTGGCGGTCATCCGCGCCGCCGTGGGAGTGCCCGACCTGCGCGTCGACAACATCGAGGTGCAGATCGAGCGGACCGGCGCCAAGGTGCTCGGCTACGAGGTCGCCGCCCAGCTGGCCGAGCGCTACCGCCACGGACGGGTGTTCCTCGTCGGCGACGCCGCGCACGCCATGCCCCCGACCGGCGCGCTCGGCGCCGCCACCGGCGTGCAGGACGCCCACAACCTGGCGTGGAAGCTGGCCGCCGTCCTGGCCGGCGACGCGGGCCCCGGCCTCCTGGACACCTACGAGCGGGAGCGCCGCGCCGTCGCCGGGCACACCATCGACTACGCCATGAAGACGATGCGCGACCGCACCAGCACCGCCGACGGCGACGGGAAGGCCGTCAGCTACGCCGCGATCATCCTGGGCTACCGGTACGACTCCGCGGCCGTGCTCCCCGAGGAGACCGGCGGCCCGCCCGCGCTGGAGCCCGCCCTGCTCGGCGCGCCGGGCACCCGTGCCCCGCACTGCCCGATCGTCCGCGACGGCGTGCCGGTGTCCACGCTGGACCTGTTCGGCGAGGGAACGGTGCTCCTCACCGGCTCCGAGGGCGGCGGCTGGCACGAGGCGGCGGCCCGCGCCGGCCTGGACGCGCGGATGATCGGCGGCGCGGAACTGGCCGACCCGGAGGGCCGCTGGCCGCGCACGTACGGGGTGAGCCCGTCAGGCGCGGTGCTGGTCCGCCCCGACGGCTTCGTCGCCTGGCGCGCGCCCGTCCTCCCGGCCGACCCGGAGGCCGTGCTGCGCGCGGTGGCCGGCCGGATCCTCGACCGCGGCTGAGAGGCCCGTCACCATGGACATCGGACTCGCCCTGCCCACGACCGTGCCGGACCTGACCGGCGAGCGGCTCGTCGAGTGGGCCCGCAGGGCCGACCGGCTCGGGTTCAGCACGCTCGGCGCGCTCGACCGCATCGTGTACCGCAACTACGAGCCGCTGCTGGCCCTGGCGGCCGCCGCCGCCGTCACCGAACGGATCAAGCTCGCCACCACCATCCTCATCGCCGCCTGCCGCGACAGCGCGCTGCTGGCCAAGCAGCTGGCCACGCTCGACCACCTGTCGGGCGGGCGCCTGGTGGTCGGCCTCGCCTCGGGCGACCGCGAGGACGACTTCGACGCGACGGGGACGCCGTTCGCCGGCCGGGGCAAGCGCCTCGACACCGTCGTGCGCGAGCTGCGCGACGCCTGGTCGGAGCCGGGCCAGGGCCTGCGCCCCCGGCGCCGCCCGCCCCTGCTGGTCGGCGGCCACTCGGCGGCGGCCATGCGCCGCTCGGCGCGGGTGGGCGACGGGTGGATCGGCGGCGGCAGCTCGGTCTCCCGCTACGCCGACCTGGCCGCCGCGGTGCGCGCGGAATGGCGGCGGCAGGGGAGGGCGCAGGCGCCCAGGCTGCTGGCGCTGTCCTACGTCGCGCTCGGCCCGGGCGGGCGCGAGCACGCCGAACGTTATCTGCGCTCCTACTACGCCTTCATCGGCGACAAGGCGGCGCTGGTGGTCTCCGGCGCGGCCACGGACCCGGAGCGGCTGCGCGAGCTGGCCCGCGGCTACGCCGAGGCCGGCTGCGACGAGCTGATCCTGCTGCCGTGCACGGCAGACCCCGGACAGGTTGATCTGATCGCCGATGCGGTCCTGAGCTGAGAGCTGGTGGAACGGTGCGGGTGTTGTTCACGGCCTGGGCGTGGCCGTCCCATCTGTACGCCATGGTGCCCCTCGTCTGGGCGGCCCGCGCGGCCGGGCACGACGTGCTGGTGGCCTGCCAGCCGTCGCTGACGGCCGCCGCGCGGCGGATCGGGCTGCCGTACGCCGTGGTCGGCTCCGACGTGGACTCGGTGGACCTGGTCCGCGGGTACGCGCTGCCGACCCGGCGCTTCGGCACCCCGCCCGTGCCCCCGGGACCCCTGACGAACGGGCGCGCCCCCCGCGCGCTGCGCATGTTCCAGGCCAACGCCGAGGCCATGGTCGACGACCTGGTACGCCTGGCCGGGGAATGGCGGGCCGGCCTGGTCGTGCACGATCCGACGGCCTGGGCGGCCCCGGTCGCGGCGGCGGCGGCCGGAGTGCCGGCCGTGCGCCACCTGTACGGGGCCGACCTCGTCCATCGCGCCCGCCGGTTCCTGCCGGAGCTGCTGGCGCCGATGGCGGAGCGGCACGGCCTGGACGACCTGGATCCGCTCGGGGCGGCCACGATCGACCCGTTCCCCGCCGGCGTGCAGGTGGAGGTGGACTACCGGCCGACGCCCATCAGGTACGTCCCGTACAACGGGGCCGGCGCGGACCCCCGCCTCGGCCCGGCGGACAGGCCCAGGATCTGCGTGACGTGGGGCACGACCATGGCCCGCGTGGACGCGCGCCGCTTCCTGGCCAGGGACGCCGTCAGCGCGCTGGCGGGGCCGGAGGCCGAGGTCGTCGCCGCCGTGACCGCCGAGCAGCGCCCGCTGCTCGGCGCCCTTCCCGAGGGCGTGCGGGTCGTCGAGGACGCGCCGCTGCACGCCGTACTGCCGTCATGCGACCTGCTGGTGGCGCACGGCGGCGCCGGCAGCTCGCTGACCGGCCTGGCCGCCGGCCTGCCGCAGCTGCTGGTGCCGCAGCTGCCCGACCATGAGGCGCACGCCACCCGCCTGGTGCGTGCCGGGGCGGCCGAACTGCTGCCGCCCGACGACGCCGCTCCGGCCGAGCTGCGGGAGCGGGCGCTGCGCCTGCTGCACGACGAGCGGGCCAAGGAGGCCGCGGCCCGCCTGCGCGAGGAGATCGCCGCCCGCCCGGCCCCCTCCGCCGTCGTCCCGCAGCTGGAACGCATCGCCACAGCCTGACCGGCCGGTACGGCGCGCTGTGCCGGAAGGGGACGACCGCGGCCTGACCGGAGGCCGCGGTCGTCTCGTGTCCGGAGGGAATGGCCGCGAGCTGATCGAGGGTCGCGGTCCCTCGGGCCCGGAGGAACGGCGCAGGCCCTGCTGAGTGCGGAAAGCCGCCGCGGGGCCTCTCGGGCCCGCGGCGGCGCAGCGGCGGATCAGGTTCCGCCGGTGACCTCGACGATGGTGCCGGTGATGTTCCCGTTGGCCTCCGAGCCGAGGAACACGATGGCCCTGGCCACCTCCTCGGGCGTCGAGATGCGGCCCGTGGCGGCCGAGGCGGCCACCTTGCTCATCACCTGAGGGGGAAGAGCGCGCCGGGTGGTGTCGGTCGCCGTCGCCCCGGGCGACACCACCACGCTGAGGATCCCGCTCGTGCCCGCCTCGGCCGCCAGGGTGCGGCTGAAGGCGTTGAGGCCGGCCTTGCTGGCGATGAACGCCTCCTCCCCGGGGATGCCCGAGCGCACCGACGCCGCCGAGACGAAGACCAGCCGTCCCCAGCCGCGCGCCTTCATCGACGGCAACACCGCCTGCACCGTGTGGAAGGCGCCGTCGAGCTCCTCGCGGAGCTGGGTCTGCCACTCCGCGACCGGCACGTCCTCGAAGGCGCGGGGCGGCAGGTGCGGCCCCGACCAGGGTGAGGCGTTGGCGACCAGCACGTCCACGCCGCCGTGGGCGTCGATCACGCCGGCCACGGCGGTCCTGATGGAGTCCGCGTCGCCCAGGTCGTACTGCACGGCGATCGCGGTGCCGCCCGCCCGCTCGATCTCGGTCACGGTGCTCTGCGCACCGTCCTTGTTGACGCGGTACGTGAGGGCCACCCTGGCCCCTTCCGCGGCGAACAGGCGTGCCGCGGCACGTCCGATGCCGCTGCTGGCGCCCGTGACGAGCACGCTCTTTCCAGTGAGCCCCAGTTCCATCCGTCACTCCCTTTGATCGGCACGACGGGCGGAGCAGGCCCGCCGGGACGCCCATGCTGGCTCGCCGCGCTCGAGCATCACCTGAGCGGGGCCGGCCGGCGCCCGACCCGGCCCCCAGCGATCCGCGGGCCGCTGCTCAAGCGGTGCTGGAGCGATCCTTGAGCCCTCGCCGCCAGCCTCTGCAGTCGGCGGGTCTCGAGGACCCGGCCGCCGGATGACCCGGAGGTATCACATGGCAATGGCGGTCATGCGCGACGAAGCGGCCGCGAAGGTGTTCGAGCTCTCGACGGGCGTGCACGCCAGCGCGGTGGTGCGCGCGGCGGTCCAGCTCGGCCTGGCCGACGCGGTGGACGGCGAGCCCGTCACCCTGGAGGAGCTCGCCTCGGCCGCGGGCGCGCGGCGGGACACGCTCGAACGTTTCATGCGGCTGCTCACCGCGTACGGCATCTTCGCCGAGGCGGAGGGCCGCTACGAGCACACCCCCCTGTCCCGGGCGCTGCGCTCGGACGCGCCCGGCGGCCCCGCGGAGATCATCCGCCTGGGCGGCGACTGGAACTGGATCCTGTGGGGACTGCTCGCCCACTCGGTCAGAACGGGCGAAGCCGCCTTCCAGGCGCACTACGGCCAGGACATCTTCGCCTACTTCGACCAGAACAGGCAGGCAGGCGAGGCGTTCCAGCACGGCCTGTCGGTCGTGGCGCAGCGGGAGGACCCGCTGGTCGCCGAGGCGCTGCCGGTCAAGGACGGCGAGTGCGTGGTCGAGCTGGCGGGAGGCAAGGGCAACCTGCTGCGCGCGGTGCTGGAACGCCACCCCGGCGTCACCGGCGTGCTCGTCGAGACCGAGCAGGCGCTGGACACCGTCGACCCGGCGCTGCGCGAGGGCCCGCTGGCCTCCCGCTTCCGCGCCTTCCCCGGCGACTGCCAGACGGCCGTCCCCGGTGGCGGCGACGTCTATCTCATCAAGCAGACCCTGCACATGTGGGACGACGAGACGTGCCTGCGCGTTCTGCGGAACTGCCGGCGCGCCGCGCCGCCCGGCGCCCGCGTGATCGTCGTCGAGCAGCTCCTCGCGAGCGGCCCCGCCGAGCGGCGGGCCCGGCTGATGGATCTGCACATGCTCCTGGTCGCGGGCGGCAAGGAGCGCACCGAGAAGGAGTTCGCCGAGCTGTTCGACCGTGCCGGCCTCGGCTTCGGCGGCGTTCGCGGGGAGGCGGGCGACCTGCGGCTGATCGAGGCCGTGACGCCCGACGCCTGACCCGATCATCACTCAGAAGGGAGCCCCCGTGGCAACGGACGCATCGATCAGCACCCCGGCCGACATCTTCCGGATCGGCAGCATGTACGCGATGTCCAAGGTCGTGCTCACCGCAGTGGAGCTCGACCTGTTCACCGCGCTCGACGACGTCGAGGCCACCGCGGAGGAGGTGTGCGAGCGCCTCGGCCTGCACCCCCGCGCCACCCGCCAGTGGCTGGACACCCTCGTCGTCACCGGCCTGCTCCAGCGCGAGAACGGCAGGTACGGCAACAGCCCGGCCGCCTCCCGCTTCCTGGTCCGCGGCGCGCCCGCCTACGTCGGCGGTTTCCTGTCGCGTTCCGGCGAGATGCTCTACCCCGCGTGGGGAAGCTTCACCGACACGCTGCGCACCGGCCGGCCGCAGGCCAACGACGGCGACTTCCGGGAGCTGGTCGGCAACCCCGCGTTCCTGGACCGTTTCCTGACCATGATGGACTCGCTCAGCGGGCACCTCGGCCCCGAGCTGGCCAAGGCCTACGACTGGACCGCGCACGACTCCGTCGCCGACATCGGCGGCGCCCGCGGCAACCTGATCTCCCACCTGGTCAGGGCGCACGTCCACCTCAAGGGCATGGTGTTCGACCTGCCGGAGATGGAGCCCAGGTTCGACGCGCACCTCGCCGGGCTCGGGCTGGCCGGGCGGGCCTCGTTCGTGCCCGGCGACTTCTTCAACGACCCGTTGCCGCAGGCCGACGTGCTGATCATGGGGCACGTGCTGCACGACTGGTCGGAGGAGGAGCGCCGGATGCTGGTCGGCAAGGCCTACCAGGCGCTGGCTCCCGGCGGGGTGCTGCTCGTCTACGACCGCATGATCGAGGAGGAGCCGGCCGACGCCGACAACCTCCTGGTCAGCCTGCACATGATCCTCACCACGACCGACGGGTCGGAGTACACCCAGGGCGAGTGCCTGGCGTGGATGCGCGAGGCGGGATTCCAGCAGACCTCCGTCCAGCCGCTCGGCCCCACCGACACCCTCGCCATCGCGATCAAGTAGGAGATCACCTTGCCGCACAGAACGCTCATCGTCGCGCACATGGAGGCCTCGCACGCCGACGCCATCGCGGGCATCTTCGCCGACTCCGACGCCACGGATCTGCCGCACCTGATCGGCGTGTCCCGCAGGACCCTCTTCCGCTTCCACGACCTGTACTTCCACCTGGTCGAGGCCGACCAGGACATCAAGCCCGACCTGGACAAGGCGCGCCGTCACCCGCTCTACGTGGACGTCAGCCAGAGGTTGTCGGAGCACGTCAGCCCGTACGACCCGAACTGGCGCGAGCCGAAGGACGCCATGGCCATCCCCTTCTACACCTGGGAGAGCTCGTGACCGACAAGCAGGCCGGACCCCGCATCGTCCACATCGACGACGTCGAGCCCAACCGCCGCCGCGGCGGCGACCTGCGGGTGCTGCTCAGCCCCAAGACCGTGGGCTCGACCACGGGCTTCATGGGCGTGACGCTGCTCAAGCCGGGCGAGTCCGTCGCCGAGCACTACCACCCCTACTCCGACGAGTACATGTTCGTCGCCCGCGGCACGATCGTCGCGAGGCTGGACGGCGATGACGTCAAGATGAGCGCCGACCAGAGCGTCATGGTGCCGAAGTTCACCCGGCACCGCGTCGAGAACACCGGCACGGAGGACGCGCTCATCGTCTTCCACCTGTGCCCGCTGGCGCCCCGCCCCGAGCTGGGTCACGTCGACACAGAAGAACGAGCGGGAGAGGCCTGATGTCGTCCGCCCGCGTCGTGGTCACCGGGATCGGCGTCGTCGCTCCCGGTGACCCGGGCACCAAGGCCTTCTGGGAGATGCTCACGGCGGGCCGCACGGCGACGCGTACCATCACCTTCTTCGACCCGTCGGGCTTCCGCTCCCGGATGGCCGCCGAGTGCGACTTCGACCCGGTGTCGGAGGGCCTGTCGGCTCAGGAGGTCCGCAGGATGGACCGGGCCGCGCAACTCGGCGTGGTCGCGGCCAGGGAGGCGTGGGCCGACAGCGGCCTGGGCCAGGACGTCGCGCCCGAGCGGGTGAGCGTCAGCCTGGGCAGCGCCGTGGGCAGCACGATGAGCCTGGAGGAGGAGTACGTCGTCCTGAGCGACGGCGGCAGGCGCTGGCTGGTGGACGACGCGTACGGCGTGCCGCACCTGTACGGGTTCATGGCGCCCAGCACCCTGGCCGCCGAGGTGGCGTGGAGTTGCGGGGCCGAGGGGCAGGTCGGGTTGATCTCGACCGGCTGCACGTCGGGCCTGGACGCCATCGGCCTCGGCGCCCGTCTCATCCGGCAGGGCACGGCCGACGTGGTGGTGGCCGGCGCGACCGACGCGCCGATCTCGCCGATCACCTCGGCCTGCTTCGACGCCATCAAGGCCACCTCGCCCAACAACGACGACCCCGAGCACGCCTCGCGCCCGTTCGACCTGCACAGGGACGGGTTCGTGCTGGGAGAGGGCGCGGCCGTCCTGGTGCTGGAGGAGCTGGAGTCGGCGCGCCGCCGCAGCGCGACGATCTACGGTGAGATCGCCGGGTACGCCTCCCGCAGCAACGCCTTCCACATGACCGGGCTCAAGCCGGACGGCAGGGAGATGGCCGAGGCCATCCGCGCCGCGCTGGACGGCGCCAGGCTCGATCCGTCGGACATCGACTACGTCAACGCCCACGGCTCGGGCACCAAGCAGAACGATCGGCACGAGAGCGCCGCCTTCAAGCGGGCTCTGGGGCCGCGCGCCTACGAGGTGCCGGTCAGCTCGCTGAAGTCGATGGTCGGGCATTCGCTCGGCGCGATCGGCGCGATCGAGGCGGCGGCCTGCCTGCTGGCGATGCGGGACAACGTGGTGCCGCCCACGGCCAACCTGCACACCCCCGACCCGGAGTGCGACCTCGACTACGTGCCGCTGACCGCCCGCGACCGGCGGGTGGACGCCGTCCTCAGCGTGGGCAGCGGGTTCGGCGGCTTCCAGACGGCGATGGTGCTGGGGCGGGGGGAACGATGAGCGCGGTGACCGGGATGGGGGTGGTGGCGCCCAACGGGGACCGCGCGGAGGACTACTGGCGCGCGGTCCTGGACGGCAGGTCCGGGCTCGGGCCGATCACGCATTTCGACGCCGGCGGCTACCCGGTGACGAGGGGCGGCGAGTCGTCGTTCACCGCCAAGGGCCGGGTGCCGGGCAGGCTCGTCGCCGAGACCGACCGGTTCACCCACATGGCGCTGGCGGCGGCCGAGATGGCGCTGGCCGACGCCGAGGTGGACCCGGCCGGGCTGCCCGAGTACGAGATGGCGGTGACCACGGCCAGTTCCTCCGGCGGCACGGATTTCGGGCAGCGGGAGATCGAGAAGTTGTGGCGGAACGGGCCCCGGCACGTGGGCGCGTACCAGTCCATCGCCTGGTTCTACGCGGCCAGCACGGGCCAGATCGCGATCCGCCACAAGATGCGCGGCCCGTGCGGCGTCGTCTGCGCGGAGCAGGCCGGCGGGCTGGACGCGGTGGCCCACTCGTGCCGGTTGCTGCGCGACCAGGTGCGGCTGGCGCTGTCGGGTGGCACCGACGCGTCGTTGTGCCCGTACGGGCTGGTCGCGCAGCTCAGCAACCGCCGGCTCAGCCCGTCGGGGACGTTCCTGCCCTTCGACGCCCGTGCGGACGGCTACCTGCCGGGCGAGGGCGGGGCGATGTTCGTCATCGAGCCCACCGACACGAAAAAGACCACCTATGGCTATATAGCCGGTCACGCGGCGACGTTCGATCCGCCGCCGTGGACCGACCGGCCTCCAGGGTTGCGCCGCGCCATCGAGGCCGCCCTGGCCGACGCCGGCGTCCGGCCCGGCGACGTCGACGTCGTCTTCGCGGACGCCGCCGGGGTGCCCGAGCTGGACCGCCAGGAGGCCGAGGCGGTCACCGCGGTGTTCGGGCCGCTGGGTGTCCCGGTCACCGCGCCGAAGACCATGACCGGGCGCCTGTACGCGGGCGGCGCCGCGCTCGACCTGGCCACCGCGCTGCTGGCCCTGCGCGACCAGGTCATCCCGCCCACCGTCGGCATCTCGGAACCCGTCGAGAGACTCGGGCTCGACCTCGTCCGCGACACCCCCAGGCAGGCGCCGCTGCGCGCGGCACTGGTGCTGGCCAGGGGCTACGGCGGATTCAACTCGGCAATCGTCGTCAGAGCGTAAGGACAGGACCATGGCAGCACACACCGAGAACCAGATCGTCATCGCCGCGCCGATGGAGGTGGTCTGGAGCATGACCAACGACGTGGAGAACTGGCCGCGGCTGTTCAGCGAGTACGCCGCCGCAGAGATCCTGGAGCGCAAGGGCGACACCGTCCGCTTCCGGCTCACCATGCACCCCGACGCCGACGGCAACGCCTGGAGCTGGGTGTCCGAGCGGACCGCCGACCCGGTCAAGCGGACCGTGCGGGCCCACCGCGTGGAGACCGGCTGGTTCGACCACATGCACATCGCGTGGGACTACACCGAGGTGGACGGCGGCGTCCTGATGCGCTGGAGGCAGGACTTCCAGATGAAGCCGGGCGCGCCGCTGGACGACGCGGCGATGGCCGCCAGGATCAACGGCAACTCCGCCGTCCAGCTCGACCTGATCCGGCGCCGCGTGGAAGCCGCGGCGCAGACGGTGCGATGATCTCGCTGCTCATCCCGCTGTCCCTGGCCGGAGGCGGCCTGGCGGCGGGGGTCATGCTCTCGACCGTCATCGGCATCGAGCCGTACACCAAGGCCATGCCCTACGACGGGTACGTGCGCGCCATCAGCTTCCTGTGGCCGCGCTACGACCCGCTCATGCCCATCGTCAACGCCATCACCTTCCTGGCCAACGCCGCGCTCGCGGTGCTGGCCCCGTCCGCCGGCGCGCGCTCCCTCTACACCGCGGCGGCGGCGCTGCTGGCGCTCGTCATGGCCATCTCGGTCGTGAAGAACGTGCCGATCAACAAGTACGTGACGTCGCTGGACCCCGGCGACCCGCCGCCCGACTGGGCCGCGCGGGACCCCAGGACCCGGTGGCGTACCTGGAACCTCATCCGCACCGTGCTCGTCCTGGCCGCGCTCGCGGCCGCCGGCGCCGGCGCGGCCACCCTGATGTGACATCGGAGAAACCATGCGACTCAACGGCAGGAAGGCGCTGGTCACCGGCGGCGCCAGAGGAATCGGCCGGGCCATCGTGCTCGACCTGGCCAGGGCGGGCGCGAGCGTCGTCACCTGCACCCGGCAGGGCGGCGAGGCCGCGCGGACCCTGGAGAAGGAGCTGCGGGCGATCGGCGGCGAGCACCACGTCGCGACCGCCGACGTGACCGAGCAGCGGGACATCGACACCCTGGTCGGCGAGTGCGAGCGCCGATGGGGCCGGATCGACATCGTCGTCAACAACGCGGGCGCGATCAGCCATGTCCCGTTCGCCGAGCTGGACGCGGCGGAGTGGCACCGGGTCGTGGACACCGGGCTGACCGCCACCGCCATGGTCATCCAGCGGGCGCTGCCGCTGATGGGCCAGGGCGGCTCGATCGTCAACATCGGCTCGAAGGTGGCCACCGTCGGCATCCCGCTGCGCGCCCACTACACCGCGGCCAAGGCCGGACTCATCGGCCTGACCAGGTCGCTGACCAAGGAGCTCGGCGAGCGCGGCATCCGCGTCAACCTGGTCGCCCCCGGCCCCGTCGAGACGGAGGCGGGCGTGCCCGACGAGGTGCGCGAGCGTTACCGGCGCCTGATCGCGCTCGGCCGGATGGGCCGCCCCGAGGAGATCGCCACCGTGGTGACCTTCCTGGCCGGCGACCAGTCGGCGTTCATCAACGGCGAGACCATCAACGTGGACGGCGGGATCTAGCGATGACTTTTCGCGTGATGTTGCGCATGCAGATCAAACCGGGCGCGGAGCGCGAGTTCGAGGAGACCTGGCTGCGGGTCGGCACCGCGGTCACCGAGCACCCGGCCAACGAGGGCCAGTGGCTGTCGAAGAGCGCCGAGGAGGACGGCGTCTACTACATCGTCAGCGACTGGGTGGACGAGCCCCGCTTCCGGGAGTTCGAGACCAGCGAGCAGCACCTCCAGCACCGGGTCCGGCTGCACCCGTTCCGCTCGGGCGGCTCCATGGTCACGATGAACGTGGTCTACGCCATGGACCCCGTGGCCAGGACATGACCAGCCCGAGAGTGCGCGTGCTCGTCTACGCCAGGGCCTCGGGGGACTCCCACGCCGAGCTGGCCGAGGCCTACCACCAGGTCAGCCGCGAGCTGGCCGGCACGCCCGGCCTGCTCGGCAACGAGCTGCTGCGCTCGCTCACCCAGCCGGGCGGGTTCCTGGTGCTGAGCGAGTGGGACAGCCTGGAGTCCTTCCGCACGTGGGAGGCCGGCACCCGGCACCGGCAGACGACCGCGCCGCTGCGCTCCTTCCAGGACGGCTCGCACGGGCAGAGCTTCGCCCTGTACGCCGTCACCGCCGCCTACCCCGAGGAGCGATCATGACGTACGACGCCGCGCTCGCCGGCAAGCGGGTGCTGGTCACCGGCGGCTCGCGGGGCATCGGCGCGGCCACCGCCCGGGCGCTGGCCGCGGCCGGCGCCCGCGTCGTCGCCTGCCACCGGGGTGCGCCCGCCTCGCTCCCGTACGAGCTGGTCACCGCCGACGTCACCCGGGAGGAAGACGTGGCCGCGCTCGCCGGCGCCTGCGCCGAGCGCCTGGGCGGGCTCGACGTGCTGGTCAACAACGCCGGGGTGGACGGCGTCCGCCCCGTGGACAAGCTGGACCCCGGCGAGTGGCACGAGATCATGGACGCCAACCTGACCTCCGCCTACCTCGTCACCCGCCAGGCGCTGGGGCTGATGTCCGGCGGCGCCTCGATCGTCAACCTGTCCGCGTCCGTCGCGCTGCGCGGCCGGCCCGCCAGCGCGCACTACACCGCGTCCAAGGCCGCCCTCATCGGGCTCACCCGGTCGCTCGCCCGCGAGCTGGGGCCGCGCGGCATCAGGGTGAACGCGGTCGCGCCCGGCGTCATAGACGCGGCCGGCCCCGGCGAGGGGCCGCCCCCGCACCTGCGCGAACGGCTGGCCGGCATGACCGCGCTGGGCCGGCTCGGCACCGCCGACGAGGTGGCGGCCGCCGTGCTGTTCCTGGCCGGAGACCAGTCCCGCTACATCACCGGAACCACGCTCAACGTCGATGGAGGAATGTGATGACGTACGCCGCGATCACCTACCGGGTCAAGCCGGGGCACGAGGACGAGATCGCCGAGATCTTCCGGAACTTCAGACGGGTGGACAGCTCCGAGCTCCACGACGAGCAGGGCAACGAGGTGGGCCGCCTGCTCGGCACCGCCGTGTTCATCAAGGACGACTTCATGGTCCGGATCATCCACTACGAGGGCACGCTGGAGGCCGTCTCGGCGAAGATGGCCCGCCACGGCGGCGTGCACGCGTTGGAGAAGCAGCTCGCCCCCTACCTGCTGAAGGAGCGCGACACCAGCTCGCCGGAGAAGTTCGGCACCTACTTCCGCGACGCCACGATGCGCTGCATCTCCCAGCTGTCCGCCGACACCAGGCCGGCGGAGGCGTCATGAGGCTCGCCGTCGTCGGGCTCGGCGCGATGGGCGCGGGCATGGCCCGGCGCCTGCTGGAGTCCGGCTTCCCGCTCACCGTGCACAACAGGACGGCCGCCAAGGCCGATCCGCTGCGGCAGGCCGGCGCCCGGTGGGCACCCCAGCCGCGGGACGCCGCCCGCGACAGCGACGTCGTCCTGCTCAGCCTCGCCGACGAGAGCGCCGTGGAGCAGACGCTGTTCGAGCGCATGGTGCCGGCGCTCAGGCCCGGCACGATCGTCGTCGACACGACCACCGTCTCGGCGGCCTACGCCGCCGAGGCGGCCGAGCGGCTGAGCGCCCACGGGGTGCGCCGGGTCGAGCTCTGCCTGATCGGCAACCCCGCCATGGCCGCGCAGGGCCAGCTGCGCCTGTTCGCCGCCGGGGACCAGCGCGACGTGGCCGAGGTCGAGCACGTCCTGACGGCCATCGGAGGTGAGCTGCGCTATCTGGGCCCGCCCGGCATGGCGTGCACGATGAAGCTGGCCTTCAACCTCCTGCTCGGCGTCCAGACCGTGGCCCTGGCCGAGGCGGTGGCCCTGGGCGTGCGAGCCGGCCTCGACCGCACCATGCTGATCAACGCGATCACCGGCAGCGCGTTCTGCTCACCGGCCCTGGCCTTCCGCGCCACCTTCATGCGCGACGGAACCTACGAGCCGGCCGCCTTCCGCGCCCGGCTCATGGCCAAGGACCTGCGGCTGGCCGTCGCGGACGCGGACGCAGGCGGGCTGGACCTCCCGGTGTGCTCGCGCGCGGTGGAACGGCTGGACGAGGTGGTCGCCGCGGGACGGGGCGACGAGGACAGCGCGGTGGTCGTGGAGACCGCCATGGCCTCGTGAACGCCCATGAGGATCCTCGTCACCGGCGGTGCCGGGTTCATCGGCTCCCACTTCGCCCGTACCACGGACGCGGAAACGATCACGGTGCTCGACCGGCTCACCTACGCCGCGGACCCGGCGAACCTGGATGGGGTCGCCTGCGACCTCGTCGAGGGCGACATCTGTGACGCCGGCCTGCTCGCCAAGCTCGTGCCCGGCCACGACCTGGTGGTCAACTTCGCGGCCGAGTCGCACGTGGACCGGTCGATCGAAGGGGCGGCGGAGTTCGTCCGCACCAACGTCCTCGGCGTCCAGACGCTCATGCGGGCCTGCCTCGACGCCGGGGTCCCGAAGGTGGTGCACGTGTCCACCGACGAGGTGTACGGCAGCATCGAGTCGGGCTCGTGGCGTGAGGACGCGCCGCTGCGCCCGCGCTCGCCGTACGCGGCGGCCAAGGCGGGCGGCGACCTGATCGCCCTTGCCGACGCGACGACCCACGGCCTGCCCGTGGTGATCACCAGGTGCGGCAACACCTACGGACCCCGCCAGTACCCCGAGAAGATCATTCCCCTGTTCGTCACGAACCTGCTCACCGGCCGCAGGCTCCCCCTCTACGGCGACGGGGGCAACGTCCGGGAGTGGATCCACGTGGACGACCACTGCCGGGCCGTCCGGCTCGTCGCCGAGCGCGGCGTGCCGGGCGAGGTCTATCACGTGGCGGGCAACACCCGGCTCACCAACATGGAGCTCACCGGGCGCCTGCTCGACGCCGTGGGCGCGGGCTGGGACGTGGTGGAACGGGTGACCGACAGGAAGGGGCACGACCGCCGCTACTCGCTGGACGGCGCCAAGCTGCGGGCGCTCGGCTACCGTCCGCGCGTCGGCTTCGACGAGGGCCTGGCCGAGACGGTGCGCTGGTACACCGACAACCCGTCCTGGTGGAAGGACAAGACCACGACCGCATAGACACGCGCCATTCCTCCTTCCGCAAGGCGTACGCGGGTTGACATGCGTGTTGCTTTAGTGCATTTTGCCATATAGAAGGAGGCTATATGAAGCTGTTGGTGATCGGTGCGACGGGTCGTACCGGAATGCATGTGCTGGAGCAGGGCGTCGCGCGCGGCCACGAGGTGACGGCGTTCACCCGCAAGCCGGAGCTCCTCGACGGGCGCGGCGACCTGCTCGCCGTCGTGCGAGGTGACGCCACCGACCCGTCGAGCGTGCGCGGGGCCATGGCCGGTCAGGACGCCGTCGTCGCGGCGGTCGGCGGGAGCGGCATCGCCCGCACGTTGATCGCGACGATGCGCGAGGCCGGCGTGCGCAGGGTGGTGATGACGAGCAGCCGCTCCGTCCCCGCCACCCGGCCCCGCCTCGCCGTCGGCATGGCCTGGATGATCTTCAGGAAGGCCTACGCGGACCTGGCGCGTGCCGAGGGCATGCTGGAGATCTCCGGCCTCGACTGGACGGTCGTCCGGGCCACCCGGCTGGTCGACAAGCCCGGCAAGGGGCGGGCGCACATCGACTTCGAGGCCGACGCCACCGGCGGCGAGGCGATGTTGTCGCGCGCCGACTACGCCATGGTGCTCCTCGACGCAGCCGAGGACGACACCATGATCGGAAAGATGCCGGGCGTCTGCGGCGCACGCGCCTGACGGACGTGAGCGGGTCAGGCGTCTCTGCGGCGCTCGCGCCCTGACGGGCCTGAGCGGGTCAGGTGCGCAGCGTGCTGGCGTCCTCGCAGCCCTGGTAGTGCTTCGACGCCTCCCGCAAGCTTGTCTCCTGCTCCTTGAGCGCGGTGGCCAGGAGCGCGAGCCCCGCGCCGATGCCGTCCAGCCGCTGCCCGCGCCCCCGCCGGTAGCCGCGGCCGTAGTCGTCGGCGCCCAGGGCGGCGCACGCGGCGCGCCACGACTCCTCGAACCTGGTCTGGACGCCGGACACGTCGCCGGCCAGGTCGTCGGCAGCGCACGCCAGCCGGTGAAGGTGACCCTGGCTGTGGGCGACCACGCCGTTGAACTCCACGGGATCGCAGCCTAGCGAGGGCGCTGCCCGAGGTCGACAGGCAGCGTCTTCTGGAAAAGGATGGTACATACGAGACCTACGGTGCTGATTGGTCGGCGTGAGGGGCGGGCGATGACGACGGACGAGCCGTGGCGGCTGCTGGAGCAGCTCGTCCAGGAGGTGAACCAGGAGACCGAGCAGCTCAAGCAGATGCAGGAAAGGATACGGCTGCTGTCGGCGACGGTCACCTCGAAGGACGGCATGGTGACCGTGACCGTCGGCCCGAGCGGCGAGGTGCGGACGATCCACCTCGACCCGCGGGTCTACCGCAAGCTGTCGCCGTCCGAGCTGTCCGCCTCGATCGTCGAGCAGATCGGCAGGGCGACCCGGCAGGTCTCCGGCGAGATGAAGGAGTTGATGGAGCCCTTCACCTCCGATCTCCCTCTCGATGACCTGTTCGGCGAGGAGACGGGCTTCGAGTCGTTCCCGCCGCGACCCGGCGCACCGGGGTCACGCGAGCCACGACCGCCCTCGTGACCCGCACGACCTGCCCGTCGCCTGAAGGCGACGGTCCCCTCAGGGGGCTCTGATGGGGCTCGATCTCAGCCTGGTGCCCGACATCGTCAAGCCGCTGGCGCAGCCGCTGACCGGCGGAGCGGTCCCGGAGGCCGACGTCCCCGGGATCCTCGCCGAGGCCACCACGCTGGAGAACCTGGCCGACCTCCTGGCCGGGCTCAGAGCCGACGACGCCGGCGCGGTCGCACGAATGTTGCGCGGCTGGGAATGGCAGGGCCCCGCCAAGGAGGCGTTCGAGCAGGCGTTCGCCGCGCTCGGCGGGCAGCCGGGCGCCACCGGGCCCGATACCGGGCCGGCGCTGCTCGACCTCCTGGAACAGGCGCTGCGTGACGAGGCGGCGGCCCTGCGCGAACACGGCGTGCGGATGCAGCACACCGAATGGATGATCTACGCCTCGCTGGCGCTGCTCGGCGCGGCGATCGTCAGGCTGCTGGTGTGGATCTACGTCAACGGCCCGGCCGTACTCAAACTCATCCAGCACAACACGCTGCTGACCCGGATGCGCATCCAGACGATCAAGCGGCTCGTTCTCAGCGGCATGCTGACGTTCGCCGGCATCAGCGGCGGCCTCGACCTCGGCGTGCAGGTGGCTCAGCAGATCTGGGGAGACCGCGAGGCCGGTGACTTCGACGTCGCGTCGCTGGCGCTGTCAACCGGCAGCGGCGCCCTGACCGGCGCCCTGTTCGCCGGCGCGAACGCGGGGCTTTCGCGGCTGCTGAGCCGGAACATGGTCTACCTCGCCTCCGAAGCCGAGCTGGCCGTGCGTGACAGGATCGTGGCGTACGGGCAGAGCATGTACGGTCAGGCGCTGCTGGGCGGGCTGGCGGGCACCGGCGGCGCCGTCCCGGGACTGGCGCTCAGCGGCCAGCTCGACACCTCCCACCTGGCCTTCTCCCTCATCGCCGGCGTCTCAGGAGGCCTCGACGTCCCGGCCGCGGCGAGGGTGAGCTACACCCCGATGCAGGCGGTCGCCCACCTCGGCGACCCCCCAGCCACCAGCACCCCGGCCACCAGCACCTCGGCCACGGGCCGCGCGTCCGCCGGCACTCCGCCCACCGGCACTCCGCCCGCCAGCACCTCGGCCACGGGCCGCGCGTCCGCCGGCACTCCGCCCACCGGCACTCCGCCCGCCAGCACCTCGGACACGGGCAACGCGTCCGCCGGCAGCTCGGTCAGCGGTGAAGCGGGCGTCGGCGCACCGGTCGCCGGCTCCTCGACCCCGGCGCACCAGTCCCGGCCCGAACGCCACGGTGACGTCGGCGCCCTGATCAACCGGCAGACCTCTGAACCGGGAGCCGCTCTTGCCCAGCCGCACCAGGGCGAGACGATCGTGGGTGAGGTCACCCGGCGTCACGACACGCCCCTGGCCGGCGCCGAACAGGGCGGAGTTCCCGCGCGGCCGGCCCAGAGCCACCCGGCCGAGCAGAGCCCGGCCGGACCGCCGCGGCCGGAGGTGGCTCGTCCGGGTGAGCTCCCCCGTGACTCGCTGCTCCCGGCCACCATCCCGACGATCAACGCGCCCCCAGAAGGCACAGTCGAACCTCACCACGACGACGATCTGAAAACCGCGGACACCGTCCCGGCCCACCAGCGGCCCGCGGACGTCCCCGCCCCTCCAGCGGACGCTCCGGTCCACCACCGGCCCGTGGATCTTCCGGTCCACCAGCGGCCCGTTGACCTCCCGCCCGGCCAGCGGTCCGTGGACGGCGACCTCGGACACCAGCGGTCCTTGGAGTCCGGCGACGAGCGGCCCGCGACGTCCGGCGAAGCGGGGCCGGGCGGCCGGAGCGGGCCAGGCGGCGACCCGGCCGGCCCTGCCGTCCGGCAGCCACGCGACCCGAGCACGCCGCCGGACGCCGGAACGCGGGCCACGGCGCTGACGTGGACGCCCCATGCGGGGACGATGCCGGTCCTGGGCCCGGTGGACCCCGCGGGCGCTCGCCACCCGATCGGAGACCTCCCGGCGGTCGCGGACCCCCGGCCGCGGAACTTCGCCGAGGCCGCGGCGATGGTGCACCGCTGGACGCCTGACAGCGGGGATGCCCGGCGGCCTGCGCCCGATGGCTGGTCGCCTGACGGCGGGAGTGCCCGGCGGCCCGCGCCCGACAGCAGGTCGCCTGACGGCGGGGACGCCCGGCGGCCTGTGCCGGACGCGGAGCTCCTGGCCGAGGGCCGTCGTCTCAGACGGGAGCTGGATGTCGTCAACGACAGCGCGACGACGGCGTGGGCGCTGGCACGGATGAGCCGGATCTCCGGCGAGCCGGCGGCCGGGCGGGCCGTGCGCCGGCTGGCGGCCGAGCTCGGCCTGCACCGCGACATCGACGCCCTGGTCGATCTCTACAACGACGCCGAGCGGTTCGCGATGGCCCCGGACGGCGCTGCCGGCCGCGCGGCGCTGGTGGACACCCTCCGGGCCACCATGGCGGCGGACTCCATCCGCTGGACGGGATACCGTCACCGGAACCTGTTCGGCCTGCGGGACGTCACCGCCACGCAGGCGCGCGCGGTCGGGCTCATGGTCGGCATGATGGGGGAGCGGCTCACCCAGAGCGGCGCGAGGGACCTCGTCAGGCCCCTGCTCGACGGGCACGTGGGACCCGGCGCGGGCCGGGTCGCCGAGGTGCTGCCGGTCGTCCGGGCGGCCCAGGACAACGGCTATTTCCCCGCCGGGACGAGCGGGGCCGCAGCCTTCCGCCAAGGCATGGAGCGGTTCTGGCACGAGGACCCCTACCTGTGGAACGGCGTGCTGCTCGCCGAGAGGCACGCCGTGACCGATCCAGGCGAGGCGACGGCCCGGCTGCTCGCGCACCTGGACGAGCTCGCCGCGCCGCCGGGCCCCGGCAGGGAGCGAGCCGGTCCTCCGCTGGAGCGGCTGGCCGAGGACGTGGGGCTGGGACGCTCCGTCGGGCACCTCGTCCGCCTGGCCGAGGAGGTGCAGGCGCACGGCGCCGACCTCGCGCGGGCGGCCCACGTCCAGGAGCTCGCCGGCCTGCTCGCCGCGCGCCGGGCGCGGGACCCGTACCGATGGGACGGCCTGCGGATCGCGGCGGAGCACGGTTTCCCGCGCCCGCGCGACGACGAGGCGCGGGTTCTGGCGCGGCTGGCCGAGCTCACCCGCTCCGATGCGCCGTCCCGGCTGTGGGTGTTCGACCCCCTGCGCCGGCTGGCCACGGAGGCGGGTCTCGGACAGTCCGTGGAACGGCTGGCGCGCAGGGCGGCCGACGTTCAGCAGGCCGGGTTCGACCTGTTCGCGCCGGTCGACCGCCGGCAGGTGCTGGACGCCCTGACCCCGCCCGCCGGCCGGGCCCGGGCGGGCCCGCCGCCGGAGCCGCGGAACGTGCCCCCGGGCTTGCACGATCTCTCCTCCTCCGCCGTTCAGGAGGCGAGGCGGGCCGCGGCCCAGGAACACGCGGAGGCGCAGAAGGCGTACCGGAGTGCCCGTTCCCCCCTGCGCCGCTCGCTGTCCCTGCTCACCGGGCCCGATCCGCTGGCCGTGGCGGAGCAGGAGCGGGTCGCCTCGCTGGCCTCCCGCGCCCAGGCGTGGCGGCGCTGGCCGGAGCGGCCGGAGGTGTCGTTCACGAGGGACGCCGGCGCGTTCCGCCGTGCCTACGATCGGGCGATGGAGCGCGCGGTCGCGGGGGAGGAGGTGATCCCGTACATGGCGGAGAACGCCACCGCCTCCCTCGCGGACCGTGACGGCGGGCGGGGGTTCGGGCTGGAGCTGGAGTTCGACCTGCCGGACCGTACCGACGTCAGGACGCTGGAGGCGATCGCCCGCTCCCTGCGCGAGGCCGGCCTGACCGGCGACGCCCAGGTGCACGGCCGCCACACCATGCAGGGGGAGGGCTACCGTCCGGGCAGGAACGGCGGGCGCGGGTTGTGGAACCTGGAACGGGACGGCACGGTCGCGGGCGAACTGGTCTCGCCCATCCTGTACGACGAGCCCGCGACGTGGGAGAACCTCCGCGTCGCCTGCGAGATCATCCGGTCGCACGGCGGCACGGCGAGCCTCTCGACCGGCGGGCACGTCTACGTGAGCACCCACGACTACGACCACATCGTGGAGAACTACGCCGCCGTGCTGCGCTACGCGGACCATCACGCCGACACCCTGTTCAGGCTCGCGCAGAACCCGGAGCGGGCCGGTCACCGGGGTCTCTCCCACTGCCGGCCCAACGACCTGCCCGCCGCGGGCTACCAGCAGATCGGTCCGGTACGGCACGCCAACACCGGCCA
The DNA here is from genome assembly GCF_055586745.1 of Nonomuraea sp. NPDC049378. Lineage (NCBI taxonomy): Bacteria > Bacillati > Actinomycetota > Actinomycetes > Streptosporangiales > Streptosporangiaceae > Nonomuraea > Nonomuraea sp. NPDC049378. Next base: position 22,888 of record NZ_JBVJHP010000022.1, read on the forward strand.
GGAGCTGGCGTTGAACATGGAGGCCATGCGCGGCACCGCGAAGGACCACATCGAGCTGCGGCTGTGGGACGGTTCGCTCGACCCCGCCGTGATCCAGTCACAGGTCAAGCTGTCGCTGGCGCTGGTCGAGGCGGCGTTCCGCACCGCGACGCTGGGCCATCCGCCGAACGGCGACCGGCGCGACCGCCTGGGCGCCCACGCCGCGCTCCTCGCCGAGGATCCCGCGCTGGACGTCACGGAGCGGGGAAGTCGCTCCTTCCGTATCCTGATGGACGAGCTCTTCTGGCGGGCCGCCGACAAGGAGCAGCTCACGGCCCTGTTCGCCGCCACTCGCTGGATGCCGGGCCCATGAAGGAACGGGACAACGTCGTGATTGTCCGTAACGGCTCGGCGGCGGAGCCTCCTCCGGCCGCTCCCGTCAGGCACGACGGACGGCCGTACCACCTGGAGATGATCTACGCAGGCGGGGCCCGCCGCGGCTACGCCGACGACGCCGCAGACCTCGTCGACCTGCTCGCCCCCGGCTACGCCGCGCTCGCCACCGCAGGCGAGCGCGCGACGGCGCGCGTACGCCTCGCCATGGACCTGCAGGTCAGGCTGCAGGCCCGGCTCGCGGCCGGACCCCGGCTCGACGCCTGTGGCGACGCGGAACGCGCCGTGATCCTCGGCGGGCGGCACGAACCCCCGGCGCTCACCCGGTGGGAGGCGCCGGTCCCCCTGGTGCTGGTCGCGACCTTCTACGAGCCCGCCGGCCCGCTGCCCAGGCCACAGGGGCCCGCGGACCTCCAGATCTGGCTGGACCCGGCCGGCGACTGGGCCCTGCTGACCAGCCTGCACGCCGCCGGCGTGATCACCGTCAGCCGCGCGGTCACATGAACGACGAAGGGAACACCCATGAACGCTCGATCCGTCACCGTCCTGGTGTGGGGCGAGAACCGGCACGAACAGACCGAACCCAGCGTGGCCGAGATCTATCCCGACGGCATGCACAACGCCGTGCGCCGCGGCATCGAGCACTGGCTGGGGGAGCGGGCGACCGTCACCACGGCCACGCTCGACGACCCCGAGCACGGGCTGACCGAGGAGGTGCTCGCCGGCACCGACGTCCTCACCTGGTGGGGCCACGCCGCGCACGGCGAGGTGTCGGACGAGGTGGTCGACCGGGTGCACCGGCACGTCCTGGCCGGCATGGGGCTGGTGGTGCTGCACTCCGGCCACTACTCGAAGATCTTCACCAGGCTCATGGGCACCACGTGCACGCTGCGCTGGCGCAGCGCGAACGACCGCGAGCTGGTCTGGACGGTGAACCCGTCGCACCCCATCGCCCGCGGCATCCCCCACCCCATCGAGATCCCCGCCCAGGAGATGTACGGCGAGCAGTTCGACATCCCGGCACCCGACGAGCTGATCTTCATCAGCTCGTTCACCGGCGGCGAGGTGTTCCGCAGCGGCTGCACCTTCCGGCGCGGCAACGGGAAGATCTTCTACTTCAGCCCCGGCGACCAGGACTACCCGGTGTACCACCACCCGGACGTGCTGCACGTCATCGCCAACGGGGTCGAGTGGGTGGCCGCCGACCCGCCACGGCGCGACCTGCCGGCCTCGCTCCGGCAGGAGACGGGCGACTTCGGCCGGGGTCACCGCGGCGCGACGCACGACAAGGGGGCCGCGGAGTGAGCGCCGCCGGCCGGGCGCGGCCGCTGCGCGTGGTCCAGGTCGGAGCGGGCGCGATGGGCCTGGTCTGGATGCGCACCCTGACCGCGTCCCGCGACGTCGACCTCGTCGGGGTGGCCGACCTCGACGTCGATCGGGCGCGGGCCGCCGTACGCGCCGCCGGCGCCGACGCCAAGGTCGGCGCCTCGCTCGGCGACCTGCTCGCGGACACCGCGCCGGACGCCGTCGTGAACGTCACCGTCCCGGCGGCCCACAACGAGGTCACCATAGAGGCGCTCTTCGCCGGGCTCCCGGTCCTGTGCGAGAAGCCCGCCGCGCCGACCCTGGCCGAGGCGGTCGTCCAGGTCGCCGCCGCCGAGGCGACCGGCCGGCTGGTGATGATCAGCCAGTCACGCCGCTACTACGCCGCCCTGGAGGAGTACCGCCGCCGCATCGCCGAGCTCGGCACTCCCGGCCTGCTCACCACCGGCTTCTACCGTGGCGAGCGCTTCGGGGGCTTCCGCGACGTCATGGAGCAGCCGCTGCTGGTGGACATGGCGATCCACGCCTTCGACGCGGCCCGCCACCTGCTCGGCGCGGAGCCGATCTCGGTCGTGTGCGAGAGCTGGAACCCGGCCTGGAGCTGGTACCGCGGCGACGCGGCGGCGACCGCGACGTTCCTGTTCGAGGGCGGCACCCGCTACGTCTTCACCGGCTCCTGGGTCGCGGAGGGTCTGGAGACGCCCTGGAACGGCCGGTGGCGGGCCTCCTGCCCCGGGGGCACCGTGACCTGGGACGGCGAGGACCGCGTCGCCTCCAGCACCGTCGGCGCGTCGGAGGTGCCGGCGGGCACGCACGAGGAGATCGCCGGGGCGCTGGCGGAGTTCCTCACGGCACTGCGCACGGGCGCGGAGCCGTCGGGATCGATCGCCCGCAACATCCGCTCCCTGGCCATGGTGGAGGCGGCGGTGCGCTCGGCGGAGTCGGGCGCGCGGGTCCACATCGGGGCGCTGCTCGAACAGGCCCACCGGGACGCGCTGGCCCTACCCGTACGCGAGGGGATCCGCGCCCGGCTGTCCGGGCCTGCCGCGGAAGGTTGAGCGATCGGCCGTACGTGAACAGCGGCCATTGACAGGTGTGCTGGCCGGTCGAAAAGATACGGTCGTCCGTACAACTTCGTGGCAAGAGGCGCCGGATGACCGACATCGACTGGGCGCGGCGGCTGGCTCTGGAGCCGGGCGCCGCCGTGCCGCTCTACTACCAGCTGCGCGAGCGCCTGCGCGCGGTGATCGGCGAGTGCGAGCCGGACACCCCGATCCCGGCGGAGAAGGACCTCATGGTGTTCGCCGGGGTGAGCCGGGCCACCGCGCGGCGGGCGATCGGCGACCTGGTCCAGGAAGGGTTGCTGGTGGCCCGGCAGGGCAGCGGCACCTACACCGCACCGGTCGGGGTCACCTCCGAGCTTCTGGGCTCCAGGCCGGCCGGCTTCACCGAGACGATGGCCAGGCTGGGACGCAGGCCGACCACGCGGGTGCTCGTGGCGCGCGCGCAGCCGTGCGCCGCCGACCTCGCCCCCGCGCTCGGCCTGGAGGCCGGCGGCGAGGTCGTCTTCCTCGAACGCCTCCGGCTGCTCGACGGCGAGCCCTGCATGATCGAGAGCGCCCATCTCCCGGCCGAGCTGGTTCCCGGCATCCTCGACGAGGACCTGACCGGGTCGCTCTACGGCCTCCTTCGGCTGAAGTACGGGCTGACCCCGGCCTCGGGCAAGGAGACGATCGGCGCGGTCAACGCCGACTACCGCCTGGCGGGGCTGCTGCGCGTGCCCATGGCCGCGGCCCTGCTGGCGACCGCCCGGTCGACGGTCACCGAAGGCGGGCTGCCGCTCGAATACACGATCCGCCACGCCAGAGGCGACCTGGCCGTGTTCTCCGTCGAGCTCAACGACGCGAAGAACGCCCTGATGGGCCAGGAGCCGAGCTGAACGGCGTGTCCGGACGGCGCCTGCTCGCCGCCGCGCCCCACCCCTGCCGGGGCGGCCTTCGCGATCCGCCGAGGTTCAGGGAAGGTTTTTCCGGGCGGCGTTGTCCCAGGAGGCGTTGGTGCCGATCTCCGGCGTGGAGCCGGCGAAGGCGCCGCGGGCGTGGGTGTCGCCCTGGAGGGTGTACATCAGCCAGGCGGTCAGATATCCGAGGAAGCCGCCGCCGTCGCCCTGGATCGTGTTGTGCCCGGCGCCCTTGAGCATGGCCTTGGCGGCGGCCCCTGGAACGGCCCGGTAGTAGTTCCGGATGGCCGAGTGCGGGGAGATCAGGCCGTCGCGGGTGCCGCTGAGGAACAGCACGGGGCAGTCCAGCTGGTCCACGTGGAACCTGTCGTCCGCGCCGACCCAGATCGGGGCGGGCAGGGCGATCGGGACGACCGACGAGATCAGGCCGCCCGACCTGGTGGCCGTGTTGACGGAGCCGCCCGCGCCCTGCGAGTGGCCGACGGCGCCGACCTTGCCCACGTCGAGCTTGCCGTGGAACACGCTGGAGGAGTCGCCGTTCCTGGCCACCAGGTATTCGGCGGCCTCGATCATCTCGGTGCCGGTGCCCGTCGTCGTGTCCGTCGTGGCGATCACCACGAACCCCCAGGAGGCGAGCTGGTTCAGCACGCCCGGATAGTGGGTGGGGACGGCGTCCGTGCCGTTGCCCCAGGTGACGATCGGGTGTTTGACGCCTCCTTCGCCCAGGCCGGCCGGATAGTGGATCCGGTATTCGCCGCCGACGTCCGCGGTGGCCACGGTCCAGGGCCCGGCCGCCGCGTAATGGGCTTCGATCGTGTCGGCGGCCCGCGCGGGGGAGACCAGGACCCCCAGCAGCAGCACCACGGCGACCATGAGCTTCATGCATCCTCCACACTTGTACGGATGACCGTATCTTTCGCCTCACCCGCCACCCTGTCAACGAGTTCCGCGAGCAGTGTTACGTCCCCGAGGATTTCGTGGCCCGGCTCAAACGGCTCGGCCTCTGCCGTGCCTCGACGCCGGAGCGGTTCGGTGGCGAGCCGATGCCGCCCGCCGCGTTCCTCAGGAAGATCGAGCGGATCTCGGCCGCCCGGACGTCGTCTTCGCCGGCCCGCGCCCGACCTCGCCGAGCGGGACGGCGCCGGCCGGGCGAGCATCACCGGAGCCCCGAGCCTCGCCGACCGTCCCCGCCTTCCGCTGGTGGCCGGGACGGACGGTCAGGAGGCCACCAGCGCGACCTCGTCGGCCTGCAGCCACATGTCGCCGTTGTCGGTCCAGATGCCGGCGAACACCTCGACCGAGGTGCGCGTCCCGCTGTCGAAGGTGACGGTGAACGGGGTCCACGCGTTCACCGCCCGGAAGTTGACCTCCTTGATCGGCGATCCTCCCGGCACCCGTACGCCGAAGAAGCCGTTGTCGTTGTTCGCGGACGTCCGCAACCATCCGGTGAGGGTGTAGGTGGTGTCCGGCTCGACCTCGACCACCTGGTGCAGGTCGTGCCAGCCGCTGTCGTGGCGGGCGAATCCGTTGCGGTCGCCGGTGAAGCCCCAGGTGGCCCGGTCGATGCCGCAGTTCCCGCGGCAGGCCCAGGGCGCGGATGCCGACCCCGTGCTCTGCCGTTCGAAGCCCGGATCCTCGACGAGGTTGGGGTTGGTGACGGCGGCGTCGCGGGTGAGCGTGATCCTGGTCAGATACACGTTGTACGGCGTCCACTGCGACAGCGCCAGATACAGGTCGGGCCCGGACGACCACGGGTGCATGAAACCGCCGTACAACCCTGGATAGTCGGCGGAGCTCGCGACGACCGCCGGGGCGCTCCACGGGCCCGTGGGGCCGGGCGCGGATCGCAGCACGATGTCGCTGCCCTGCAGGTAGGTCATCAGCCACCTGCCGGTGAAGTCGTTGTAGCGCACAGAGAGCTCGCCGGCGGGGGCGGGGACGACCGGCGCGGCGGCGGTGTCGGGGCCGCTTCGCCAGGCGGTTCCCGTCCAGTACTCGTAGGCGTCCTCGGCCAGTACCTCGGCCTCGGGAACCCGGGCGAGGTGCACGGCTCCGGCGCGGCCGTTCGGCGTGCCGAACAGGTACACGAACCCGTCCCTGCGGGCGAGCGCGGCCATCTGGAAGCGGTTGCCCCCGTCGGGGTTGTCCCATCGGGGTCCGCCCTCGGTCGTCCAGGTCTGCCCGTTGTCGTCGGAGAAGGCGATCCCGGCGTGGTTGGTGTCCCACTCGCCCGGGTCGCCCCAGTGGCGTACCGACATGTGGGCGAGGTACTGGCGGCTTCCCACGGACACGCCGGCGGTGGGGATGACGGTGATCTCGTCGCCGTCGACCTTCTTGCTCGGGATGAGCTCCTTGGCGTGCCCCTGCCGGTCGGTGGCCGCGCTGGAGAACGTCATGCCGTCGGAGAGGTCGCGGTCGGTGCTGCGCAGCAGCACCTGGCTGCGCCAGTCGCCGCCGTTGGCGCCCGGGGGTTCCCAGTCGGCGCCGAACGTGTCGCCGAATGCGGCGAGCACCTCCCCGCTGCCGTTGTCCCACATGACGCCCAGGTCGGTGGCCTTCACCTGCCAGGTGGCGGGGGTGTCGCTGAGGGAGCCGGGCCCGGTCATCTTGCTGACCACGATCGCCGGTGACCGGGCCGTGGTCGCCTGAGCCGGCAGGCAGGCCGTCCCTCCCGTGACCACGAGCAGGAGCAGCGCGCTCCCCGCCGATGCGCGGGCGCGTGAGCCGAGCCTCATCTGCCGTCACCTCCGCAGCTGAAATCGATTTCTCAACTCCATTGTTGGATCTTGGGAGTGCGTCGTCAAGAGGGCGCCCGCCCGTCGGGCGCGGAGGAGGCGTCACACTCCGGGCCCGCCGGCCCTCTTGGGTGCAGAGGAGGTCACCGCCTCCCTCGTCGATCCACCAGGAGCACCCATGTCAACCGCCTACGTCGTCACCGCCGTGGTGACCATCGCCGCCAACACCTTCTCCGGGCTCGCGGCCATGACCCGGCTCAAGCCGATCATGCGCACGCTGGGCCCCGCGCTCGACCGGGCCGGCGTGCCGGAGTCCTGGCTGGTCTGGCCGATCGGCGTGCTGAAGCTGCTCGGCGCCCTCGGGCTGGCGCTCGGGCTGCTCGGCGTGCCGCTCGCCGGGACGGCCGCCGCCGCCGGGCTCGTGCTCTACTTCGTCTGCGCCCTCTTCGCCCATCTCCGCGTCCGCGACTACGTGCCGCAGTTCTACCTGGCGATGGTGTTCCTCGGGCTCGCGACGGCCACCCTGGCCCTGGACCCGGCTCTCGTCCTGTCCCCGGCCGGGTGACCGCCGCTGCACCCGTCAGGCCCGCGTACGCTCCAGCTGCAGGCGTACCCTGGCCAGCCAGGTCCCCCAGCCGTCGTCCGGCCGGCTGTCGCCGATGCGCAGGTAGAACGCCCGGGACTCGCCCCGCAGGTCGGCGAGGTCGAGCGTGCGCTCCTCCCGGTTGGACCGGTCACGCACGTCGTTCTCCTCCCGCAGCACGGTCCGCCAGGCCTGCTGGTCGGTCGAGACCTCCACGAGGAAGTGGTTGGCGAGGTCCAGCGTCAGCGAGCCGCCGGTGACCTGGGCGGGCAGCTCGAACCGGTAGGTCGCGTGGCTGTCGCCGTCGGTGAAGCGGGCACGCCCGTCGTGCACCTCGCCGTCGAGCTTGGACCCGCCCGCGTCCAGGAGCCAGGGCTGCTCCGCCGGGGTGCCGGGCGTGAACTCCACCGTGTCGCCGACCAGCGTGACCGCCACCTGCTCGCCGGTGGACCCCTGGTCGGAGGTGGCGTCGAGCCGGATCAGGTGGCTGCCGGGACCGGCCGTCGCCGGCACCGCCACCTCGAACGCCACGGTCTGGGACGCGCCCGGCGCCACGGGCCCGAAGCGGGCAGACGCGGGCTGGACGGTCCAGCCCTCGGGTCCCGTGGCGGTGAGCCGGCCGCGGGCGGGCTTCGTGGCGTGGTTGGCCACGGTCGCCGAGAGCCGCACGGTCTCGCCTGGGGCGGCGAAGACCCCGGAGCTCTCGATGACCAGCGTCGACGTGGCGGGCGGCTCGGGAGCGAGCAGCTCCACCTCGGCCAGCGAGACCGCCGAGCCGCCGGTGAACCTGATCCGGTAGTGGGCGTACGCGCTCGGGCTGGTGATCTTGAACGGGCGGGTCTGCGACCGCCACGCGAAGCTCTCACCGGTCCGCTTGTCGATCGACTTCCACGCGTTGCCGTCCCTGGAGCCCTCCAGGACCCAGCTGGACGGATCCTGGGCCGGATCGCCAGAGCCGGAGGTGAGCGTGTAGTAGCGCGCCGTGCGCTCGCCGTCGAAGGCGAGGCGCACCCACTCGGGCACCGTCGCCCCGGTGGCCGAGTCGTCGTCGAACAGCGCGCTCACGTCGGCGCCGCCCGGCGCCGACGCCGTGCCGTGCCCGGTGAGGTCGTGCAGCGGCGTCGGGACCCGGTCGTCGCCGGTGATCGACGGCGGCGCGGCGTTCTTGCCCGTGCCCCAGCGCGAAGGCTTCGGCCCCATCTCGAACACCAGCTCGCCGCCCTTGGCGATCAGGTCGTGCGGCAGGTACGTCTTCCCGTACGGCCTGCCGTTGACCTTCAGCCCCTGCACGTAGACGTTGCGTGCGCTGTTGCCCGGCGCCCTGATCACCAGCTTCCTGCCGTTCTCCAGGTGCACGGTCGCCTTCGTGAACAGGGGCGAGCCGATCGCGTAGGAGGGGCTGCCCATCTGCAGCGGGTAGAAGCCGAGGGCGCTGAAGACCTGCCAGGCCGACATCTCCCCGTTGTCCTCGTCACCCGGGTAGCCCTGGCCGATCTCGCTGCCCAGATAGAGCCGCGAGAGCGCCTCGCGCACCTTGGCCTGGGTCTTCCACGGTTGTCCCGCGTAGTCGTACATGTAGGCGATGTGGTGCGAGGGCTGGTTGCTGTGCCCGTACTGGCCCATCCGGATGTCGCGGGCCTCGCGCATCTCGTGGATGATCCCGTTGTACGAGCCGGGGAACAGCGCGGTCTCCTGGTCGTCGAAGAACGCGTCGAGCTTGGCGGCCAGCTTGTCCGCGCCGCCGTACAGGTTGGCCAGGCCGCGGCCGTCCTGCGGCACGTGGAAGGCCATGTTCCAGCCGTTCGTCTCGGTGTAGTCGTGGCCCCACTCGCGCGGGTCGTACGCGTCCGGCTTGAGCCGGAACGACCCGTCGGCGCTCCTGCCCTGGAAGAAGCGGACCGCCGGGTCGAACAGGTGCACGTAGTTGAGCGCCCGGTTCCTGAAGTACTCGTACTCCTCCAGGTAGCGGGCGCGCTTCGCGCCCTTCGACCGTTCGGCCAGCGACCTGGCCATGTTGGCGATGCCGAAGTCGTTGATGTAGCCGTCCATGGCCCACGACATGGCCTCGCCCGTCGACTCCGTGCTCGTGTAGCCGAGGAAGACGGAGGTCGACAGGCCCTTGCGGCCCACGTGGCGGGTGGGCGGGGCGACCGTGGCGTTCTTGAGCGCCGCCTCGTAGGCGGTCTCGGCGTCGAAACCGGTGATCCCCTTCAGATGGGCGTCGGCGAAGGCGACGTCGGAGCTGGTGCCGACCATCAGGTCGGCGTAGCCCGGCGAGGACCAGCGCGCGATCCAGCCGCCGTCCTCGTACTGCCGCACGAACCCGTCCACCATCTCCCCGGCCGCCTCGGGCGTCAGCAGCGCGTACGCGGGCCAGGTGGTGCGGTAGGTGTCCCAGAAGCCGTTGTTGACGTACACCTTGCCGTCCGCCACCTTCGCCCCGGTCTCGGTGGGCGTGCTGGGCGGGGTCTCGGTGGCCGACTGCACGGCGTGCCTGTACACCGGGGCGTCCGCGGTGCCGGTGTTCTCGTAACCGGAGTTGGGATAGAGGAACAGCCGGTAGAGGTTGGAGTACAGCGTGACGAGCTGGTCGTGGCTCGCGCCCTCGACCTCGATGACGCCGAGTTTGGCGTCCCACGCCTTCCGCGCCCGCTCGCTGACCTGCTCCAGCGTGTCGGAGGCGCCGATCTCCAGCTCCAGGTTCTTCCTGGCCTGCTCCACGCTGATCAGCGAGGACGCGATCCGCATGGTCACCGTGCGCGTCTCGCCCGCGTCGAACGCCAGATAGCCCAGCACGTTGTCGCGTCCCTGGCCGGTCAGCCTGCCGCCGCCGGTGACCGGGCGGTCGAAGGTGGCGTAGTAGAACATGCGCGTCGCCCCGGTGGACAGGTCGCTGCGCACGTCGGAATAGCCGGTGACCACGCCGCCGGACACGTCGAGGGTCAGGCCGCCGCTGTCGTTCACGTTGTCGAAGATCAGCTTGGCCGACGCGCCGGGGAACGTGAACCGGGCCAGCGCCGCGTGGTCGGCCGGCGCGATCTCCGTCCTGAGGCCGTTGTCGAACGTGACCGCGTACAGGTGCGGCTGAGCGACCTCCCGCTCGTGGCGGAAGGGCAGCGCGCGGGCGGTCCTCGACGGGTCGGGCGCCCCTTCGGCCGCCGACGGCATGAACTGGAACGTCTGCCGGTCGCCCATCCACGGGCTGGGCTCGTGGCTGGCGGTGAACGCCTGGATCTCGGGCAGGTTCGCCGCGTTGCCGGCCCGGTGGTATTCGTAGAGCCACCGCGTCGAGGCGGCGTCCGTCATCGGCGTCCAGAAGTTGAACCCGTGCGGCACGGCCGTGGCCGGGAAGTTGTTGCCCCGCGAGAACCCGCCCGTGGAGTGGGTGCCGCGGGTGGTCACCGCGTACTCCGAGGGCCGCTGCCCGTCGCGCCCGTCACGGCCCTCGTACGGCTGCCGCTTCCGCTCCTTGACGATCTTGATGTCGTCCACCCAGCCGCGGAACCCGGCCTCGCCCACGGGGCTGTCGTAGGCCACCAGGACGCGGCTGATCCGCTTGCCCCTGGCCACCTTGCCGATCTCGGCGCGCTTGAAGTTCCACTGGTCGGCGTAGAGGGTCCTGGACTCGCCCTGCTCCCGGGGCGCCAGCCGGACCCCGTGCTGGTCGACGGCCTTCAGGTCGCTGAGGTAGGTGCCGTCGCTGAAGGCCAGGTCCACGGAGACGTACGTGCTGGGGTAGCCCAGGTGGGCCGAGGTGAACTCGGGGAAGACCAGGTAGGACAGCTCCATCCCGGACGTGACCGGGATGTCCACCTCGAACACCTTGTTGGTGGAGTAGCCGCCCTTGCCCGACGTCGTGCCGCCCGCGTACCGGAGGGCGCGCAGGCCGCTGAAGCCCGCGCGCGGCCTGGACGTGTGGCCGCGGGTCGGGCCGTCGCCGACGTGGCTGCGCATGTCGCTGGGCGGCCTGGCGCCGGTGTGGCCGTCGGAGAGCTCCCACTCGGCCAGTTGCAGCATGGGGGCGCCGCCGACGCGGGTGACGTTCAGCCGGTAGTGGGCGTAGGCGGTCGTGTTGGCGAAGCGGTATTCCTTGCGCTGGTGGCGCGCCGAGAACGTCTCGCCGCTCCGGGTGTCCAGGGTCGTCCAGGTCCTCCCGTCCTGCGAGCCCTGGAGCTGCCAGTCGCGGGGGTCGCGCTCGGGCGCGTCGTCAGCGGAGGTCAGCGCGTAGCGCACGACCGCGACCGGCTCGGACAGTTCGTACCGTGCCCAGCCCGTGCCGCTGTCCACCAGCCACTTGGTGCTCGGGTCGGTGTCGGCGAGGTTCTCCTTCACCTCGCCGGCGTCGAAGAACTCGCCGCTGACGTCGATCCGGGCGATCTTGTCGGAGATGCTGCCCTCGATGCCGCCGGGCAGGGTGCCGGCGACGTTCTCGGCCTTCTTGTCGCCCTTGGCGTCGGTCTCGGTGGTGTTGGTCCAGGTCGGCTGGGGGTCGCCGGGCTCGAAGGAGGAGGCGAAGGCCGCTCCTTCCGCCTGGGCCAGCTTCTGCCCGTCCTGCGCCGCTCGCCGCGCCTGCTCCGCGGACGGAGCCGGCTCGCTCGCCTCGGGGTCGGGCGGCGGGCTGTAGGACGGGCCGGGGGTCGGGGTGCCCGAAGGGCCGGGATTGGGAATCGGGTCTGGACCTTTCTGTGCGGTGGCGCCTGCCGGGCCGTACTGGGTGGTCAGCGCGGCGGCGGCCGGGGCGGACAGTGCGAGGGCGACGCCCGCGCATAAGGCCGCCGTCATGAGGGATCGTCGGCGAGGGTGCTTCATCGGGGGGAACCTTCCGTGCGTCAGCCGGTACGGGGACTCGGTCGAGCAGCGTCACGAAGGCGGCTGCGTGGGTCGTGCCTGGTCGGGACGGGACGGGGACGGGACCGGGATGGACCGGATGGCCAGGGGTGCTCACAACGATCTGCCGGCAGGAGGATGACAACGTTGTCAGCCTCAATCTGTCAAGGAAGTTTTCAAATCGCGGGCCCCCTGTCAAGAGGTCGCCCCGCAGGCCCCGGGCGGGCGCAGGAAGGCGCACCGGTGGGCGCCCCACCGGTGACAGCGGATCGGTCGCGCCGGGTCAGCGCCGCTTGACGACGGTCAGCAGGACCGCGGAGTCCTCAAGCGCCTCGAGACTGTGGCGGGCGTCGGGCACGATGAGCAGGTCTCCGGTGCGCGCCTCCCACGACTCCCCACCGGCCAGCATGCGCACCCGGCCGTGCAGCACCTGCACCGTCGCCTCTCCCGGATTCTCGTGCTCGGCGAGGTGCGAGCCCTGCTTCATGCCGATGACCGTCTGGCGCAGCACCTTCTCGTGCCCGCCGTACACGGTGTCGGCGGTGTGACCGCCGCCGGCGCCGCCCGCCAGATCGGTTTGCTGACGGGCCAGGGCCGTGAGCGAGACTTTCTGCATGCCGCCATTGTCTCAGTTGGGCTATGGTCGGCCGTGTGACGGGACCGTGGAACACCCCATGCAGGCTCATCGTGCTGAGCCTGGTCCTGGTGTGCTCGCTGGTGGCCGGCGCGTCGAGCGTCTGGCACGCCGCCGGTGACCCCGTCGCCCAGGAGGCGACGACGTGGAGCCCCGGCACCACGGAGCACCGGCTGACGGGCCTGCCGCCCCAGCTCTCCACCGGCCGCGAACCCCTGGTGCCGGAGTCCGGCGCGCGGCAGGGCGACGCCGCCCATCTGGCGCTGCTGCCCCCGCCGCACGGCTCGGCCGCCGTCGGAGACCCCCAGCAGTTCGGGCACCGCGCCGCGGGGTCACGCAGCCCGCCGCTGGTCTGACCTTCGTCCACTGTCGCGCCGCGCGGCCCGGCCGTGCGCGCCCGGCTGCCCGCCGGCGCGGCCGTCCCCATGCGGGACACGCCCTCATTCCTTCCTTCTCGCGTCAAGCAAGGAGCCGAACACCGCCATGGCCGAGCTCGCATCAGCCCGCACCCTCCAGCACACCCGCCACGGACGGGTGGCGCTCGATCTGGGCACCGCGCGCACCAGAGCGCTGACCTCGAGCGGGGTCGCCATCGCCGACCGCCCCTCGGCCGTCGTCGCCTCCCCGCCCGTCGCCGATGTCGCCGACCCGGTACGCCCGATCCGGCACGGGATGATCGCCGACCCGGGCGCGTGCCTGCGCCTCGTACGCCTCGTCCTGCGGGACGTCCAGACGGCGGGCGACCGCTCCATGGAGCAGGTGGTGGTCGGCGTGCCCGTGGCCGCCTCGCCCAGCGACCGGCGAGCGGTGCGCACCGCGGTGTCCGAGGCCGCCGGATGCGGGGTGACGCTCGTGGAGGAGCCCCTGGCCGCGGCCGTCGGCGTCGGCCTCGACGTCACGGGCTCGCGGCCGTTCCTGCTGCTCGACGTGGGCGCGGGCATCGTCGAGGCCGTCGCCATCCGCGACGGCGCCATCAGCGACGCCGTGGCCATCCAGCTGGGCGCCACGACCAGCGCGGGCCTGCTGCCGTACGTGCTGGACGGCGTCGTCGACATGACGGCCGCGCTGCTGCGCCGCCTGCCCGCCCAACTTCGCGTCGCCGCGCGCGCCCACGGCCTGACGGTGACCGGGGGCGGCGCCCTGCAGGCGCAGCTGCTCAGCCGCCTGGACACCGTCCTGCGCATGCCGGTCAGCACGCCGCCCGAGCCGCAGCACGCCACCGTACGCGGCCTGATGCGGCTGTGCCTGCAGCCCGCGCTGGCCGCCGGCCTCGCCGCGCGTGGCCGCTGACCGCCGGGGCAGGGTAAGCCCGTGATCCGACTCGATCGCCTGGTCAACGTGCTGGGCGGATACGGGGTGCGGTTGTGCGGGCGGCCCGGGACGCGCTCGGTCCAGCTGCGCAGCGTGGCGATGCCGGACCCCACCGACGAGCGCCTCCAGGGTGACGTGCTGCTGGCGGTCGGCGCCCCGTCGGCGGCCGAGGCGGTCCGGTGGGCGGTGTCGGCGCGGGCCACGGTGGTGATGGTGCGCGCCGGCGCCGAGGCCGCCCGCGAGGCGTCCTCGGCCGGCGAGAGCGAGGGCGTGGCGGTGATGCTGGTCGACCCCGCCGTGTCGTGGAGCCAGCTCGCCGGCGTGGTGTACGGGCTCGTCCTGGAAGGGCGGGAGACGGAGGCGGGTCGCGGGCCGACGGACCTGTTCGCGCTGGCCGACAGCCTGGCCGACGTGGTCGGCGGCGCGGTCACCATCGAGGACCGGCTGTCGCGGGTGCTGGCGTACTCACGCTCCCAGCAGGCGGGCGACCCGGCCCGGCTGGAGACGATCCTGGTCCGGCAGGTTCCCGACCGGCTGCGGGAGCTGTTCAGGTCCCGCGGGGTGTTCGACCGGCTGGCCGCGTCCGACGAGCCGGTGTTCGTCGAGCAGGACCCGGAGCACGGGCTGACCGGGCGGATGGCGGTGGCCGTGCGGGCGGGCCGCGAGGTGCTCGGCTCGGTCTGGGTGACCTGCGGCAGCCCGCTGACCGGAGCGCGGCTCGGCGCCCTGACCGACGGGGCGCGCACGGTGGCGCTGCACCTGCTGCGCCAGCGGGCGAGCGCCGACCTGGAGCGGCAGGTGGAGTCCGACCTGGCCATCCGGCTGCTGGAGGGCAGCGCCGACGCCGCGACAGTGCTCAGCCAGCTGGGGCTGGCCGGCGAGACGCTGCGCGTCATCGCCGTCCGCGCGCACGCCGGGAACGAGCGCCACGCCGCGCTGCTGCTGGCCTTCGAACGGGCCACCACCGGCTTCGGCTGGTCGCGGCCCGGGCGCAGCACGCTGCTGGGCAACACGCTCTACACGATCCTGCCGGGCGAGGAGGCCGACGCGGCGCGCGCCTGGGTGTCCGCGCTGGGGTCCGCCCTGCCCGCGCAGGTGAAACTCCTCGCCGGGATCGGGGCGCCGGCCAGGGCTGCGGAGCTGCCGGCCAGCAGGCAGGAGGCCGACGAGTGCCTGGCTTTGCACGAGACGGGCCCCCTTCAGGCCGCGCCGCCGGCGTACGACGAGTCCTGGGACGACATCCTGCTGCGGCGGCTGCGGGCCGCCGCGCGCACCGGCCGCACCCCCGCCCGCGGGCCGGTCGGCGCGCTGCGCCGGCACGACGCCCGCCACGGCACCCACTACATGGCCACGCTGCGGGCGTGGCTGGAGGCCCAGGGCGACCCCGCCGTCGCCGCTGAACGGCTCGGCGTGCACCCCAACACCGTCCGCAACCGGCTTCGCAGGATCGTTCAGATCACGCCGCTCGACCTGGACGACGCCCGCCAGCGCCTGGCCATGATCATCACGCTGGCGGCGCTGGAGGACGACCGCCCGTTGTGACGCCCGGACAATCCGGCCGCCGCAATTGTCGGATCCGCACAACGCTGGACGCTCTCGCGCGCGCGATCCTGGGAGAAAGAGCGTCATCTGTCCAGTACGGAGGCATGCCATGACCGGCAACGAGCGCATCACCAACCCGCCGCGATCGGCGATCGTGGTGGGCGCCGGCATCGTCGGCCTGTCGACCGCGTGGTTCCTCCAGGAACGCGGCGTCGAGGTCCACGTGGTCGATCGCGGCGGCGTGGCGGCCGGGGCGTCCTGGGGCAACGCGGGATGGGTCGCGCCCGGCCTGGCCATCCCGCTGAACGAGCCCTCCGTCCTGCGTTACGGCCTCAAGTCGCTGGTGAACCCGTCGGCGCCGCTGCACGTGCCCGCCACCGTCGATCCGACGTTGTGGGCGTTCCTGCTCCGGTTCGCCGCCAACTCCCGGTGGTCGTCGTGGACGCGGGCCGTGCGCGCCAACCTGCCGCTGAACGAGGAGTGCATCGAGGCGTACGAGGTGCTCACCGCCAACGGCGTGGACTCCCCCGTCGTCGACGCGCCCATCACCGCGGCCTTCCGCACCCCGCAACAGGCCGAAACCCTGCTGCGCGAGCTGCGCCGGATGGCCGACGCGGGACAGCCCGTCGACCACGCCGTCCTGGAGGGCGCGCGCCTCGCCGAGCACGTGCCGCTCGCCTCCGCGGCCCTGCGGGCGGGCGTGCGGATCGACGGGCAGCGGTACGTCGACCCCGGCGGCTTCGTCCACGCCCTGGGCAGGGCGGTCATGGCCCGCGGCGCCACCGTGTACGCCTTCGAGGTCGCCGACGTGCGCGACGAGAACGGCAAGATCACCGTCAGCTCGCGCCAGGGCACGTCCGTGTCGGCCGACGCGGTGGTGGTGGCGACCGGCGCGTGGCTGCCACGCCTGGCCTCGCAGTGGGGCGTCCGCGTCCCCGTGCAGGCCGGCCGGGGCTACTCCTTCACCGTGCCGGTCGACCGCCCGGTGCCCGGCCCGATCTACCTGCCCGACGTGCGGGTGGCGTGCACGCCGTACCAGGGGGCGCTGCGCGTGGCGGGAACCATGGAGTTCCGCGACCCCGACGCCCCGGGCGTCCCCGCCCGGACGGAGGCGATCATCGCCTCCGCCCGCCCGCTGCTGGACGGCGTGCGCTGGGACGAACGCACCGACGTCTGGGTGGGCCCGCGGCCGGTCACCCCCGACGGGCGCCCGCTCGTCGGCGCGACCGCCCGGCCGGGGATCTACGTCGCCGGCGGGCACGGCATGTGGGGCCTGACCCACGGCCCGATCACGGGCCGGCTGCTGGCCGAGCAGATCACGACCGGCAAGCAGCCCGCCCTCCTGCACGAGTTCGACCCGCTGCGCTGACCGGTCTGCTCCGTTGACTGGTTCGGCTCCCTGACCGGTCCGGCCCGGTGCGCTGCCCGGCTGGACAGGGCTCGCGGGCGGCGCTCGCCAGGCGGTGGTTCCGGGCCTGCCGCCTCTCGTCCACGCGCTGCTGCGCCACCTGGAGGAGGCCGGATTCGCGGGTGCGCCGCGTTTCCTCGGCATCGACGCGGCCGGTCGCGAGGTGCTGACCTTCGTCCCCGGCGAGGTCGCCGGGTGGCCGCGCCCGGAGTGGATCGCCGACGAGGAGCGGCTGGCCTCCGTCGGGCGTCTCGTGCGCGCCTATGACGACGCCGCGGCGGGCTTCGTCCTGCCAGAAGGGGTGGAGCCCGTCCCGGGGTTCACCGAACAGCCCGACATGCCTCCCCTGCCGCCCCACCCGCCCGAGGTGGTCGGCCACATGGACTACACTCCGGACAACGTGGTCTTCCGCGGCGGCCGTGCGGTGGCACTGATCGACTTCGACCTCGCCAAGCCGGTTGCCAGGGTCGACGAGATGTGCAACACGATGGTGTACTGGGCGCCGCTGATGGACCCTGTCGACGCCGACCCGCCGCTGCGGGACGTGGACGCGCCGCGCCGCTGCCGGATCCTCGCCGACGCCTATGGCATGTCGGAGGCCGATCGCGCGCGGCTCGTCGAGGTGGCCGTGCTGCGGTCGCGCCGGTCGTGGTTCACGCCCCGTGACCACAGCGGACGCCCCGCCTGACCGGACGGGGGAGTTGCCGGCGGATTCGAGACCTCGGGGCTGGAGGCGGCCGCGCACGCCCGGCGGCCGGATGGACCCGGTCGTCCGGTCCGGGCGGTGGCGCCGTGGACGCTCGCGTATGCGATCGAGCGTCCGATGCATGGACCGTCTCATGCCGCGGGCGTCACGATGAACACATGTTGGCTCTGTCCCTTGTCGCACTCGCGCTGCACGGCGCCCTCGCGGGCCTGTTCTACACCTTCTCCATGTCCGTCATGCCGGGCCTGAAGGCCGTCGACCCCGCCCAGGCGGAGGCGGCCATGCGCAGCATCAACCGTAAGATTCTCAACCCCTGGCTCTACCTCGTGTTCCTCGGGTCGCCGCTGGCGGCGCTGGTGGCCGGGCTGCTCGCGGACGCCCCCGCGGCCCGCTGGTTCCTCGCCGCCGCAGCGGTGAACTTCGCCGGATCGTTCCTCGTCACGGTGGCGATCAACGTACCGATGAACAACGCCCTGGAAGCGGGGACCATGCCGTGGAAGGACTACGCGAGCAGGTGGACCGCGTGGAACACGGTCCGCGCGGCGGCCGGCGTGGCGAGCCTCGTCCTGATGGGTGCCGGCCTGATCGCCCTCTGAGGGGACCGAGCGGGTGGGAACGCCCGGGTGAGCGCCGCCCTCACCGGGGCCCATCCGGGCTGACCTGGCGGGGAGAAATGCCTTACGGGGCCAGGAGAGAATGGCAACGTTCAGAGGGCGCTGGGGGAATCGATCGCGTATTGCATCGGGAATTCAATAACATTATTATCAACAGATGCTTTCAGGGAGATGCGGCACCGGGTGCTCGGTGTTGTCCTCCTCGCCCGGTCTGCCGCCCCATGAGTTCCTGGCTTCGCGCCCTGCCGGATGACCCTCCCGGGGCATCGCACGTGAAGTAGCGCTGCGCGAAGCAGCGGACGTGGTTACGCTTGAACGATTCGTGCCGATGCCATTCTGGCGGGATTGAACGGGTCATTCTCGGGAGGTGAGATGGCCCAGCGGTTCAGTGAGTTCGAACTCCGGCTCGACGCGGTCCACGGTGTGCACTCTCGATCCGCCGACGGGCACGAGGCGAGCGGTCAGTGGGTGGATGCCGACCTGCTCGCGATCGGGCCTCTGGCCGCGAACGTGTTCGCTCCCGGCGGCTCGCCCAAACGTTTGGGTGACGCGATGGAGCGTCTGGCGTTCCCCGGGCGGGTGGCGGAGCATTTCGCCACCGCGTGGCAGCTCGCCAGGCGGAACCCTTCGGTGTTGCGGGTTCGGCTGCGGCTGGACGCGACGTTGGCGCCGCTCCCTTGGGAATTCCTGCGTTTCCGCGACCGCTGGCTCGCCACGCACGCTGACTTCGTCCTCGCCCGGCACGTCGCGCGGGCCGTGGGCGGAAGGCCCGCGGACCGGCTGCCCGACCGGCCCAAGATCCTGGTCGCGTCCGGATCCCAGCAGGAGGGGCCGATCCAGGCCGGCGCGATCCATGAGCTGCTCAGCACCAGGCACTACGAAGTGCTGGAACCGCTGGAGGACTGCGAGCTGCGCGACCTTGACCAGGCGCTGGTCAGGGACCGGCCGCACATCCTGCATCTCATCGCTCACGGGCGCGTCCGCGACGGACAGGGCGAGATCGCCCTGTCGCACCGGGGCGACAGCACCCACTGGCACACCGCGGACCAGCTGGCCACGGTCTTCGACCGCTGGCAGCCCGAGCTGGTGCTGCTGCACACGTGTGACAGCGCGGCCCGCCCCGGCGGCGAAGCATCCGATGGCGACCAGCACGTGAGCATCACGGACGCCATGGCGGCCAAAGGGCCACTCCGCGTCGTCGGGATGAGCGCCCCGATCTCCAACGAGGTCGCCGTGGCCTTCTCCAACGAGTTCTACCGTGAGCTGACGAGGACGGGCGCCACCATCGAGTACGCCGTCCAGCTGGCCAGGAGAGGGCTGGGGCGCGAGTTCGGCTTCACCCGCCCGTGGTTCGGCGTGGCGAACCTCCTGCTGTCGGGGGCGGCCGAGCACCCGCCGGCGCCCGAGACCGGGCCGGAGGATCAGGTCGCCTCCCAGGCTCCGCGCGTCCGGCACAACCTGCGGCAGCGCGACTACGCCACCTTCGTGGGCCGTGACCGGGAGCTGCGCCAGCTGGGCAACCTGCTTCCGCCGGACTCCAGTTGCCCGGTCATCGGGGTGTTCGGACCGGCGGGTTCGGGCAAGAGCACGCTCGCGCTGGAAATCGTGCACCGCGTGATCGAGGCGCCCAAACCCGCGTTCGACACCGTGATCTGGGTGAGCGCGCAGACGCAGGTGCTCACCAGAGCGGGTGTTCAGCCGCACTCGCACGTCAACGCGCTGGAAGACGTGCTCCAGAGCACGGCCTTGACGATGGGACGTTCGGAGCTGCTGCGGCTCCCGGTGCCCGAACAGGTCGAAAGG
The DNA here is from genome assembly GCF_055586745.1 of Nonomuraea sp. NPDC049378. NCBI lineage: Bacteria > Bacillati > Actinomycetota > Actinomycetes > Streptosporangiales > Streptosporangiaceae > Nonomuraea > Nonomuraea sp. NPDC049378. The sequence continues at coordinate 42,706 of NZ_JBVJHP010000022.1, forward strand.
CTCCGGCTGGCCATGGTCGACCAGCCCGTGCTCATCGTCATCGACAACTTCGAGACGGTGGACGACCACCGGGTGCTCGAGTTCGTCAGCGAGTTGCCCGCCCCGACTCGGGTGCTGCTGACGTCACGCGAGTTCGTCGAGTGCTCCGATCACATCCGGCTCGGACCGATGGGGGAGTCCGAGGCGATCAGGTTGCTGGAGCTGGAGCTGAGCAGGAGAGGGATCCAGCAGAGCCGCGATCAGAACGAGCGGCTGGCGGCGGCGAGCAACGCGCTCCCGCTCATCATCAAGTGGGTGGTGGGCCACCTGGCCGCCGGGCATGCTCCTGACTCCGTGCTGGCCAAGCTGGCCAGCGGCGCCGACGACCTGGCCGCGTACTGTTTCGGCACCTCGGTGGAGTCGCTGCGGATGCGTAACCACGACGCGTATCAGAGCCTCATCAGCGCGTCGGTGTTCGCCGGGTCGATGTCGAGGGAGGCCTTCGGCGAGGTTGCCGCGCTCGACTCGCCGCACGTGCGCGACGAGTGCATCGCGACGCTGCTCGGGATGAATCTGCTGGAGCAGACGGGTGATCGGCTGCGCATGCTGCCCGTGATCAAGCGGCTCATCCTGAAACTCGTCGGCGACGCGGACGAGCTGGTTGAGCCGCGAACGCGGCAGGTGGCTTACTACCTCGGGTTTCTCAAGAAATACAACCCCAAACAGGATTCCACACCAGAGACGGAGCCGTTCTGGCAAGAGGTTCACAACATCCGGGCCTTGATCCGAGCCCTGCAGACCGAGAGGGCCGACGAGGACGCGGAAGGGGCTGACCAGGATTACGTCAAGCTGTGCGTCGAGTACAGCTCATTCGTGTGGGTGCACGGGCTCTGGGCCGAACTGTTCGAGATCGCCCAGAGCATCGGAGCGTCGGGAAGGAAGACCGGCGACTGGGAGGCGGTCGCGAAGGTGGCGCTGGACGCGGCCCTGGCCTACATGGACCGGTTCGACGCCGACGCCATGCGCGAGCAGCTGACGCTCGTGCTCGAGATGTTCGAGCACCTGGACCGGATCCCTCCTCAGCTGTACGAGACCTTCTTGTTCTGCCGGGCGGCCGCGGCCGCGATCCGGCGCGATGCCGCCGCGCAGCAGTACTTCGAGGAAGACCTCGAATTCATCGAGAGCATCGGAGAGCGCTGGCGCAAGGCGGGCACGCTGTGGTGGATGGGCGCCTTCAATGCCCGGCAGGGGCGCTGGGAGGACGCGCAACGTTACTTCGACCAGGCAATGGAAATAGCGGAGTCGGCGGGAGATCGGCGCACCATGGCGTTGGTCTATGGCTGGCGGCCCGCTGCCCTGTACTTCCTGGGCAGCAAGAACGACGCTTTCGGGTCGATAGCGGAACTGGAGGGCTTCGTGCAGCGGTACGGGCAGCTCACGTCCAAAGGGCAACTCGCCGACAGCGCGGCCATCATCCACCTCGCGGAAGGGCTCGCCCACCTGCGGAGCGGGCTGGCGTACGCGGAGTCGGCACACGGGGTCTTCCGTGACCTGGGAAGGAAAGAGCTCGCGGCGCACTACGAGGCGGTGGTGCCCGCTCTGCACGAAATCGTCACACGATTGGCAGAACTGCAGCGGAAGGAACCAACGAATGGCTCGACGTGAGATTCTTGAATGGGGTTCGATCGCCGAGCGCTATGCCGCCTGGCTGAACGACGAAGAGAACATTTCGGGTCGGGCCTTCACCGACATCGTCACTGACGCGGTCCTCGACATGGCCGGTGATCCGGCCGGCAAGCGGGTTCTCGACCTGGGCTGCGGCGAGGGATATCTCTCCCGTCACCTCGCGCGGGCGGGCGCCGCCGTGGAGGCCATCGACGGCGCGGGAGAGATGCTGCGGATCGCGCGAGCCCTCTCCGGAGACCTGCCCGTCAGCTTCCGTCAAGGCGACATCTGCGGGAAGCTGCCCTACGATTCCGGCGCATTCGAGCTGATCGTCTGCAACATGGTGCTGATGGACGTCGACGACATAGACCACGCCATATCGGAGGCGGCACGGGTTCTCGAACCGGGCGGCCGGCTCGTCTTCTCCGTCGTCCACCCCACGTTCTTCGACGCCACAGGGGAGTGGCGCAGCGAGGACGGGCAGCCGGTCTACCGGCCACGGCGTCGCTACGTCGAGGAGTTCAGCTACGTCAAAACCCTGGTCGGGCTCGATCCGCCCGCCCGGCTCACCCATTATCACCGGCCCATCCAGACCTACGTGCAGGCCGTCCTGGCGGCCTCCCTCGCGTTGACCGGCTTCGCCGAGACCAGCATGTCGCGGGACCGGCGCCGGCCCGAGCTGACGCGTTTCCACTTCACGGCCAACAACCTGATCATCGGGGCCACCAAACCGGGCGGAGGCGAGGGATGATGCGCCCCTTGCCGCAGCGCATCGGTGATCTGCTGGGCAGGGCCAGGACCGGACGCGTCGACACCCGTTCCTACTCCGCCGTCCAGGACGATCACAACCTGGACGGTGGTGGGGAGGCGGCGTGGTTCGGGCCCGGAGAGGGCTATTTCGAGGTGCGCGTGAACCAGGTGCAACTCGCGGCGGCCCGCGAATGGTTCACCAGATACGACCCGATGGTGCTGATCGCTGTGGACTGCGTCTACGGGAGTAGACACATCAGCATCCCGTACGTCGTCGGGCCGGCCCTGTTCGAGTCGGCGGGCATGCAGGTGGGGCCCAACGCGATCATCCGCGACATCCGCACGGTGGGTCCTCTGCCCTACCTGGGAAGCCCGATCCGGATCCGCATCGTGCTCTACAAGGTGGTGCGGGAGAACCTCATCTCATCCATGATCAACATCGCGGAGACCCTGTCGGGGGTGTTGCAGCCGTTCGCGCCGCGCGTGGTCGGCGAGTCCCTGAGCGTGGTGAGCAACTCGGTGTTGTCGGCTCTGGAGGCCGTGGTCGGTCTGCAGGACGCGGTGGTGCCCGTGCTGGCCTTCGCCAAGGATTTCGGCGGTGGGAACGAGCCGCTTAAATCCCTTCATATCGCATTGATGGATCGGCCGTCAGGTGAGCTGAGTCCCGATGAGCTGTGGATCGCGAACGGTGAACTGCGCATCGGCTCATCACCCGGCAGCCTCTCCAGGATCGTCGACCACGACTTCGTGCACTTCAGCGTCAACGGCAGCCGCTCCCGTGACGACGTCTCGCTGCTCCCGTTCTACGCGATCTGGGAACAGGCGCTCCGGCACGCCCTCGAACCGGGCCGTCCGCAGTGGTCGATCGCGAAGTCTCACATGGTGGCGCTCTATTCGGCGATGGCGACCAGCCCCGACCTGACCCGCGGGCAAGCCGGCGAACTGCTCGACGGGTTCGGGGCCGAGTTGCAGCGACATCGCAAGCGTGCCCTCGATCTCGCCAAGCTCGGCGCCGGACCGGACGGCGGCGCTATGGAGGGGGTCGAGCAGATGCTCGAGTTGCTCGATCTTTCGGAACGCTGATGCCGGGCGACCTTCTGGTCCTCATGTCCGGTCAGCAGGCGACCGGCAAGACCACGACGGCGCGAGCCCTTGCCAGGCGGCTCGACCTGCCGCTGCACGCCAGCCACGACCTGCGGGCCGCGCTGGGGTTCGCCTCCGGCGACCTCTACCGGCCGGAGATGCGGGACGAGGTCTACAAGAGGCTCTTACACGGGGTGACGGAGTCTGGTGCGGTGCTGGACGCCTCTTTTCTGCGATCGGCATATCGGGCGGCCGCATATCGTCTCGCAGAACGTTCGCGGCTCGTCGCCGTTGTCGTGGAGTGCCAGGCGAAAGTCTCTGACATCGCGTTTCGGACACGTCGCCGGCTTGGCGTGCCGGGCCCGGAAAACCAGGGTGATCGTATGCTGTACTATCGCCTTCGATCCGCCGAGACCGATCCACTGAGACAGGATGGTGCAATCGAGCACCTCCGCTTCGACACGTCGGCGAACACCGTCACCGTAATCCGGTCGACGAGTCCGGCGACCAGGTGCGTTGAACGGGTTCTGCGATCGTTGACTCTTCTTGGCGGCCCCGCCGGGTGATACGGTTCGACCGCCGGGCATCGACGGCTACGCGCTCTTCGAATAATGGAGGGTATTCCAGTGGAATCGCCGAAATACTCAAGAAGCGACGCGTTCGTGGTGCGTCCCGATCAAAAGGGCGTCATCTACGAATATCCAAACCAGTCCCATGCGCTTCGCATGTCCTATATGGAGGTCAACGGCCGCCGTCCCGGCGAGCCGGGCAAGGCTTTCCTGGAAGAGGACTGCACGTTCGCCATCTACATCATCGACGGCGCCGGCACGATCTGGATCGAGGGTGAGGAGTTCAAGCTCGGCGCCCAGGACGTCGCCACCGTGCTGGCCGGCAAACGCTGGTACATCGAGGGCAACCTGAAATACGTGACGGCGACCACGCCGGCCTTCTATCCCGAGCAGTCCACGATGGTCGACGTGAACCCCGGCTGACGCCCGGGAGGTGGTCATGACTCCACCGGATGCGGACCTCTTGCTGGAGTCCTTCAGCCGCGGCGAACCTCTGCTGCCACCACGCACCGCCTACGTCAACGTCGTCAAACGGTGCAACGCCGGTTGCGGATATTGCGCCGACTGGACCGCGCCCCGTGATCCGAGGCTCGACCCGCCGCTGGAGCAGCTGGCCTACCTGTTCGGCGAGTTACGCCGCCTGGGCGTCGGCGATCTGGTGGTCAGCGGCGGAGAGCCGTTCCTACGCCGTGACCTCCCCGCCGTGCTGGAAACGGCGCTCGAGTGCGGATTCGAGATCCGGGTGATCTCCAATGGCTCCCTGATCACCCGGGAACACGTGAGAGCCCTCGTCGGCCTGGGGATCACGAAGGTCGGCATCTCCATCGACAGCCTGGTTCCTGACCGGCTCATGGCCATCCGAGGGTTGAAGGCCGCTCGCGTGCGTCGGACCATCGAGATTCTGGCCGGTGACGAGCGGACAAGGCCACGGGTGGCGCTCTACGTCACCGTCACCAGGGCCAACCTCGACGACCTGATCCCCCTCGCCGACTACGCCCGCCGGTTGGGCATCACCGTGCAGTATCAGCCCGTGCACTTCGCCGGTACCGGCCTCGACGACCATATCCTGACCCATCTGTGGCCGGCCGAGCCCGATCTGGCCCGGCTGGACGGAATCATCGCCGAACTCGTCCGTGGCGCACAGGACGGCACGTTCCCCATCAACAGCCGGCCGGACTTCCTCCAGCAGATTCCCCGCTTCTTCCGCGACCGGACCTTCCATCCGGAACGATGCACGGTGGCCTACACCGATGTCGTGATCGACCAGGACCTCAACCTGCGTCCCTGCTGGTCCATGCCGGCCGTGGCCTCGCTCGCGCAGCCGGGGTTCGATCTGGTGCGGATCTGGCGAGCTCCCGAGATGCGGGCGGTTCGCGAGGAGATCAAACAGGATCGTTGTCCTGGCTGCCTGTTCAGCTGCCATATGAACAAACCGCACATCTCGCTGAACAAGGCACGCTCGTGACCGCCTCGTCCCGGAGGCTCCTGCTCGTTCAGCTGTACAGCCCGCTACAGCCTGCCGATGCCGAGCCCCTCTCCGTGGCCACGCTGGCCTCCGCGGTCCAGGACCTGACGGAGGTCGAGGTCCGTACGGTCAACCCGGTGACCGACCCACGGGCGGTGAGCGACTTCGTGGCCTACGTCCGCCGCGAACGGCACGAACTGGTCGGCCTGTCCGTACCCCAGGGCACGTACGACACGGCACTGGAGATCATCGAACTGCTGCGCGCGCTACGGTCGGCGCGGGGTCACCCCGAGGTCCTGCTGGGGCATGCCCTGCCGACCCACCTGCCGGAACGTTTCCTCGGCGTCGACCCGGACGTACTGATCATCCGTGGCTGGGGCGAGAACGCGCTCCGTGCCTACCTGTCCGGGCAACCGCGGCATCGGCTCGCCGACGTCGTGTTCATGGAGCGCGGGGAACTCGTGCGCACCCCCGCCCGGTCGGACGGCCAGCCGGTGTACCCGCCTCCGTTGCGGGTGGACGGCGACTATTTCCGCCGGGTCGAGGCCAGCCGCGGCTGCCAGTTCGGCCGGTGCACCTTCTGCACGCGGCCGCCGGGACGGGCCGACCAGTGGAGCGCCACCGCGCGGGAACGGATCGCCGCCGACCTGTCGGCGCTGGCTGTGATGGGGGTGCGCCGCTTCACCTTCACCGACGAGGACTTCCAGCCCGGTGCCGGGCTCGCCGCACTCGTACGGGACCACGGACCGTTCACCTACACGGTCTCGATGCGGGTGGACACCCTGATGGGACGCCAGGGGGATCGACAGGGGATGAGGACCTCGGAGGCGGAACTGGCCGACTTGTACGATTCGGGTCTTCGCCAGGTGTACCTCGGTGTGGAGACGTTGTCCGGGTCACAGATCCGGCGTTTCGGCAAGCGGGCCACCGCCGACCATTCGATCAGCGCGGTGCGGCGCCTGGTCCGTCGCGGTTTCGACGTGGAGATCGGGCTGATCCTCTTCGACCCTCTCGTCACGCTGGAGGAACTGGCGGAAAGCGTTGACCTGATGCTCTCCAGCGGGTTGTGGCGGCACGCGGGCGCGCCGTTCGGAAAACTGCGGATCCAGGTCGACTCGCCGATGGCGCGCAGTCGCCGTCTCGCACCGATGCTGACCACGATGGATCCCAACATGATGGCCTATTCCTGGGACTACGCCGATCCGCGCGTGGCTCGGGCGCGGCAGATGGGGCTGGAGTGGTGGAGCGGGCTGGACCAGGCGTACCAGCTGATCCGCAATGTGGTCAGGACGGGTCGTGACCGGCCGGATCTCCTGCGCGTGGCCACCTCCGCGCTGCTGATGTTGCGCGCGTCGAGCTTCCAGGTGCTCCGGCTCGCTATCGAGAGCATCCGGCGGGGCGGCACCGGGCTGGAGACCGGCACGGTCACCTCGTTGATCGAGCGGCGGGCACGAGCGCTGTCGGCAGTGAACGCCGCGTTCTGCGAGGGCCCGGACAGGGTGGCGACGGGCCGGCTGGTCGAGGAAATTCATAAAATCGCCATGAAGGAGAGAATTGATGGCCTCTGATCCCTCCTTCGAAGGGTTCGAGAAAATTGCCGGTGTCGATGGTGAGACAACCGGCCGTGACCCTTTCTTGGCGAAAAATCCCGACACCTTGTGGGAGTACGCCATCGTCGTTCCCCACGAAAGGGCGAGGCTGGAGCGGGTCTGGGAGTTCTGGCCGGAGGCGGTCGCCGACCCGGAGTTCCTGGCTATGAGCAACTTCGCGCGCCGGCACCATCCCCGCCTGCGGGAGTGGGGCGTCGCCACCCTGGGGACCGACGGATCATGGCGGCGGACCTCCCGGCGGGAGGCGGCGACCGAGATCGCCGCGCTGCTGCAGGGCAGACATATCGTGGGCATCGTTCCCGGGTTCGACGACATGTTCCTCAGGGCGCTTCTATCTGAATACGATCTGCGACCCTCCTATCACTACCACGTGATTTGTGCACAGGTTCATGTTCGCGGGTTCATCCACGGCTGGCATGCCGCGCTGGCGGCCGCCGCTGAACGGCTCGGGGGACCGGCGGGGCTGGTGGCGGAGCTCGCCGGGCCGCCGCTGGAGGTGACGCACGCTCCCTGGGATGCCGACCGGCTGCTGGCCGCGGTGGGCGCCGAACCGCCGCAGGGCATCGAGCGGCACTCCGCGCTGGCCGACGCGCGGTGGGCGTTGGAGGCGTACCTGCTCGCTCAGGCGCCCGGCCCATGGACGCGGTCAGCGGGCGGCCCCACCCTGTGACGGCAGCTCCCGGGAGGACGGCACGGCGGTGCGTTGACGGAGCCGGGCCCGGAGGGCATGGCGTGGGGGGGGGGGGGGGGGGGGGGGGGGGGGGGGGGGGAGGGGGCGGGGGGGGGGGGGGGGTGGGGGGGGGAGGGGGGGAGGGTGCGGGGTGTGGGCGGGAGGAATGGCCGCAGGGTGTCGGATGCCTCCCGCCCTCCCCCCCCCCCCCCCCCCCCCCCCCCCCCCCCCTCGCCGGTGATCAGAGGGTGAGGCAGCCCACGAGCGGGACTTCGGGTGGTACGGCCACCGCGCCGACGGGGTCGGCGATGCCGCCGGTGGCGCAGTTGGCCATCACGATGGGGTCGATCTTGGTGATCGACTCCAAGCTGTTGAGCTGCGTGGGGTCGACGACGGCATGGGCTGGAGCCGACAGGGTCAGGCCTGCGGCGACGGCGAACATCGCGACGGCGGCGATCTTACGAGGGGATGGACGCACGGGGAACCTCCTTGTGAAGGATCACTGTCAGCTACAGACAGTAATGAAGACGGAACTCTCTGTATACAGTCGTGAGATGAGAAAACCCTCATGAGCCGGCCATCCCGCGCTCAGCCGAGCAGTTCCAGCACCCGTCCCGCCTGCCGCTCCCACGTCCCGGCCGGGTTACGCGCGGCGAACGGCCCCGCGGGCCCGAGCATGGAGAACCAGGAGAACGCGATCAGCCGCCGGAAACCCAGCACGCGGGCGCGCTCCGCCCGCGCGAGCCCGATGCGGTCCAGCAGCAGCGCCGCGTCGAGGTCGCCGTCGAGCCGCGAAACGTGCTCCAGGAGGTCGCCCAGCTCGAACGCGCGGTCGTTGCGGCCGGAGTCCTCCCAGTCCAGGAGCCGGATCCGGCGCTCGTGTGCGTCCCACAGGTAGTTGGCGTGGTTGCCGTCCGCCTGCCCGAGGACCGGAGGGAAGGGATCGGCGAGCAGTTCGTCAGGGTCGGGGCCCGCCAGCCATGCCGTCCCTTGCGCGTACGCCTTCCGCACGAGGGGGTCGTCCCCGGGATCGGGCTGCTGCCCGGCGGCATAGGTCCGCGCCTTCGCCACGGCCTTGGCCGGGGTCCACGCGGCCGGCCGCATGGACGACACGACCGCGGCGGGCACCGCCTCGCGCAACCGGCCGAGGGCGTCGGCCAGCGCTTCGGCCTGCTCGTCCGTCGTACGCTCGCCGCGCAGCGGGACGCCCGGCAGCCGGGTCATCGTCACGCTGGGGGGCACCGCGTCCAGGGCGGCCACAACCGGCGCCGGGGCGAGGCCGGGCGCGTGCGCGGCCAGCACGGTCAGCGCCTCCCACTCCCGCTGGGGCTCCTGCCGTTCCCACGACCGGTAGCGCTTGACCACGACGCCGTCGCGGAGCTCGAGGTCGTGGGTGGCGAACCGGTCGCCCGTCATCACCGTGCCTTCCTCCGCGTCCACCGGATCATACGAGACATGCGGTCTCCGTCGATTCCCAGCCCGCCGGATCCGGGGTGCGCTCGCCGCGAGGGCGCACGTCAGCGCCTTGCGGGCCCCGCCGTGCTGTGCCGCTTGGCCGTGCCCGGGAACGATTGTCGCGCAGAGCGATGACTCCCGGGCACGTGTCGTGTCTGCATACTCACCCGGATGTGCGCCGGACGCGGCGGCGGAAATTTCCGCCGTTCCGTTGTCCGGATCGGGGCAGCCCGTTCGTCACCTTTGCTGAGAACACGACACGAAGGAGCGTAGAGATGAAGTACATGATGTTCGTCTGCAGCGACACAGCGCCGGACACCGATAAGTCGGACATGCCGGACATTGAGGCGTGGGTGGCGGAGAACGACGCCCGCGGCCGGCGCCTCGACGGCGACGCGCTGGCCCCCACGTCCGCGGCCACGACCGTACGCGTGCGCAACGGCGAGCTGCTGGTCTCCGACGGGCCGTTCACCGAGACCAAAGAGGTGATCGTGGGATACGACCTCCTCGAATGCGCCGACCTGGACGAGGCGATCGAGGTCGCGCGGACCCACCCCATGGCGCGGGCGGGACGGCTCGAGCTGCGCCCGTTCACCGGCCCGGACGGCCCGCCGCGTGACTGACGCGCACCCGGCCCTCGACGGCACGGCGGTGACCGGCGGCGACGCGGCGCGGGCGGACGCCGGCCCGGTGCGGACGGATGGCGACGCTGCGGGAGCCGTCGCCGTCGCGGGCAGGGACAGCTTCGCGCGGATCGTCGCCGCCCTGATCCGCGTCACCGGGGACTGGACGCTGGCCGAGGACTGCGCTCAGGAGGCGCTGGCGCTCGCCCTCGAACGCTGGCCCGCGGACGGCGTGCCCGCCAACCCGGGCGGATGGCTCATGACGGTGGCGCGCAACCGCGCGGTCGACGCCCTGCGACGGGCGTCGACCGAGCGCCGCAAGCTCGAGGAAGTGGCGGTGCTCGCGCTCGCCGACCCCGGCCCCGGCACAGGGAAGGAGCAGGTCGTGGACGACCGGTTGCGCCTGGTTTTCACGTGCTGCCACCCCGCGCTCCCCCTGGAGGGGCGCGTGGCGTTGACGTTGCGCACGGTCTGCGGGGTGCCGACCGCCGACATCGCGCGGGCCTTCCTGGTCAGCGAGTCCACCATGACCCGTCGCCTGACCAGGGCCAAGACGAAGATCGCCGACGCCGGCATCCCTTACCGGGTGCCGGCCGGTCCCGCGCTCGCCGAACGGCTGCCCGGCGTCCTCGCCGTGCTCTATCTGCTGTTCACTCGCGGTTACGACGCGGGTGGCGAGCCCGCCTTCGCGGACGAGGCGATCCGGCTGGCCCGGCTGCTCGAACGGCTCATGCCGGATGAGCCGGAGATCGCCGGGCTGCTGGCCCTGTTCCTGTTCCAGCACTCCAGGCGCGATGCCCGCCGTGACGGCGACGGCGACCTGCTCACCCTCGACCGCCAGGACCGCTCCCGCTGGGACCACGCCGCGATCGCGGAGGGCGTGGCCGCCCTGGCAAGAACGCGTCAGGACAGCGCGGGGGCGCGGCGGGGCGGCTCCGGGACGCGGGAGCGCAGCGCGGGGGCGCGGCGGGGCGGTTCCGCGGTGCGCGAGGACGGCCCGTACGTGCTGCAGGCCAGGATCGCGGCCTGCCACGCCACGGCGGCGTGCGCCGACGCGACCGAGTGGACGGCGATCGCGGCCTGCTACGACGCGCTCGTCCGGATCCAGCCCTCCCCGGTGATCGAGCTGAACCGGGCCGTGGCGCACGGGTACGCGTACGGTCCGGCGGCGGGCCTGGAACTGCTGGCCGCGGCCCGCGCGGGCGGCGCGCTCGACGGCTATCCGCCCGCGCTCGCCGCCGAGGCCGACCTCATCGCCCGCGACGGCGGCAGGGAGCGGGCCGCGGCGCTGTTCCGGCGGGCCGCCGCGCTCTCCGGCGGCGAGGCCGAACGCCGTGCCCTGCTGGACCGGGCCGACCGGCTCCTCGCGTAGCCGGTCACCGGGACGGCCAGGGCGGGGCGTGCGGTCACGACTTCACGGCGCCCGCCATCCCCTCGACGAAGCAGCGCTGCAGCAGCACGAAGAGGATCACGACGGGAAGCAGCGAGATGACGGCCGCGGCGGCCATGCCGCTCCAGCCGACGGAGTTCTCGCCCACGAAGGCCGGCGTGCCGACGCTGAGGGTGCGCGGGGTCCGGCCGGCTGAAGGTGAAGACGAGCGGCAGGAAGAAGGCGTTCCACGTGGCGAGGAACGTCAGCGGGGTGACCGTGGCGGTGACGGGCATCGCGAGGGGAAGCATCACGCGGGGGAAATCGGTTACTGCGCGGGCCGGTCGTCCGCCACCCCGTACGTGGCCGCCCGGAACAGGAAGGAGGCCCACGAGCGGTACGGCCGCCACGCCTCGGCCAGCCTCCGGTACGCGGCGGGCGGCGCGTCCTCCGGCAGGCCGTACGCCTCCCGCAGGATCGCGAACAGGCGCGGCTCGTCACCGGGGAACGCGTCGGGCGCGCCGGCGCCGCGGATCAGGATGAGACCCGCCGAGAACGGCCCGACCCCGGGCAGGTCACGGAGCTCGGCCAGGGCGTCCGCGGGGGAGAGCGAGCGCAGGTGCTCGGTGGTGAGCACGCCGTCGAGCGCCGCGCGGGCCAGGCCGCGCAGCCACTCCTCCTTCTGGCCCGGCAGGCCGAGACCGCCGGCGTCCAGCAGGGACACGGGCGGCGGAAAGGCCGCGTACGCCCGCCCGTCCACGGTGACCCGGGCGCCGTGACGCTCGGCGATGCGCTGCTTGAGCCGGGAGGCGATGACCATCGACGACCGCTGCACGATCACCGCCCAGCAGGCCGCCTCCCACGGGGTCCAGAAGCACACCGGCCGCAGGCCCGGGCTGCGCCGCTGCAGGTCGCCGAGCACCGGGTCGGCCTCGCCGAGCTTGGCGAAGCCGGAGCCGTCGACGTCGAGGGAGAGGATGCGCGCCACCTCGTCCCGGATGTCCGGCCCGGCGGGGCGGGTGGTGGTGACGGTGACCCCGCCGGGCGCGGCCCTCGCGGTCACCCCGATCGGCAGCCAGTCCGCCTCCGCGTTGTAGGCGAAGCGCAGCGAGCGGCCGTCGGACGGCAGCGCGCTGGTCGCCGGCCACTCCTCGACGAAGCGCAGCGAGGCGCCGAAGTCGAACGGGCCCTCGGCGGTGAGCGTGAAGTCGTACGTGGTCATGCGCGAATGGTAGGGGCGGCACGCGCGTCCTTCGCAGCCGGCACGGGGGCGTGGGCGGCCCGCGGCAGGGTGACCGACACCTCGAGGCCGCCTCCCTCCCGGGCCCTGGCGGCGTAGCGGCCCAGGTGGGCGTGGGTGATCGCGGCGACGATGGACAGTCCGAGCCCGTGCCCCTGCCCTGCCCCGCGGGCCCGGTCGGGGGCGTGCCTGCGGAACGGCTCGAAGAGCGCGGCCACCGCCTCGGGGGCGACGCGCGCGCCGCCGTTGGCGACGTGCAGCGTCACCGAGCCGGGACCGGCCTCCGTGCGCACGTCGATCCAGCCGCCTTCGACGTTGTGGCGGACCGCGTTCTCGACGAGGTTGCCGGCCAGCCGTTCCAGCAGCACGGGATCGCCTGACAGGGGAGCGGGGGCGAGCGCGTGCGCGAGCCGCAGGCCCTTGAGCTCGATGTCGCCGGCCGCCGCCGCCAGGGCGTCCCGTACGGCCGCCGCGAGATCGGCGGGCTGGTAGCGCTCGATCCCGCGCTCGCTGCGGGCGAGGGTGAGCAGGCTGGCGATGAGGTGCTCGTGGCGCCGGGTCGCGGCGCGGATCCGCCGGGCCATGGTCAGCAGCGACTCCAGCGAAGGGCGCGCGAGCGCGACGTCGACGGCGGCGCGCTGCACGGTGAGCGGGGTCCGCAGCTCGTGCGAGGCGTTGGCGACGAAGCGGCGCTGCGCCTCGAACGCCGCGGCCAGCCTGCCGAGCATGGCGTCGATCGTGTCGGCGAGTTCCTTCAGCTCGTCGCGCGGACCGCGCAGGTTGATGCGCTCGTCGAGGTTGTGCGTCGACAACCGCCGCGCGGCCGCGGTGATGTCGCGCAGCGGGCCCAGCACCCGTCCCGCCATCACCCACCCGAGCGCCGTCGCGACGACCGACACGAGCGCGAGAGCGAGCACGGACTGCGTGAGCAGCTCGCTGAGCGCCTCGGCCCGCTGCTGGGCGAGCGCCTCGACGATCCGTTCCCGGATGGATCCGGGATCGTTCGGGTGAGGGGTCAGGACGGGCGGATCCGGCCGGGGGACGCCCCGGCCGCGCGCCTGCAACTGCTGCGCGAACAGCCCGTACGTGATCGTGAGAAGCAGCACGCCGACCGCCACGAACAGCCCGCCGTACAGCACGGTCAGGCGCAGCCGGATGGTGGCGGCGGGACGCAGCCGGGCGATCGACCCCGCCGCCGTCATGGCCGGCCGATCCGGTAGCCGGCGCCGGGCACGGTGTCGATGACGCCCGGCTCGCCGAGCTTGCGGCGCAGGCGCATCATCGTGACCCTGACGGTGTTGGTGAACGGGTCGGCGTGGGCGTCCCAGACCCGTTCCAGCAGTTCCTCGCTGGTGACGACGGCTCCGCGCGCGCCCAGCAGCACTTCCAGCACGCCGAACTCCTTGAGCGTCAGGTCCAGGGGCCGCCGGGCGCGGGTGGCCACGCGGCGCGCGGTGTCCACGGTGAGGTCGCCGTGCGCCAGCACGGGCGGGAGCGCCGGGTTGGACCGCCGCGCCAGCGCGCGGATCCGCGCCACCAGCTCGGCGAAGGCGAACGGCTTGGCCAGGTAGTCGTCGGCGCCCAGGTCGAGCCCCTCGACCCGGTCGCCGAGCGTGCCCGCCGCGGTGAGCATGAGCACCCGCGGGTGGGCGCCGCCCGCCACCAGCTCCGCGCACACCTGGTCGCCGTGCACGTCCGGCAGGTCGCGGTCCAGCACGACGACGTCGTACCGGTTGACCGCGAGCTGCTCCAGCGCGCTCGCCCCGCCGAACGCCGCGTCCACCGCCATGCCCTCGGCCCGGAGCCCTTCGAGCAGGATCTCCACCAGATCCGCCTGGTCCTCCACGACCAGCACCCGCATCGCCACCTCCGCCGCGCGTCGCCTCTGCCTGTCCACCCTGGCCGCGACCCGATAACACGGGTGTAACGCCCGCGGTGTTACGCCCGTGTTAGCGCCGCCGCCGGAGACTGCCTGGCGACCGACAAGGAGGAACCACATGAAACATCTGGTGGCCGTCGCGACGGCGGCCGTACTCGTGGGAGGGCTCGGCAGCGCGGCGTACGCCGCGACGCCGGGCGTCACCCCGTCCCCGGCCTTCTCCGCGCACCCGCCGAAACGGGGCGAGGTGCTGTACGGCGAGACCGTGACGCGCGACGACGACGGCCGGACGACGGTGCGCAACCACCAGCGGGGCCGGATCACCGAGGTCGCGGGCACGTCGATGACGGTCAGGAGCGCCGACGGCACCAGCTGGACCTGGGTGCTCGACGGCGACACCGAGGTGCGCGCGGACGGGAAGGACGACGCGTCCGTGGCCGACCTGAAGGCGGGCGACGACGTCATGGTCGCCGGCACGCGCGCGGGCGGCAGGCGGACCGCGTCCTTCGTGACGAGTCCGCCGCCGGACCTCGGCGAGCTGCGGGAACGCCTGAAGGACCTGCGGAGGGGAGGCCTGCCGCACCCGCGTGGCCTGGACCTGCCCGCGTTCCGGTCGTGACGGCGGCCCCGTGGCGCGGCGGTTCCGCTCTCGCCGCGCCGCGGGGCGACGTCCCGCGATCGGCATGGCATCGTGAGACTCCCGGATGGCCGAGGAGAGGAGCCCGCGTTCCCATGGCCGAGGAGATCGTGCTGCAGGACACGCCGCATCGCCGGGTGGTGCGGGTGGGCGACACCGTGCGCAGGCCGGTCCAGCCGTGGACGCCGGCGGTCCACGCGCTGCTCCGGCATCTGGAGGATGCCGGGTTCCCCTACGCGCCGCGGGTGCTCGGGATCGACGAGCAGGGACGCGAGGTCCTCACCTACCTGGAGGGCGAGTCCGGGCCGCGGAGCTGGGCGAAGGTGGTCGGCGACGCCGGGCTGGAGGCGTGCGCCGGGCTTTTGCGCGCCTACCACGACGCGGTCGCCGGCTTCGATCCGCCGCAGGAGCTCGTCTGGCACACGGGGCAGCGCGGGCTCGACGGCGGCGAGGTGGTCTGCCACGGCGACTTCGGGCCGTGGAACATCGTCTGGCAGGGGGACGTGCCGGTCGGGATCCTCGACTGGGACTACGCCCGGCCGGCGGAGCGCCTGTACGACGTCGCCTACGCCCTGGAATACCTCGCGCCCTTCCGCGACGACGCCGAGTGCCTGCGCTGGTTGCGTTACCCCGAGCCGCCCGACCGCCGCCACCGGATGGAGTCGTTCGCCGCCGCCTACGGCCTCGCCGGCGCCGCCGGCCTGGCCGACCGGGTGGTCGAGGTCCAGCGGGGCGTGGCCGCCCTCGTCCGCACGATGGCGGAAGCGGGGCACCAGCCGCAGGCCCGGTGGGTCGAGGAGGGGTATCTCGACGAGGTGGGCCGCAGGATCGCCTGGAGCGTGGCCAACCGGCCGCTGTTCGACTGACGCGGACGGCGGCAAACCCGATGACCTGGGAGAACATCATGCGTTTCGGTCCGGGTAGAGGGCGACCGTAGCCTGAAGAAACGGGGAATCGGTCATGAGCCGCATCGGAGAATGGCTGAAGAAGGCGGAGAACCTGGCCAGGGGGCACTCCAAGCAGGCCGACCAGGTGCTCGACCGCGCCGAGCAGTACGCCAAGGAGCGCACCGGGCACAAGTACGACGACCAGATCAGCAAGGGAGCCGACGCGGTGCAGCAGCGCTACGGCGGCGGAGGCGCCGCGGGCTCGGAGGAGGAGCAGCGGCGCGCCCAGCAGGGGCCGGAGCAGGGGCAGGCCCAGGAGCAGGCCCAGGAGCAGGCGCAGCCGGGCTCGCAGGAGCAGCGCAGGCCGCCGCAGGGCTGAGGGCGCTCAGCGTTCCTCGACGAAGCCGAGATAACGCTCGGCCGAGCGGCGCACGGCCGCCGCGCCGTCCGTGTGGACGACGCGGTTCCACCAGCCGCCGTAGACCCGGTCGAACGCGTACGGCTCCAGCAGCGACAGGGCGCGGCGCACGGTGTGCGGGCGTTCGGGGATGTAGTTGGGATAGCTGTACATGAAGCTCACCCAGCGACGGTCCTGGACGACCTGGACGATGTCGCCCGAGAACAGGGCGCCGTCGCCGTCCGACCAGTGCAGCACCTGCCCGCCCGCGAAGTGCACTCCCGCGTTGACCAGCGTCAGGCCGTCCGCGATCTGGTGGGTGTCGCCCTCCCAGAGGACCACGGCGTCGTCGGGGCGGGCCACCCACTGACGGTCGGCGGCGTGGATGTAGATCGGGACGTCGCCGAAGGCCCGGGACCATTCGATCATGGAACCGTAGAAGTGGGGGTGGCTGATCGCGATGGCCGCCAGCCCGCCCAGCTCCCTGACCTCGGCGATCAGCTGGTCGTCCAGGTAGGAGACCATGTCCCACATGACGTTGCCCGCCGGTGTGCGGACGAGGAGGGCGCGCTGGCCGATGGCCGTGGGCGGGGCGGTGCCGATGCCCACCACGCCGGGGCCCTCCTCCGCCACACGTCCGCGATGGCCCTCGTCCGCCAGCCCGGCCATGGTCGTCCACTGCTGGCCGTCCCATCCCACGTACTGGCGTTCGTCCTCGCAGATCGGGCAGTCGGCGCGCGGCTCGCCGTACTGGACGCCGCAGGTGCGGCAGATGGGCAGGTCGGACGGCATCTGTCCAGCCTAGGGCCGGCGGGCGGCGTCCTCCAGGACCCGGCGCGCGTCGCGCTCGAACGACGCCCGTGCCCCGAGCGTGAGCAGGCCGCCCACGACCATCGGGATCACCAGCAGGTACATGCCGGACACCAGCGAGCCGAGCCGGTCCGAGGCGATGCCGACGATGAGCGAGCCGAAGGCGCCGCCCGCCGTGATGAGCAGCTGCAGCACCGCGAAGCCGAGGCCCCGCGCGGCGGCCGGCACCACGTCGGCCACGCACGCCATCATGTTGGGGATCGCAATCGACATCAGGGAGCAGGCCAGCAGCACGAGCGCCGTCAGCGCGCCGATCGAGTCCATCGACAGCGCGAGCGCCAGCACCAGTGAGCCCGCGGTGATGCCGCCGCCGCCCGCGAGCAGCCGGCCGCCCTTGCGGCTGCCGTGCCACTTGCGGCCCAGCCACGAGCCCACCAGGGTGCCCGTCAGCGTGCCCGCGACCGTGATCAGGCCGCTCAGCGAGCCGGCGGTGCCCACGCCGACGTCGAAGCCGCGCACCATGAGCGTGGGCAGCCAGTAGAAGATGCCGGCCAGGCCGAGGGTGAGGAAGGACAGCCCGATGCAGACGAAGATCAGCGTGGGGATGGCCAGCACCTGCCTGAACTGCCGCCGGAACGGCGGCTTCGGCTCCGCCGCGGGTGCGGCGGGGGCGGGCTCGCCCTGGGCCACCAGCCGGTCCAGCTCGCCGCGGCGCGGCTCGCGCAGGAACCAGACCAGCAGTGCCGTGAGGACGCCGGGGACGACCATGACGAGGAACGCCGTGCGCCACGAGAACATCTCGGCCAGCACGCCGCCGAGCAGCGTGCCGACGCCGCCGAGGTAGGTGGTGACGCGGGTCAGCCCGTACGCCTTGGCGCGGCTGACCGGCGGGTAGTAGTCGGCGAGCAGGCTGCCGGCGGCCGGGTTGTCGATGTTCTCGGCCGCGGCCAGGAGCACCCGCATCAGGTAGAAGATGACGAAGCCGGTGGCCAGGCCGGAGCCGAGCGTGGCGATGGCCCAGACGAAGACGACCACCGCGATGATCCGCGTACGGCTGAACCGGTCGGCCAGGTAGCCGGCGGGCAGCGACACGATCGCGGCGGCCAGGGCGGCGGCCGTCGGGATGGAGCCGGCGGCGGTGTCGCTGAAGCCCCATTCGCGCTGGACGAGGGGGAGCACGCCCGACAGGAGGTTGTGCTCGATGCGGTCGACGAGTCCGACGATGAACAGAACGATCAGCGGTGCCCAGCCGAATGGCGCGCGGGCCTGCGCGTCGATGGCGCCGGAGCGTGGCGAGCCCAACGTACCGACCATGCCCACCCTTTCCCTAGGGAACTCTAGAATTGCGTTCTAGGGTGATGTTCTAGCCAGAGTGGCAGAAGTCACAGCATTCGTAAATGGGGGGTTTCGCGGAAATTTCGTGATCGGTCGGCTCCGGTACGGTGCTCGCATGGTCAAGGGAGCGTTGCTGGTCGCGGGCACCACGTCCGACGCGGGCAAGAGCGTCGTCACCGCCGGCATCTGCCGCTGGCTCGCCCGCCGGGGCGTCCGGGTCGCGCCGTTCAAGGCCCAGAACATGTCGCTCAACTCGTACGTCACCGCCGAGGGCGCCGAGATCGGCCGGGCACAGGCCATGCAGGCGCAGGCCGCCGGCGTCGAGCCCGTCGCGGACATGAACCCCGTCCTGCTCAAGCCGGGCAGCGACCGCCGCAGCCAGGTCGTGCTCATGGGCAGCCCGGTCGCGGACGTCGACGCGATGGAGTACGGCGCGCTCAAGGACCTGCTCCGCACCACGGCGCTGGAGGCGCTGGGCAGGCTCAGGAAGCAGTACGACGTGGTGGTGTGCGAGGGCGCGGGCAGCCCCGCCGAGATCAACCTGCGCCGCGGCGACATCGCCAACATGGGCCTGGCCAGGGCCGCGAACCTGCCCGTGATCGTGGTCGGCGACATCGACAGGGGAGGGGTGTTCGCCGCGTTCTACGGCACGGTGGGGCTCCTGGACGCTGCCGATCAATCCCACATCGCAGGATTTGTCGTGAACAAGTTCCGCGGCGCCCCCGAACTGCTGCAGCCCGGTCTCGACATGCTCGGACGGCTGACCGGACGCCCGGTCTACGGCGTGCTGCCGTGGCTCGACGGGCTCTGGCTCGACGTGGAGGACTCGCTGGCCCTCGACGGCCGCAGGGTCGCCGCCGGCCCGCCACACGGCCGGCAAACCCTGCGGGTGGCGGTCGTACGGCTGCCCAGGATCTCGAACTTCACCGACCTGGACGCCCTGGCCGCCGAGCCGGGGGTGGTGGTGCGTTTCGTGACCGACCCGGTCGAGCTGGACGACGCCGACCTGGTGGTGCTGCCCGGATCCAGGGCCACCGTCGACGACCTGGCGTGGCTGCGCGCGACCGGCCTGGCGGCGGCGATCAGCGAGAGGGAGGGGCCCGTGCTGGGCATCTGCGGCGGGTTCCAGATGCTCGGGCGGGAGATCGTCGACACGGTCGAATCAGGCGCGGGCCGGGTCGAAGGGCTGGGGCGGCTGCCGGTGCGGGTCGAGTTCGCGCAGGACAAGCGGCTCGGCCGGCCGGAGGGCGTCGCGTACGGGCAGCCCGTACGCGCGTACGAGATCCATCACGGCCGGGCGACCGTGGAGGGAGGCGAGCCGTTCCTCGACGGGTGCCGGGCCGGTCACGTCTGGGGCACCACCTGGCACGGCGCCCTGGAGAACGACGGGTTCCGCCGCGCCTTCCTGGCCGACGTGGCCGATCGCGCCGGGCGGGCCTTCGTGCCGGCTCCGGGCACCGACTTCGCCCGGCTGAGGGAAGAACGGCTCGACGCGCTGGCCGACCTCGTCGAGCGGCACCTCGACACCGCCGCCCTGCTCCGGCTCATCGAGCACGGCCCTCCGGAGGTGCCCGTCCTGCCCCCGGGCGCCCCCTGAGCCACCCGCGAGGGCTCTCGCCGGGGGGCGCTCACGGTTCATGGACCGCGCCGCGGACGTGGTCCAGGTCTCCCTCGACCGGGGAGGTCGCGGGCATGGCCGCCAGGATGGCCTGGGTCCGGGCGGTGATGAGGTCGATCCCCGCGCGGTCGGTGAGCACGTACAGGTCATTCGCCCGGATGGCCCCGATCACGAGCTCGCCGACGGTGTCGGCGGGGACGCCGAACCGCGCCACGGCGGCGTCGATCCTGGGCATGAGCTGGTCGATCCTGTCCTGGGCCCGCCTGAGTTCGGGGCCGCCATGCTGGGTGGCGACCAGGGAGCGGGAGGACCGGGCGATGTTCGAGGCGACACCGCCGGGACACAGGACCGTGACGCCGACGGGATGCCCCGCCGTCTCGAGCTGGTGACGCAGCGACTCGGACAGGCCCACGACGGCGAACTTCGACGAGGTGTACATCGGGCCGACTCCCGCGCCGATCAACCCGGCGGCGGAGGCGGTGTTCACGATGTGCGCGGGCCCGCCGCGGCGGAGCATGCGGGGCAGAAAGGTCTGGACACCGTTGACGACCCCGCCGAGGTTGATGTCCAGGGCGAGGTCCCACAACTCGTAGGTCATGTCCGCGGGCCGCTCCGGGAACGCCAGCCCGGCGTTGTTGCACAGCACCGTGACCGGGCCGAGCCGCGCTTCGGCCTCGTCCGCCGCGCGAGCGTAGGCCTCGCGGTCGCGTACGTCGAGAGGGAAGGCGGCCACCTCGGTCAGCTCGGCCAGCTCGGCGGCGGCCTCGCCGAGCGCGGCGTCGTCGATGTCGGCTATGGCGAGCCTGCCGCCCTGGCGGGCGAGGGCACGGGCGATGCCGAGGCCGATGCCTTGCGCTGCTCCGGTGATGAACGACGTGGTGTTCGGGAAGTCCATGCCCGCACCCTAACACCAGAGTAGAGAGTCTATACTTTTATAGACCCTATAATGCGATGTCCGGCGAACGAGACGCTCGACCGGTGGGTCGCAGCCGAGCGTCGTTCGCGGTCCGGGGTGCGGTCCGCCGGGCATGGGCAGGGCGTGCCGGCTACCTGCGTACCTCCCGCACCTGGACGAAGGCCGCGCAGATCAGTCGGTGAACGCCAGGCGTACGCCGAAGCCGACGATGACGACGCCGGTCAGCCGGTCGAGGAACCGCCGCACGCCGGGCGAGCGCAGGAACCCGCTCATCATCGACGCGAACCAGATCAGCACGACGCTCCACAGCAGCCCCTCGACCACGTGCACCCCGGCCAGCAGCAATCCCATGACCGCGTGCGGCGCCTCCTCCGGGATGAACTGCGGCAACATGGCCACGTAGAAGACGCCGACCTTGGGATTGAGCAGGTTGGTCACCAGCCCGCGGCCGAACCCCTTCCTGAACCCGGCAGCCTGCTGCTCCGGCAGCGCATGCGCGCCCGCCCCGGTCAGGATCATGCGCAGGCCCATCCACACGAGGTAGGCCACACCCGCCCAGCGCAGCACCTGGTAGGCCGTCTCCGAGGCCGCCAGCAGCGCCGACAGGCCCGCCGCCGTGAGCACACCCCAGATCAGGGTGCCGAATTGGATGCCCAGCGTCACTCCCCAGGCCGGCCCCCGGCCCGCCAGCAACGACGTCCGGAGGATGAGGGCCGTGTCGAGGCCCGGGGTGAGCGTGAGCAGGGCGACCACGGCGGCGAAGGATAATACCGATCCAGCGATGTCCATGCCCGTCAGGGTAGGAGGAGGAGCTTTCCTGTCGTGCGGCGGGCCGCGAGGTCTTCGTGGGCCTGACGCGCCTCGGCCAGCGGGTAGCGGCGCGAGATGGTGATCGGGAGCTGCCCCGCCGAGATCCAGCCGAACAGGTCGGACGCGCGTTGCAGCAGCTCCTCGCGCCGCGCGATGTGGTGCACGAGCGTGGGCCTGGTGAGGAAGAGCGAGCCCTTCTGGTTGAGCGTCTGGGGATCGAGCGGCGGGACCGGGCCGCTGGCGGCGCCGTACAGGGCCATGAGGCCGCGCGGCCGCAGGACCTCCAGGCCGCCGTCGAAGGTCGTTCTGCCGACCCCGTCGTACACGACGTCGATCTTGCCGCGCAGGGCGTCGGTGAAGTCGTCGTAGCCCAGCACCTCGTCGGCGCCCGCCTGCCGGGCCAGCTTGGCCTTCTCGTCGGTGGAGACCGTCGTGTGGACCGTGGCGCCCTTGAGCTTGGCCAGCCGGATCAGCAGCTGGCCCATGCCGCCCGCCCCCGCGTGAACGAGCACCTGGTCGCCCTCGCCCACCTCGTGGGTGGAGTGGGTGAGGTAGTGGGCCGTCATCCCTTGGAGCATCGCCGCCGTCGCCACGTCGGCCGGCACGCCGTCGGGCACCGGCACCGCACGGGCCGCCGGCACCACCACCTTGCCGCTGTAACTTCCCATGACGTCAGCCCAGGCCACGGTGTCACCCACGGCGAGGTCGCGCACCCCTGGCCCCACGGCCGAGACCGTGCCGGCGCCCTCCAGACCGATGGACGTCGGAAGGTTGAGCGGGTAGGCGCCGGATCGATGGTAGATGTCGATGAAGTTGACCCCGGCTGCGGCGACGTCGACCACGACCTCGCCCTCACCCGGCACCGGGTCGGGACGCTCGGCGTACTCGAGAACCTCTGGGCCGCCCTGGGCGGAAACGACGATGCTCTGCATGCCCCTAGTCAACTCCCTCGCCGCCGCTCCGATCCAACCGGCCCCGTCCGGGAGGGGACGGGACCCGCCCGCTGACGGTGCCCGCACAGCAGGCACGGACGGGGGCGGACCGGCCAGGAACCGAACCGCGGGGGTCAGGCCGGCGGTGCCGGGGACATGCGGGCCAGGGCGCCCGCCTCCAGCGCCACCCAGATCGCCCCGTCGGGCCCGACCGTCAGCCCGTGCGGCTCGCCCTTGCGCACGCCGTCAGGCCCGTGGGCGAGATCCTCAGGAAGGCGGGGGAGCGGATGGTGATCGATGACGCCGTCGATCGTGATGCGGCCGAGGCGGCCGGCGGCCCATTCGGTGAACCACAGGGCGCCGTCGGGGCCGGTGATGATGGCGTGCGGGCGGGCCTCCCGGTCGGGAAGGGCGAACTCGCTGATGTCGCCGGCGGTGTCGATCCGGCCGATCTGGCCCGCGCCGATCTCCACGAACCACAGCGCCCCGTCGGGCCCCGGCGTGATGCCCACCGGCGCGCCGCCCTCCGTGGGGAGCGGGTGAACGGTCACCTTGCCGTCCATCGACACGCGGCCGATGGCGTTGCCCTGGTTGATCGTGAACCAGAGGGCGTCGTCGGGCCCCGCCGTGAGGAATGCGGGCATGCCGCCCTCCACCGGCACCTGGAACTCGCTCAGCGTCCCGTCGGCCGCGATGCGCCCGATCCTGCCGCTCTGCATCTGGGTGAACCACATGGCGCCGTCGGGGCCCGCGACGATGCCGTAGGGGGAGTCGGCCGCGTGCGCCGTCACCTGCCCGTCGGCGGTGATGCGGCAGACCCGCCCGCCCTTGCCCTCGGTGAACCACAGGTCCCCGCCGGGACCCGGCGTGATCACGGTCGGCAGGCCGTCGGCCGGGTCGAGCTGGTGGATCACCGGCTCCTGGCCGGGCACCAGCCTGCCGACGCGCCCTTCGTGGACGAGCGTGAACCACAGGGCTCCGTCCGCCCCTGTCGTGATGCCGTACGGTGCGCCGGCACTGATCCTGGTCAACATATGGTTCCCCCGATGAGTTCGATGTCGTCGCCTCGGAAGCGCCGGGCGAGGGCGCGGTCGTGTGACACCACGACGAGCGTGCCGTCGTAGGCGTCGAGTGCCTGCTCCAGCTCCTCGGCCAGCACCGGCGACAGGTGGTTGGTCGGCTCGTCGAGCAGCAGCAGGTCGTGCTCCCGCCCCAGCAGCCTGGCCAGCGCGAGCCTGCGCTGCTGCCCGACCGACAGGGCGCCCGCCTTCTGGTCGAGGGTGTGCGGCCGGAAGAGGCCGGTGGCCAGCAGGGCGGCCCTGCGCTCGTCGGCGTAGCCGATGCCGTAGGCGTCGAGCACGGTCTGGCCCGGGTCGAACGTGACCTCCTGCGGCAGGAATCCGACCCCGCTCCCCGCGTGCTCGGCGATGGTCTGCAGCAGCGTGGACTTGCCCGCGCCGTTGGGGCCCCGGACCAGCAGGCGGTCACCGGCCCTGATCGTCAGCGAGTCGACTCGCAGCCGCTCGCCGACGCGTACGTCGCGCAGCTCCACGACCACGCGGGCCGCCGCGGCCACGGCCGGGCCGGAGGAGACGGGTGCCGCCGGCGCGGTGTCGTGCTCGCCCGCCGCGGCGCCGGAGGGCATGCGTGCCGTCGGCGCGCCGCCGAAGGTGCCGCGGAAGCGCAGCGGCTCCGGCGGGCGTGGGACCGGGTCGGCCTCCAGCCGGCGCAGCCGCTCGTGGGCGTTGCGGACCCGGCTGGCGACCGAGCTCTGCACCCGCCCAGCGTCGCGGTCGTAGGCCACCTTGTTGTTGTCGCGCATCACCCGCCCGGCGGCCACCCGGTGCGCCGTGGTGGCCGCGCGCTCGCGCACCTGGCGCACCTCCTCGCACCACGCCGCGTAGGACTGCTCCCAGCGCGCCCTGGCCGCCGCCTTGGCGGCGAGGAAACCGGTGTAGCCGCCGCCGAACCGGGTGATGGCGCCCCGCTCGACCTCGAGCACCGCCGTCGCCACCCGGTCGAGGAAGATCCGGTCGTGGGACACGGCGACCACCGCGCCCCTGTGCTCGCGCAGGCGGTCCTCGAGCCAGGCGAGCGCCGGCGCGTCGAGGTGGTTGGTCGGCTCGTCGAGCAGCAGCACGCGGGGCGAGGCGGCCAGCACGCAGGCCAGGCCGAGCCGCGCCTGCTCGCCGCCCGACAGGCTCGACAACACCCGGTCGCGGCCCACGCGGGCCAGGCCCAGCCCGTGGAACGCCTTGTCCACCCGCGCGTCCGCCTGGTAGCCGCCGCGCAGTTCGTACGCCGTGAGCAGCTCGCCGTACTCGCCCATGACTTCGTCAGTGAGTGACGACTCCAGCTCGCGCATCCGGCGCTCCATGGCGCGCAGGCCGGCCAGCGCGGCGTCGATCGCCTGCTGCACCGTGCGGGACGGCGGCAGGCCGAGCGTCTGGCCGAGGTAGCCGGCGTCGTCGGGCACGGTGACCTCGCCGTCGTCGGGCGCCTCGACCCCGGCCAGCAGCCGGAGGAGCGTGGACTTGCCCGAGCCGTTGTCGCCGACGACGCCCACCCGCTCGCCGGGGCCCACGGACATGGACGCGTCGACGAGCACGGCGCGATCGCCGTAGGCCTTGGAAACTCTGCGGAGGCTGATCAGGATGGAACTCCAATCGCAACTGATGTAGCCTTAGTGTGGCATGCGGGGGACAGTTAATGCAACTGGAGTAGATTTTGCAGTCGAACAAGCGTCCAGGAGGGCGGAGCGCGCGCGTGCGTGACGCCGTACGCAGGGCGACGCTCGCCGAGCTGGGCGAGCGCGGCTACGCGGGCCTGACGGTGGAGAACATCGCCGAGCGGTCAGGGGTGCACAAGACGACGGTCTACCGGAGATGGGGCAACGTCGAAGGGCTGATCTCCGACGCTCTCGAGCTGGCCACGGACGAGCCGTGGCCCGTTCCCGACACCGGTTCGATCGAAGGCGATCTGCGGGGCATCGTGCAGTTGGTGCGCACCGGGTTCGACGATCCGGAGCTGGGGCCGGTCTCGTCGGCGTTCGTGGCGGCCGCCATGCAGAATCCCGGCGCGGCGCGGGCACTGCACGAGTTCTTCGAGGCGCGGCACGAGCAGTCGGCCGAGGTGGTCAGGCGGGCGATCACGCGGGGGGAGCTGCCCGACGTCATCGACGTGCGCGAGGTGATCAGGGTCGCGGTCGCCCCCGTCTACTACCGGCTGTTCGTCGCGCACGAGCCGGTGACCGAGCAGGACGCCGACCGCGCCGCCGACGCCGCGCTCGCCGCCGCCCGCGCCGGCGTCCTCTGAGCGGGGCCACGGCCCGCTGAACGGGCGCGCTCAGGGCTCCTTCTGGGCGCGCAGCTCGAAGTCGTCGAACGTCGTCTTCAGCAGCGACGTGCCGTCCTTCGCCGTACGCGCGAACAACCCCACATTGCCGTTGCCGATCCCGTTGGGGTCGTCCACCTGGTGCACCCGCTGGTCGTTCACCCACATCGTCAGCCGCACCGCCGTCCCCCGCTGCTCGCACGACGCAACGATGCGGGCGGGCTTGCCGGGCAGCCCGTCGACCTGCACCGGCTGGGCCAGCGTGCCGCCGGCGCCGTCGAAGATGCGCCGGATCCTGGCCTGCCCCTTCGTGTCGAGCCCGAACTCGTAGTAGGTGCTGTCCTCGGGGTTGTGGCAGTAGACGCCGTACTCGCCGGCGCTCGCGGACTTCTTGACCTCGGAGGTGACGGCGACCACGACGGACGACGGCAACATCGGCGTGGGCGTGGCCGAGGGGTCGGGCGTGGTCGTGGGCTCGGCGACGAGGAAGGGGATGGGCGCCTCCGCCCAGCGCTCCTCGTTGTACTTCTCCACGTCCAGCCCGTAGGTGCCGTCCGTACGATATCCGTAGCTGGAGCTCTGGTCCGGGTCGTAGGTGCCGTTCCAGCCGCCGCTGGTCTGCGTGAAGTCCTCGCGGTAGAGGACGCGCAGGTCGTCGGGCGGCCCATCGGGGCCGAGCAGCGCCCACGCGGTCACCCCGCCGGCCACGACCAGCGCCGTGGCCGCCGCGATCCCCGCGATCAGCTTGCCGCGCCCCTTCGCCGCGCCCGGCCGCACGCCGGTGTAGGCGGCGGTGGCGGCCTGCTGCCAGGTCACCTGTACGGTCTGCGCCGCCTGCTCCGGCGCGGCCGAGCGCCCGACGAGATGGTCGAGCAGCTGCTGCGCGGTCGGCCGGGCGGCCGGGTCCTTCCGCAGCGCGGCGCCGACCAGCTCGCGCAGGCCGGGTTCGACGGCGTCGAGGTTCGGCTCGGTGTTGAGGACCTGGTAGACGATCGACGGCAGCGTGTCGCCGCCGAAGGGCGCCCGCCCGCTGGCCGCGTACGCCACCAGGCACCCCCACGAGAACACGTCGCAGGCCGGCGACACCGGATCGCCGCGCAGCACCTCGGGGGCCATGTAGCGGGGTGTGCCGACCAGCTCGCCGGTGCCCGTGACGCCGCCGAGCGTGTCGAGCGCCCGCGCGATGCCGAAGTCGATCACCCGCGGGCCGACGGGGGACAGCAGCACGTTGGACGGTTTGAGGTCTCTGTGCACGACCCCGGCGCCGTGGATGGCGGTGAGCGCGGTGGCGACGCTGACGGCCAGCGCGTCGAGGCTGGACCCGCGCAGCGGCCCTGACCGGTGTACGGCCTCCTCGAGGTTGGGGCCGGGCACGTATTCGGTGACGACGTAGAGCTGGTCGCCGTCGAGAGCGGCCTCGATCACCGCGGCCGTGCAGAACCTGCGCACCCGCCGGGCGGCGTCGGCCTCCCGGCGGAACCGCATGCGGAACTGCTCGTGCTGGGTGAGCTCCGGGTTGATCACTTTGACGGCGACGCGCTGCCCGGCGGGATCCTCGGCCAGGTGGACCGTGCCCATCCCGCCTCGGCCCAGCACGTTCAGCAGCCGGTAGCGCCCGATCTGGGATGTTTCACCGCTCACGCCGCGCTAGCTTACCGATACCGGCCTGCTTGGCGTAGATCCGTAGAAATCCCGTGTGCGCCTCGCGTACGCCAGCGCCGCCACGGCCAGCCCGGCGCCCCACACGAGGTAGGCGGGCACGGCGACCCAGTAGAACGCCTCCGGCAGGCCGCCCGCGCCGAACGGGACGCGCCCGCTGAGCCGTTCGGCCACCATCTGCCCGAGCCCGACCCCGAAGTACGCGAGCAGACCGCCCGACACGGCGACGCCCGGCCACAACACCAGCCGGCGCGGCACGGAGCGGCCGGCGAGCCCGGGTACCCAGCGCGGCCACACCCGCCCCCACCGGTGCACGAGCGCCAGCGGCAACACGGTCCCGCCCAGCAGGAACCCGGTCTCGAACACCGCCGTCCCGCTTGCGAGGGGGGTGTTCCCGAAGCCGACCGTCGCCTGCGCCGCCACCCGCGTCAGGAAGCCGCCGACGGCGGCGTAGGCGCCCGCGTACGCCCAGAGCGGCGTGTGGTCCAGCCCTTTGAGCTCCACGGGCCGGTACGCCCGCGCGGCCCGCCACACCAGCAGCCCGCAGCCGACGCAGGCCGCCTTGCCTGCGGCGCCCAGCGGATGGACCGGGATCCCGGACCCGGGGACGACCGTGCCGACGACGTCGAGCAGCAGCAGAGCCCCCGACACCACGAACGCGCCGCCCACTGCCCACGCCACGGCGGCGAGCGCCGTCCTGGCCGGGGCGGCCGGACGGACGGTCATCATGGCCACGAGCGTCCCCGCCGCCGCGCCGCACAGGGCCACGGCTCCCCAGCCGGTGAAGACGACCAGGTCGGGACCGATCGGCGACAGGCGCTGCGGCATGTGCCCGAGCTGCCAGTAGACCCGGAGCCCTCCGTAGAGGAGCACGGACGCGAGGGCGGCGGAGAGCTTCCTCATGGCCGCCATCCTGCGACGGCCCCGCCGGCCAGCGCCTCCCCATGAGGGGCGTTCCCTTCCCCCGTACGGGGGAAGAAGGGCCGCCTCGGGGCAGGGGCGAACGACTTGCGTTTCTGGCGCTGAGAACATATGTTCGATAGGTAAGCGCCCGCCTTCCCCCGGGCGGCTCCACATACAGACCAGAGCCGCGGGGAGAAGCGTCTTGAGCAGACTCTATGGCGATCCGATAGAGGTGTGGACCAGGGACGGGGAGCCGACCCAGTTCGTCTGGCGCGACCGCCTCTATCTCGTGCGCCGGATCCTCGACCACTGGGTGGTCGCGCGCGAGTGGTGGAAGACCGGCGAGGGCGATCCGGGCGAGCGCCGGTTCTGGCGGGTCGAGGCGGGCCCCGGCCGAGAGGTGGGCTCCTACGAGCTGCGCTACGACACCGCCGGCAACGGCTGGCTGCTGCTGAGGGCGTGGGACTGATGGCGCCCCCGTTCCCGCACCTCAACGTGTGCTCGGCCTACTCCATGCGCTACGGCACCGCCTTCCCCCGCGCGCTGGCGAGCCGGGCGGCCGAGCACGGCATGGACATCCTGGCGCTGACCGACCGCGACGGGCTCTACGGCGCGATCAAACACGTCCAGGCGTGCGCCGAGGCCGGCATCGCGCCGGTGCTGGGCGTCAACCTCGCGCTCGACGTCCCGGCGCCCAGCCTGCTGCCGGGGCTGCCGCCACCCCGCCGCCCCAGGACCGGCCCAGGCGCGGAGGACCGCGTCACGGTGCTGGCCCGCGGTGGCGGCTGGTCCCGCCTGTGCCGCCTGGTCACGGCCGCCCACCACGCCGGCGACGGAGCTCGGCGGGGCGCGCCCAGGCTGACCCGCGAGCTGGCCGGCGAGTGGGCGGGCGGGCCGGGCGGCGAGCACGGGTTCGGCGCCGACGACGGGCTCGTGGTGCTCCTCGGCCCCAGGTCCGACGTGGGCCGCGCGGTGGCCGAACGCCGCGACGAGCAGGCCAGGACGCTGCTCGGCCTGTGGCGCGCCGCGGTGCCCGGCGTGGTGATCGAGCTGGTCGACCAGTACGGCTTCCGCGACGCCATCACGGCCGTGCGCATGCTCGGCCTGGCCGAGTCGACGGGCGTGCCGGCCGTGCTGACCAACGCCGCCCGCTACCTCGATCCGGCCGACCACCAGGTCGGCGACGTGCTCGACGCGGCCCGCCAGCTCGTCCCGCTGCACCCTCGCCACCTCGACCGCACCACCTCCCACGCCTACCTCAAGAGCGGCAAGGAGATGGCGCAGGTCGCGGCCAAGGTCTGCGGCGCCGACCAGGAGCGGGTGGCGAAGGTGTGGCTCACCACCAGGCGGCTGGCCGAGGCGTGCGCGATCGACCCGAACCGGCTGCTCGCGCTCCGGAACGACCCGCCCGACCTGCACCTGCCCGAGATCGGCCGCGACCCGGTGCCGCTGCTGCGCCACCGCGTCGAGGACGGCCTGCTCGCGCGCGGCCTCGACCGCTCCGCCGAGGCCAGGCGGCGCCTCCAGGACGAGCTGGCCATCATCGAGAAGAAGCGCCTGTCCGGATATTTCATCGCCGTGGCCGGCATCACCGACATGATCCGCGGCATGGGCATCCGCTGCGCCATCCGCGGCTCGGGAGCGGGCAGCCTGGTCAACCACCTCATCGGCATCGGCGAGGTCAACCCGCTCGACCACGGCCTGCTCATGGAGCGTTTCCTGTCGGAGGGCCGCATCGGGCTGCCCGACATCGACATCGACGTCGAGTCGGCCCGCCGCCTCGACTGCTACAAAGCCATCTTCGAGCGCTACGGCGAGGCGCGCGTGGCCTGCGTGTCCATGATGGAGACCTACCGGGCGCGCAGCGCCATCCGCGACGTCGCCGGCGCGATGGGCCTGCCGCCGCACGAGATCGACGCCATCGCCAAGGCGTTCCCGCACATCAGGGCCAAGCAGATCACCGCGTCGCTGAACGACCTGCCCGAGCTGCGCGAGAGCCGGCTCGGCGACGCGGGGCTGGAGCGGGTGTTCCGGCTGGCGGAGAAGCTCGACGGCCTGCCCAGGCACATCGCGCTGCACCCGTGCGGCGTGCTGGTCGGCAACGCGGGGTTGCGCGACAGGACGCCGGTGGAGCGCAGCCTGCTGGAGTTCCCCATGTCGCAGTTCGACAAGGAGGACGTCGAGGAGGCCGGGCTGCTCAAGCTCGACGTGCTGGGCGTGCGGATGCAGTCGGCGCTGGCGTACGCGCTGGGCGAGATCAAGCGGGTGGATGACGTCGTGGTCGAGCTGGACACCCAGCGGGGGGACGACCCGGAGGCCCAGTACGTCCCCCACGACGACCAGGACACCTACGACATGATCAGCGCCGGCCGCACCCTCGGCTGCTTCCAGATCGAGTCGCCCGGGCAGCGCGAGCTGGTCGCCAAGCTGGAGCCGCGCAGGATGCACGATCTGATCGTGGACATCTCGCTGTTCCGTCCCGGCCCGGTCAACTCCGACATGGTCACCCCCTACCTGGAGGCCAGGCACGGGTGGCGCAAGCCGTACTACCCGCACGAGAGGCTGCGGGGAGCGCTGAAGGAGACGCACGGCGTCGTGGTGTTCCACGAGCAGGTGCTCAGGATCATCTCGGTGATGACCGGGCGCGACCTGTCGTTCGCCGAGCTGCTGCGGCGCACCCTGGACACCCCGGAGGGGCGCGAACGGGTACGCAGGACGTTCGTGCCCATGGCCAGGGCCAACGGGTTCGGCGACGCGGCCGTCGAGCGGGCCTGGAAGGTGCTGGACGCGTTCGGGGCGTTCGGGTTCTGCAAGGCGCACGCGGCGGCGTTCGCGCTGCCCACCTACCAGTCGGCCTGGCTGAAGCGGCACCACGCGGCGGCGTTCTTCGCCGGCGTGCTCACGCACGAGCCCGGCATGTACCCACCGCGCGTCCTCATCGACGAGGCCAGGCAGTGCGGCGTCAAGATCCTGCCGCTCGACGTCAACCGGTCGGGAAAGGACTGGCTGGTCGAGCGGCTCGGGCCGCGCGTGCGGGTGCGCGTGCGCCCGTCCGAGCTGGGCGACGGCCCGGCCGGGCGGCGGGGCTTCCGCCAGGAGGAGATCGGCAAGGGGTACGCGTTGCGGGTGCCGTTCTCGGCGGTCAAGGGGGTGAGCGAGGCGGAGGTCGAGCGGATGGTCGCCGGCCAGCCGTACACCTCGCTGGCCGACTTCTGGGACCGCGCCCGGCCCTCCCGGCCCACGATCGAGCGGATCGTCCAGGTCGGCGGCCTGGACGCGCTCCACGACCTGCACCCCGGCGGGCCCCGCTGGCGTCCGGGCGAGCTGACCCGCCGCGACCTGATCGCCCAGGTCGGCGCGCTCGACCGGGTCTCGGCGATCGGCGTGCGGGCGGGCCCGCCCAGGTCCAGGCGCTACGCCGCCCCGCCCTCCCGGGAGGAACACCCGTCCGTGCAGCTCCCGCTCGGTTTCGGCGAGCACCTCCCGCCGGGCGAGCTGCCCGAGATGACGGAGACCGAGATGGTCGAGGCCGAGCTGGAGATCCTGGGCATCGACGTCAGCCGGCACGTCATCAGCTTCCACGACGAGCTGCTCGACGCGCTCGGAGTGGTACGTTCCAGAGAGCTTCTCGCCCAGCGCAACGGCGCGGAGGTGCTGGTCGCGGGGGTCAAGGTGGCGACCCAGACGCCTGCCGTGCGCTCGGGCCAGCGGGTCATCTTCGCCACGCTCGACGACTCGACGGGGCCGGTCGACCTGACGTTCTTCGAGTCGGTGCAGGGGCGGTGCGCGTCGATCGTGTTCGGCTCGTGGCTCATGCTGGCCAGGGGAGTGGTCAGGCGCACGGGCACGCGGGCGGTGTCGATGCGCGCGGTCGACTGCTGGAACCTGGTGGATCTCGACGCGCTCTGGCGCTCCCAGGGCATCGAGGCGGTCCGCGCCGTCATCACCCGCACCCCGGACGACCACGCTGGGGTCGGGGGCCGCGCCATCGAATATGCCAACGGGTTCAGGCTCTCGCCCTACTCCGACCTCGCCCCGGCCGTCACCGAACCGCCCAGGCGGCTCTGGCACGCCAGCCCGGGAAGCTCAGGCCCCACCGCCGCCTAGGCCGATGTCTCCTGAAGAACCCGGCAAAGCGGCCTGAGCCGGCTCACCGGGCTCGCCATGCCCGGGAACTTGTAGTCGACGGTCGCGATGTCCGGGATCTTCAGCCGCTCCGCCATCGCCAACACGATCCCGTCCACGTAGCCCAATGGTCCTGACACGAGCCGCTTGGACAGCTCTGTCGCGCGGGCACGGTCCACTGGAACAGGCGAAACGATCTCAAAATCCCCGCCATGGGAGTGGGACTCCACGGCTTCGAGGAACTGCACCTCCAACGTGGGGCCGTTGCGCACGTTGTTACGCAGAAAACCGCGTACCTCGCCGAGCACCGGCTCCGGAATGACGAGTCGGCCTTCGGCCCTGCCATTCGGCTAGCAATCGACTGCAACCCCGGGCCTAGCCCGTGCGTCCGATCGGGGTGGAGCCGGAGGCCGGGCGGGGCTGGGGAGCGAAGGCGCGTACGGTGCCGGGCTCCGCCGGCTGGGGAGCGCCGGAGCTCCGCTGGAGCCGGGTGAGCTCGCGTACGGTGGCCGCGCACAGCAGGGCGGCCAGCGCCGAGCAGGACAGCTCCAGCATCCCCACCCCCGTCAGGTCGAGCTCCGACGAGCCGAGCGGCAGCCGCACGGTGACCAGCGCCAGCATGGCCAGCCAGCTCAGCCACCAGCCCGTCAGCAGCGCCAGCCACCGGCCGCGGCGGCCGGCGGGCGGCCGGGCGCCGCGCCACACCTCGTCGACCAGCACCACGGGGGCGATCAGGTTGACGCCGGGGATCAGCCAGGCGGCCGCCACGGGGCCGGTGGCGGCCGAGCGGTCGTTGGCCTGCCTGGCCCGCACGAGCCAGGTGACGTAGGCCGCGGCGACCGCGATGGAGGTGCCCGCCACCAGCATCATCAGCACCGCGAACACCGTCACCGCCCCGACCACGGCCTCCGCGTCGGCACCGGTCGGCCGGCCGCCGAACGTGGCGAGCTGGACGGCGAGGTCACGGCCCCGCGCCTGCTCGAAGATCACGAGAGCGCCGAGGGAGAGGACCTGGGCGACCAAGGTCACGTGTACGGCGAGGGCGGCTCTCGCGGGCGATGCCTGGGTGTGGCGCACGTTGTTCTCCCCCCGGGCCATGCGCTGAGGTTCTGATTCACTTGTATCCCGCCAGCCCTTCGCTTAATCAGCTCACCACGCCGGATTCCCACGCCCACGCCGCGATTTCCACCCGGTTCCTGACGCCGAGTTTGGCGAAGATGCTGCCCAGATGCGTCTTGACCGTCGACAGCGACACGAACAGCTCAGCGGCCACCTCCTGATTGGTGCGTCCCCTGGCGATCAGGCGCACGACGTCCAGCTCGCGCCCGGTCAGCGGGTCGTTCACGGGGGCCGGGGCCCGCCGGGGCCGGGCCACGTGCTGGAGCAGCCGCACGGTCACCGAGGGCGACACCAGCGCGTCGCCCGCCGCCGCGGCCCTGACGGCTTCGATCAGCAGCGTGGGCCCGCTGTCCTTGAGCAGGAACCCCGTCGCGCCGGAGCGCAGCGCTCCGTAGACGTACTCGTCCAGGTCGAAGGTGGTGACGATGACGACCCGCAGCGGGCTCTCCACGCCCGGGCCGGCCAGGACGCGGGTCACCTCGAGGCCGTCGAGCTTGGGCATCCTGATGTCGAGCAGGCACACGTCGGGCCTGAGCCGGCGGGCCTCCGCGACGGCCTCGGCGCCGTCGGCCACCGCGGCCACGACCTCCATGTCCGGTTGTGCGTCCAGAATCATCTGAAAGCCGGTGCGTACCAGTTGCTGATCGTCGGCGATGAGAACCCGAATAGTCACGCACCAACTCTAGAGATCGGCCGTTCGGCCGATGCGGTCCCGGCCGCCCGGCCGATCCGCCGCACCCCCGGCCGGCCCGAGGCTGGACGCCATGAACGACGTACTTGTTGGACGAGCCCTGGCCAAGAGGTTCGGGCAGACGGTCGCCCTGGGCGGCGTGGACATCACGGTACGAGCCGGCGAAGCCGTGGCGATCATGGGCCCGAGCGGGTCCGGCAAGTCGACGCTCCTGCACTGCCTGGCCGGGATCATGAAACCGGACTCGGGGGAGGTGCACCTGCTCGGCCAGCGCATCGACGCCATGTCCGAGCGCCGGCGCAGCGCCCTGCGCCGCACCCGCTTCGGCTTCGTCTTCCAGTTCGGCCAGCTCCTGCCCGAGCTGCCCGCCGAGGAGAACGTGGCGCTCCCGCTCATGCTGGACGGGGTGCCGCGAGCGCAGGCCGTGCGCCGGGCGCGCGAGTGGTTCGGGCCGCTCGGCCTGCAGTCCATGGAGACCAGGCGGCCCGGCGAGCTGTCCGGCGGCCAGGCGCAGCGGGTGGCCATCGCCAGGGCGCTGGTGAGCCGGCCGGCCGTGGTGTTCGCCGACGAGCCCACGGGCGCGCTCGACCAGCGGACCGGCCACGACACGATGCGGCTGCTCGCGGAGGCGACCAGGCACAACGACGCATCCCTGATCGTCGTCACCCACGACCCGGACGTGGCCGCGTGGTGCGACCGCACGGTCGAGGTGCGCGACGGCCTGATCCTGCCGAACGGGGTGCGCGCGTGAACCTCGGCCTGACCTGGCGGCTGCTGAAGGGCGGCGGCAAGGGGATGCTCGGCACCTGGCTCACCCTGGGCGCCGTCGCCGTGTCCACGGCGCTGCTGCTGTTCGCCGTGGCCGCGAACTTCGCCTTCGAGGCCAGGGGCGAGCGTGGCGCCTGGCGCAACCCGGTCCCGGCGACGTCCGGCGCGGTGGCCGTCCAGGCGTCCCGTTTCGACTACGTACGCGACCAGGCGATCACCGTCGTCGACCTGGGCGCGCTCGGCCGGGCGCCGGCGCCTCCCGGCATGCCGCGCTTCCCCGCCCCGGGCGAGGTGTGGCTCTCACCCGCGCTGGCCGAGCTGGCCGCGCGGCTGCCCGCGGCCGAGCTCGCCGGCCGGTACCCCGATCCCGCCGGCGTGCTCGGCGACGAGGCGCTGATCCATCCGGACGAGCTCGTCGCCGTCGTCGGGCACCAGCCTGACGCCCCCGCGCTGACCGCTGCCCGCAGTGACGACTGGGTCATCGCCAAGCCGCCGGTCAAGGTGGCCGATCTGGCGGGCACGCCGAGCGAGGACTCGGAGGCGTACCGGGTGCTCGCGCTCATCGCGAGCGTGCTCATGGTGGTGCCGCTGCTGGTCTTCGGCGGCGCCGCGGCCAGGCTCACCGTGGCCAGGCGTGACCAGCGGCTGGCCGCGCTGCGCCTGGTCGGCGCGACGCCGGGGCAGGTCGTCGGCATGACCGTGGCGGAGGCGATGATCGTGGCGCTGGCCGGCGCCCTCGTGGGGACGGTCGCGTTCGCCCTGGCCGTGCCGTTGCTGGCGGGCATCGAGATGCAGGGCGGCCCGTGGTTCGCCGCGGACCTGTTCCCCGGCCCGCTGGTCCTGGCCGCGGTGCTGGTCGCGGTGCCGCTGCTGGTGGGGCTCTCCGCGGTGATCGGGCTGCGGCGCGTCGTGGTGAGCCCGCTCGGCGTGGCCAGACGGGAGACCCCGCCCGCCATGCGGTTCGTACGGGTGCTCGCCCTGCTGGCGGCGCTGGCCGTGTTCCCCATGCTGACCCGGGACTCCAGCGTCTCGATCGTCGCCGCGGCGCTCGGCCTGGCGTTCCTCTGCGTCAACCTGGCCGGGCCCTGGGTCGTCGGCATGATCGGCAGGATCACGGCCGCGAGCGCGCGCGGGCCCGCCCGGCTGCTGGCCGGCCGGCGGCTGGTGGACGACCCGCGCTCGGCCTGGCGCACCGTGAGCGGCGTGGCGCTGACCGGCTTCGTGGCGGGCTTCCTCGGCCTGCTCAGCCCGGGGGCGTTCGAGGAGCAGGCCGGGCCGCCCCAGCTCCGGGTCACCGCGCCCGCCGGGCAGGCGGCGAAGGCGACCGAGCAGGCCCGCGAGCGGCTGGCGACGGCCAAGGTGCCGGCCACCGTGAAGGCGTCGGACGGGGTCGTCGTCGCGGCTCTGGGCAGCACCGCCGACGCGGCGACCGTCGATCGGGCGCGCACCGCGCTCGCCGGGCTCGTTCCCGGCCGCACCCCCACGACGAAGGACGACGACCAGCGGTTCGGCACGCAGATCCTGGCCGACGTCCGCGTGGGCACGATCGTCGTGCTGTCGGTGTCGTTCCTCGTGGCCATCGCCAGCGCGGGCATCACGGCCGCGTCGGCGATCCTGGACCGGCGGCAGACGTACGGGCTGCTGCGCCTGGCCGGCACGCCGCTGGAGGTGCTCGACAGGGCCCGCCGCGCCGAGACGCTCATCCCGCTGGCGGTGATGGGCGGCGGCGCGATCCTGGTGGGGGTGTTCTGCGCGACGCCGTTCATGCTGGGCGGGATCAGCACGGTGGGCGCGGTCACGCTGCTCGCCTGCGTCGCGGTCGGCTTCGCCGGCGTGGTCGGGGCGGGGGCGCTGAGCCGGCCGCTGCTGCGGTCGGTCACCACCGACCCGGCGCCGCGTCCCGACTGACCGGCGTGCCCGTAGGGCCGGTCAGCCCAGGACGAGGTCGCGCACCAGCTTCAGCGAGGGCTCGTCGCGCGGGCCCATGACCAGCAGGCTCGTGACAGGGCTGGCCCGCCAGAGCTCCAGCCGTTCCTTGATCCGGCCGGGCGGGCCGACGAGCGAGATGCCGTCGGCCAGCTCGTCCGGGATCGCCCGGAACGCCTCGTCCTTCTTCCCGGCCAGGTACAGCGACTGGATGTGCTCGGCGGCCTCGGCGTACCCCATCCTGCCGATGATGTCGGCGTGGAAGTTGCGCTGCTTCGCCCCCATACCGCCGATGTAGAGGGTCAGCATCATCTTCACGCCGTCGAGGGCGGAGCGGACGTCGTCGGAGATCACCACCATCACCATGGCCGCCACGTCGAAGCCCTCGGGGGCGCCCGCCAGCGACGCGCCGTACATCTCCTCGATCTTGGAGGGGAACGCGAACAGCGGCAGCCAGCCCTGGGCGATCTCGGCGGCCAGGGCCACGTTCTTCGGGCCCTCGGCCCCGAGGTAGACGGGGATGTCGGGGCGGAGCGGATGGGTGATGAGCTTGAGCGGCTTGCCCAGCCCGCCCGCGAGCGGGAGCGGGTAGTGCGGGCCGTCGCTGGTGACCGGCTCCTCGCGGCGCCAGACCTTGCGCATGATCTCGACGTACTCGCGGGTCCTGGCCAGCGGCTTCGCGAACGGCCGGCCGTACCAGCCCTCCACGACCTGCGGGCCCGACGCGCCCACGCCGAGCAGCAGGCGGCCGCCGGTGAGGTGGTCGAGGGTCATCGCCGTCATCGCCGTCGTGACGGGCGGCCTGGCCGAGATCTGGGCGATCGAGGTGCCCAGCTTGATGCGGCTGGTGCGCGCGCCGTACCAGGCCAGCGGGGTGAAGACGTCGCTTCCGTACGCCTCCGCGGTCCACACCGAGTCGTAGCCGAGCCGCTCGGCGGCGAGCACCGACTCCGTCGCGTCGTCGGCGCCGCGCTGCCAGTAACCGAGATTCAGGCCGAGCTTCATGATCCACCTCCGGAGGTAGATTCCATTCACCCCGGGGCGCTCCTCCGTGTCAACGGACATCTCGGGGGAAGTGGAAGCTCGTGCTGAAGGCCCTGTCACGACTCGTCTGCCTGCTGCTTCTCCTGCCGGCGGGCGGGATCGCGACGGCCGAGGGCGGCTCCCGGCCGAACATCGTGTTCGTGCTGGCCGACGACCTCGAAACCGGGACGCTCGGCTATTTCCCGAACATCACCCGGCATCTCCTCCACCGGGGCGCCTCGTTCGAGCGGTATTTCGCGACCAATCCCTGGTGCTGCCCGTCGAGGGCGTCGACGCTGCGCTCGCAGTACGTCCACAGCCATCGCGTATGGACCAACACCGCGCCGGAAGGCGGGTTCGACCGCTTTCATCGGCAAGGCCTGGAACGTTCCACCATCGGGACCTGGATGAAGCAGGCCGGCTACCGCACCGCCCTCATGGGTAAATATCTCAACCACTATCCCGGCGCCGCGGCCCGGGAGACGTACGTGCCGCCCGGCTGGGACGAGTGGGCCGTGCCGGTGCGCGAGCTCTACCAGGAGTACGGTTACCGGCTCAACGAGAACGGCCGCGTGGCCGACTACGGCTGGTCGGAGAACGACTACCTGACCGACGTGCTGTCCCGCAAGGCCCGCGACTTCGTCACGAAGTCGAAGCAGCCGTTCTTCCTCTACCTGGGGGCCATCCCGCCGCACAACCCGGCCAACCCCGCGCCCCGGCACGCCGGCGCCTTCCCCGCCGCCAAGGCGCCGCGGACCCCGTCATTCGACCAGGAGGACGTCAGCCGCGAGCCGCTGTGGATGCGCGAGCTGCCGAGGATCGGGCCGGCCGGGGAAAGGCGGATCGACGAGCGGTTCCGCGCCAGGCTGCGGGCCATGCTCGGCGTGGACGACCTCGTGGGCTCGCTGGTGAAGACCCTGCGCGAGTCGGGCAAGCTCGACGACACCTACCTGTTCTTCGCCTCCGACAACGGCTTCCACCTGGGCACTCACCGGCTCAAGCGAGGCAAGACCACCCCGTTCGAAGAGGCGGTCAGGGTGCCGCTCGTCGTCCGCGGCCCCGGCGTGGCCGCGGGCTCCAGGGTCTCGTCCCTGGCCTCCGTGGTGGACCTGCCGGCGACGTTCGCCGCGCTGGGCGGGGCCCCGCTGCCGCCGTTCGCCGAGGGGCGCTCGCTGGTGCCGCTGCTCGGGGGCCGGCCGCCGGCACAGTGGCGCAGGAACGTGCTCGTCGAGTTCGCCAGGCCGGCCAACAGGGAGTCGGCCCGGCAGACCCCCGTGCCGGGTTATCGGGCGTTGCGCACGGACCAGTACACCTATGTCCGGTACGACACGGGGGAGCGGCAGCTCTATGACCTGCACGAGGATCCGTACCAGCTGGACAACCTCGCGGGGAGCGCCGATCCCGCGCTGGTGGCCGGTCTGGAGCGGCGGCTGCAGGCGATGACGGCCTGCTCGGGCGCCACCTGCCGGCAGGCGGACATGGCTCAGTGACCGGACAACGACGGATACGCCTGCGCCAGGTGCTCCGAGACCGCCCTGGCGGCCTCGTCCGCGTCGCCTGCCTCGATGGCCCGCAGGATGCGTACGTGGCCGGCGCGCAGGATCGTGGTGTCCCCGAGGCGTTCGACCGCTTCGACCGCGTACCTCCGCATCGAGTCGCGTAGCGAGCGCATGATGGCCGCGATGAGCCGGTTGCCGGACGCGTCAGCGATCGCGCAGTGGAAGGCGGTGTCGTGCTCCACGAACTCCTCCGCCGTTCTCGCCCCGTCCATGCCGGAGAGCGCGGCGGCCAGCGCGGACGTGCCGGCCCGCGCCGAGGCCGCGTGGGAGGCGGCCCACTGCTCGATCATGTGCCGGGCGTCGATGACCTCGCGCAGCTCCAGGCCCGCCATGCCGAGGTGCAGCCGGAGCAGGTCGGTCAGCGCCGTGTCGGGGCGGGAGGTCAGCACCGCGCCCGCGTCGGGGCCCCTGCCCACCTGCGAGGAGACCACGCCGAGCGACTCCAGGACGCGCATGGCCTCGCGTACGGACGACCGGCTGACGCCGAGCTGCTCGGCCAGCTGGCGTTCGGCGGGCAGCCGGTCGCCGGCGGTGAGGCCGTCCTCCGAGATGCGCCGCTCGATCTGGGCGAGCACGTCCTCGAACGTCCGCGTCCGCTTCACGGGACGCCAGCCGCCGTCGCCCAACGGAACCTCCCCATGGTGGCCGAAAAGAGTACGGTTCGATATGGTCTGACCATACTGTGGTCGGACCATACCTCAGAGGGAGAGTTGTGCGAGTCGCTCTGTTCATCACATGCGTGAACGACACGCTCTTCCCCGGCACGGGCAAGGCCGTCGTGTCGCTCCTGCGCAGGCTCGGCTGCGACGTGGACTTCCCCGCCGCCCAGACCTGCTGCGGGCAGATGCACGTCAACACCGGCTACCGGGAGGAGGGCGTGCGGCTCGCGCGGCACTTCACCGAGGTCTTCGCCGGGTATGACGCGGTCGTGGCGCCGTCGGGGTCGTGCGCGGCCATGGTCCGCGAGCAGTACCCGAAGC
Organism: Nonomuraea sp. NPDC049378; assembly: GCF_055586745.1. Taxonomy (NCBI): domain Bacteria; kingdom Bacillati; phylum Actinomycetota; class Actinomycetes; order Streptosporangiales; family Streptosporangiaceae; genus Nonomuraea; species Nonomuraea sp. NPDC049378. The sequence goes on from NZ_JBVJHP010000022.1 coordinate 83,491, forward strand.
TGGCCCGGCCGGGCAGCAGGGGAGCGGCGGCGATCGCCGAGGTCGCTCCGAAGGTGTACGAGCTGTCGGAGTTCCTGGTCGACGTTCTGAAGAAAGACGACGTTGGCGCATATTTCCCGCACCGGGTGACATATCACCCGACGTGCCACTCGCTCCGCGGGCTCCGCCTGGGCGACCGGCCGGCCAGGCTGCTGCGGAACGTCCGCGGGCTCGAGCTCGTGCCGCTGCCCGGCGCGGAGGAGTGTTGCGGCTTCGGCGGCACGTTCGCGGTCAAGAACCCGGCCGTCTCCGCCGCGATGGGCGCCGACAAGACCCGCAACATCCTGGACACGGGGGCCGAGGTGCTCTGCGCGGCGGACAACTCGTGCCTGATGCACATCGGCGGCACCCTCAGCCGCCAGAGGACCGGGGTCAGGACGATGCACCTGGCCGAGATCCTCGCATCGACAGAGGAGGCCCAATGAGTGCCACGTTCCTCGGCATGCCAGGAAACTTCTCGAAAAACGCCTCGCAGGCCGTACAAAACTCACAGCTCCGCTACAACCTCCGCAAGGCCACCCACACCATCCGAGGCAAGCGCGCCGGCGTCGTCGCCGAACTGCCCGACTGGCAGGAGCTGCGCGCGGCCGGCAAGGCCATCAAGGACCACACCCTCCGCAACCTCGACCGCTACCTCGTCATGATGGAGGAGGCGGTGACCAGGGCGGGCGGCACCGTCCACTGGGCCAGGGACGCCGCCGAGGCCAACCGCATCGTCACCGGCCTGGTGCGGGCCACGGGCGAGCGCGAGGTCGTCAAGGTCAAGTCGATGGCCACCCAGGAGATCGGGCTCAACGAGGCGCTGGCCGAGCAGGGCATCGCGGCGTACGAGACCGACCTCGCCGAGCTGATCGTCCAGCTCGGCGACGACTTCCCCAGCCACATCCTGGTCCCCGCGATCCACCGCAACCGGTCGGAGATCCGGGAGATCTTCCTCGACAAGATGCCCGAGGTCCCGGAGAACCTCACCGACGACCCACCCGCGCTGACCGAGGCGGCCCGGCTTCACCTGCGCGAACGCTTCCTCAGGAGCAAGGTCGCCATCTCCGGCGCGAACTTCGTGGTGGCCGAGACCGGCACCCTCGTCGTGCTGGAGTCCGAGGGCAACGGCCGCATGTGCCTGACCCTCCCCGAGACGCTCATCAGCGTGGTGGGGATCGAGAAGCTCCTCCCCTCATGGCGGGATCTCGAGGTGTTCCTCCAGCTCCTTCCGAGAAGCTCCACAGGCGAGCGGATGAATCCCTACACGAGCATGTGGACGGGCGCCGTCGAAGGCCAGGACTTCCACCTGGTCCTGATCGACAACGGCCGCACCGACGTGCTCGCCGACGAGGTGGGCCGCCAGGCCCTGCGCTGCATCCGCTGCTCGGCCTGCCTGAACGTCTGCCCGGTCTACGAGCGCGCGGGCGGCCACGCGTACGGCTCGGTCTACCCCGGCCCGATCGGCGCGATCCTCACCCCGCAGCTCAGGGGCATGTCGTCCGAGCTCGACGCCTCGCTGCCGTTCGCCTCCAGCCTCTGCGGGGCCTGCTACGACGTCTGCCCGGTCGCCATCGACATCCCGGAGGTCCTGGTGGACCTGCGCTCCAAGGCCCCTCACGCGGCCGCCGAGCGGGCGGGCATGAAGGTCGCCGGCTGGATACTCAACGACCACGTACGGCTCGCCGGGGCCCAGCGCGCGGCCGCCCGCCTGCGCGGGCTGCTGCCGAAACGGCTGCCCGGGCCGGCGTCGGCGTGGACGGACACCCGGGATCTCCCCGAGATCCCGGCCGAGTCCTTCAGGGACTGGTGGAAGCGAGGAGGGCCGGATGAGCGCGCGTGACGAGATCCTCGCCAGGATCGGCCGGGCCGTGGCGGGCGCGGAGGACGTCGAGATCCCGCGCGGCTACCGCACGACCCAGCGGGTGGACGATCTCGTGGGGCTGTTCGCCGAGCGGGTCGACGACTACCGCGCGATCGTGCACGTCCTCCCCGAAGGCGACGTCCCCGGCAGGATCGACGAGCTCACCGGCGACCGGCGGATGATCATCCCCGACGGCTTCGGCCGCGCGGGCGGCTGGTCCGACCTCGGCACGGCCGACGGCGTGATAACCGGCTGCGCCGTGGCCATCGCCGAGACGGGCACGATCGTCCTCGACCACGGCCCCGGGCAGGGAACGAGAGCGCAGACGCTCGTCCCCGACTACCACCTGTGCGTGGTGCGGGCCGGCCAGATCGTGGCCGGCGTGCCGGAGGCCGTCGCCCGGCTCGACCCGTCGCGCCCGCTCACCTGGATCAGCGGCCCCTCGGCCACCAGCGACATCGAGCTCAACCGGGTCGAAGGCGTGCACGGCCCCAGAACGCTCGAAGTGATCATCAGTACCTGAGCACGGCGGCCACGTCGGCGACCGCGTCGGTGAACCACAGCTCCGCGTCCGTCATCGCGGCCGCCCTGACCAGCGCGGAGTCGGAGCGCTCCCGTACGGGCTCGGACACGCCCCAGCGCCGCAGCTCGTCCGGGTCGGTGGCGAGCTGGGTGCCGCCCTCGCCGATCCAGACCGGCTTCGGCAACTCACCGGGCGTGAGCACGGCCTGCACCCGGCCCTCGCGCAGGGCGTGCGCGACCCGCGCCATCCCGGTCGGCCCGCCCGTCTCCTGGTGACGTTCCAGCAGCTCGGCCCGCTTGCGGTCGAGCCAGCCGTCCAGCGCCCGCTCCACGTCCTCCTCGAACTGGCCGTGGTTGGAGCGGCTGCCGTGCTCGACCATCAGCACCCTGTCGGCGGTCTTGGTGCCGAGGTGCTGCAGCAGGTACGAGCGCGACTTGGCCTCGCCCGCCACCAGGATCAGCTCGGGACCGATGCGGCGCGCCTGCTCGTCGACCTCCTGCGCGACGGCCATGGCGTTCTTCTCCCAGGTCTCGTCCACCGCCCGCTCGTACCGCTTCTGCGACCAGCCGCCCTGGGAGGTCTTCTGCAGCGGCCACGAGGCCGCCTCCACGACAGTCTTGCGCGGCGACCCGGCGCCGAACACCGTCACCTCCGCCCCCGCGTGGTCCACGATCACCCGGATGTGCGGCACGTTCTCGCCGCGCCGCGCCAGCATGGGCGTGACGCACGGCAGCGGCGACCACAGGGCCAGCAGGTGCGGCGGCTCGGCCAGCGGCTCGGCCAGCACCACGTCCCCGTGGGCGGCGAACAGCGACCGCCCCGGCGTGGCCAGGCGTGCCTCCTCCTCCAGAGCGTCCAGCGTGGCCTTGCGGCTCTCGCCGTTCGGCTGCAGCCGGTCGCGCAGGCTGCGCCACTGGGCCTTGCGCTCGGGGATGGTGAGCGCGCCCAGGTAGACCGAGGCGTACGGGCCCTTCCGCTCGTACAGCGGGCGGATGAGGTCGAGCCGCACGTCACCACCTCCGCTTTTCCACGCCGAGCCCGAGCGCCTCCGCCACCTCCGCCACATTCGTGAAGCGGCGCTCCGGAAGGGAGCCCACCATGTCGGCCACCTGGTCCGGCGCGTCCACACGTGCGGTGTGCCGAGCCAGGTCCTGTTTCGACGCGGGCCAGTGCGCGTCGCTCAGCCACTTGGCCAGTTCGCTGCGGACGTCGACCCCCCGTTGCGTGATGCCCTCGGGGGTGCCTGGCTCGTGTCCTGGCGGGTACGACTGCGCCTCCTCGCCGGGAGCGGGCATGGCCTCGGGCTCCTTCCACTCCTCGGCGTGCGTCGTGCCACCGCCGCGGATCATGCCCTCGGTCTCGTGCTTCTGCTCTTCGTCCAGCCGGGGACCGTGCTTGTCGCTCCCACGTTCCATGGTTCTCTCACTCCTCTCAATTGCGCCCCTACCCCTGCTTTCGTGGGCAAACATCGCGAGTGTGTACCCTGCCGAGGGTGTTCGATCCCGACGTGAGCATCGCGACGGAACGGCTGACGCTGCGGCCGTTCGGCCTCCAGGACGCCGCGCGGATCCGTGCCATCGTCAAGCGACACGCCCGGTTCCTCCCGCCGGGCGCGCCCGACAGAGCTTCGGGCGTCCCCGCCTGGCTGGCCAGGGGCGTGCACGAGCTGCGCCGCTCGGGGCAGGGCATCCACCTGGCCATGATCGACGCCGAAGGGCTCGTCGTGGGCGCCATCAGCCTGTTCAAGACCTCGTGGAGCGCAGGCACGACCGAGGTCGGCTACGGGGTCCACCCGCTCTACCGCGGGCGCGGCCTCGCCACGGAGGCCGTACGCGCGCTGGTGGCCTGGACCTTCGAGGCCACCGCACTGCGCAGGATCGACCTGACCGCCGACATCGGCAACATCGCCTCGCTCCGCGTGGCCCAGAAAGCGGGCTTCACCTGGGAAGGCGTGCTGCGGGCAGCGGTGCTGGACGACGACGGCCCGCACGACCTCGTCATGTTCGGCCTGCTGCGCGAGGACCGCCGCGTCCCCTCCGACACCCTGCCCAGGACGGAGCTGCGCACGGAACGGTTGCTGCTCAGGCCGCCCGCCCCCGACGACGTCCCCGACCTGGCCGCCACGGCCGCCGACCCGGTCACCCAGGCCAGGACGGGCGTGCCGCGCGGCTACACCGAAGAGCACGCGCGGGAGTTCATCGACTTCTGCGAGCGCACCCGGATCAGGGGGGCGGGCATCGCCTGGACCGCGGTGGAGCAGGAGACCGGCCGCTACGCCGCGACCGTGGACCTCAGAGACGTCGACTGGTCCCACCGGACCGCGGAGATCGGCTACATGACCGCCCCCCGGGCGCGAGGCATGGGGTACGCGGGCGAGGCCGTGCTCGCGATCGCCCGCTGGCTGTTCGAGCGGCACGGCTTCAACCGGCTCCAGCTGCGCGTGGCCGTGCCGAACGCCGCCTCCCAGCGCGTGGCGGAGAAGGCCGGCTTCGTCCGCGAGGGCGTCGCCCGCGCCTCGCTGGGCGGCGGCGACCTGGTGGTCTACAGCCTCATCCCGTCCGACCTGGCCTGAAGGCACACCGGACTTTCCCTTCCACCCTTTGTGAAACCACCCGGTAGCCGTCACCCTTGAGATGAGGGACGGTGAGGCGTGATGATCACGGTGGTCGGCTGGGACGGATCGGATCTCTCCCCCAAGGCGGCGGAGAAACTGCGCGAGGCCCGGCTCGTCATAGGTCCCGACGCCATCCTGGGACAGCTCAAGCTCTCCGCGCCGGCCGTGCCCGACGGCTCGCTGCTGGAGACCCTCGACGACCATCTCGAACACGGCGAAGGGCCCGTGGTCGTGCTCGCGGAGGGCGATCCCGGCTTCTTCGGCGTCGTGCGCACCCTGCGGGCCCACGGCGCCAAGCCGGCCGTGCTGCCGGCGATGTCGCTGGTCACCCGCGCCTTCGCGTGCGCCGGGCTCAACTGGGAGGACGCGCTTGTCGTCGCCCCGTCCGGCCCTGCCGAGCTCGGCCGCGTCGTCAACGCCTGCCGCGCCCACCCGAAGGTGGCGCTGCTCGTGGCCCCCGGCGCCGGTCCCGGCGAGGTCGCCAGGGAACTGGCGCCCACCACGCCGCGCGCGCTCCTGGTGTGCGAGGACCTCGGCGGGCCCGACGAGCGCGTCACCCACAGCCGCATGGGGGAGGCCACGACCCGGCCGTGGAAGGACCCCGACGTGGTGCTCGTCGTCGACCCGCTCCACCAGCCCAAGGAGCCGAGCTGGGTCGCGGGGGCGCGGCCCGGGCCGGCCGAGTGGGCGCTGCCGTTCGAGGGCGCGCTGCCCGCGCAGGCCAGGGCGTACATCCTGGCCAAGCTCGGCCCCCGCCTCGGCGACCTGGTCTGGGACGTGGGCGCGGGCGCCGGCGAGATCGCCGTCGAGTGCGCCAGGCTGGGCGCGGCCGTCGTGGCCGTCGAACGCGACGAGGACTCGTGTGCCAGGCTCCGCGCCAACGTGCTCGAACACGGCGTCAAAGTGGCCCTGACCAGGGGACAGGCGCCGCCGGCGCTGGAGCCGCTGCCCGATCCCGACGCCGTCTACGTGGGCGGCGGCGGCCCCGACGTCATCGTCGCCTGCGCCGCCCGAGGCCCCCGCTCGCTCGTGTGCGTGGTCAGGAAGGTGGAGCAGGTGCCCGCCGTGCTCGGCCGCCTGCGCGAGCAGGGTTACCACGGAGAAGGCACCCAGATCCTGGCCTCGACACTCACCCACGACCCCGACGGATCCCACCACCTGACCGCCGCCGAGCCGGTTTTCGTCGTCCACGCGACACCCGCGCACACAACGTGACCTGTTCCCTACCGCTGTGCATCGGTTATCCTCGCGTGACTTTGTCTAGCGCACCGGAGAATCCCTCACAATGAAGCCGCCGCTCCTGCTGATCGGGCAGGGCTCACAGGATGACGCCTACGCCGCGGAGTTCGGCAGGTTCGTACACCGGCTCCGCTGCCGCCTCGACCAGACGGGCGCCGACGTCTCGGGCGGCTACCTCGAGCGCGCCACGCCCAGGCTGAGCGACTCCGTCGCCTCCCTGGTCGCCAGGGGGCACCACCGGCTCGTGGCGCTGCCGCTGAGCCTCAGCAGGGTGGGCGACGACTTCCCCGCCGCGATGGCCCGCGAGCAGCAGCGCCACCCCACGCTGATGTACGACCACGGCCGTCCCCTCGGCCCCGACCCCCGCGTGCTCGCCCTGCTGGCCGAGCGGCTCAACGACGCCGCCACCGAGATCTCCAGGCCGCGCGCTCTCGAACTGGCGGGCGCCAGGCCGCGGCTGCGGGCCGTCGACTCGCTGCCCGCCGAGGAGCACCACGCGCACGTCGAGCCGGGTGACACCGCCGTCGTCCTGGTCGGCGAGGGCTCGACCGACGCGGCCGCCAACGCCGAGATCCACCGGGTCTCGCGGCTGTTCTGGGAGACGCACGCCTACGACTTCATGACGGTCGAGACCGCGTTCGTGTCCGTCACCCCGCCAGGGGTGCCCGGCGGGCTCGAGCGCTGCCGCCGCCTGGGGGCCAAGCGGGTGATCGTGGTGCCCTACCTGCTGTTCGCCGGCGGCCTGCTGGAGCGCGTGTGGGCGCAGGCGCTGGCGTACGGTGCGGGGCACCCCGATCTCGACATCCGCTGCGCCGAGGTGATCGGCGACTGTGAGACCCTGGCGGACGTCGTGATCGACCGGTACGAGGAAGCGCTCCAGCTCGTCCCGTGACCGCCGGTCCACCGCCCCTTGACAGAGGTTCACCCCCTCCAGCTCGTCCCGCTCCCGGAGGTCCACTCCAGCTCGTCCTTTGACCCGGAGGTTGCCGTGCTCGCAGAGACGCTCGCCGCGATCCGCCCCGCCGACCAGCGGGCACTCGCCGAGGCCCGCGCCCACCAGGACCGCCTCACCAAGCCGCGCGGCTCGCTCGGCGCGCTGGAGGACGTCGCGATTCGGCTCGCCGGCGCGGCGGGCGCCTGCCCGCCGCCCATGCCCGCACCCGCGGCGCTGGCCATCTTCGCCGCCGACCACGGCGTGCACGCCCGCGGCGTCTCCCCGTGGCCGCAGGAGGTCACGGTGCAGATGGTCGCCAACTTTCTCTCCGGAGGAGCTGTCGCCAACGCCTTCGCCGCCCAGGCGGGCGTACCGGTGACGGTGGTCGACGTCGGGGTCGCGGCCGACCTGCCCGACGCTCCCGACCTCGTCAAGCGCAAGATCGCGTACGGCACCGCGGACCTGTCCCGAGGGCCCGCGATGACCGTCGACCAGGCCGTCAGGGCGCTGGAGGCCGGCATCGTCGTGGCCAGGGGCCTGGTGGCCGAGGGCGCGCGCTGCCTGATCGCCGGCGACATGGGCATCGCCAACACCACGGCCTCGGCCGCCCTCGTCTCCGTCTTCACCGGCAAGGACCCTGCCGAGGTGACCGGCAGGGGCACCGGGATCGACGACGGGACCCACGAGCGCAAGGTCGCCATCGTCCGCGAGGCGCTGCACGTCAACGGCCTGTCGCACGGGGAGTCCCAGCCCGCCGCCGGCTCGTCGCCCAGCGAGGCGCTGCGGGCCCTCGCCGCCGTCGGCGGGTTCGAGCACGCCGCCATCGCGGGCTTCATCCTGTACGGCGCGGCGGCACGCGTGCCGGTGATCCTCGACGGCGTGATCGCGGGCGCGGGGGCACTCGCGGCGGCCGCGCTCGACCCCGCCGCCACCGACCACTGCGTCGCCGGGCACCGCTCCGCCGAGCCCGGCCACGCCGCCACGCTCGACCACCTCCGCCTGCGCCCCCTGATAGACCTGGAGATGCGGCTCGGCGAGGGCACCGGCGCGCTGCTCGCGCATCCCATGATCTGCGCGGCCGTGCGGATGATGCACGACGTGGCCACGTTCGACGCTGCAGGGGTGACCGAGAAGCCCGTGTGACACCTGGAGGTGAGAGCTTGTCCCGCTACGGTCCCATGTACGGCCCCGACATCACGTTTCTCGGCGTTGACCGCTGCGACGTGGCCGATCCGGCGAGCTACGAAGGCGCCGACGTGGTGATCGTCGGCGCCCCGTTCGACGGGGGCACCTCCAACCGCCCCGGCGCCAGGTTCGGGCCGATGGCGCTGCGCCAGGCCTGCTATCTGCCGCACGAGGCTCCAGGCCCAGCCTGGCGCTGCGCGTCGACGCCCTGCGCGACCTGCGGGTGCTGGACGCGGGCGACGTCGAGTGTTACTCGGGCGACGTGGAGGGTTCGCTGGCCGCGATCGAGGAGGCGGTGCACCGCGTCGCCGCCTCCGGCGCCGTCCCGCTCGTGCTCGGCGGTGACCACACGGTCGCGCTGCCCGACGCCAGGGGCACCGCCAGGGCGTACGCGCCCGGCCGTACGTCGATGATCCACTTCGACGCGCACGCCGACACGGGGAACATCTCGTTCGGCCACCTGTACGGCCACGGCCAGCCGATGCGGCGCCTCATCGAGTCCGGCGCCATCAGGGGCGACAGGTTCCTGCAACTCGGGCTGCGCGGCTACTGGCCGGAGCCGGAGACGCTGGACTGGATGGCCGCCCGGAACATGCGTTCGTACGAGATGACCGAGATCGTCGCCCGAGGGCTCGAAGCTTGCCTCACGGAGTCGTTCCAGATCGCGCTCGACGGCTGCGACCAGGTCTTCCTGTCCGTCGACATCGACGTGTGCGACCCGGGACACGCGCCCGGCACCGGCACGCCCGAGCCCGGCGGGCTGACGGCCAGGCAGCTCCTCGACGCGGTCCGCAGGATCTGTTACGAGCTGCCCGTGGCGGGGATGGAGGTGGTGGAGGTGGCGCCTCCGTACGACCACGCGGACATCACCGCCCACCTCGGTAACCGGGTTATCCTTGAGGCCTTGTCAGCGACGGCCAGACGCCGCAAGGACGATCTGGGCGGGCCGCGCTGGGATCCCCGTCAGCCGCTCCTTGACGGTCGTTAGCCCGCGCGCAGCACTTCGGCGCAGAGACAGCCGGTAGGTTTTACCTCCTAACACAACCTTCGCGAATGGGAGATTCCCCCCATGGGTCCCTACCTCCTCGGCCTGCGGCTTTCCGGCCGCCGGGTCCTCGTGGTGGGCGGCGGGCGCGTCGCGCAGCGGCGGGTCCCCGCGCTGCTGGAGGCCGGCGCGGAGGTCACCGTCGTGTCGCCGGGCGTGACCCCGGCCCTTGACGACCTCATCGCCGCGGGCAGGATCACCTGGCACGCCCGGCCCTACGAAGTCGGCGACTGCGACGGCGCCTGGCTCGTGCAGGCCTGCACCGACGACAGAGCGGTCAACACGGCCGTCGCCGCAGAGGCCGAGGCCAAGCGCGTGTGGTGCGTGCGAGCCGACGACAAGGACGCCTCCGCCGCCTGGACCCCGGCGACGGGCCGCGTCGACGAGATCAGCGTGGCCGTCACCGCGGGCGGCGATCCGCGCAGGGCCGCCGGCATCAGGGACGCCGTCGTCGGCGCGCTGCGCGACGGCACGGTCGACGCCCGGCGCAACCGCACCAAACCCGTCGGCGTCGCCCTGGTCGGCGGCGGGCCCGGAGACCCCGGCCTGATCACCGTGCGCGGCCGGCAGCTGCTGGCGCAGGCCGACGTGGTGGTGGCCGACCGGCTCGCGCCCCGCGCCCTGCTCGACGAGCTCGCCCCCGACGTCGAGCTGATCGACGCGGCCAAGGTCCCCTACGGCAGGGCGCTGTCCCAGGAGACGATCAGCGAGCTGCTGGTCGACCGCGCCCGGCAGGGCAAGTTCGTGGTCCGGCTCAAGGGCGGCGACCCGTTCGTGTTCGGGCGCGGTGGCGAGGAGATGATTGCCTGCGCCCACGCGGGCATCCCGGTGCTGGTGGTGCCGGGCATCACGAGCGCCGTCGCGGTCCCCGCCGCGGCAGGGGTGCCGGTCACGCATCGGGGCGTCAGCCAGGAGTTCCACGTGATCTCCGTGCACGTGGCGCCCGACGATCCCAGGTCCACCGTCGACTGGCCCGCGATGGCCCGTTCCCAGGGCACTCTGGTGCTGCTGATGGCCGTCGAGCGGCTCGCGAAGGTGGCCGAGGCACTCGTTCGAGACGGACGTGCCCCGGAGACTCCCGCAATGGTGGTGCAGGACGGTACCCTTCCGACCCAGCGGGCGGTCACCGCTTCGCTTTCCACCGTGGCCGACCGCGTGTCCGCGGCTGGGATCCGCCCGCCGGCGATCGTCGTCGTCGGTGACGTCGTGAGGGTCGGCCAGGAGGTCGAGATGGTTCGAGCGGAGCGCCTGCCGTGAACACGGCCATGGATGACGGGCGGCAAGGGTCACCCGGGGAGCAGACGATGAGCTTCCGCCCGGTGACTGACGATGACCTCGACGAGGTCCGGGACGACAGTGCCCCGGAGAGGGCACGAGAGGAGCCGGAGGCGGTGGACAGACGCGCACGTGAGCCGTCGGCCTCGCAGAAGCCTGCGGCGGCCGAGAATCCTTCCATTGCGCTCGAGCCCGCCGAGGAGCCGTCAGGGCAGTCCCTGTTCGAGAAGCCGGCCGCCCTGCGCGCCCCTTCGGCTCCCGACGACTCCGGCGCCGCCGAGCGCCCCTCCCTCTTCGTCAAGCCCGCCTCACTCGGCGGCCCGGGCCCGCGCAAGACCTCCCATGACGGCCCTTCCAGCCGCGGACCTGCCGCCCGCGAAGAGCAGCCCGCGGACGAGGGGTCTCCCGCCGCCGGCGGCCTGTTCACTCGTCAGCCCGCCGCCCGTCCCGGCTCCCAGCCGGGCTCCGGGCAGGGAGCCCGGACCGGGTCTGGCGCCGGTTCCGTGCCCGCTGACCGTTCCGGATCTGGCGCCGGTTCCGGGCTGGAGGCCGGAGCCGAGCCGGGATCCGGACCCGCGGCGCAGGACACGCCACCCGCCGGCCCCAGCCTCTTCGCGCGCAGGCCCGCCGTCCGGGGCAGACCGGGAGCAGGGGGTACGCCCCCCGCACGCGCTGCCGCCGGTGACACGGAGGCGGAGGGGCCGGGCGGCGAGAGCTCCGGTGCGCCGCTTCCCGGCGAGGGCGCCACTGCCGGCCGGTCGTCAGGCAAACGTTCCCCCGGCAAGCGTTCACCCAGCGGACGGCGGCCCGGCAAGCGGACCACCGGCGGGCGATCGTCGAATGAGCCGCACTCCAGCGAATCGCCGGCCGACGAGCCGGAGCCTCAGGCCGGCGACTCTCCCCGGAAGGCGAAGCGCCCGGCAACGACCGACGACCCCGCGAAGCCCGGCGCTTCGGCGGCGGGTGACGAGCCGGAGGCGGTCGACGTGCCCGCGGAGCCCGGCGGCTCGGTGGCGGGCGACGACCCGGGGGCGGTCGACGTGCCCGCGGGCGACGGCGTGCCAGGAACGAGTGGCGAGCCAGGAGCGGCCGGCAAGCCGGAGCCGGCCGCTGGGGCGGCGGCGGTCGGTGAGGCGGGGTCGCGCGGCGATGCCGGGACCGTAGGCGATGTCGCCACCGGCAGCAGGGACGAGGAGATCGTCGACGCGGTGGCCGGCGGCGAGTCCGGCGCCGGCGGTGACGGCGCGGCGGTCAGTGAGGCCGAGCAGGCCGGCGATCAGGACGCGGGCGGGCAGGCGGCCGGTGAGGAGTTGCCGGCGGAGGCGGCCGAAACGCTCACGAACGCGCTCGACACCCTCCGCGAGAGCGTCGCCGACCTGCACTTCGGGCTCGATCTGCCAGGCGTGGACGAGGCCAGGCAGGCCCAGGCCGATCTGCTGGCCCAGCTCGAGGGCTACGTGCTGCCCCGGGTCAGGACCAGCGCCGCTCCCGCGCTCATCGTGATCGCGGGTTCGACAGGCGCAGGCAAGTCCACCCTGGTCAACACGCTCGCCGAGAAGACCGTCTCGCGCACCGGCGTACGCCGCCCGACCACCGGCACCCCCGTCCTGGCCTGCCACCCGGACGACCGCGCGTGGTTCGCGGAGGGCGAGTTGCTCGGCGGCCTGCAGCGTCTCGACGCGCCCACGCCCGACGCCGGGCCGGGCAGCCTGGTCGTCGTCTCGACCGAGAAGCTCCCTCAGGGCGTCGCGCTGCTCGACACCCCCGACATCGACTCGGTCGTGGAGGAGCACCACGACATCGCGCACCGCATGCTCGACGCCGCCGACCTGTGGATCTTCGTGACCACGGCGGCCCGCTACGCCGACGCCCCGGCCTGGAATCTGCTGCGCCTGGCCAAGGAGCGAGGCGCCCGGCTCGCCATCGTGCTGTCGCGCGTGCAGCCCCGGTCCGCCGACGTCGTGCTCAAGCACTTCGTCCGTATGCTCACCGAATACGGCATGGGCGACATCGACAGGTTCGTCATCAACGAGGCGAAGGTGGCTGACGGCAGGTTGCCCGACAGCGAGGTCACCGAGCTGCGGCTCTGGCTGGCCGAGCTCTCCGTCGACGAGGATCGCCGGGCGCAGGCCGTACGCGAGACGCTCAACGGCGTGCTGGACAGCTTCCGCACCCGCGTACCCGCGCTGGCCAAGCATCTGGAGGGACAGGTCGCGTTCAGGACCGAGCTGCGCAGCGACGTGGAGGCGGCCTTCCGCGGCGCGTTGACGGAGATCGACAAGGCGTACAAGAACGGCTCGCTGCTGCACGGCGAGGTGCTGGCACGATGGCAGGACTTCGCCGGTTCCGGCGACCTCATGCGCTCGCTGCAGCTGCGCAGGCGCGGAAAGGCGGCCAAGCAGGCGCCCGAGCGCGTGCTGGCGTTCAAGGCGGCGATCCGCACGGGCCTCGAGTCAGTGATCGTCGCCGCCGCCCACCGGGCCTCCGAGGAGGTGGTGGCGCGATGGCGGCACCGCTCTGAGCTGGGCGCCAAGATCTCGGAGGGCCTCGACAGCCCTTCTGACAACCTCATCCGCCACACCGGCCGCGCCATCGCCTCCTGGCAGGACCACCTGGGCGAGCTCGTACGCACGGAGGGTGTGGCCAAGCGGTCGGTGTCGAAGCTGGTCTCGTTCGACCCCGACTCGCTCGCCCTGATCTTCATGGTCGCGATGTTCAGCGGGAGCAACGGCGAGGGCGTGCCGCATCGGCTGGTCAACGCCCTGCTCGGTGCCGAGTCCCTGCGCGGCATCGGCGCGAAGGCGCTCAGCGACCTGCGCACCAGGATCAGCATGCTGTTCGACGAGGAAGCCATGCGTTACGTGAAAGCGCTCGACTCCGCGGGCATCCCCGACGAGTCCGTCGCAACCCGCCTTTACCAGGCAACGTACAACCTCGAGGTCGCTCGATGACCACCACCACGACCACCAGGCCGGGGCTCGCTCCGCGGTTGACCGCGCTCACCAAGGTGGTGGAGCTGGGCCCGGGGCGGCTGGACAAGAAGCTGCTCGACGAGGCGAGCGGGGTGCTGGTGCGGGCCGGAGACCGGCTCAAGCTGTCGTCCGAGCACACCGTCGTCGCCCTCGCGGGCGGCACGGGCAGCGGCAAGTCGTCGTTGTTCAACGCGATCTCCGGGCTTGAGCTTTCGCCCACCGGCGTACGCCGGCCGACCACCGCACGCACCCACGCCTGCGTGTGGGGGCTGGAGGGCGCCGGGCCGCTGCTCGACTGGCTGCAGATCCAGTGGCGGCACCGCTTCTCCCGCGCCAGCGCCCTCGACAAGGGCGACAGCCAGCTCCACGGGCTCATCCTGCTCGACCTGCCCGACCATGACTCCATCAGGGCGCTCACCGACACCGAGGCCGACCGGCTGATCGGGCTGGCCGACCTCGTGGTGTGGGTGCTCGATCCGCAGAAATACGCCGACGCCTCCACGCACCGGCGCTACGTCACGGACCTGGCGGGGCACGACGCGGTCACCGTGTTCGCGCTCAACCAGGCCGACCGGCTCACCACCGAAGAGCTGGCCGAGCTGGTCATCGACCTCAACGACCTGCTGCGCCGCGAAGGCGTCGACCACCCCAGCGTCGTCCCCACCTCGGCGGTCACCGGGCGGGGCATCGAAAGCCTCAAGAGCGTCATAGCGACCGCCGTCTCCCGGCGGCGCGCCGCCATCCAGAAGCTCGAGGCCGACCTGCACCGCCTGGAGCAGCGCCTCGGCGAGGCCATGCCGCTCGGCGAGGCGCTCTCCGCGCCGTCGTCGGTCGACGAGGCCCGCCGGATGGGGCTGACCGACGCGCTCTGCGACGCCGTGGGCGTGCCCGCGGTGGGCGAGGCGCTGGAGAACGTCTACGCCGAGCGGTCCGGCCAGTGGGTCGGGTGGCCGTACCCTCGGTGGTTCGCGAAGCTGCGCCCCGATCCGCTGAAGGCCCTGCGCCTGGAGGACGTGAGCGCGGAGATCCGCGGCATCACGACCGGTTCCGTGAGCGCCCAGTCCGCCGAGGTCGCCAACGCCGTGCAGGCGCTCGCCGACGGGCTCTCCGCCGGCATGCATCCGGTGTGGCGCTCCGCGGTGCACCAGGCCGCCAGGTCGCGCTCCGGCCAGCTCCCGCAGGCGCTGACCGAGGACCTCACGGAGGTGGCGCCGCAGCTCGACCGGATACCCGGCTGGTGGCGCGCGCTCAAGGTGTGGCAGTACACCCTGGTGGGGGTGTTCGTGGCCGGGGTGGTCTGGCTGGTGGCCGGGCTGCTCATGCCGGGACAGCTGCCTCCGCAGCTGGAGTTGCTCGGCGAGGGCGGGGCGCTGCCCTGGGTGGGGCTGATGATGGCCTCGGTGCTGGGGCTGGGGGCGCTGTCGGGCATCGCCGCACGCAACTTCGTGGAGCTGGGCGCCTCCCGGGAGCGTGAGCGGCTGGAGCGGGAGATGAGGCGCAGGGTGGCCGCCGTGTCCGCGACGATGGTGGTGGAGCCGGTCGAGCGGGAGCTGGGCCGCCATCACTCCTTCTTCACCGCGTTGCGGGACCTGTCGGTCTGACCCTCCGTCCACAGGCTCTCCGGCCGTCCTTCCCTCTGTCCACAGAACCGCGTTCCGTACGCCGCCGCCATGCCTCCCTGCGGCACGCTGGGCCCCAGATCGCGGGCACCCGGCCCGCCAGATGGGGAGGCACAGGGATGAATGACATCTACGTCACGCTGACCGGAAACGTCGCAGCAGAGCCGAGGCAATACAGCTTCGACGAAGGCACCAAGGTCACCTCGTTGCGGGTGCTCACCTCACACCGCTATTTCGACAGGAAGACGGGCCAGTGGACAGACGGTGAGAAGGTCTGCTTCACGGTTCGCTGCTGGCGCGCCCTGGGAGACAACGTCGCAGCCTCCATCCGCGCCGGCCAGCCCGTGGTGGTGTCGGGCAAGCTGCGCATCCGCGAGTTCGGCGCGGAGGGCGACCGGCGCTTCGTGCCCGAGATCGAGGCCAGCGCGGTCGGACACGACCTGCGCTGGGGCACCGGCGTCTTCGCCAAGCCCGAGCGCGGCGGCGGGCTCGGCTCGATGAGCAAGGAGATGCGCGAGCGCCTGGACGAGGAGACCAGCGACTGGGCCATGGGCTCGCGTCCCTTCCGGGCCCTGTCCCGCCCCGAGCCAACCCCGGCAACCGACACCCCCGGCGCCGTCACTCCGTCGAAGGGCGACACCGCCGGAGTTTCCGCCCGGTCGAAGGGCGACACCGTTCGCATCCTCGGGGCCGAAGCCGACCGGTCCGTCACCGGAGACGGGCGCTCTGACGACGAGGAGCACCAGGTGAAGCTGGAGGACCGCGTGGCTGCGTAGGCCCGCGCGCAGAGGGTCGCGCAGGGGGCATCGGCGCCGCCCGATGCCCCCTGTCCGGCACACCCGGCGCCGCCGAGTCCGGTGTTCAGGGTTGCCGGTGGGCCGGTGCGGAGGGTGTCTCCGAGGGCCGCGCACCGATGGTGGGCCCGGGATGGCGGGGATGCGGGGTGTCGCTGGGAGGCCGGTCGGGGCTTTGCGCATGTTGCGGGGACGGCGAGGAGGAGATGGATCACACGCTGGGAGAGCAGGCAGGCGTGGCTTGAGCGGAGGGGGAGGGGGCACCGGCGTGGCCCGAACTGGCACCCCGAGGGCGGCCGATGGAGTGTAGCTCTGATCAGGTGGCTAAGGCACCTGATAGGTCCAGGTCACGCCCCGCACCATGGCTGCTCCTTTCCAGCGCGGCTCCACAACACCGCCCGCTCGTGGACTGAGCGGGAGTGGGTCCATATCAACGTATCGGTTCCCATCGCGCAACGCACACTCCGCAATTATTGTGTTACACATCGTTAGTTAGGGAGGAGATGCGATGGCGGCTACCGGTCACGCCTCGATCAAGTCTCATGACGGTGTGTCAACACTCGCTGGTCGATGGCCGTTGCTTGGGCAACGCCGCCCGCTTGTGATCTATCTGTGCGCGATCGTCGGTCTCGATCTCGTCGCGATGGTGGTGCTCGGAGCGTCCACCTCGTTGCGGTGGCGGGATCTGCTGATGTTCTGCGCCCTCATGGGGTGCGGCGCGGTGTGCATCGAGGCGACCAGGCGTCTCGGCATGCCCGCCGGAGTCGCGCGAGACCTGCTGTCCGCCTGGTGGCTGCCCGTGGCGCTGCTGCTGCCGCCGGTCTACGCCCTCTTCTCGCCGATCGTGCTGCAGATCCTGCTGCAGGTGCGCGTGAAGGCGACGGTGCTCTATCGGCGGGTGTTCAGCTCGGCCGCCATCGGCCTGGCAGGGTGTATGGCCTCCCTGGCTTTCCACCATGTCGTCGACGACCCGTGGGCGCTGTCGCAGGGCGACGGCGGGCCGATCTTCCACGCGGTGGCGGCGGCCGCGCTCTTCTCGCTGCTCAACATCTCCCTGATCGCGATCGCCGCGCACACCGCCGACCCCGAGACGCCCTGGCGCGAGGTGTTGTGGAACAAGGAGAGCCTGCTGCTCGACATCGTCGAGCTCTGCCTGGGCGTCACGGTGTCGATCGGCTGCGGCGTCAACCCGGTGCTGCTGCTCCTCGCGCTGCCGCCGGTGGTGCTGCTCCAGCGCAGTCTCCTGCACGCCCAATTGCAGGCAGCCGCCCGCACCGACGCCAAGACCGGTCTGCTCAACGCGGCCGCCTGGCAGCGCGAGGCCGACACCGAGATCGTCCGGGCGCGCCGCACCGGCGACACACTGGCGCTTCTGATCATCGACATCGACCATTTCAAACGTGTCAACGACGCCCATGGCCACCTGGTGGGCGATCAGGTGCTGGTGGGTGTGGCGGCCACGCTCCGCAGCCAGCTGCGCGACTACGACGTGGTGGGCAGGTTCGGCGGTGAGGAGTTCGTCGTGCTCCTGCCCGGGGCCGACATCCACGAGGCGCGCCGGGTCGCCGAGCGCCTGCGCACCCGCACCGGCCACATGGCCGTCCCCGCCGACGACACCCTGATCAGAGTCACCGTCTCGGTCGGCGTCGCGTTGATGAGCGTGCACGGCGACGACCTGATCGAGCTGCTGGCCGCCGCCGACCTGGCCCTCTACCGCGCCAAGGAGCTCGGTCGTGACCGCGTCTGCGTTCCTGTCGTCCAGCCGCCCCCACGACCGCTCCCCGACGACCCCGCTTCCTGACCGACGCTCCCTTGCCCGTCCCGGCTCCGGCGACGATGTCCGCGCGCTTCCATGGCACGTCCCGGATCGGCGCTCCAGCGGGTCGGCCCCCCGCCCCGCACGGACGGCCTGGCTGTTCCGGCGGCCGTACATCTGCCTGGAGCGCGTCCGGGCGGAGGCCGACGGAGGGAGCGGCGGAAGCCTGGGCCAGGAGCCCCTAAGCTAGAGAGCATGCCGGAGTACATCTACACGCTGCAGCGCGTGCGCAAGGCGCACGGCGACAAGGTTGTCCTTGACGACGTCACCCTGTCGTTCCTGCCCGGAGCCAAGATCGGTGTCCTGGGGCCGAACGGCACCGGGAAGTCGACGCTGCTCCGGATGATGGCCGGCCTGGAGCAGCCGTCCAACGGCGAGGCGAAGCTCATGCCCGGCTTCTCGGTGGGCATGCTCCAGCAGGAGCCCCCGCTCAACGAGGAGAAGACCGTCCTCGGCAACGTGCAGGAGGGCGTCGCGGAGACGATGGCGATGCTCCAGCGCTACAACGAGATCGCCGAGCAGATGGCCACCGACTACAGCGACGAGCTGCTGGAGGAGATGGGCAAGCTCCAGGACCAGTTGGAGCACCGCAACGCCTGGGATCTCGACAGCCAGCTCGAGCAGGCGATGGACGCCCTGCGCTGCCCGCCGCCCGACGCCGACGTGACCAAGCTGTCCGGTGGTGAGCGCCGCCGGGTCGCGCTGTGCAAGCTGCTGCTCGAGGCGCCCGACCTGCTGCTGCTCGACGAGCCCACCAACCACCTCGACGCCGAGAGCGTGCAGTGGCTGGAGCAGCACCTGGAGAAATACGCGGGCACCGTGCTGTCCGTCACCCACGACCGCTACTTCCTCGACAACGTCGCCGGCTGGATCCTCGAGCTCGACCGGGGCCGTCCCTTCATCTACGAAGGCAACTACTCCACCTACCTGGAGGCCAAGGCCCAGCGGCTCAAGGTCGAAGGGCAGAAGGACATCAAGCGCAAGAAGCGCCTGGAAGGCGAGCTGGAGTGGGTGCGCTCCAACCCGAAGGCCCGCCAGACCAAGAGCAAGGCCCGCCTCCAGCGCTACGAAGAGATGGCGGCCGAGGCCGACAAGCACCGCAAGCTCGACTTCGACGAGATCCAGATCCCGCCGGGCCCGCGCCTCGGCACCACGGTGATCAAGGCCGACGACCTGACCAAGGGATTCGGCGACCGCCTGCTGATGGAGAAGCTCACGTTCGACCTGCCCCGCAACGGCATCGTCGGCGTCATCGGCCCCAACGGCGTCGGCAAGACCACGCTGTTCCGCATGATCACGGGCTCGGAGACGCCTGACAGCGGCTCCATCGTGGTCGGAGACACCGTCAAGATCTCCTACGCCGACCAGACGCGCGGTGGCATCGACCCCGGCAAGAACGTGTGGGAGGTCGTCTCCGACGGGCTCGACCACATCAAGGTCGGCAACGTGGAGATGCCGTCGAGGGCCTACATCGCGGCCTTCGGCTTCAAGGGGCCCGACCAGCAGAAGAAGGCGGGGGTGCTGTCGGGCGGCGAGCGCAACCGGCTCAACCTGGCGCTCACCCTCAAGCAGGGCGGAAACGTGCTGCTGCTCGACGAGCCCACCAACGACCTCGACACGGAGACGCTGTCGTCGCTGGAGAACGCGCTGCTCGAATTCCCGGGCTGCGCGGTGATCACCTCGCACGACAGGTGGTTCCTCGACCGCATCGCCACCCACATCCTGGCGTGGGAGGAGGGCTCGAACTGGTTCTGGTTCGAGGGCAACTTCGCCGACTACGAGAAGAACAAGGTCGAGCGGCTGGGCGCCGACGCCGCCCGTCCCCACCGTGTCACCTACCGGAAGCTGCACCGAGAGTGATCCGCCCGACGGTGGATCTGTAAGGCGGGATCGGTCCGTATCGGGATCGGTCCCGGAGAAGAGCTTCGTCTGTACGGCACAGCCAGGGGCACGCCATCCGCCGACCGTGGCTGGTGGCGTCCAGGGTGACGCCCGCTGACCCGCACACCGGGCCCGCCGTTACGGCGGGCCCGTCGGCCGTCTGGGTGGTGACACGGCATGGACCCGGGCGTTTTCGTGGGCATGTGCCGTCCTTGTTGCGCGCGTACACGACCCTTGGGGAGCGCCGTGCGGCGCGCGCACTCTCGGGTGAGAGCCGTGCGACCCTCCGGCGAGCCGCTGAGCGCTGCGCCGGGCGGTGGACCGATCGGTCACCCCGGGGTCGGCGGACACGCTTTCCGGCCGGACGAGACGGCGAGGCACGTGGTGAGCCGGGACGGACGTGCTCGTGTCGGCGCCCGCCTGTCGAGTGGTAGCCGGCTCCGGAGATCCCCGGTGGTGATGGTGTTCGGACGTCTGTCAGGGCGGTGCGAACCGCGGCCGCTAGAATCGGATTCTAGGATCGCCCCCACCCAAGGAGCCCGCGTTGGATCTCGAACTCGACGGCCTCGACGTGTCCTTCGACCACACCGCCGTGGCCGCTCCCCGGATCAGGGATCTGCTGCCGATCTACCGCGATCTGCTGGGCGGCCGGCACCTGGGCGGAGGTGGCGACCACCGGATCGCCGGCTACCGCACGCTGCAACTCACGTACGCGAACGGCGGCAAGGTCGAGCTCATGGAGCCCTTGTCGGGCTCGACGTTCTTCGACAGCTTCTTCGAGCTCACCAGAGGCAGGGGCGGCGTTCACCATCTGAACTTCCATGTCCATGACCTGGACGAGGCGGTTGCCAGGCTGACCGCCCGCGGCTACCGGCTGCACGGCCTCAACACGGCCGACCCGCGCTGGCGTGAGGTGTTCCTGCACCCGAAGGAGGCGCATGGGGTGCTGATCCAGCTCGCCCAGCCGGGGCCGCGCCTTCCCGGCGACACCCGTCCGACGCTCGACGAGGTGCTGTCGGGCCGGGGCAGGGACGGCGACGGCGTACCGAGCCCTTGAAGGGCTGCCCGATCTGGATCTAGAGTGAAATTCTAGAACCAGATGGGGGAGCCGATGAAGCCGGTACCCAAGCCCACGCCCGAGACCCAGCCGTTCTGGGACGGCACGGCCGCGGGCGAGCTCAGGATCCAGCGTTGTCAGACGTGCGCGCGACACTACTTCTATCCGCGGCCGAGCTGCCCCCACTGCGGCGGCGACCAGGTCGAGTGGGTACGCGCCAGCGGCCGCGCGACCCTCTACTCGTACGTGATCAATCATCGGCCCGCCCCCGGCTTCGAGGACGATGCCCCGTACACGATCGCGGTGGTCGAGCTGGAGGAGGGCGTGCGCATGATGAGCAACATCGTGGGCGTCCCCAGCACCCCCGAGAACCTGCCGCTCGACATGGAGTTGCGGGTGGTGTTCGAGCAGCGGGGGGACGTGCACGTGCCCCTCTTCGAGCCCGCCGCGGGCCGCAGATGACCGTCGTGATCGCGGGCGCCGCCGAGACCGATGCGCTGGGCCGCCTTCCCGGCCACTCGACCATGCGGCTCCACCTGGAGGCCGCGAGGAACGCGCTCGCCGACGCGCGCATGACGAAGGACGACATAGACGGCATCGCCACGGTCGGGACCCCGGGTCCGATCCAGATCGCCCACGCCCTGGGCATCACGCCCGCCTGGCTGGACGGCACGGGTGTGGGCGGCTCGTCGTTCCTCTTCCACGTACGCCACGCCGCCGCCGCGATCCGCGCCGGCCTGTGCCGGACGGTGCTGATCACCCATGGCGAGTCCGGCAGGTCACGGGTGGGAGCGGGCCGTTACGGAATGGGCCCCGACTCGCTGATCGGCCAGTTCGAGCTGCCGTACGGGGTGATGGGCCCGCCGACGTCGTTCACGATCACGGCCCTGCGCCACATGAAGGAGACCGGCCTGACGCACGAGCAGCTGGCGGAGGTCGCCGTGGCCCAGCGCCGGTGGGCCCGTTTCAACCCGCGCGCCCTCCACCGCGACCTGATCACGGTGGACGACGTGCTCGCGTCGAGGATGGTGGCGTACCCGTTCCACCTCTTGGAGTGCTGCCTGGTGACGGACGGCGGCGGCGCCCTGATCGTCACGTCGGAGGAGCTGTCCCGCCGGCCGCCGGTCTACCTGCTGGGTTCGGGGGAGTCGGCGGAGTCCCCGATCATCTCGCAGATGGAGGACTTCACCACGTCGAAGGCGTTCCGGCTCTCGGGCGAGGCGGCCTTCGCCGAGGCCAGGATCGGCCATGACGACGTGGACCACCTCATGGTGTACGACGCGTTCGCCCACGTGCCGATCTACGGCCTGGAGGACCTGGGGTTCGTCGGCAGGGGAGAGGCCGGCGCCTTCATCGCCGAGGGCCACACGTCACCGGGCGGCCGCCTCCCCCTGAACACGAACGGCGGCGGCCTGTCGTACACGCACACGGGGATGTACGGCATGTTCGCCATCCAGGAGTCGGTGCGGCAACTGCGCGGTGAGGCGGCGGCCCAAGTGCCGGGGGTGGAGGTCGGTGTGGTGCTGGGGAACGGCGGCATGTTCGCCTCGGCCGCCACCCTGGTCCTCGCCAACCGCCTTCCCTGACCCCGCACCCCTCGCCGACCGCCCGGACCCCTGCTGACCCCGCTCCGGTCCTCGCCGAGCGTGCGGCCTCCCTGATCCGCTGGGTCCTCGCCGGGCGTGCGGCCTCCCCGATCCGCTGGGTCCTCGCCGAGCGTGGCCTACCCCGGCCTGGCTTGGTGCGTCGTCGACCATCTCCTGTGCCCCCACCGGCCTTTGCCCCACATCCCGGTCCCAGCAGCGATAGGCGGTGTCACGGCGACCCTCAACCCTGGCGCGGCCCGCGACGGGAGATCATCCGGTCGGTGAGGACGGCCGGCACGACGGCCGCCGCCAGGGCCGCGCCGATCCACGTGACGGAGGTGATGCCCGCGCCGGCGTTGAGGTGCCGCCCCGGCGAGCGCCGGGACGAGGCTGATGCCGAGCTGGAACGCGGAGACGGTGGTGGCCCCGGCAAGCGTCGGGGCGTCGGACGCGATGGCGAACACCCGCGCGTAGATGGCCGGGTTGAGGACGAAACCTGCGATCCCGAGGAGCAGGACGAGGGGGATGACGGCCGGCGTGTGCCGCGCGAGGACCCCGAGCACTGTACGTCCTGTTCGGGCGCCAGGGGGAGCGCATGCACATGCGGGCCAGACCGCGCGCTCGGGAGGAGGCGTCGCTCTGAACGGCAGGCCGCTTCCGGGGCGGGTAACGCGGCTCCCCGGCACGGCGGCGGCCGCCCGCCGCCGCCCTGCACCGTAGGGAGACGGGGCTCCGGCCTCGGGCGCCGCGATCACTCACCGATCAGGCCGAGCCTCGCGTGTCCCTTGATCAGGTTGCGCGCGATCGTGCGCCGCTGGATCTCGTCGGTGCCCTCGAAGATGCGCAGCAGCCGCAGCTCGCGATACCACCGTTCTATCGGCAGCTCCTTCGTGTACCCCATGCCCCCGTGGATCTGCAGCACCCGGTCGACCACCTGGTTCGCCATCACGGCCCCGTTGAGCTTGGCGATCGACGAGGCGTGCCGCGCGTCCAGCCCTTCCCGCACCCGCCACGCCGCGTACAGCGTCAGCCACTTCGCCGCCTCGATCTCGACCTGGGAGTCGGCGATCATCCACTGGATGGCCTGGTACTCCGCGATCGCCCGCCCCATGGACTTGCGGATCTTGGCGTAGTCGACGGCCATCTGCACCATGCGCTCGGCGGAGCCGATGGCCCGGGCCGGGATCATGTAGCGTCCCTGCCCGATCCACTCCATGGCCAGCTCGAAGCCTCTGCCCGGCTCGCCCAGGATGTTCTCCTCCGGCACCCGTACGTCCTCGAACACCAGCGAGGCCGGGCCCCACTGTCCCATGGTGGGGATCGGCTCGGAGCGCCAGCCCATGTCCCGGTCCACCAGGAAGCACGTCACCCCGTACGGCTCGGCCACGGCGAACACCATGACGAAGTCGGCCTCGTTGCCGCCCGTGATGAAGGTCTTCTCGCCGTTGAGGATCCACTCGGCGCCGTCCCTGACGGCGCGGGTGCGGATGTTGCGGGCGTCGGAGCCCGCGCCCGGCTCGGTGATCGCGAAGCAGGAACGGCGCTCGCCCTCGATGGTGGGGAGCAGGTAGCGGCGTTTCTGCTCCTCGGTGCCCGCGTAGAGGATGTTGTCGGCGCTGCCGCCGAACGAGAACGGCACGAACGTCCTGCCGAGCTCCATGGCGATGATCGCGGACATGATCGGGCCCAGGGCGGCGCCGCCGTACTCCTCGGGGGTGTTGATGCCCCAGAAGCCCGACTTCCTGGCCTTGGTCCGTAGGTCGCGAAGGGCGTCCGCGTCCAGCGCAGGCCGGCCCTCGCGCTCGTTGCGCAGGACCTCGGGCTCCAGCGGCATGACCTCCTTCTCCACGAAGGACCGTACGGTGTCGCGGATCTGGCGTTCCTCGGTGGTGAGCGAGAAGTCCACGGCCGCCTCCCGGAAATTTCTAGAATATTTATCTAGGAAGAGGTTCTGGCCGATGAGGTCTCGTGTCAAGAACAGAATTCTAGAATTATGCGCGGTAGGATGGCCGGCATGGCACGCAAGTCCTCGTGGGAGTGGAGCCGTACGGCCCAGACCCGCAAAAGCATGCTGCGGGCGGCTCGCGAGGTCTTCAGCGAGCACGGCTTCGCCGAGTCCAACGTCGCCGAGGTGGTCTCCCGCGCCGGGTCCAGCGTCGGCAGCCTCTACCACCACTTCGGCGGCAAGACCGAGCTCTTCCTGGCCCTCTACGAAGACCATCAGGCGGCGCACGAGCAGGCGTCGGCCGCCAGCGTGGCCAAGGCCAGGAAGTCCGGCGTCGACGACCCGGTCGAGTTGCTCATCGCCGGCGCCCGCGCCTACCTCGACGGGGCGTGGGAGCGGCGCGACCTGGTCAGGCTGTTCATCGACGGCGACGGGCCGCCGGGGTTCGAGTTGCTGCGCCGCACCCGAGGCAGGGAGTGGGTACGCCAGAACGCCGTCCTGCTCGGGGCCGGCGGCGACGCGCTCGCCCGGTTCACCGTGGCGGTGCTGACCAGCATCATCGGCGAGGCCGCCCGCGAGGTCGCCACCTCGGACACGGAGGAGGAGGCCAGGGAGGTCATCGAGGCGGCGATGAAGCTGATCCGCCGCCTCGATCCCCTCAAGGACATCACCGGCGACTGATCGTGGCGCGGCCTCGGTCGATCACCACGGTGCCGTCGTCCTTGGCGGTCCTGAAGTGCACGTCCTCGCCGTCCACCCAGATCGACACCGTGAGCGACTCCCCGGGGAAGACCGGGCTGGTGAAGCGTCCCGACATGGCCTGGAAACGGCCGGGGTCCGATCCGGCCACGGCGTGCAGCAGCGCCCGGCCCGTCACGCCGTACGTGCAGAGCCCGTGCAGGATCGGCCGGTCGAAGCCCGCCCTGGCGGCGAACTCGGGGTCGCTGTGCAGCGGGTTGTGGTCACCGGACAGGCGGTAGATCAGCGCCTGCTCCGGCAGCGTCGGGTAGGTCACCTTGTGGTCGGGCGCGCGGTCCGGCGCGGCCCACGCCTCGCGCGGCCCCCGGTCGCCGCCGAACCCGCCCTCGCCCCTGATGAACACCGCGCTGCGGCTGGAGATGACCGGCTCGCCCGTGCCGAGGTCGACGGCCCGCGCCTCGGAGGTCACCAGCGCGCCCGAGCCCTTGTCGTAGATGCCGGTCACCTTCGAGGTCGTCCGTACGCCGCCCTCGGGAGGCAGCTTCCTGTGCAGCTCGAAGCCCTGCTCGGCGTGGACCAGCAGGGCCGGGTCGAAGTCGCCCAGCCGCCGCCCGAAAGACTGCCCGAAAGACTGCGCGGCCAGCACCGCGAACGTCGGCAGCACCCGCTGCCCCTTCTCCGTGGTGAACTCCAGCTCCGAGGTGCCCGCGCCGACGCCGAGCGCGTACAGCATGGTGTCCCTGGCGGTCCAGGTGCGCTCGTGGGCCGGGCCCTCGACACCGACGATGGAGTGGTCGAGCGGCATGTCAGTCCTCCCGTCCGGGGATGCGGCCGTTGGTCATCGCGTTGGGCGCGGCCTTGTCGACCAGGGCGGGGATGACGCCGCCCAGCTCGGCCGGGTCCCACCGGGAGCCCTTGTCGACGCCCGGCCCGGCGTGCCAGCCCTCGGCGACGCTGATCGCGCCTCCGCGCACGTTGAACACCCGGCCGGTGACGCCGCGGGCCTCGGCGCTGGACAGCCAGACCACCAGGGGCGCGATGTCGTCGGGGTCGGCGCCCGTGGCGCCGGCGGGCATGAGGTTCTCGGTCATGCGGGTCAGCGCGGCGGGGGCCACGGCGTTCACGGTCACGCCGTAGCGCTCCAGCTCCTTGGCCGCGATGACGGTGAGGCCCGCGATGCCGGCCTTGGCGGCGCCGTAGTTGCCCTGCCCCGGGTTACCGTAGATGCCGGAGGACGAGGTGGTGTTGATGATCCGGGCATCCACGTGTTCGCCCGACTTCGCCTTGGCCCTCCAATAGGCGGCGGCATGGCGCAGCGGCGCGAAGGTGCCCCGGAGGTGCACCCTGATCACTGCGTCCCATTCCTCGGCCGTCATGTTGACGAGCATACGGTCCCGCAGGATGCCCGCGTTGTTGACCAGCACGTCGAGGCCGCCGAAGTGGTCGACGGCCGAGCGGATCAGCCGCTCGGCGCCGTCGAAGTCGGAGACGTCCTCGCCGTTGACGACGGCCTGGCCGCCCATGGCCTCGATCTCCGCCACCACCTCGGCGGACGCTCCGGACGAGCCGGTGCCGTCGACCGCGGCGCCCAGGTCGTTGACCACCACCTTCGCCCCTTGCCTGGCGAACTCGAGCGCGTGCCCGCGCCCGATGCCCCTGGCCGCACCTGTGACGATCACCACGCGGCCTTCGACGATCCCGCCCATCCGAAACCTCGCTCCTCGACCTGCTGACGATTCGAATAATATTCTAGTATCTAGATCTAGAAAGGACAGGCCCTTGCCGGCTGCGACCCCCTTAGGCCACGCGTGGCGGACGTTGTCGGTCGTGAGCCTGGCGAGCGTGCTGACCGGTCTCGGCGGCAGCGCGATGAACGTCGCCCTGCCCGAGATCGCCAGGCACACCGGCGCCGACGCGACGGCCGCGGGCTGGATCCTCCTCGGCTTCCAGTTGACCACGACCGTGCTCATGGTGGTATTCGGGCGGCTTGCGGATCTGTTCGGCCGGCGCCGGCTGTACCTGCTCGGGCTGGCGACGTACACGGTGGCCGCGCTGCTGGCGGGCCTGGCGCCGAACGCGTGGGTGATCGTGGCCATGCGGGTGGTCCAGGCGGCGGGGGCGGCCATGCTGCTCACCAACAGCGCCGCCCTGGTCAGCGACGCGTTCCCGCGCGAGCGGCTGGGGGAGGGCATGGGGGTCTACGTGGCCTCGTTCTCGATCGCCGGCCTGATCGGGCCGACGCTGGGCGGGGTGCTGGCCGACGGCCTCGGCTGGCGCTGGGTGTTCTGGTTCAACGTGCCGATCGGGGTGATCTGCCTGGTCTGGGGCGCGCTCGTGCTGCGCAGGACCGTCCCCGACCGCCGCGACCGAGGGCTCGACCTGCCCGGCAGCGTGCTCGTGCTGGTCACCCTGGGCGGGCTGCTACTGGCGCTGTCGGAGTTCACCCGGCTCGGCTGGGGACACCCCGTGGTGCTGGCCGGGCTCGCGTGCTTCGCCGTGGGGCTGCCGTTGTTCCTGGTCAGGGAGCGGCGGGCGGCGCATCCGGTCGTTGACCTGGGCCTGTTCCGCGACCGGGCCTTCTCCTTCGGCACGCTCGCGTCGTTCCTCAACGCCGTCGCGCGCATGGGCATGGTGTTCCTCGTAGCCCTCTACTTCCAGGCCGTGCGTGGTGACGATCCCGTGCAGGCAGGGCTGAAGGTGCTGCCGCTGGCCGTCGCGGCGATGACCGCGTCGGTGGCCTCCGGCTTCCTGCAGCGCCTGATGAGCGCCCGCACCCTGGCCGTGGCCGGAGCCTCGGCGACCACCTGCGGGCTGGTGGTCATGCTGGTGGTGATGTCCTCGACCATGCCGTACGCGGCGGTGGCGGCGGGGCTGGTGCTGATCGGGCTCGGCTCGGGCGTGTTCATGCCCTCCAACACCACCGCCATCCTGGACGGCCTGCCCTCGGCGCGGCTCGGCATCGTCAACGCCATGCGGCTCATGCTGCAGAACACGGGGAACGTGGTCGGCACCGGCCTGGTCCTGTCGATCATCACCGCGCCGCTGCCCGCCGCGCTGCACGAGCAGGTGTTCGCGGGCACGCTCTCCCACCTGCACGGCGGCGCGGTCGAGCAACTCGTGACCGGCTACCGCTGGGCGCTCGCCGCCATGGCCACCGTCTCGGTGCTGACCGTGCTCGCCTGCCTGGCCCGCCGCAGATCCTCCTGACCGGGGCAGGTACGGTGACTGGCGTGGTTGAACGCACTCCGGCCCAGCGCCACCTCTACCCCCGAGCGGTGAGATTCGCCGACGTCGACTCCCAGGGGCACGTGAACAACGTGCGCTTTCTCGACTACCTGGAGGACGCCCGTTTCGGCATGTTCCACATCGATCCGCACAACGCGGGTGACGAGCCGTTCAAGGGCCTGGTGGTCACCCGGCACGAGATCGACTACCGCCGCCCGCTCGGCTTCCGCGCGGAGCCGGTGAGCGTCGAGACGTGGGTGACGGAGATCAGGCCGGTGCGCTTCACCCTCGCGTACGAGATCCGCGACGACGACGCGGTCTACGTCACCGCCACGTCCGAGCTCGCGGCGTACGACGTCGAGCGGGCCGCCCCGCGCAGGCTCTCGGAGAGCGAACTGGCGTACCTCAAACGTTTCTCCGCATGAAACGCTGGCTGATGCTGGCGCTGGGGGTCAACGCCCACGCGAGCGTCACGCTGGGGCTGTTCGGCCTTCCCCTCGTCATTCCTGAGATAGAGCGGCATTTCGGCGTTCCGCTGGCCGTGGCGGGGATCATGGTGAACGCGCCCTCCCTGGGCGTCCTGCTGGCGCTCGTGGCCTGGGGCGCGCTGGCCGACCGGCACGGTGAGCGGGTGATCCTGGGCACGGGCGTGGGCCTGGCCGCCGTGTTGTTCGGCGCCGTCGCGTTCGCCGACCAGATCTGGGCGGTGATCGGGCTGCTGGTCCTGGCCGGGGCCGGGGGCTCGGCCGCGATGGTCGGCGGCGGGCGCATCGTGTTGCGCTGGTTCGAGCCGCCGGAGCGCGGCCTCGCCATGGGACTGCGCCAGGTCTCCTTCACCCTCGGCATGGCCGCCGGAGCGTTCGTGCTGCCGCCCATCGCGCAGGCGCACGGCCTGGCCGGCGTGCTGTTCGTGTGCGCCGGCACGAGCCTGCTGGCCGCCGTGCTGGCCGCGATCTTCCTGGCCGAGCCGGCGCGCGCGATCTCCGGGTCAGGCGCGGCGCCGCAGGGCTCGCCGTACCGGCAGCGGGCGTTGTGGCGGGTGCACGCCACCAGTGCCCTGCACGTGCTGCCGCAGATCGTGGTCAGCACGTACGGTGTGACCTGCCTCGTACGCCTGTACGGCTGGGACGAGGTGGCGGCCGGACAGCTGTTCGGCGTGGCGGCGATCGCCGGGGCAGGGGTGCGCATCGCGGCAGGTCGCTGGTCCGACAGGGTCGGCCTGCGCATGCGGCCCCTGCTCCTGATCACGGTCTGCAATCTGGGCGTGATGGCGCTGCTGGTGACCGCTACGCTCTCGGGCGCCTGGCTCGGGCCCGTCGCGCTCGCGGTGGCCGCGGTGATGACCGTGGCAGGCAACGGGCTCGCCTACCTGACGGCGGGCGAGCTGGCCGGGCCAGGGTGGGCGGGCCGGGTGCTCGGCACCCACAACACCGTCCAGAACGCCGTCTCCTTCGTCGTCACGCCGATGGCCGGCGTGCTGATCACGAACGTCGGCTATTGGGCCGCCTTCGCCGCGGGGCTGGGAGGCGCGCTGCTCTCACTGCCCGTCATCCCTTTTCGCGGCGAGGACGGCGAGCGGTTATGACGTGCGGCGCAGCCACACGGCCGTGTCGGGCGGCAGCAGGTCGCCCCTCAGCGGCCCGCTCGCCAGCAGGACCGCGTCGTGCTCCGGCAGGTGCACCGGCCGGGTGCCGCAGTTGAGCGCGCAGATCAGCGGCCCGCGGGTGAAGAAAAGCACTCCTTCGGGAGATTCCAGCCACTCCAACGTATAAGGAATGGATCGCGCCAGGTCACGGCGGCAGGCCAGGGCCCGGCGGTAGAACTCGAGCGTGGATCCGGCGTCCCCTGCCTGCTTCTCGACGCTCAGCTCCGCGAACGTGACCGGCTGCGGCAACCACGGCCGCACTCCGCCGGGCGCGAACCCGTGGGAGGGCGGATCGACCGTCCACGGGATCGGCACCCGGCACCCGTCACGCCCGGGCAGCTCGCCCTTCGACTGGAAGAAGATCGGGTCCTGCCTGGCCGCGTCGGGCAGGTCGCTCACCTCGGGCAGTCCCAGCTCCTCGCCCTGGTAGAGGTAGGCCGAGCCGGGCAGCGCCAGCATCGTGAGCAGCGCCGCCTTCGCCCGCTGCAGCCCGGTGACGGGGTCGTCGGGCGCGTAGCGGGTGCGGTGGCGTACGACGTCGTGGTTGGACAGCACCCACGTCGCGAACGGGACGGCGGACAGCGTGTCGTCGATCACCTTCCGGAACGCCGCCGCCGACCAGGGCGCCTGCAACCAGGCGAAGTTGAAGCTCTGGTGCAGCTCGTCGGGCCGCACGTAGAGTGCGAGGTCCTCGGAGCTGTCGGTCCACACCTCGCCGACGGCCATGCGCTCGCCCGGATAGCCGTCCAGCACCTTGCGCCAGTCGCGGTAGACGTCGTGCACCTCGGGCCGGCCCCATATCGGGGAGGTTCCCTTGAACGACTGGTCGCCGACGTCGGGCAGCCCTTCCGCCTTGTAGAGCCCCATCGCCACGTCGATGCGGAACCCGTCGACCCCGCGGTCCAGCCAGAACCGCAGGATGTCGAGGAACTCCCTGTGCACCTCGGGGTTGCGCCAGTTGAAGTCGGGCTGCTCCGGCGCGAACAGGTGCAGGTAGTGCCGGCCGTCCTCGACCTGCGTCCAGGCGGGCCCTCCGAAGGTGGACTGCCAGTTGTTGGTCCGGTCGCGGAAGACGTAGCGCTCGCGGCCCTCGCCGCGCAGCGCCGCCTGGAACCAGGGATGGGCGGAGGAGCTGTGGTTGGGCACGATGTCCACGACCACCCGCAGCCCGTGGTCGTGCGCGCCGGCGACCAGCGCGTCGAAGTCGGACAGCGTGCCGAACAGCGGGTCGACGCCGCGGTAGTCGGCGACGTCATAGCCGCCGTCGGCCATGGGCGAGGGGTAGAACGGCGTCAGCCAGAGGGCGTCCACCCCCAGATCGCGCAGGTACGGCAGGCGCTCGCGCACTCCGGCCAGATCACCGACGCCGTCACCCGAGGCGTCGGCGAAGCTGCGAACGTAGATCTCGTAGACGACGGCATCACGCCACCAGGGGATATCCATGTGGCGTGTCATGCCCCGTTACGTGGGTGAGTTCACCAGGCTGTGGGCCGCGTAGACCAGATAGTCCCAGAGCCGGGTCTCCAGCTCCTCCGGCAGGTCGAGCGAGTCGACCGCGTCGCGCATGTGCCGCAGCCAGGCGTCGCGCTCGGTCTCACCGATCACGAACGGCATGTGACGCATGCGCAGGCGGGGGTGACCCCGCTGCTCGCTGTAGGTCTTGGGGCCGCCCCAGTATTGGATCAGGAAGCCCCGCAGCCGATCTTCCGCCCCCGTCAGGTCGGGCTCGGGATAGAGCGGCCGCAGCACCGGGTCGTCCGCGACCCCCTCGTAGAAGCGCTGAACGAGGCGCCGGAAGGTCTCTTCGCCCCCGACGGCGTCGTAGAAGGAGGTCTCAGTCACGCTCACCAGCCTAGGGTGTGCCTCGTGTGGTGGTGCATCGCGCTCACACCGCGACCATGGTGATGCCCGCGTCGTCGAGGGCCGTCTTGACCCTGATGCGCATCTCCCTGGCCACCTCGGCCTGCTCGTTGGGCAGCGTCTTCGCGGTGATGCGGAACACCACCGAGCTGTCGGACAGCTGCTCCACGCCGAACACCTGCGGCTGCTCCACGATCTTGCTCTCGCGCAGCTCGGGGTCGGCCCAGACCTCCTCGGCCAGGTGCTCGAGCAGCACGCGCACGCTGACGATGTCGGCGTCGTAGGCCACGGGCACGTCGACGTAGGCCCGCGACCAGCCCTGCGACTCGTTGCCGACCCTGGTGATCGTGCCGTTGCGGACATACCAGACGCGCCCGTCGGCGTCGCGCAGCCGGGTGACGCGCAGGGTGACGGTCTCGACGGTGCCGACCGCGGCCCCCACGTCGACCACGTCGCCCACGCCGTACTGGTCCTCGAGCAGCATGAACATGCCGGCGATGAAGTCTTTCACCAGCTCCTGCGCGCCGAAGCCGATGGCCACGCCGAGGATGCCGACGCTGGTCAGCAGGGGGGCGATCGGGATCGTCAGCCGGTCGAGCACGGTCAGCACCGCGGTGCCCAGGATGACGATCGAGGCGACGTGCTTGAGCACCGAGCCCATGGTCTCGGCCCGCTGCTTCCTGCGTTCGCGGAGCAGCGCGTCGATGCTGTCGGTGGCGGCGCCCTTGCGGAAGCGGCTGGTGATGGAGCTCTTCGCGGCCGCGCGGTGGACCACCCTCGTGATCATCCGGTGCGAGATCTTCCGGAGCACGAACCCCAGCACGATGATCAGCACGATGACGATCGCGCTGGCCGCCATGGGTGCCCAGACCGCATTGTCGAACATCCCGACGAGGGTAGAGCAAACAGGATCCTTGGTACAGATCCCGGCCATGTCCTGGACGACCTTCTCGGGGTCCGGAAGCCCGCTCGACGGTGAGGCGGGCGGCGGCGACGGTGTCACCAGCAGTAACAAAGGTGGATCCCCCTCCAGAAGCGGTTCGGTCGGGCTTTTGGACCGTTGCGATCCAAAATACCGCCGACCGAACCGCCCGCCGTCACATCACGCCGGGGAAGACGGGGTCGTCGGCTCTCTGGGCCGCGGAGGGAGAGAGCGACGCTCCGATGACGGACGGCTCGGCAAGGGACAGGCACCCGGAAGCATGTCCCGTACCGGTTCCGGGAGGGATCCCCCCCAACACCCGCCCGGCGGACCGGGAGGGTGGCTTCGCGGGTACGGCGTGCGGGCCGTACCGGCCGCAGTCAGATGTGAGGCCAGAACCGGCGGAGTGACCAGGACCCCACAGGTGCGGGACCCTCCGCACCGGTCACTCCGCCGGCCCTGTGATGCCGCCGTGGATGCGGCGCGCCGCGGTGGCTGCGCTCCACCCGGCCCACCACGTCGATCATTCCGCCACGGCGGCCAGCACGCGGGCGACTTTCGTCGCGGCACCGGCCGGGTCGTCGGCCGTGTGCATCCGTTCGCCCCAGGACCAGCAATACCACCAATCCGGCATATCGGACACAGTGGCCGGCCTGCAAGTGACGTTCTCGGTCAGGCTGGTCGCGTTCGGGTTGATGACCCGTACGAACCTGCGACCGCTCTGGCTCTGGACCACTCGTGCGAGCAACCCGTGAGCGCCCAGTTCGGACACGAGTCGCTCCAAGTGCTCGAAGTCGTCGTCCCCCACCGTTGGTCCTCCCTAGCAATCGCCGCTGGTGGGCCAAACATGTCTCATGTCAACGGCGAACGCAACGAGCTTGTGCGGCTACAGGGAGTTGCTCTTCTCCCGAAGGATGGAAGAAACAGTCCCGGGGTGGACGATCCTTAACCGTGGGTCGGCTGAAGGCGTTTTCAAACCCGCAGTCCCTGGTTCATAGTCATGGGTAGGCGGACAGCGATCTGAGAGCTACGCTGAGTCACCAGTTGCGGACCGGTCGAGACGTGTTTGGAAGGGGCCGGGATGTCCGGCAGACAGCACAGGGAAACGGAGATCGCCCGGCGGATCAGGGCCAAGGGCCTGGCCGCCGGGCGCACCTCGGCCCAGATCGCGGATGAGATCCACGAGGCTTGCGCTTCGCAGTTCAGCACGACCCGCATCAAGGCGCACCGGTTGTCCTACGGGATCGCCTTGGCCGATGTCATCGAGCAGGTCAGGGCCCTGTTCGAGCGCGACTCCAAACCGACGCCGGGCATCGGCGAGACCCTGCTCTCGGCGTACGAGAGCGGGCTGAAACGCCCGGGGCCCGAATATCTCCACTACTTGTGCACGGTCTACCGCGTCGAGCCGGCCGCCCTCGGCTACGACGGGCCCTGCATCTGCGGTCACGGCCACGCGCACCGGCCGGCGGGGGCACTCGGCGGCTCGGAGTCCAAGGATCCGCCGCCGCTGCTGCCCACGGAGCGTGAGCTCAACATCCAGCCCATGGTCACCGAGCCGGCGGCGCAGGAGGACGAGAACATCCTCCGGCGCACGATGTTAAACCTGCTCCACACCGACACGAACCTCAACACGGCCCTCGACGGGGTCGTGCTCGGAGCGTGCGAGGGCATCAGGCGGCGTATGGACGAAACCCTCGTCTCGGCCACGGTGTCCGCCGCCATGCTCGACCAGTGGGAAGAGGCGACGCTCAGCTTCGGCCGCCAGTACACGACCACGGGCCCCCTGAGACTGCTGTGCGACGTGCTGCTCGAGTTGAGCGCGGTCCGTACGGCGATGTCCCGCCGCCAGCCGATCGACCTGCAGGAACGATTGTGCAGGATGGCCGCACAGCTGTCCGGGCTGAGCGGCATGATCATGATCAACCTCGGTGACCACCGCCTGGCCCGCTCGTTCTTCCGCACCGGGCGCACCGCGGCCGACGAGACCGGTGACCGCGCGTTGCGCGCCTGGATCACCGCTCGCGAGTCGCTCGTCCCCCTCTATTTCGGCGACGCGCGCGAGGCGCTCAACCTCGCCAAGAAGAGCCGCGACCTGGCCGGCTCGATGCCGTGCGCCGCGCAGGCCATGGCACCGGTCGTCGAGGCCAGGGCACTGGCCATGATGTCAGGGGGCGACAGCAAGAAGGAGGTCGTCGACCAGGCCAAACGCGCGCTGTCGAGGGCACGCAGCGCCTTCTCCCACCTGAAGAGCGAGGACCAGGAGGACGTCGCCTTCGGCTACACCGAGAAGCAGCTCTACTTCTACCAGGGCGACGTGCTCACCAAGCTCGGTCAGACGATCGAGGCGGAGGTGGTGCTCGGCCAGGCGCTCACCAAATACCAGGACCACATCCTCGACCAGACGCTGATCAGGCTCGACCAGGCTCAGTGCCGGCTGATCGACGGCGACGTCCATGAGGCGCTGGCGATCGGCACCCAGGCGCTGCGCCTGGTGGGCGACGAATATCTCACCGACTTCATCGTGCGGCCGGCGCTGGCGCTCGAGCAGGCGATCGCGTCCCGTGACGCCGACGCCCCAGGGCTCGAGGGCTACCGCGCCGAGTTGCGGCGAGCACGGGCCCAGCTGAAAGGGGGCGCATGAAACTGAAGATCCGGCGCTATCGATGGTCCGATCTCGACACCGTCCTCACCCTCCACCAGATCTGCCTGGCGCAGGTGGGCCTGGTGCCCGGTGACGGCGTCTACTACGACGACGACTTCCCCCGCATCCAGGAGATCTATCTGGCCTGCGGCGGCGACTTCCTCGTCGGCGAGATCGACTCCCGGGTGGTGGCCATGGGCGGGCTGAAACCCGTCGACACGTGCACGGCCGAGATCTGCCGGCTGCGTGTCCATCCCGATGTCCAGCGGCGTGGCTTCGGTGAGGCCATGCTCGTCACCCTGCAGCAGCGGGCCGTGGAGCTCGGCTTCGAGCGCGTCAGAGGCGACACCACGCTCAACCAGGAGGCCGCTCTGGCGCTCTACGCGCGCCAGGGGTGGCGCGAGCTCTCCCGGCACAAGGTGGGCGCGCTCGTCGTGGTCAACGTCGAGAAACTGCTGACCCCGGGCGTGCCTCTCGACCGCTAGCGACTCCGCTCGTCCGGCGGCCCCACCCACCCCCTCCGGGGCCGTACCCCTCCTCGGGTGACCATTCCCCGCACTCCCCGCACTTCCGGTGTGACCTTCCCGCCTACCCCCCATCGTCACGCAGAGTGACGAGCGGCAGTCTCGTGAAGCGGACGATCGCGGATGATCAGCCTGGCGAATCTGTCAGCAACGACCGGCTCCCGCTGTCGCGGATAAGGATGTACGAACCCGCGGGTGAGGCTCTTAACACCGAGTTGTAGAGGACTATCACCGGCTGCTGACTGTACAGCTACGGATGCGAATTGTAATGAGATGCTTCTGGGCATGGCAGTCTTGCCCGCTCCCCGCCCCCTCCTGGGAGCTGTGCTTCTGTTGTTCGTCAGCGCCGCCTGGGGGTCGGCCTTCCCGCTGATGAAGGATCTCATCGGTCGTATACCGGTCGAGGATCTGCTCGCCGAGCGTTACGTCCTCGCGGCGCTGACGCTGCTCGCCATCAGGCCGGGCTGCCTCGGGGGTCTTCCACGGGTGACGTGGGTCTACGGAATCATCCTCGGGGTCATGTTCGGGGTCGGGCAGGTCGGGCAGGCGGTCGCCCTGCACGGGCTGCCGTCGGCGGTGTCCGGGTTCGCCGTGGGCTGCGGCGTGGTGATCACGCCGATCCTGGCGCTCCTCCTGCACAAGACGAAGGTGCCGCGGCGCATCTGGGCCGGGGTCGTGCTCGCGCTGGCCGGCATGACGGTGTTCACGCTGCTGCAGGAGATGGAGGAGCACGAGGTCTCGGTGCTCGCGCTCGGCGTCACGCTGGCCGCCGCCGCCCTCTACTCCGGCCACACGCTCCTGCTCGCGCAGCTGTCCAACCGGGGGGTGGGCTTCCACGCGTACGCGCTGACCGTGATCCAGCTGTTCACCATCGGGCTGCTCACCGGCGGCTACGCCGTGCGCGACGGCATCGTGCTGCCGGCCGGCCTGCACGACTGGTCGGTGCTGGCGCACCTGTCGGTGGTCTCGTGCGCGCTGGGCTTCCTGGCGCGCTCGTACGGCCAGGCGCACGTGCCCGCCGTGCCCAGCGCGATCCTCATGTCGTCGCAACCCGTCTGGGTGGCCGCGATCGCGGTGATCTGGTTCGACGAGGCGATGGGCGTGAGCATGGTCGTCGGGGGCGGGTTGATGGCCGGGGCGATGTTGCTCGCGCTGCCGGGCAGGTCCGCCGCCCTGCGCCGCGGGCGTGGTCAGCGCGATCACCTCGCGGGCGCCACCAGGGCCGCCGCCAGAAGGCTCGCCGACCTGAGAGTCAAACGGGTCGATCGGCTGCGGCTGGACGGCGCCCCGTCGCCGGTCATCGCCAAGACCGCCTGCGAGGACGTCGGGTCGTGTCCCTGGCACACCCGCTCGCTCAAGGGAGGGGGCGAACCGAGCCTGGAGCGGCTGATCGAGCGGGCCACCCTCATCGTCAGGGCGCGCAACCTGCCCCGGCCCGGCTGCTGCCAGTCGGTCACGCTGCTCGGCAGATGCCTGTGCGACTTGATGGAGCAGTCCGAACGGACTCGTGCCACCGGATTGCACCGCTGGTTTCGCTCCCGATAGGTTACAAATACCATTCAAAAGGCAAGTGCTTGTTATCCATTAATCCACCACTAATTCTGCCTGAACCTTGATATTCGGTGGCGTGCCCTAATAATGGGGGATTATCCCCGAGTGGAGAGGTGCAATCATGAAGCGCATCATCGTCCGCAAGCCTGGCACCGTGAGGCTCGCGGGGACCTCCAGCGTCATTCACAAGGGGTGACCGACGCGAGGTCCCACCACAGGATTCCGGGCGAACCCTATGTCCGGACTGGGCTCACGCGACTGCTGATGCCGGTGATCGACGGGCACCGGCGGCCGCGTGGCCCGTACACCGTCGCCGCCGCGTTGTTGCGGCACCTGGTGCCGGCCGTTCTGGAACGCTCCAGCGACCTCGTGGCGGCGTACGACATCGAGATCAGGGCGGCCGCGCCCGAGCTGGCCGGGATCGTGCCGGCCGTGCGAGTGACGATCGACGCGGAGCTGTCCGAGGAGGAACGGATCCTCGTGCCCGCGCCCCGGCGCACGCTGCGGCTGGCCAACGGGCTCACGGAGTTCTTCCGCACCGCCGTGCCTCCCGGGCGGGCGCTCGTGGTGAGCAACGCCGCCGAAGCCGATGCCACGGACGTCGAGCTGCTCGAGGTCATGATGCGGCGGATCTCGCCGGCCCTGCTGGAGATCACGGTGTTCTCCGGCGGGCCGCCGCACCCGCCCGACGACCGCGACGCCGACGAGCTGCGGGCCGTGGTGGACCGGTGCGTGCGGGAGGGCTTCCTGCACGCCGTCGCCGAGCTGGGCGAGCTCGGCATGTCCCGCACCGAGCCGGGCAGCGCGCTCTGGTGGCGCTTCGCCCAGCGTACGGCGACCGCCCTGGCCGGGCTCGACCGCGCCGCCGACGCCCTCGCGGTGTGGGAGCGGGTTCGCGAGGTCAGCCAGGATCCGGCGATGCACGCCGCCGGCGCGTACGGCACCGCCATGCTCGACGCCCGCCACCGTGACCCCGCCCGCCGCGACCTGGTCAGGGCCAGGAGGTGGGTCAACGAGGCGATCGCCATCTCCACGCTCCTGCCCGACCCCCTGGAGCGGGCGTTCAAGCTCGGCTTCGACCGCAACGGCCTGGCGCTGATCGAGCTGCGGCACGGCCGGCCCCACGTCGCGCTGTCACTGGTCGAGTCGGCCATCGAGCTGGCGGGCGAGCTGGGGGAGCGGCACCCGCTGCACCGGATGGTGCTGCTGGCCAACCGGGCCCAGCTGCTGGCCTCGCTCGGGCGTGCCAAGGAGGCGCTGGAGGACTACGCCGCCGCGATCGCCGTGGACCCGGCCTTCCCCGACTACTACCTGGAGCGGGGGAACCTGCTGTTCGGGCTCGGCCGGCACGAGGAGGCGCTGGCCGACTTCGAGCAGGCCATGCGGGCCGGGCCGCCGCTGCCCGAGGCGCACTACAACCGGGCCGAGCTGCGTACCGTGCGGGGCGACGTCGAGGGGGCGCTGGCCGACCTGGGCCGGGTGATCGAGCTCGACCCCGCGTATGTGGACGCCTACATCAACAGGGCCGGGCTGCTGGCCGCCGCCGGCCGCGACGACGAGGCCAGGGGAGACGTCGAGGCCGGCCTCGCGCTGGCGCCGGGCAACCCGCACCTGCTCACGGTGCTGGGCCAGCTGGAGACGGCTGCGGGGCGGCTCGCAGAGGCCAGGGTGGTGCTAAACCTGGCCGTCGAGCGGGCTCCCCGGCTGGCGGCCGCCTGGGGCAACCGGGGGGTGCTGCGCTTCACCGACGGAGACGTGGAGGGCGCGGCCGAGGACCTGACGCGGGCCATCGAGCTCCAGCCGCAGCCCGACCTGTACGCCAACCGGGCCGTCGCCCTGCGGGCTCTGGGGCGCGACACCGAAGCGGAGGCGGACGAGCGCAGGGCCGTCCGGCCGTCCTGATGGGACGATGCACTCATGACGGGGCGTGTGGGGCGGGCTGCCGCGGTGTGCGCCGCGCTCGGGGTGTTGTGGTGGGCCACCGTACGCCTGGCGTGGGCGGGTGTCGGCTGTGACGACTGGGGGTGCCTGGTGCCGGCCATCGGGGTCGTCGTCCTGATCTCGCTGGGCCTGCTCGCCTGGTCGGCCCGCGCGCTTGAGCGGGTCGGCGTGCGGCCCGGGCGCCGGGTGGCGCTGGCGGCGGCCGGGGTGCTGGTGGCCTTCCGGCTGGCCGGAGAGTCGCTGCCCTCGTGGACGTCGTCGTTCGCGCACGTCGTGGCGGCCGCGCTGGCCTTCGGCGGGGCGGGGGCCGTGGGGGCGTTCGTGACGGAGAGGGGGGTGGCACGGCGGTGGCGGGTGGCCGCCGTGCTGGCGGTGGTCGCCCTCGTGCCCGTGGCGCTGGCCGTGGCGGTGGTGCGGTCCGGCGCGTGACCCGTCCCGCGGCCGCGTGCGGGGGTCGGGGCCGGTGGCGCTCAGATGCGGAGCAGGGTCTTGCCGGTTACGCCGCGCGCCTCGATGGCGGCGTGCGCCGCGGCGGCCGACTCCAGGGGGAACGTCGCACCGATGGTGGGCCGCAGGCGCCCGGCGGCGGCCAGCGCGAGCGCCTGCCGGGCCAGCTCGCGCATGTCCGTCGCGGGCCAGGCGACCGCCGTCACGCGGGGGTCGGGCTTCGTCATCGGGCCGCCCGCCATGCCGTACACGCTGATCCTGCCACCGTCCTTGAGCAGCCTCTGCGCGGCCGCGCCGGTCTCGCCGCCGACGCCGTCGAAGACCACGTCCAGCCCGCCGGTGGCCGCTCGGACCAGCTCCGTCCAGCCCGGGTCGGTGTAGTCGACGGTCAGCTCGGCCCCCAGGCCGGCCGCGAGGTCGCGCTTGGCGGCGCTGCTCGCGGCGCCGACGACGCGGGCTCCGGCATCGCGGGCGAGCTGCACGAGCAGGCTCCCCACGCCACCGCCCGCGGCCTCCACCAGCACCCACTCGCCGGGGCGGGGCGCCGCGGCGGTCGCCAGGCCCACCGCGGTGCGCCCGTCGGCGAGCAGCGCCACCGCCGCCTCGGGCGACAGGCCCTCCGGGATGGGGATGAGGTCGCCGGCCCGGGCCACCGCCAGCTCCGCGTAGCCTCCGTAACCGCCGAGCGTGCTCACCACCCGCGTGCCGGCCAGCGCGGGGTCGACGCCCTCGCCCGTGGCCTGCACGGTGCCCGCCACGCCGTTGCCCAGGATCGCGGGCAGCTCGGCCGCCCGCGGCCCGCGACCGCCCCGCACCTGCGTCTCCACGAACGTGATGCCCGCCACCATGACCTTGATCAGCACCTGTCCCGGCCCGGCGACAGGGTCGGGCATTTCCTCCAGGACCAGTGTCTCCGGCCCTCCGCACCGCCGCACCACCACCGCGCGCATGCCACAACCTCCCTTGATCGGAGCGATTCGCTCCGACAAGTGTAACGGAGTGGCGCGCTCCGGAATATCCTGGACGCCATGAGCAGACGCGGCCGGCAGGCCGAGGCGGCGCGCAACGATCTGCGCCTGTTGCGGGCGGCGCACGAGGTGTTCACCACACAGGGGTTCGACGCGCCGGTGTCGGCCATCGCCAAGCAGGCGGGCGTGGGCATGGGCAGCCTCTACCGCCGCTACCGCACCAAGGAGGAGCTGCTCCAGCGCCTGTGCCTGATCGCCATGGAGCGTGCCGTGGCGGCCGCGCAGGACGGGCTGGCCGAGGCCGACCCGTGGGACGGCCTGGTCCTGTACGTGCGCACGTGCGTGGAGTTCCGCTCCGGCGCGCTGGCCCCGGTCGCGGGCACCATCGAGGTGACCGCCGAGATGTGGCGGGTGGCCAGGCTGGCGGAGGAGACCGCGGACCGGCTCGTCGCCAGGGCGCACGAGGCGGGCGTGCTCAGGAGCGACGTGACGGCGCTGGACGTCTCGCTGCTCATGGAGCAGTTCAGCCGCCCGGCTCCAGGCCCGCCCGACGACGAGCATCGCAAGGTCAGGGACCGCCTGCTGGCCATCGCGCTCGACGGCCTGCGCGCGCCCGGCGCCACCGAGCTGCCAGGAGACCCGCCGAGCGTCGAGTGGTACGAAGGTCGATGGGGGAGCGCGCCGTAGGTCTACGGTGGGGTGCGTGTCGTTCAACGAGTTGCTCCGTGACCTCGATGCCGGCGCCAGCGTCCAGGCCGCGGGCATCAGACGCGGCTACGGCGGGCCGCCCGCCCGCCAGGTGAGCATCCGGTCGGGCATGGCCCGCCTGCGCTGCGCCTCCCTGCTCAAGCCGCTGTACGCGTGGGTGAGCGCGGGCCGCGTCACCGACGCCGAGCGGTGGCGCCGCCACGCCGAGCCCGCCGTGGTCATCTCGTCGAACGCCGACACGCTCAACCTGTGGCTGGCCGTCGGCCCCGAGGTCATCCTCGACGACATCCGCCGGCGCACGGGCGTTGCCTGGTCACCGCCGAACGGAGACCCGTCAAGGTTCGGCTCGGTCGAGGTCGCCGCCGACGAGGTCGCGACCGCGTACGCGGTGCTCGCCCAGGCCGGGGCGGCCGGCGATCCGGCCGCCGGGACCGTCATGGAGTGGATGCGGCAGGTGGAGGGCCCGCAGACGTTCGGAGCGCGCGAGGCGACGCGCTCGCCGGAGGCCGCGGTCAAGTGCGGCTGGTACGGCGCCCCCGACGAGGCCTGCCTGCGCACGCACGCCGTGACCGTCCTGCCCAGGGGCGGCACGCGCACCACCGTTGCCGTGGCGCTGACCGCGCTGCCCTACACCGGTCCGCGCGAGCGCGCGGTCTACCAGGAGCAGGTCAACCAGGGGCTGTCCGTGGAAGCCGAGCACGAGAAGGTGGCCGGCATGCGGCTGCGCGGGCTGCTGGCGGCGACGCTGGCGGAGCTGGGCCACTCGTCGGGTGGCGGCGCGTGAGGTTCACGGTTCTCGGCGGCTGCGGCGCCTGGCCGGCGGCGGGTCAGGCGTGCAGCGGGTACGTCGTCGAGGAGGAGGGCTTCCTGATCTACGTCGACCCCGGCTACGCCACGCTGCCCAGGCTGCTTGAGCGCCGGCAGGCCGGCGAGGTCGACGCGGTGCTGATCACGCACGGCCACCCCGACCACTGCGCCGACCTCAACCCGCTGCTGCGCGCCCGCGCGCTCGCCGGGCGGCCCGTTCCCCCGCTGCCCGTCCACGCTCCGCCGGGCGCGCTCGACGCCGTTCTGGCGCTGGACGGCGGGCGCATGCTGGCCGGCAGCTTCGTGGTGCACGAGCTGGCGCCCGGCGTTCCGCGGCGCCTCGGACCCTTCCGTCTCGACTCATTCGACCTGCCGCACCACGTGCCCAACGCGGGGCTGCGGCTGAGCGGCGGCGACCGGGTGATCGCCTGCACCGGCGACACGGGTCCGTCCGGCTCCTTGGTGGCGTTGGCGAAGGATGCGGACCTGCTCGTGGCAGAGGCGACATATCCGGAACAGGTGCCGGATGAGGATGCGCCGTACCTGTCCAGCGCCCTCGACGCGGGCCGCACCGCGGCGTCGGCCGGCGCGGCCCGGCTGCTGCTCACTCACCTGTGGCCCGACACCCCGCCCGAGCCCGCGCTGGAGGCGGCCGCCACGTCCTACGACGGCCCGATCGAGGTCGCGTCCGCGGGCGTCACCGTGGATCTGCCGTGAGCGCCGCCACGACCTCGGCCAGCAGGGGAGGCTCGACCCCCGCGGGCAACTCCTCGGCCCAGGCGTAGCCGCGGAAGACGTGGTGCTCCTCCTCCGTCAGCGCCTTGGGGACCACCACGGGACAGACCTCGTCGAACACCGCCAGGAAGAACGGCTCCGTCTTCACGTACCGGACTCCGAGCCACGAGAAGTCGCGTCCGACCTCGACGCACCTGCCGGACACGGCCGAGGCCGGCAGCCCGGTCTCCTCGGTCAGCTCGCGCCTGGCCGCCTCCAGCGCCGTCTCTCCGGGGTCGATGCCGCCGCCCGGCGGCTCCCAGACGTCCACCCGGCCGACCGGGTCGTACCAGTGCATGAGCAGCACCCGGCCGTCACGGTCGAGACAGACGACACGCGCCGCGGGACGGTCACTCACGCTCTCCTGTGGGGCATTCATCCGGAGAGAGACTACCCAGGGCGTCCCGCAGGCCGTCGGGGTAGGGCGCGAAGTACGTCTGGCCGCGCACGTAACCGGTGGCCCGCCGGCGCAACAGCGTCGCGGGGTGGCTCAACGGCGCCCGGCCCGCCTGGTAGGCCTCGATGGCGGCCAGCGCCTCGTCCCGCCTGGCCGGGTCGAGACCGAGCATGCCGAGACAGTGCTGCAGCACGTTGACGTTCTTGCCGACCGTGGCGGGGGTGGCGAGTGCCCGCCGGAACGCTTCGGCGTACTCGCCGGCCACCTCGCCGAGCGGGCGGGCGCCGGCCCCGGCCACCACGCGCCCGGCCTGGCGGTATCGC
Source organism: Nonomuraea sp. NPDC049378 (assembly GCF_055586745.1). Taxonomy (NCBI): domain Bacteria; kingdom Bacillati; phylum Actinomycetota; class Actinomycetes; order Streptosporangiales; family Streptosporangiaceae; genus Nonomuraea; species Nonomuraea sp. NPDC049378. The sequence continues at coordinate 127,290 of NZ_JBVJHP010000022.1, forward strand.
GCGGGGTCGTGGGCGAGCACCTGCATCTTGTGCCGGGTGTGGAACTCGACCAGGTCGCGCGGCCCCCAGTCACCGCCCAGCAACGTACGCAGCCTGGCGTGCGCGAAGATCCGCTCCGCGAAGGCCGCCAGCGCCCGCGCGTCGTCGCCGGCCACGAGCAGCGGCAGCGCCCTGCCGCCTCCCGGGCCGCCTCCCGGGCCGCCGCCCAGGTCGCCGCTGCCGGTGACGCGGCCGTCCACGCCGATCTCCCCGGCCGTCCGGCTGGGCACCCACTCGACGTACGGTCCGAGCACGCCGGCAAGGAGGCGGTCGTCCGCCGGAAGACGGTCGACCGCCACGCGAGGCCGTACGGCGGGCATGTTCACAGTGGAGCCCGGCGGCGCCGGGCCGGGCAACCAACCGCGGGAAGATCAATGCCGGTCTTCGCCAAGGGCGGCGCTTCAGCGCTTCATCGCGCCGTCGGCGATCGCGTCGGCGGCGTCGCCGATGGACACGCCCACGATCTCAAGGCGGCGCACCAGCTCGCGCTGCTTCATCGCGTCCGCGGTGAGCTCCCCCGAGAAGATCCGCGAGATCTCGTACTGGTACATGCGCCGGATGGCCCCACCCGCCTTCTTCGCCTCCAGCGCGTCCTGCACCACCGCGGAGGGCCGGGAGGCGAGGTCGCGGACGGCGTTCTCCAGGGCGTCGATGCCGACGATGACCTGGTCGAGCAGGGGGGTGAAGCGGATCTGGTCGGGCACCCGGTAGAGATGGGACTCGCGCACGAAGTCCCGCAGCGAGTCGAGCACGTCGTCGATCGAGCGCGACAGCCTGAACAGGTCCTCGCGGTCGATGGGCGTGACCAGGGCCGTCTTGAGCTCGTCGACGAGCCGGGCCCGTTCCTCGTCGCCGAGGTGCTCGATCGAGCGCATCTGCTCATGCGCGCCCGTCCTGCCCACCTCACCGCCGATCATGGCCATGGCCAGCCACGCGCCCTCCTTGGTGGCTTCGAGCTGCCCGAGCAGCGCCTCCGTGAGCGCGCTGTCCATACGGCCGGTCATGAGGTCCCGGATCCGCCGCAGCCGCTTCACGACCCGGCCGCCTTCGATGCGCAACGGCGCTCCACCGCTCGTCCTCCCTTTCATGACAGGTCCACGCTCGCGATCCCCTTCACCATCGACGCCAGTGCCCAGCCGAGCAGTCCGCTCGCCGGCAGGGTCAGCACCCAGGCCACAACGATCTTGACGGCGGCGTACCAGCGGACCCGGCCGCCGCCCTGCGCGACGCCCGCGCCGATGAGCCCGCCGGCGATGGACTGGGTCATGCTCACCGGCATGCCGACGCCCGCGGAGGCGATCACCGCCGTGCCGGCGGCCAGCTCGGCCACGACTCCGTGCGGGGGCCGGGAGGCGATGATCTCGCGGCCGAGCGTACGGCCCGCCTTCGGCAGGCCGTACAGGGTGCCGAGGCCGAACAGGACGGCCACCAGCGACGTGTACGCCGGCGGCGCGTCCGTGAAGCCCATCGCGATCATGAACACGGCCAGCATCTTCTGGCCGTCGTTGGCCGCGTACGCGAGGGTCTGGAGCAGGAAGCCCGCCCAGTGCCAGCGCGGCAGCGCGCGCGCCGTGGTCACCGAGACCAGGACCCGGATGAGCGCCCAGGCCAGCAGGCCCCCCACGAAGGGAGCCGCCAGCCCGAACGCCAGCACCAGCCCCACCGACCCCGCCGAGACCGGCAGCCCCCAGCCCAGCCCCGCGCCGGTGAGACCGCCCACGACGGCGAGTGTGAGGCTGGTCGGCCGGCCCTTCGCGCTGAGCACGGTCACCACGATGAGCGCCGAGACCACCGCGCACGTCATCGCGAGGCGCCCGCCCGGCTCGTCGAAGGTGGCCAGCCTGGTCACGAACGTGAGCGCCACCTTGTGCGTGACCAGCGGAACCAGCGCCACCATCAGCACCAGCACGAGAACACCGGTCGCGGGGCGCACCGTGGGCAGTTTGAGGCCCGTCGCCAGGACGGCGCCGCCGTCGTTGACGCCGGAGACGACGGCGAACAGACCGGCGACCACGATCAGCACGACGGCGTCCAACGGCAAGCGCTCCATCCCGGCCCGCCCTGCCCGGGCGGGGCCACCTCGATCCACTCACGGCACTCATGGCGGAAAGACGACTGCCCCGTGACCCCCGGATACAGTCTTTCCTGATGACGACGAACTACCCGTGTTCGTGTGGAAGATGGATGAAGATCCAGTTATCAGGGTGTTCGCCCCGGCTGAAGGTTGTGGGGTCAACCCCTGCTCACCTGCCTGTGACCGGACACTTCGCCGCCCCCGACCGCACATCGGCGGCAGGTACTCTCGGACGTGGTCGCCACGGTTGTACGCTGCCTGCACCGACCGCAAGGCGCCCGCTGACCCCACGCCCGCGAGAGTGAAGCATGACCGATCCCGCCGAATACATCCTGACATTGTCGTGTCCCGACCGGCCCGGTGTGGTGGCCGCCGTCTCCGGCCTGCTGGCCGGGCGCGGTTGCACCATCATCGAGAGCCAGCAGTTCGGGGACAGGGCCGCCCAGCGGTTCTTCATGCGCGTGCAGTTCGCGGGCCCGCTGGGGGAGGACGAGATCACCAGCGCCTTCGCCGAGCTCGCGCCCGACTTCGGCATGGAGTTCAGGCTGCGCGACGTGGCGGTGAGGCCGCGGGTGCTGATCATGGTCAGCAAGTTCGACCACTGCCTGAACGACCTGCTCTACCGGGTGCGGGCCAAGTCGCTCGACATCGAGATCGTCGCGGTGGCCTCCAACCATCCCGACCTGCGCCCGCTCACCCAGGCGCACGGCATCGACTATCACCACCTGCCGATCACGCCCGAGACCAAGGCCAGGCAGGAGGCCGAGGTGCTGGCGCTGGTCGAGCACTATCAGGTCGACATGGTGGTGCTGGCCCGCTACATGCAGGTGTTGTCGGAGGAGCTCTGCGAGAAGCTCGCGGGCCGGGCCATCAACATCCACCACTCGTTCCTGCCGTCGTTCAAGGGCGCCAGGCCCTATCGCCAGGCCCACGACCGCGGGGTCAAGCTGATCGGCGCGACCGCCCACTACGTGACCTCCGACCTCGACGAGGGGCCGATCATCGAGCAGGAGGTGGCCAGGGTCAACCACAGTCACTCGCCCGAGGACCTCGCGGCCATCGGGCGTGACGTGGAGTGCGTGGCGCTGGCCAGGGCCGTCACGTGGCACGCGGAGCAGCGCGTGCTGCTCGACGGGCACAAGACGGTCGTCTTCCCCCGCTGAGCTCTTCTAGGGCTCGCCGATGGCGCCGACGAGCAGCGGGCCCGACAACAGGCCGGCGGTGAACTCCACCCCGGTGATCCGGGCCGCCAGCAGGAACGCCCGGGCCAGGCCGTTGGCCGACATGTCCTCCCACCGCGCCTCCCACCCGTCGTCATCCTCCTCGGGGGTCAGCCCCACCTCGCGCATCAGCTCGTTGAGCCGGTCCTTGTCATCGCCGTGCCGCTCGCTGGGCATGATGGGCCGGAAGGTGGTGACGACGGCGCCGTCGATCGCGTAGCTGAAATCGTCCTCCGCGTAGTCGTGCCTGCTGACGGTCACCACCTCACAACCCCGCGAGAGCGGCTCGATGACCTCCGGCGACGTCGCCGTCCAGCCCCACAACTCGATCGCGACGGACCACTCGCCGAGCGGGACCACGCCGACGTGACCGCCGCCGTCACCCCCGGCGGTCTCCTCGACGAACGCGTGGACCTCCTCGTCCAGCTCGGCGAAGCCCATCTCCCTGCCCGGCGGCTCGGCCGGGCCGAAGCGGCGCAGCACCTCGGCGGGGCCGAGGCCGCGGAAGAAGGACACGCAGAAGATGTCGCCCAGGGGGTTGCCCGGGTCGCCGTCGGCGGCCTGGAGCCAGCGGTAGGGGGCGAGCGGATCGTTGGTCATGCCCCCGGATCGTGGCAGGCGCCACCGACAGAAACCCGTCAGAAACCCGACAGGAGCCCGGCATGAACCCGTCAGGGCCGGTACGTCCCGAAGTACCAGGCGTTGCCCTCCGGGTCCGCGCAGCCGTACTCACGTGACCCGTACGGCTGGTCCACGAGGTCCATCGTGATGCGGGCCCCCGCGGCCCTCGCGCGGTCGTGGTGGGCGTCGACGTCGTCGGCCGCGACGTAGATCCCCGGCCCGCCGGGCTCACCTTGGCCGATCATGATGATGTCGTCCCCGACGATCAGTTCGGCGTGGTTGACGGCGCCCTCGTCGTTCTTGGCCACCTCGTGCACCCTGAACCCGAACGCGGTGATCAGGAAGTCGAGCGCGGCCTGGCAGTCGTGGTATCTGGCCAGTGCGTAGACGGTTCTGCTCATGCGTCTGAGCGTGCCCGCTCCGGCGGCTCGGGTCTTGGACGAATCTGACCGGGCGTCGTGTCGCCCAGCACCCGGAACTCACGGTTCATGTGGGCCTGGTCGTAATAGCCGCACTCCGCCGCCGCCAGCGCGATGGGGATGCCCGCCCGCACCAGCCGCGCCGCCCTGCCGAACCTGATCACCCGCGCGGCCGTCTTCGGCGTGAGCCCGATCTGGTCGTGGAAACGGGCGACGAGATGGCGATGGCTCCAGCCGAGCGACTCGGCCAGCGACGACGCGCTCAGGCGGCCTCCCGACTCCAGCAGCCGGGCCCACGCCCACGGCAGCTCAGGACCGACCTCAGGGCCGGACAGGATGCGCTCGCACAGGAGCCGGTCGGCCAGCGCCAGCCGGGCACGCCATGACGGCGTCCCGGCCAGCCTGCCGACCACCGTGTCCTCCCACGCCCCTGGCAGGTCGCCGACCGGCACGACCCGGTTGGTCAGATGCCGCATCGGCAGGCCGAAGAGCCGGCGCGCCCCGAACGGCGTGAGGAACACCTCCACACCCTCCGTCGGCCCCATCGTGCGCGTGACGGTGAAGCGGTCGCCGAGCCCGCCCGCGAACGCAGAGACCCGCTGCCCCTGCACCTCCATCGGCGTGCCGAAGGCGAGGATCAGCACGGCCCCCGGCATCGCCGTCTCGGACCTGGTCACCGGCTCGGCGTATCGCTCGCTGTAGGCGCACAGACGCGTCACGTAGGGGCGCAGGAGGGCACTGGGGGCGGCCTCGAGCATGGCCAGCCCCAACGCGTTCATGCCGCCGAGGTTACAAGCCGGTGTGCCGTGCCAGGAAGGTGAGCGTGTCGGCCGACAGGTCGACCGTCCTGCTCACCGAGCGGGCGCCGTGGCCCACCTCCGTCTCGTTGCGCAGCAGCACGGGACGCCCGCCCGTCGTGGCGTGCTGGAGCGCCGCGCACATCTTCCACGCGTGCATCGGGTGCACGCGCGTGTCGGACTGGAAGACGGTGAAGAGCGTCGCGGGATAGGCGAGCCCCTCGTCGACGTGGTGGTAGGGCGAGTAGGCCCGCAACCAGGCGAACTGCTCGGGGTCGTCGGCGGAACCGTATTCGACGTTCCAGGTGGCGCCGAGCCCGAACTTCTCGTACCTGATCATGTCGAGGAGCGGCGCGGAGCAGACGACGGCGGAGTAGAGGTCGGGCCGCTGCGTCAGCGCGGCGCCCACGAGCAGGCCGCCGTTGGAGCCGCCGGAGATGCCGAGCTGCTCCTTCGTGGTGACGCCGGTGGCGATGAGGTGCTCGGCGGCCGCGTGGAAGTCGTCGAACACGTTCTGCTTGTTGGCCAGCATGCCCGCGCGGTGCCACTCTTCGCCCTCCTCACCGCCGCCCCGCAGGTTGGCGATGGCGTAGACGCCGCCCGCCTCCACCCAGGCCAGGATCGAGGCGGAGTAGCCGGGCGTCATGGACAGGCCGAAGCCGCCGTAGCCGTAGAGGATCGTGGGGCGGGGGCCGGAGGCGTCGCCGGCCGGGGAGATGACCAGCATGCGGACGTCGGTGCCGTCGTGAGACCGGTAGACGACCTGCGAGGTGCGCACCTCCGGCACCTCGACCGCGCCGGGAGAGGCGGCCCAGAGGGTGGTCTCGCCCGTGCGGGCGTCGTAGCGCTGGATGGTGGGCGGCGTGGTGTTGTCGGTGTAGCCGAACCACGCCTCGTGGCCGCCCTCGGGACGCTCGGCGATGCCGCCGATGGAACCGAGGCCGGGCGCGGGCACCTCGCCCACGCGCTCGCCGGTCTCGAGGTCGTGCACGGTGATCTCGCTGATGGCGTGGCGGGTCCAGCCCACCAGCATGACCGGGCGCTCGAGGTCGTCGAGGATCGCGAAGTCGCTCAGCACCGCCTCGGGATCCTCGGGGACGAGGTCGCGCCAGGTCTCGAACCCCGGCGCGGCCGGGTCGGCGAGGCACACCCTGCCCCGCGGCGCGTCGCGGTCGGTGTGGACGTAGAGGCGGCCGTCGCGGCCGAACACCAGCGCCGACTGCGCGTCCACGCCCTCCTGCACCACCCGCAGCTCGGGCCGGTCGGCGGGGGACTCCGTCAGGTCGGCCACCCAGATGTCGTTGCGCGGCGCGGTGCCCTCGTGCGCCGAGACCTGCAGCCAGCGCCCGTCACGCGAGACGGAGACGCCGTAGTAGTTGGTCAGCTTCAGGCCCTGCCCGAAGATCATCACGTCGTCCTCGGTGGAGGTGCCGACGCGGTGGAGGTAGACGCGGCGGTGGAACTGCGTCTCGTTCTCCGGCACCTCGGTGCTCGGCAGCCGGCGCACGTAGTAGAACGCCTCCCCGCCGGGCAGCCAGGCGACGGGGGAGTAGCGGCAGCGGTCGATGGGCCCCTCGACGCGCTCTCCCGTCGCGACGTCCATGATGTAGAGGACCGACTCCTCGTTGCCCCCCACCGAGATCTGGTAGGCGAGCAGGCGGCCCTCCTTGTCGGGCTGCACCGCGTCGAGCGTGGTCAGACCGGAGGGGTCGATCTCGATGGGGTCGATCAGCGCCCGCTCGGTGCCGTCGGGCTCGACGACGTAGTAGACGGCGTGCTCCTGGTCGGGGGTGCGGCGCGAGAAGAAGTGGCGCCCGCCGCGCCAGGCCGGCACGCCCACCGAGCCCGACCTGAGCAACTCGGCGATGCGGCTCTTGAAACGCTGCGGACCGCGCTCCCGGCCGAACAGCTCGGCCTGCGCGAGCAGCCATCCCTTGGTCTCGGGACCGTCGGGGTCCTCGAGCCACCGATAGGGGTCGGGCACGGGTGTTCCGTGCAGGATGTCACTGGTTTCTTCGCGTCGTGCGGTCGGGTACGGCTCTCGCGTCATGCCAGGAACCCTATGCCAACGGGGATGCGTAAAGCGCTGGTCGAGCGGGCATAAAACGTACCGTGCGTCCCTTTAGTCAGTCCGCCGGATGCTTTTGGGGTGGCGGGGACCACGGTACAAACGCCAGACTTGGTGACAGGACGGTGCCGTGGTGACCATCCGCTGGGCCGTCCGGCGGAGGTCCACGTGACGGAAGCACGAGTGCCCCAGGAGGGCCCGACAGGCGGGACATGCCGCGGCATGTCCCCTTTGATACGCGCGCAGCAGGGAGAGGCCCGATGATGCGCCAAGTCCTGCTGCTCAACGCCACCTACGAGCCGCTGACCACCCTCTCGCTGCACCGGGCCATCGTGCTGGTGCTGCGGGAGAAGGCCGACGTCGTGCACCGCGACGGCCGGGGCGCGGTGCTGCGTTCCGCGAGCCGTACGCTCGACGTGCCTTCGGTGATCAGGCTCCGCAGATATGTCCGCATTCCCTACCGGTCGCGCATCCCTCTGACCAGGGCCGCTCTCATGCGACGCGACGACTACCGCTGCGCCTACTGCGGGCAGCGGGCCGAGACCATCGACCACGTCATCCCGCGGTCCAGGGGAGGCACGCACACCTGGGAGAACTGCGTCGCCTCCTGCACGACCTGCAACCACAGGAAGGCCGACAAATACCTGGAGGAGCTGGGGTGGACGCTCCGCGTCAGCCCGGCGGTGCCACGGGGCGCCCACTGGAGGCTCATCGGCGCCTCGCTCGTCGGAGACCCGCAGTGGGCGCCCTACCTCGAGGCCGCGGCCTGAAAGGTTTTGATGCGGAGGTTCGCGTCCTGACACCATGAGCAGGCATGTGGACCTTCACCTCAGAGGTTGAGGAATACGCCGCGGTCGCCGAGCCCTTCCTGCTCGGCGACCCGGTGCGCAACACCGTCCCGCTGACCGTCCTCGCCAACCTGCGTGCGGGCATGCCCGCCAAGGACCCGCTCTTCGGCTGGTGGACGGTGGACGGCGAGGTTCGCGGCGCGGTCTTCCGCACCCCGCCGCATCCCATCGGCCTGTTCTCGATGCCCGTCGAGGCCGTCGCGCCCCTGGTCGAGGCGCTCGACCGCGAGCTGCCCGCGCTCGTGGGCCCCGTCGAGCTGACCTCCGAGGCCATCCGGCTGCTCGGGAAGCCCGGCAGGGCGGTGTCGGAGCGGCTCTACCGCCTCGGCGCGCTCACCGTGCCCGACGTGCCGGGCCGGGGCAGGGTCGCCGTCCCGGGCGACTTCCCGCTGCTGGTGAGCTGGTATCACGCGTTCCACGACGAGGTGGCGATGCCCGCGGCCGACCTGGCCGAGCGGGCGGCGCAGCGGCTGGCGCGCCGCGAGCTGTTCGTGTGGGAGATGGACGGGGCGCCGGTCTCGTTCGCCGGGCTGTCACCGGCGGCCGGCGGGGTCTGCCGCATCGGGCCCGTCTACACACCGCCTTCGTGCCGCAGGCGCGGCTACGGCGCCGCCGTCACGGCGTTCGCCAGCCAGACGGGCCTGGCCGAGCGGTGCGACCATGTCGTGCTCTTCACCGACCTCGACAACCCGACGAGCAACGCCATCTACCAGGCCATCGGCTACGAGCCGGTGTCCGACTACGCGCATCTCACCTACTGACGGCCGGGCGCGGCGGCCCTTGGTGGCCGCACGGCGGCCGGAGGTAGACTCGGCGCATGCCGCGATACGACTTCCGCTGCCGCGCCTGCGGCTCCACGTTCGAGGTCTCCCGCTCCATGTCGGCCGCCAACGACCCGGCCGCCTGCCCCGAGGGCCACGACGACACGGTGAAGCTGCTGTCCACGGTGTCCATGACGGGCGGCGCGGCCGCACCCCAGGGCGGCGGCGGTTGTTGCGGCGGAGGCTGCTGCTCCTCCTGAGCGTCACGCCCCGGTGGCGTCGACGGTCGCGCCCGGCCGGGCGCGCGTGGCGGGCCGCCCGGCCGGCATCCCGGATGCCCATGACAGCAGGACGGCGAGATCCTCCGGGGCCTGCCGCCACCGGCCCGGCGGCCGGGGGCGGCAGGTCGAACCGGTGGTGAGGTTCCTACGCGGCCCTGGCGCGCTTGCGGCGCTGGAACGGCAGGAACCGGTCGGCGAGATGCGGTCGGGACGGCGTGAGCGTGGGCTCGACCGCGATGATCCGGTCGAACCTGAACGCCCTGATGGCCCGGCGCATCCTGCACACGCCGACCAGATACCAGTATTCGCGGTGGACCAGGCAGGTCACCGGCTCGACGTCGCGCGCGGTGACGGTGCCGTAGGCGTCGCGGTAGTGGAGGCGGATCATGAGGCGGCTGGTGATGGCGTCGGCCATGAGCCTGGCCCGGGAGGCGACGTCGATGGGCAGCGGCTCGGTGAGGGTCGCGAGGGTGGTGGAGATGACGTCGTCGTCGAGCTCCAGGTGCTCGAGTGCGTGCTGCAGGCCACGCCTGGCGGTGACGGCCTGCGGGCCCGCTCCGAGGTGGGCGAGGGAGAGGGCGAGGGCGGCGATCTCGGCGGTCGTCAGCGGGCGAGTATCGTGCTTCACGACTGTCGTCATACCCCAAGAATACGGACGACCACTGACAATTTTCGAAAATCTGTGCGGCGAGGGAAGAGCCTGTACGGCAGGCGAGAACCCGGTCGCCTGCCGTACAGGGGCAGCGCTTATCGCGACAGCTGCGACAGGTCGCGCGAGGCGCCCGTGGACGCGGACGTCGTCATCGCCGCGTAGGCCTGCAGCGCCACGCTGACCGGACGGTCGCGGTCGCGCGGGCGGAAGCGACCCAGCTCGGCCAGCAGCCGCTCGCGCCGGGCCGCCAGCTCGGCCTCGGCCACCCGCAACTCCATCGACCGGTTGGGGATGTCGATGTCGATGATGTCGCCGTCTTCGACCAGCGCGATCGTGCCGCCCTCGGCCGCCTCTGGCGAGGCGTGGCCGATCGACAACCCCGAGGTGCCGCCGGAGAAGCGCCCGTCGGTGACGAGGGCGCAGGCCTTGCCCAGGCCCCTGCCCTTGAGGAAGGAGGTCGGGTAGAGCATCTCCTGCATGCCGGGCCCGCCCTTGGGGCCTTCATAGCGGATGACCACCACGTCGCCCTCCTTGACGCGCCCGCCCAGGATGCCCTCGACGGCCTGCTCCTGCGACTCGAACACCACCGCGGGCCCGCTGAACTTCCAGATCGACTCGTCGACCCCTGCGGTCTTCACGACCGCGCCGTCACGCGAGATGTTGCCGTAGAGGACGGCAAGCCCCCCGTCGGCGGTGTAGGAGTGCTCCATGTCGCGGATGCACCCCTCGGCCCGGTCGAGGTCGAGGGAGTCCCAGCGGTTGTCCTGCGAGTAGGCCTTGACCGTGCGCACGTTGCCGGGCGCCGCGTGCCACAACTCCACGGCCTCCGGCAGGACCGACGGCGAGCGCACATCCCAGCGGGCCAGCACGTCGGCGAGCGTGCCGCCGTTGACCGTGGACACGTCGCGGTGCAGCAGACCGGCCCGGTCGAGCTCGCCCAGGATGGCCGGGATGCCGCCGGCGCGGTGCACGTCCTCGACGTGGAACTTGCTGGTGGCAGGGGCGACCTTGCACAGGCACGGCACCCGCAGCGACAGCTCGTTGATCTCCTTGAGGCCGAAGTCGACCTCGGCCTCGCGGGCCGCGGCCAGGATGTGCAGGATCGTGTTGGTCGAGCCGCCCATCGCCACGTCGAGGGTCATGGCGTTCTCGAACGCCTCGCGGGTCGCGATCGAGCGCGGCAGCACCGACTCGTCGTCTTCCTCGTAGTAGCGGCGGCTGATCTCCACCAGCTGCCGGCCGGCGTCCTCGAACAGCTTCTTGCGGGCCTTGTGCGTGGCCAGGATCGTGCCGTTGCCGGGCAGCGCGAGGCCGATCGCCTCGGCCAGGCAGTTCATCGAGTTGGCGGTGAACATGCCGGAGCAGGAGCCGCACGTCGGGCAGGCGGCCTCTTCCATCTTCAGCAGGTCGGCGTCGGAGACGGACTCGTCGGCGGCGGCGATCATCGGGTCGATCAGGTCGAGCTTCCTGCCCGGCGTCTTGCCGGCCTCCATGGGCCCGCCGGAGACGAAGATCGTCGGGATGTTCAGCCGGAACGCCGCCAGCAACATGCCCGGCGTGATCTTGTCGCAGTTGGACACGCAGATCAGCGCGTCGGCGCAGTGGGCGTTGACCATGTATTCGACGGCGTCTGCGATCAGCTCGCGCGAGGGCAGGGAGTAGAGCATGCCGCCGTGGCCCATCGCGATGCCGTCGTCGACCGCGATCGTGTTGAACTCGCGGGGGATGCCGCCGGCCTCCCTGACGGCCGACGCCACGACGTCGCCGACCTCGCGCAGATGCACATGGCCGGGAACGAACTGCGTGAAGCTGTTGGCCACCGCGATGATGGGCTTGCCGAAATCGCCCCCGGCTACGCCGGTCGCCCGGAGCAGGGCCCGGGCACCGACCATGTTCCTGCCATGGGTGACTGTACGTGACCTGAGGGCCGGCATTGCGCTTCTCCCATCGCTAGCAAGTCTTCACATGTTACGGCCACCCGCCCGGCAACTGAGACGTCTGTCCATGCATCGGACTGCCGCCGGCCGCCCGCGTCACGACGAGGAGCGGGCGGGGCGCACGAAGAGGCCGCTCCGAAGGGCGTTCAGCCTGCGGCGATGGGAGAGAGGCCGCCGGCCGAACGCGAAGCCGCCAAGTGGCTCAGTCTTCGCCGTAGCGGGCCGGGAGCACCTGGGCGGCGATGTCGTAGATCCGGTCGATCTCGCCCTCGGTCAGCGCCCGCTCGCGCTTGGTGATCCACTTGCGGGCGCGGTCACCCTGGTAGACGTCCACGCCGCGGATCGTCATGATCTTCCAGGGCACCTGCGGCCCGTAGATGGCAAGGGAGGGCACGACCGAGACCTCGCGGCCGAACAGCTTGCTGATCAGCTCGCTCGCCTGCGACGCCTCCCACTTGGCCTCGTTGATGCGGGGCTTCATGTCGAACGGCCCGTGGAAGAGCTTCTTGCCCATCTGCACGCGCACGGGCAGCCGCTTGTCCCACTTCTCGGAGTCGACCGCGTAGACGCCCGTCGGGCCCACGACGAGGTGGTCGATCTGGGCCTCGCTGTCCGGGATCGCCCTGGCGTGCAGCGTGCGGTAGCCGTTGCGCTCGAGCTTGCGCAGCTGCGCCTCGGTGCGACGCTCGGCCACGGACGTGCGCCGCCACGCGGGCACGGAGGAGTTGGATCGCGCCCGATAGATCGCCTCCGCGATGGCCGCGAGCACGCCCGCGGTCACGCCGGCCCGCCAGTCGCCCACGAGGAAGCCCGCGACGAGGCCGACGACCACCGCCAGGATCGCGCGGTTGCGCAGGCGGCGGACCCGCGGCTGCTGCAGCAGGCTGCGCACGGACACGCGCTTGACCGGCGCGTATGTGGAGGTGGGCGCCGAAGGCTTCGCGGCGGCGGTCTGCTCGCTTTCTGGCTTGTCGCTCACCCAGATGGGTGACGCGTTGTGACCGTCTTCTCGCTGGATGTCGGAGTCCACGTAACTCACCGTAGCCCGGGGGTTCGATCGATTCCTAGTGTTGCCGTGTCCATAGTTTTATGGCCCAGCTCATCGTGTTCCACGCGTGTTTTCCGGGTATGTCTTACGTTCTTCTCTAGAGATGCCCAGGGGCCTGTTGAAGATCCTAACGTGGCGTGGGGCCTACTGATCATGTGTTGTGTGCCGGACACCCCGTGACGGGTCTGGCCGGACCCGCCGCAGCGGTTTACGGTCAGGGTGTGAACAGCGCGGCGGAGATTCTGCTCTTGCTCATCGGGGTGTCCATGGGGCTGTTCGTGCTGATCAGCCTGCTGGTCATGGTGCCGGGCCGGGCGCCACGGCGCCGGGAGGGATCGTGGCCGGTGTGGGTCGGCGGGCCGTCAAGGAGCGAGCGCGGGGTGAGCACGTCCGCGCTGGTGCTGGCCGACCGGGTGGCGCACTGGGCGGACGTTCCCGAGCACGACTGGGTGGCCGCCGCCGAGACGGCCGAGCCGGGCAGGCGCGTCGGCGGCGCGTCCGCGGGGTGGTGAGGTGACGATGCGCGGACTGACCGCCCCACAGGCCGACGACATCAGGAAGGCCGTGCAGGCCGCCGAGCAACGAAGCGGCCTGCGGTTCGGGTTGTTCATCGGCCGGCCGGAGGGCTCGAGGCGGCACTTCGCCGAACGCCTGCACGCCGCCCTGGGCGACGAGGCCGCCGGCGCCGTGGTGATCTTCGTGGATCCCGTGGGGCGGGCGCTGGAGATCGTCACCGGCGACACCGCCCGGCTCCGGCTGCCCGACAGCGCCTGCCGGCTGACCGCGATGTCGATGGCCACCTCTTTCAGCGCGGGCGACCTGGTGGGCGGCCTGTTGTACGGCATAGCCGCCCTCGCGGAGCAGGCCGCGGCCCGCCGCTGATCCCCGCCCGGGGCTTCAGCCGCGTTCGAGGAGGCTGACGATGTGCCGGCTGACCCCGTCGAGCAGGGTCGCCGGCTCGATCGGGGCGTCGGCGACGGCCGAGAACAGCGCGGGCAGCCCCGGCAGCGGGAACCCGTCGTCCTTCAGCGCCGCCGACCCGATGGCGTTCTTGTCGAGCCCGGCCCGGCTGCGCTCCCACGCGTCGAGCACCTCCTCCGGCGACGGCACCCCGAATCCGTGCCCCACCGGCGCCGCGTGGCGCAGCCGGACGAGCGGGGTCTCGGCGAAGGCCAGGGCCGTGCGGGCGCGCAGCTGGAGCTCGGCCCGCGGCTCCGGCTCGATCCAGTCCATGGCCGTGCACGGGTTGCGGCAGGTGGCGACGCACACGGCGAGCGCGCCGGCGACCTGGCTGTGCTGGCGGTCGAAGTAGGCTCGCCAGCCCTCGCCCGGCTCGGCCGACACCCGCAGGGTCCGGTTGGTGGCCGACTGCTCGGACTTCGTGTGGTCGCACTCCCGGTCGCCGATCACGCCGAACCTGCTGCCCGCCACGCTCAGCGCCTCGGGCCAGCGCGCGGGATCGCCCGCGTGGCCGAGCTGCGGCTCGAAGGCCAGCAGCGGCAGGTATTCGCTGGCGATGTGCACCGCGGCGATCATCGGGCTCAGCTCGCGCCTGTGCCACCGTACGGAGATCACCTCGAGCAGCAGCTCGTACGCGGGCCGCAGGGACTCCAGCGCTCCGCGCGGCTGCTCGCGCGGGGTCTGCGGCATGTGACAGGCTCGCGCGCGCCGCCGCAGGTCGGCGGGCACCACCCGGGCCTCGGCCGCGAAGTCCTCGGCGTCGAGCGAGAGCAGCCGTTGACCGAACTCGCACACCTCGGCGATGTCGGCTGCGGGTGCCAGCGCACCGAGGTCGGCGAAGGCATAACGGCGGGCAAGGGCGACAAAAAGGTCACGAGTCGAGTCCACGCGAAGACTTTCTCACGTTCGGCGAGCCGCTAAGGACGCCGGCGCTGCAGGCCTGTCACGGGCACGGGGCCCGGACGCACTGGATCTCGCCCGGAGGCGGCGGCCGGGAGATCGTGGGCTCAGACGTCGGCTCCTCGGGGACCTCGGTCGTGGGCTCCTCGGTCGGCTCGGGCTGGGGAGTGGTCGGCGAGACGGTCGGGGTCTCGGTCTCGGTCTCGGTGGCGGTGACCGTCGGGGTGGGCGTCGGCAACGCCGTGGTGGAGCGGGAGGGCCTGGGGTTGGAGGTGCGCTTGGCCGGCGGCACCGGCTGCTTCGTGGTGGCCGAAGGCGACGGCGAGGTCGCCATGGCCGTGGCGGTGACGGTCGGCGGCTCCATCCGGCCCACCGTCGTGGGCGTCACCGGACGCAGCCAGATGAATCCCGCCACCGCCGCAGACACCGCCACGGCGGCGGTGATGGTGAGCACCGCCCGCACCGGGCGGCGGCGGCGCGGCACGGGCAGCGTGGTGGGAGAGGTCAGCGCCCTGCGCGCGGCCTCGGCCATCAGCGCGGCCGACGGCCAGCGCACCTCGGGCGTCTTCTCCAGCGCCCGCTCCACCACCTGCCGCGGCCCGGCCGGCACGTCGGTGGGCAGGCGCGGGACGGGGGAGTTGAGGTGCTTGAAGATGATCTGTACGGGCGTGTCGCCCCGGAACGGCAACTGCCCGGTCAGGCACTCGTACGCCACCACGCCCAGGGCGTATACGTCGACCGCGGGGGTCACGTCGCTGCTGGTGGCCATCTCGGGGGCGCAGTAGCCGGCCGAGCAGAGCATCGTGCCCGTGGCCGTCAGATGCCCCGCGGAGGCGGAGTGGGCGATGCCGAAGTCGGTGAGCGCCACGCTGCCGTCGGGCCTGATCATGAGGTTGGCCGGCTTGACGTCGCGGTGGACGATGCCCTGCGCGTGGGCGGCGGCCAGCGCGTCGCTCACCTCGGCGACCAGCCGCATGGTGACCTCCGGGCCGAGCACTCCGCGCCGCAGCACGTGGTCGAGCGACTCGCCCTCCACGTATTCCATGACCAGGAAGCTCACCTGGCGGCCGTCGACCTCGCTGACGCCGTAGTCGTAGACGTCGACCACACCGGGATGCCGGAGCGTGGCCATGGCCCTGGCCTCGTTCTGGAAACGCTGGGTGAAGGAGGGGTTCTCGGTGAGCGCGGGCATGAGCACCTTGACCGCCACCGCGCGCCCGAGAACCGTGTCGTCGGCACGCCAGACCTCGCCCATGCCGCCGCCGCCGAGACGGCCGGTCAGCACGTAGCGATCATTGAGCGTGGTCCCGGCGCCTAGCACGTACTTGAGGCTAACATCGCCGGTGCGCCGCCATGGCCAAGTCGGCGCAGCTCGCAGGCCCTCGCCGGGACGGCGGGGGCCCGCGGCGGGCGCGTCAGGTGGCGGCGTCCGTCTTCCGGTTGCGCAGGGCCCTGCTCACGCCGTCGGCGCCCTCGAGGATCAGCCGGCGCAACGCCTGCGGCGGCTCCTCGTCGGCGAGGTAGCGCTCCGCCGCCTCGACGGTCGCCGGCTCGATGAGCAGCGCGGGGAAGCATCCCACGGCGAACGTGGACGCCTGGTCGAACGTCCACTCCTTGTAGATCCGTCCCACCTCGGCGAAGTATTTCTCGCGGTAGGGGTCGAGCAGCTCGGGGTGGCGGGGGTCCTGGAAGCCGCCGATGGTCGTACGGGCGATGTGGTTGGCCAGCTCGCCGCCCACGATCCGGTCCCACGCGGCGGCCTTGGCCTCGGCGGTCGGGATCGCGGCCCGGCAGTGCGCGGCCGAGCGCTCACCCGTCGCCGTAGGGTCGAGCTCCAGCTCGGCGTCGATGTCCGGCTCGGTCAGGCGGCCGCAGGAGACGAGCGCGTGCACGAGCGACCAGCGCAGGTCGGCGTCGACGGTCAGGCCATCGGGGACGGCCGAGCCGTCGAGGATGCTCTGCAGCAGGTCGAGGTCCTCGTCGGAGCCGGCCACGGGTGCGAACGCCTGGAGGAAGGCGAGCTGGTGGTCGGAGCCCGGCTCGGCGGAGGCGAGCAGCGCGCGCAGCTTGCCGGCCAGCAGCTCAAGGCCCTCCTGCCGCCACGCCGGGTCGGCGTACTGCTGCACGGCCATGCGCGCCTGCCGCAGCACCGCCTGGAGGACGGTGATGTCGGAGACCGTTTCCACGCCCGAGACGACCAGCCTGACGTAGTCGCGCGTGGACATCTCGCCGTCGCGGGTCATGTCCCAGGCCGCGGACCAGCACAGGGCCCTCGGCAGCGACTCGGTGAACGCGGCGATGCCGCCGTCGACCAGCGTCTTCAAGGAGCGCTCGTCGAGGCGGATCTTGGCGTAGGTCAGGTCGTCGTCGTTGATCAGCACGAGGTCGGGCTGCTCCTCGCCGACGAGCTGGGCCACGTTCGTACGGGCGCCCACCACGTCGAGCTCCACCCGCTTCGTACGGGTCAGCTCCCCGCCGGCCATGGAGTACAGGCCGATGGCGACCCGGTGGGAGCGCAGCGTCGGGTGGTCGGCCGGCGCCTCCTGCAGCACCTCGAACCGGGTGAACCGGCCTCCTGACACCTCGAACGAGGGCCGCAGCGTGTTGACCCACGAGGTCTCCAGCCACTCCTTCGACCAGGACGACAGGTCACGGCCCGACGTGCGCTCCAGCGCGGTGAGCAGGTCCTTCAGCTCGGTGTTGCCCCAGGCGTGCTCGGCGAAGTAGTCGCGCACGCCGGCGAGGAAGTTGTCCAGGCCCACGTAGGCGACGAGCTGCTTGAGCACCGAGGCGCCCTTGGCGTAGGTGATGCCGTCGAAGTTGACCTCGACCGCCTGCATGTCGGGGATGTCCGCGGCGATCGGGTGGGTCGAGGGGAGCTGGTCCTGGCGGTAGGCCCAGGCCTTCTCCACGTTGGCGAAGGTCGTCCACGCGCCCTTGCCCCACCGCGTGGCCTCGGCCTGGGCGAGCACGGACATGTAGGTGGCGAACGACTCGTTCAGCCACAGGTCGTCCCACCAGCGCATGGTGACGAGGTCGCCGAACCACATGTGCGCCATCTCGTGCAGGATCGTCTCGGCGCGCCGCTCGACGACCGCGTCGGTGACGCGGGAGCGGAAGACGTAGTCCTCCAGGAGCGTCACGCAGGCGGCGTTCTCCATGGCGCCGGCGTTGAACTCGGGCACGAAGAGCTGATCGTACTTCCCGAAGGGGTAGCGCACCCCGAACACCCGGTGGAAGAAGTCGAAGCCCTGCTTGGTGACCTCGAAGATGTTGTCCGCGTCGAGGTGGCCGGACAGCGAGGCCCGGCAGTAGACGCCCAGCGGGATGCCGTCGTGCTCGGAGGTCACCTTGTGGTACGGGCCGGCCACCAGCGCGGTGATGTAGGTGGAGATGACCGGGGTGGGCGCGAACTGCCAGCGCCTGGCGGCGGGCACGGCGCCGTGCTTGCCCGCCTGCTCGGGCAGCTCCTCCACGCCGGTGGCGGTGGCGTTGGAGATGACCTCCCAGCTGGCCGGGGCCAGCACGGTGAGTTGGAAGGTGGCCTTGAGGTCGGGCTGGTCGAAGCAGGCGTACATGCGGTGCGCGTCGGCCGTCTCGAACTGGCTGTGCAGGTAGACGTTCTTGTCGACCGGGTCGACGAAGCGGTGGAGCCCCTCGCCGGTGCGCATGTAGGAGCAGTCGGCGTCCACGCGCAGTTCGTTGGCCTCGGCGAGCGAGGGCAGCGGGAAGCGCCCGGCGGCGGCGTCGTAGCTCGCCACGTCGAGCTCCTCGCCGTTGAGCACGACCTTGCGCACGCGGGCGCCGTGCAGGTCGATGAAGGTGGACGCGCCCGGGCTGGTGCTGGCGAAGCGGACCGTCGTGACGCTCTCGAAGCGCTCGTCCCCCTCCGTCAGGTCGAGTGCGACCTCGTAAGACTCGACCTTCAGCAGCCGGGCGCGCTCACGGGCCTCGTCTCGGGTCAGGTTGCCTGCCAAGTTGCGCTCCTTTTCACCGCTTCGTAGAAGTTTGTCGGTATCCTGCCACGGCGGGAATAGGACCCGAACCACCTCAGGTTATGGCCCCACGTGACTGAAAAGATTCCCGTGGACCTGTGGTTCGACCCATCCTGCCCCTTCGCGTGGGTGACGTCACGGTGGCTGATCGAGGTGGCGAAGGTTCGCCCCATCGAGCCGCGCTGGCGCATGATGTCGCTTCACATCCTCAACGAGGACAAAGACGTCTCCGACGACTACCGCGAGCGCGCCGCCCGGGCCATGGGGTCGGTCAGGGTGGTGGCGGCCGCCGCCGCCAAGCACGGCGAGCAGGCCGTCGGCGAGCTCTACACCGCTCTCGGCACGCTGCTGCACAACGAGGGCAGGAGCCAGGAGCCCGAGCGGCTGCGCGAGACCGTCGAGGCCGCGCTCGAGCGGGCCGGCCTCGACACGAGCCTCGTCGAGGCCATGCACTCCGAAGAGTGGGACCCGACCATCCGCGCCTCCCACGACGAGGGCATCACGCTCGTCGGCCAGGAGGTCGGCACGCCCATCATCCGCCTCGGCGCCAACGCCTTCTTCGGGCCCGTGATCACCCGCATCCTCCGAGGTGAGGACGCGGGCAAGCTCTGGGACGGCGTGCTGGCGGTCACCGCGTACGAGGACTTCTTCGAGCTGAAGCGCACGCGCACCCAACGCCCGCAATTCGACTGACGTTTCCGTCTATGCCCTTTGCGTCGTCTTACGCTGGCGGTGGAATAAAGCCGGCGGTGGTGGAGAAGGCTCATCCCGACCAGGGATGAGCCCTTTCATTGCCGTGTCAAGCGCTGTCAAGATGGTGCCATGCGTCAGCTCTATATCGGCGGCTCCTGGACCGCCTCGACTTCGGACGAGTCCATCGAGGTTGCGAACCCGGCCACGGAAGAGATCATCGACCGCGTCCCCGCGGGCACGCCCGGCGACGTGGATGCGGCCGTGCAGGCGGCCAGAAGAGCCTTCCCTCGATGGGCGGAGACCCCCGCCGCCGAGCGCGGGAAGTTGCTCGGCGACGCCGCTGACCTGCTGAGACAGCGATCTGACGAGATCGCCAAGACGATCGCCACCGACATGGGCGCGCCGCTCGGCTTCGCGCTCAAGGTGCAGACGCTCATGCCCGCGACCGTGCTGTCCTCCTACGCGCGCCTGGCGGAGAGCCATCCGCGCGAGTCGCGGGCCGGCAACTCGCTGGTGCTCAAGGAGCCGGTCGGGGTGGTGGCGGCGATCACGCCGTGGAACTATCCGCTGCACCAGATCATCTGCAAGGCGGGTCCCGCGCTGGCCGCCGGTTGCACCGTGGTGCTGAAGCCGAGCGAGGTGGCGCCGCTCGCGGCGTACGCGCTGGCGGAGATCTTCGACGAGGTCGGTCTGCCCGCGGGCGTGTTCAACCTGGTGAGCGGGCGTGGACCGGTGGTCGGGGAGGCCATGGCCGCCCACCCTGACGTCGACATGGTGTCGTTCACCGGCTCGACCGGCGCGGGCCGGCGGGTGGCCTCGCTCGCGGCCGAGTCGGTCAAGCGCGTTGCCCTCGAGCTGGGCGGCAAGTCAGCAAATATCATCCTTCCCGATGCCGACCTGCCCCTGGCTGTCAAGGTGGGCGTGGCCAACTGCTTCGTCAACGCCGGCCAGACCTGCTCGGCGTTGACCCGCATGATCGTCCACCGCGACCAGTACGACGAGGCCGTGCGGCTGGCCGTCGAGACGGCGCGCGGCTACACCGTCGGCGACCCCTTCGACGAGTCGACCAGAATCGGCCCGCTGGTGTCGGCGACCCAGCGACAGCGCGTCGTCCGCTACATCAACAGGGGCCAGGAGGAAGGCGCCAGACTGGTCGCCGGCGGCACCGAGCAGCCTCACGAACGGGGCCACTACGTCGAGCCGACCGTGTTCGCGGGTGTGGAGCCGGGCATGACGATCGAGCAGGAAGAGATCTTCGGCCCCGTGTTGACGCTGATCCCGTACACGACCGAGGACATGGCCGTCGAGATCGCCAACGGCACGAAGTACGGCCTGGCCGGAGCCGTCTGGGCGGGCACCGAGGAACACGCCGTGTCGGTCGCCCGCAGGCTCCGCACGGGCCAGGTGGCCGTCAACGGCGGCCGGTTCAACCCGATGGCGCCGTTCGGCGGCTACAAGCAGTCGGGCGTGGGCCGGGAACTCGGCGAGTACGGGCTCGAGGAGTTCCTGGAGATCAAGGCGCTGCAGCTGTAGCCGCCTGAGGTGCCGCGCCGGCGGGTCAGACGAGCAGCCCGCCGGTGGCGTGCACGTTGTGGCCGGTGACCCAGCGCCCGTCCGGCCCCGCCAGGAAGGCGACCACGGCGGCGAGGTCGTCTGGCCTGCCGAGACGCCGCAGCGCGGTCAACGCCTCCGTCTGCTCCAGCGCCTCCGGCGGGTTGGCGCCGTGCAGCATGTCGGTGTCGGTCGCGCCGGACGAGACGACGTTCACGGTGATGCCCCGCCCGCCCAGCTCGCGCGACGCCACCTTGGCGAACTGCTCGACCGCCCCCTTGCTGCCGCAATAGAGCATCAGACCGGGCGCGGGCACCTGGGTGTTGAGCGTCGAGATGGTGATGATCCGCCCGCCGTCGCGCATGACGCGGCCCGCCCACTGCGTGGCCAGGAACACCGCCCGGGTGTTCACCGCGAAGACCCGCTCGTAGTCGTCGCCGGTGATGTCGGCCAGCGGCTTGCTCAGGCTCAGCGCGGCGTTGTTGACGAGGATGTCAAGCCCGGGCAGCCGCGCCTCCGCCTCGGCGAACAACCGCTCGAGATCGTCCTCGTCGCCCAGATCGGCGCGTACGGCGTGTGCCCCCGTCTCCTTGGCCACCTGCAGCGCCGCCTCTTCGGAGCGCTCGTAGCAGAAGACGACCTGCGCCCCGTCGCCCGTCAACCGCTCCACGACGGCCCGGCCGATGCCTCTGGAGCCGCCGGTGACCAGTGCGCCTTTTCCTGAAAGTACGCTCATGCGGCCAACCTACGCCCTGAGCATGATCTCGCGGGCTTCGTTTCTGGGGAGGCGGTCGACGTACAGCTTGCCGTCCAGATGCTCGGTCTCGTGCTGGAAGCAGCGCGCCAGCGATCCGCGCGCCTTGACGCGCACGGGCCGCTGCAGCCGGTCGACGCCCTCGACGGTGACGCCCGCGGCCCGCGCGACAGGGGCGTAGATCGGCTGGCCCGTGCGGCGGTCGGGCACCGACAGGCAGCCCTCCTCGTCGAGCGCCTCCTCCGGGTCGTCGACGGTCAGCCGCGGATTGACCACGTGACCCTTGCGCCCGCTGATGTCGTAGACGAACAACCTCCGTGACACGCCGATCTGGGGGCCCGCCAGGCCGACGCCGTTGACCGCGTACATCGCCTGGAACATCTCGTCGATCAGCCGGCGCAGGTCGCGGTCGAAGTCGGTGACGGGATCGGCGGTCGTGCGCAGCACCGGATCGCCGATGATGCGGATCTCGCGCATACGATTTCTGCTTTCGTAAGGACTGGATAGCGGGATAGGTCCTTACTCTACAAGAGGGCCTGATCGGCGAGGGCTGTGGAAGACTGGTCATGTGCGTGTCTACATCGGTGCCGACCATGCCGGCTATGAGCTGAAGAACCACCTCGTGTCCTGGCTCAAGGACCACGGTCACGACGTGATCGACTGCGGTCCCTTCGTCTACGACGCGGAGGACGACTATCCCGCGTTCGTCCTGCGCGCGGCCGAAGGCGTCTCGGGCGACCCCGGCAGTCTGGGGGTGGTCATCGGAGGCTCGGGCAACGGCGAGCAGATCGCCGCCAACAAGGTGCGCGGCATCCGCGCGGCACTGGCCTGGAGCGAGGAGACGGCCGCCCTGGCCCGCGAGCACAACAACGCCAACGTCGTCAGCGTCGGCGCGCGCATGCACGCCCTCGACGAGGCGACCAGGTTCGTGGAGGTCTTCCTGACCACGTCGTTCTCCGGCAGCGAGCGCCACAGCAGGCGGATCGCCCAGCTCGACACCTACGAGACGATCGGCCAGCTGCCCTCCCTGCCCTAACCCTTGCGCTTGGGCTCGCGCCTGGGCATCTCGTCACGCAGAGGCCGCCGGTCGGCGGCCTCCTGCTGCTCTTTCGACGGTCTCGACACGTCGCGGGCACGCATGGCGACGGTCGCGGTGATCTGCAGGCTTTGCAGGGCCATGTCCCCGACCCTACGTCAGAACGTCAGCCCTGCCCATGGCTTCGGGTTCCACGACATGGCGGTGGCCAGCGAACGCAGCGCGCCGGTGGAGTGCTCGTGCACCAGCCCCGCCGCCAGCTGCTGCATGAGCAGGCCGTCACCGAGGAACGCCGAGCCGAGCGAGGCCACCGGCAGCGTCACGTCAGGCTGGTCCTCGACGGGCGTGCACGCCGCGCCCGCGGGGCCGGCGGCCAGCCGCCAGCGCCGGGCGTTCCACGGGCACACGTCGTCCTCGACCTCGATCACCACGTCCACAGGCGCGGAGTACGACCGGGAGACGAGAGCTTTTTCCACCTCGACCACGCGTACCCACAACTCGTCGTTCCAGCTCGCGCGCACCTGCCGCGGGTCGGCAAGCAGCGTGAGCAGGGGGTCGTCCACCGGCCTGGGGCGGGCGTCGATCCGTGAGACCAGATCGCGGTCGAGCACGCTGCGCCACAGCAGCGCGTACGCCGCCGGGTCGGCCGCCTCCAGCTCCAGCAGCTTCAGCTCCCCGTCGGGGAGGCCGCTGGCGTCCCACGACGACTTGATCCGGAACAGGGCGTAGCCGCGCACGCCGCCGTCGTCCTCGGCCAGCACCGAGCGCAACGGGCCGGCCCCGCCCTGGTCGGCCTCCTCGTCGGCCAGCACGGCGTCCCAGAACCGCGCGTTGCGCTCGTAGCGGCCGGGACGCCGGGCCACGACGGAGGCGAACACCTTCTCCAGGTCGGCGCGTACGTCGGCGGGCCTGGCGACCCTGAGCCTGAGCGACGGGTCCGACGGAGCGTTGCCGACGAACGCCGAACCCTGCTTCCTGAGGTGGAACGACAGCTCGCTCGACGCCCTGCCGTAGCCGTACCTGCCGTAGATGGGAGCCTCGGACGCGTAGAGAGCGGCGACGCTCTCCCCACGCTCCCGGATGTCGGAGAGCTGCCTGCGCATCAGCGACGACAGAACGCCGCGGCGGCGATGGGAGGGCAGCACGCTGACGGCCGTCACGCCCGCGACGGGGAGTTGCCCGCCGGGGACGGTCATGGTGAGGCTGTAGATGGAGGTGACGCCCGCGATGAGGTCTCCGTCGAAGGCCGCGAGCGTGCGGTCGAACTCCGTCTCGGCCTTGTAGCGCTCGTTCTGCGCGGGATTCGGCCGCCAGCCGAACGCCTCTTCGAGCACCAGCGCGAACGCCGGCCACTCGGACTCGTCAATCGGGCGGATCGGATACGTCATCTGTCCACGGTAGGAGCGGGCAAAGCGGGAGGGCCACCGAATATACGTGCTTAATGATCAAGGCCTTGGTCAAGTGGGCTGCCCAAACACCGGTCAGACCGATACAGTCAGGCCCATCATGAGTTCCCGACCGGCGCCGCTGATCCCGCCACGGGTCCGTGCCGTCCTGGTGCGGGTGCCGGGGCTGGTGGCGGCCGTCCGGTTCATCCGGCGAGGGCCGCTGGCCCGCGACCGCAACCTGCTCCTCACGCTGACCGTTCTCGCGCTCGTCATCGGGTTCCTCGCGGTCGAGGCCTCGACCGAGTGGTTCTCACCCTCCCTGCTCATCCTCGTCACCCTGATCGGCGGGCTCCAGCTCCGGCTGCGCAGCCTGGTCAAGCTCCTCGTGGGCGTGGGCGTCGCGCTCGGCTACATCGCGATCGCGCTGGGCCCCGCACGGATCGGCGTCGGACTGACCGTGACGATCGTGTTCACCACGGTGCTCGCCGTGCTCATGGCCCGCACCAGGGGGAAGCTCGGCGTGCAGGGGCTGCGCGGCGACGCCATGCTGCTGGAGTTGCGCGACCGCCTCAAGAGCCAGGGCGAGCTGCCCCCGCTGCCCAAGGACTGGGGCGGCAAGGTGGTGCTCAAGCAGGCCGGCGGGTCGTCGTTCGGCGGCGACTTCCTGGTGTCCATGCGCGACGGCAACTCCGTCGAGATCGCCCTGGTCGACGTGTCCGGCAAGGGCGTCGACGCGGGCACCAGGGCGCTGCTGCTGTCCGGCACGTTCGGCGGGCTGCTCGGATCGGTCGACGACTTCCTGCCCGCCTGCAACACCTATCTGCACCGCCAGCGAGGCGACGAGGGGTTCGTGACCGCGGTGCACGTGCGGCTCGACCTCGACACGGGCGACTACACGATCACCTCGGCCGGACATCCGCCGGTGGTGAAGTTCGACGCGGGCACCGGCAACTGGCAGGTGGCCTCGGCCAAGGGTGTGGTGCTCGGCGTGGTGCCCGACCTGCACTGCGAGCCCGACAGCGGCACCCTGCGCAAGGGCGATGCGCTGTTGCTCTTCACCGACGGCCTCATCGAGCAGCCGGGGCGCGACATCGACGCCGGGCTCGACCGGCTGCTCGGCGAGGCGGAGCGGCTGCTGCCGTCCGGATTCCGCGACGGTGCGCGCCCGCTGGTCAACGCCATGGCCTCCGGCCACAACGACGACTGCGCATTGGTGCTGATCTGGCGCCCCTGATGACGAACCACATGGTTCAGGTCGTGTTGGCAGTCACTGGCAGCGGGCTCGACGCTGCTGAGATCCTCTAGAGGTTCGGGCCCCGGCGGAGCGGCGCGGCTCCACCGGGTCCCGTCACAGCCAGCCCTGGTCGCTGGCGATGCGCACGGCGTCGAGCCGGTTGCGGGCCCCGGTCTTGCACATGATGCGCGACAGATGGTTGCGCACGGTGCCCACCGACAGGAAGAGCTGGTCGGCGATCTCGGTCGAGCGGGCCCCGCCCGCCGCGACGCGCAGCACGTCGAGCTCCCTCCTGGTGAGCGGATTCGTCTCGCACTGGAGCGCAGCCGCGGCCAGCTCGGATTCGATGGCCCGGCGGCCCGCCGCCACCAGGCGCACCCCCTCGGCCAGCCGCTCCGGCGGCACGCACAGGCTCATGAATCCCAGCGCGCGCTCGGCCAGCGCCCTGCGCACCTGCCCTGGATGGGGATCGGCCGACAACATCAGCACCCTGCAGCGCGGCGCCTGCTCGGAGAGCCCGGCCAGAACGGAGCTCCCCGGCAGGCCCGCGTCGACCACAGCCACGTCGGGGCAGCTCTCGACGGCCGCCCGCACCGCGTCGTCCGCGCATCCCGCCTGCGCCACGACCCGCAGATCGGGCTCGGCTCCAAGGATGGCCAGCAGGCCACGACGCACCAAGGGCAGGTGCTCTGCGATCAGTATGCGGATCAAGGACTCCCCCTCCATCGTCTCTTAGGGTGATCGTTTGATCGCGTACTGTCAATGCGTTGCAAAAGGCGGGCAAGCCGTACCGGGCGGCAGATTCGACTACCCTTGGGTTGGCGGTTTCTTCGCCGGTCCTGCCGTCTGCCGTGGAGCGCGACTCGATGAACTGGCTCTATCTCGTGGGGATCATCCTTTTCCTCCTCGGGCTGATGTTCTCCATCGCGCTGCATGAGCTCGGTCACCTGGTGCCCGCCAAGATCTTCGGCGTGCGGGTGACCCAGTACATGGTGGGTTTCGGCTCGACGGCCTGGTCGCGGCGGAAGGGCGAGACCGAATACGGCATCAAGTGGATCCCGCTCGGCGGCTACATCCGCATGATCGGCATGCTGCCGCCCCGCCCGGGTGACGACCCCTCCAAGGCCAGGAGCACCGCGACGGGCCCGTTCCAGGGGCTCATCGAGTCCGCCCGCGACGCCGCCCTGGAAGAGGTGCGGCCGGGCGACGAAGACCGCGTCTTCTACCGCAAGAAGTGGTGGCAGAAGGTCATCATCATGTCCGGCGGCCCGGCGATGAACTTCGTGCTGGCCTTCGTCTTCTTCAGCATCCTGCTGGTCGGCATCGGCCTGCCGACGTGGGCCCCGATCGTCTCGCCCGAGACCAACACCTGCGTGATCCCCATCTCCGAGCAGCGCAACGTCTGCAAGCCCGGTGACCGGCTCACCCCGGCCGTGCAGGCGGGCCTCAAGCCGGGCGACCACCTGGTCTCCTTCGACGGCAAGAAGATCGACGACTGGGTCGTCGCCACCGACCTGATCCGCTCCCACGGGGCGGGCGCCGTGCAGCTCGGCATCGTCCGCGACGGCAAGCCGATGACGCTCACCGTCACGCTCATCGCCCAGGACCGGCCCAACCTCGAAGACCCCGAGAAGATCGACAGAAACGTCGGCTTCCTCGGCGTGCTGCCCACCGAGGTCATGCAGCAGCAGAGCATGGGCCAGGTCATCGGCTACATGGGCGAGCTGACGGGCAGGGTCGCGAGCTCGCTGCTCAACCTGCCGGAGAAGATGGTCGGTGTCTGGCACGCCGCCTTCTCCGGCGAGGAGCGCGACCCCGAAGGCCCGGTCGGCGTCGTCGGCGCGGGCCGCATGGGCGGCGAGATCCTCGCCTCCGACCTGTCCAACGAGAAGAAGATCGCCATCTTCGTCAACCTGCTGGCCGGGTTCAACCTGGCGATCGGCATGTTCAACCTCATCCCGCTGCTGCCGCTCGACGGCGGGCACATCGCCGGTGGCCTGTGGGAGGGCATCAAGCGGGCCTACGCCAAGATCCTGCGCAGGCCCGAGCCCGGCTACGTGGACATCGCGAAGGTGCTGCCCCTGACCTACGCGATCGCCATCGTCATGATGATCATGGCGGGCCTGCTCATCTACGCCGACCTGGTCAACCCGCTGCGGCTGACGGGCTGACGGCCGGGCTGTCTCAGCCCTGCGTGAACGGTGCCACGACAGGGCCGAAGGCCGCGCCCAGGGCGAGCCAGCCGAGAAGGACGGCGAGCCAGATCAAGGCGCGTCTGCTCGGCGGGGGACCGCTGCGCAGCAGGGAAGTGCGCGACCAGGTCGGCCGGCCTACCGGCCCGCTCCAGGTCGTCCAGAGCCGTCTGGACGATCTCGGTGATCTGTGGCTCCAGCCTGCGCATCCGCCGTACCGTGAACTCCGGGGTGAGCATCCGCCGCAATCGCGTGTGCTCAGGCGGGTCGAACCCGATCAGCTGCCCGGCCCGCATCCTGGCCAGCTCCTCGGCGTCCATCTGCCCGGATCCCGGGAACGGCGTCAGGGCACTGCTGAACCGGGCCGGATCCGACAGCACCTGGCGAACATCCTCATGGCGGCAGACCAGGTACGCGGGCAGGCCGAACGGCGTCTCCACCCGCACCACCCTCGTCGTCGCGGGTCCGGGCCAGCTCCTCGACCGGGTCGAACCCGTTCCGCCGCATCTGCAGCGGCAATTCCGGCGTTTGCGTCATCATGTGTCCATTCATCTGGTGATCGTGTGAGCTCGTCAGGCGCGGGTCTTGGCCAGCAGGTCGATGACCTCGGCGGTGGTAGCGCTCTCGCCAAGGAGCGGGAAGATCCGTTCAAGGCTGTGGCGATGTGCCTGCGCGTCCAGATCGGTCATGGCGTCGGTCACCAGCGTGACGTTGTAGCCGTGTTCGTAGGCGGCGCGGGCGGTGGACTCCACGCCGATGCTGGTGGCGATCCCGGCCAGGACGACCTGTGTGACGCCGCGGCGGCGCAGTTGCAGATCGAGGTCGGTGCCGTAGAAGGCGCCCCAGGTGCGCTTGGTCACGGTGATGTCGCCGGGGTGGCCGGCCAGGTCATCGACGATGGCGTCCCAGCCCGCGGGAAGGGGGCCAGGCGGGCGCGGAATCTTGATCTTGGTGCGTCCTGGAGCAGCATCCGATCCGTCCGCGCGGGCCGTGACCCGAACCAGGACAACCGGAGCGCTGTGGTCGCGAAAGGCGTCGGCCAGTTCGACCGCACGGGCCACCACCTCGGCGCCGGTAAAGGGCGTTGCGGGGCGGCCGACGACGGCGTTCTGCAGGTCGATGAGGACGAGTGCGGTTGTGGTGTCGATAGCGGAGACGGGCATGAGTGAGCCCCTTTCCGGGATGCGGTGATGAGTCCAGGCGTCAAACTGACCCCCCGAACGCCGCCGGCGAGCGAGCTCGGAGGAAGCCTTGTTCCCGGAGCTCCGGGTCGTGGAGCTCCGAGAACAAGGCCAGGCCGCGGTCATACGGCCGGCTCAGGGTTGGGTGTCGAGCCACTCCTGGAAGGTTGGGCCGGCGAGCTTGGCGTGCGGGCTCGGCAGCAACCCGCCCTCAGCGGCGATCTCGGCATCGGGCATGCCCGAGCCGTCGACGCCCACGACCTTGATGCTTCGGCGGGCGCCGAGGAGCCGGGCCGCCTCCGCCAAGGTCTCCTTGCGGGGTCCGGCGATCTCGGGGATCGGCGTTCTTGGAGCGGGCTCGCCAGGGTTGAGGGCCAGGCCGACCAGTTCCTCGGCCACGGTGCGGCAGGCCACGAGCTGGGTGGGCAGGGCCGGGATGTAGGCGACGTCGCCCTCCTGCCAGTCCAGAAGCTGACCGACGAACTCGTGGAACTGGGCGGCCCGCAGGATGCGGACAGGAAGCGGGCCGGACAGGAGGAGTTCCTCGTGCACCTTCTTGGCGGCGAGGAAACCGGCGGTGGCCTTGTCAACGCCGATGATGGACGCCACGGAGATCTGGGCGACCCCCGCCTTCTGACCGTACTCGTGCAGATTGCGGGCCGAGGTGCGGAAGAACTCCGTCGCCGCCTCCTGGTCGGAGGCGTGCCACGAGGCGACGTCGATGATGACATCCACCTCGGTGAGCGCCTCGGCCAGGCCCTCACCGGTGATGATGTCCACGCCGGTGGCTCGTGACATCGGCACGACCTCGTGCCCCCGTTCGGTGAGGACGTCGACGACGTGGCGGCCCAGCCGCCCGGTCGCTCCTGCCACCGCGAACGTGGTGATGCTCATGCTGGGTGCCTTTCTTACGCGCTGTAGTTCTGGCCGGGGGGCATGCCGGGGATCGGCTTGGCGATGAGAGCGGCGGGGGTGAAGAAGCCGATGTGGGCGATCGCCATGATGAGCGTCCAGAGCGCTTTGTCGTCGTAGTGCGCGGACGCCTTGGCGTACAGCTCGTCGGGGACGCGTTCCCCGGACGGGTTCGGGGTGAGGACCGCCTCTACCAGTTCCAGCGCGATCCGTTCGGCGTCGGTGAAGCAGGTGGCGTCCCGCCAGGTCGCCACGGCGGTGATGCGCTTCTCTGACTCCCCGGCCTGGCGGAGGTTGCCGGTTTCCCTGATGGTGAAGTACGTGCTGCCGAGCAGTTGCCCGGCGCGCAGCTGCAGCAGGTGGACGGTGACCTGCGGAATCGCGCCGTTCTTGATGACCTTGTGCAAGGCTCCGGCGGCTTCTGCCATCTCGGGGACGAACGGGAGAGGGCTGGGCATGCGCGACCGGAGGTCGGTCGTGGGTGCGGACATGGCGAAGGGTTCCCTTCTCGAATGCGGGCTCGTGGTGTCGCGTGCCGTACGGATCGTTCGCGCGGCGTCCTGACGACCACGAGACGCCGGTCACCCGCCCCCCGTAACAGCGCTGGTGTGTGACGTGGGCCACGGATCGCAGGTGTTACGAAGCAATCGGCAGCGGCGTCTTGTGCGTGTGATAAAGCTGAGTGCGGACAGGCAGGGGCCAGGCATGAGTGAGCGCGGCGAGCGAACGACGGACACACCGGGGCCGTCCGATCATGCCGACTGCGTGGACTCCGCCACCGAGGCGTTCGTCGCCCATCGCAACCTGTTGTTCACCGTCGCCTACGAGATGCTCGGCTCGGCCGCCGACGCCGAAGACGTCCTGCAGGAGGCATGGCTGCGTTGGGTGGGCGTCGACCTCGACAGCGTGCGGGAGGAGCGTGCCTACCTGGTGCGGATCGTCACCCGGCAGGCGCTGGACCGGCTGCGTGCGCTCGGCCGGCGTAAGGAGTCCTACGTCGGACCGTGGCTGCCCGAGCCGTTGCTGACCGTGCCCGATGTGGCCGAGGACGTGGAGCTGGCCGACAGCGTCTCGATGGCGATGCTGCTGGTGCTGGAGACGCTCCAGCCGATCGAGCGGGCGGTGTTCGTGCTGCGCGAGGTGTTCGATCTGGATTACGAAGAGATCGCCGAGGCCGTCGACAAGAGCTCGTCCGCGGTCCGTCAGCTCGCCTATCGGGCACGGGCACACGTCGCCGCGCGCCGGCCACGCGGCACCGGCTCCCCGGCCGAGCACCGGGCTGCCCTCCGGGCTTTCAAGCGAGCGGTCGAAACCGGCGAGCTGCAGAGCCTGCTCGACATCCTCGCGCCGGACGTCGTCGCCCTGAGCGACGGCGGCGGAGTCAAGCATGCCCTGCTGCGGCCCATTGTGGGAGCTGACAACGTTGCTAGCCTGCTGGCCGTCGGCTGGTGGAAGCGCGATGCGGAAAGGTCGGTTGAGCTGGTGCAGATCAATGGCGGCCCGGGGCTGCTCGTCCGAGTCAACGGCGAGATCGACGGCGTGGTGGCGGTGCGAGTGGAGAACGGCTACGTCACCGGCGTCTACCATGTGCGCAATCCCGAGAAGTTGTCGCGGATCGAACAGCAGACCGCCGTGAGCCGCTGAGAACCGGTCGGCAGACCCTTCATCCGAGGAATCCTGGATGCGCAGATCTTCGCGTACGGTCGCGGCCGGTGTGGTCGCAGCCGTACGCATGAGGTCTCGGGCGTCCTTTGCCCGGGCACGTGCCGCCACAAGCCGAACACGAAATGCCGCTGGAAGGCGAAGAACTCGATCGCGGTAGGGTCGCGCCAGAATTGTCCTGCCTCGTCGATCATGAGGCATGTCGATGAAACTCACAGCGGTGCGCCGGAATCACTGGGGTGCGGTTCCGGCGAATGAGTGGCGCGGAGCTCGTAAGCGGCCACGAGGCCGTTGCGGTGGATCTCGCCCTCGACGCCGATGGCACCGTGCTGGGCGGCGGCTAGGCGGTGCCGTTCGCACTGCACGCCCCCGGCCGAGACGGGCACCTGCGTCATCAGACGGATTGGACGGGCATCGATGCCGAGCTGGGTTAGGCGGCGGGACAAGCTGGTGGGGTGGAGGGGCTGGCCGGGGCGACGGCCGGGGAATAGCCAGGTTCCGTCGTGGAGGTGGCGAGCGGTGCCATCGCTGCGCGGCGTGGGGAGTTGGATGATCAGGTCGGCGAGTGGGCCAGGGAGTACGACGTTCGTGGCACCGAGGCTGAGTTCGGTGCGTCCGTCGTCGCGATGGTGGATGTGACTGCGGGTGAGTAGGGCGATCCGGCTAACCTGCTGAGCGAACAGCAGGACCAAGAGGCCGGCGACCCGATCGCCGGTCGGGAGCGTGACTTCGGTCAGCAGGCGTCGTGCTTGCGCCCATCGGTGGTCGGCCGGGGTGAACTGGGACGGCTCGGTGTTGATCCTGGCGGGGATTTCCAAGGGCGGCAGGCTTCTGGACTTGATGGCCCAAGACCAGAAGCTACGAGGTCGCGTCCCGGAACGCCGGCAACCACCTCTTCCGGCCTGAGGCCCGCGTCCTAAGCACCTGCTCGTCGGCGTAGTCGAAGAAGTCCTGCAACTCCCGACGGGTCAGCGCCCGCACTTCAGGCCGTCCCTCATAGGGCGAGGAGTGCGACGGCATGTTGTCCTCGTGGCAGGTCTGTGCCGGATGCGTCCCGAAATGTTCCACACACTGCTCCGCCCACCCGTAGCGGGCGTCGGTGAGGTAGTCGCAGAACATCGCAATCTGGTTCAGGTAGTTCCGAACGGTCGAGCGCGCCCGCGACCCCGGCGCCGACAGTAACTCCGTCGCCTAGTCCTCTACATCCCCAGGCAGCCACTCCCATGGCGATGTGCGGCGCCCTCCACGGAGACCCGTTTCACCCCAACACCACCTCGCATCGGATGCGACATGCTCGCATCTGATGCGAGATCCCTTCCGGCGAACCCGGAAAGTCGCAGGCAGATAGCCGCACATCAACACGTGCGATGATCTTGGCGAATGTCGCTCCTGTAGGTCGATGAACAGCTCAAACGCATTCTTCAAATGGGCGAATAGCTCATCAGATGCTATTCGTCCCTTTTTCAGTTCATCGAGATGTGCACGTGGTCGTAGTGGTTCTCGGTGATGCTGCCCCGGTTGGACATCGTGCTCCAACCCGAGCCGTGGTTGATGCGCTGCTTCCAGATGACGTACTTGACGCCCAGCCTGCTCTTGTTCTTGATGGCCCACTCCGCGATGCGGTCGCCCAGGGCGGCGTTGGCGGCGGAGGGCATCGAGCCGCCCGTGCTCATCATGAAGTCGCAGGCCCGGCCCAGGGGGTGTTCGCCGCTGGAGCCCGAGCGGAAGCAGCCGACGGTGAAGGGCAGCGCGAAGTTCTTGCCGATCTGCTCCTTCATCAGCCGCGTGCGCGGCGTGATGTTGTCGGAGCCGGACGGGAGTTCGGGTGCCCAGCCGCCGTCTGACCTGCGGTTGGTGCCGAACGGCACCAGGTCCTGGAGCTTCTTCTCGATGTCGTCGATGACGTCCTCGGCCTCGTCGCGCTGACCGGCCACCTCGGCCGCGTCCTTGCGGATCCTGTCGGCGAGCTCGACGGCCTGCGCGGAGGCCTTCTTCTTCTCGTCGCGCGCCCTGGCCACGCCCTGCACGAACGCCTGCTGCTCGGCGGTGACCTGATTGAGCACCGCGGCGCCGCCGCTGTTCTCCGGCAACATGAATACGGGCACTCCGGGGTTGCCGTTCTGGTAGCGCAGGCGGGCTATCTCGGCGACCCGCTTCTCGGCCGTCGTCAGCGCCTCTTCGGCGGTGGCCAGCCGGGCCTTGGCCGCCTTGGCGGACTTCTGCGCCTTGGCCAGCTCGACGCGCTTGAGGTTGTAGGCCTCGATCAGCTTGTCGACCTTCTTGTTGAGCTGCTTGAGCTGCGCGCGCAGCTCCGACTCCTTGGGTTTGGGGGCCGTGGACGCCGCGGACGCCGGGGCCGCCGAAACGACGACGGCGGCGGCGGCGGCGATGAGACCGATGGCAAGACTCGCGGGGGACGAAGCCGCCACGTAGGTGTTCCTCTCCCTCTGCCGGCCGGGTTAGCTGACGGGTTCGGGTATGGGAGCTGCGTATCCCTACCACGGATGTGGATTCACCCCAGGTGCGATGGGTCCCCGGCTCCCGGGCAACTCGCCCAGGATTAGGCGGTGCAACGGCTGTTACGGCCGATGCATAAGGGGATATTAGTGGTAGATCACGAGACATGCGACCTTAAGTAGAAATCTATTCTTGATCTACTTGTGATCGGAGCATGCGCGCGGCCTCTTCCGGCAGCACGTCGTTGACGAACGCGCCCATCGCGGACTCCGAGCCCGCCAGATACTTGAGCTTGTTGGGCGCCCGCCGGATGCTGAAGAGCTCCAGATGCAGGTACGCGAGCTCGCGGTCCCGCCGCACCGGGGCCTGGTGCCAGGCCGAGATGTACGGCATCACGACCCCGAACAGCCCGTCGAAGGCCCGCAGCACCGAGGTGTAGAGCGGGGCGAACGCCGCACGCTCCTCCTCCGTGAGCGCCGCCAGGTCCGGCACCTGCCGGTGCGGATACACGTGCACCTCGTACGGCCAGCGCGCGGCCGCGGGCACGAACGCCGTCCACAGCTCGTTGCCGGCCACCACCCGTGTCCCGGCGGCACGTTCGGCGGCCAGCACGTCGGCGAACAGGTTGCCCGGGCCCTGGTAGCGGGCCGCGGCGCCGAGCTGGAGTTTCGTTCTGGGCGTGACGTACGGGTAGGCGTAGATCTGGCCATGCGGATGCGCCAGCGTGATGCCGATCTCCTCGCCCCGGTTCTCGAAGCAGAACACCTGCTCCACGCCCTCGATCCCGGACAATTCGGCCGTACGGTCGGCCCACGCCTCCATGACCAGCCGCACCTGGGCGTCGGAGAGCTTCGAGAAGGATGACGAGTGATCCGAGGTAAAGCACACCACCTCGCACCGCCCCACTCCCGGACGAACCTCACTCAGCCCACCCACATCTTGATAAGTCCCAAAATTCGTGGAGAAGGAGGGGAAGCGGTTCTCGAACACCGCCACGTCGTAGTCGTACGCAGGGATCTCCGTCGCCCGGGTGTCCGACGACGGGCACAACGGGCACTCGGCGGACGTGCCCGTCGGCAGGAACGTCCGCGTCTGCCGGTGCCCGGCCATCGCGATCCACTCCTCGGTCAGCGGATCGTAGCGCAGCTCGGACGCCACCGGCCGGGGCTCAAGCGGGCGCCGGTCGATCGCGCTCCGGTCGGCGTCGTCGCGCCGGTCGAAGTAGATCAGCTCTCGGCCGTCGGCCAGATGGGTGACGGTGCGCTTCAATGCGTGTCCTCCGCGATGATCAGTTCTCCGGCCCGCTCGGCCAGTTCGGTGCGTGCGTCCTCGGGCAGCCCCGCGTCGCTGATGACCACGTCGGCCTCGCTCAGCTCGGCGATGGTGCTGATGCCCACCGTGTTCCACTTGGTGTGGTCGGCAGGGACGACCAGCCGGTGCGCGGCCGTCACAAGCTCCCTGTCGGTCTCCGACTCCAGCAGGTTGGGCGTGGTGAAGCCGGCCCGCACGCTCATCCCGTGCACGCCGAGGAAGAGCGTGTCCACGTGCAGGCGGCGGATCGCGGCCACGGCCACCGGGCCGACCAGCGCGTCGGACGGCGTGCGCACGCCGCCGGTCAGCACGACGGTGCGGTCGGCGCGCGGGTTGCGATGGAAGACCTCGGCGACGGGGATCGAATTGGTGATCACGGTCAGCTCGGGAACGCCGATGAGGTGGTGGGCCAGCGCCCACGTGGTGGTGCCCGCCGACAGCGCCACGGCGGTGCCGGGGCGTACCAGCCTGGCCGCGTGCCGCGCGATGGCCTCCTTCTCCTGCTGCTGGCGGGCGGACTTCGCGGTGAAGCCCGGCTCCTCGGTCGATCCGGGGCCGAGCGCGGTCGCGCCACCGTGCACCTTCTCCAGCAGACCGCGTTCGGCCAGCACCTCGAGGTCGCGGCGGATGGTCATGTCGGAGACGCCGAGTTCGCGTACGAGGTCGGCGACCCGGACACCGCCGTTGCTGCGCACGCGTTCGAGGATCGTCTGCTGACGCTGCTGTGCGAGCACGCCCGCTCCTTCCAACAGATTCCACCAAATTATGACACGACGCTGTTGGGGAATGTTAGTTCGCTACGGATGGCTTGCGCTGGTCAGCACGGGCGAGAGACGTTGGGAGGACACCGACTCCGGAGGCGAGCTTATGGCCAGGCGAGCACGCAAGGGCAAGGCACGCAAGAAGAAGAAGAAGGCGAACCACGGCAAGCGCCCGACAGCACGCTGACAGGTGGCCGCCCGCCGGCGGCCACCCTCATCCCGGCAGCTCGGCGCCCGAGAGGGCAGCCCGTTTCCTGCCGTTCGCACGGCGGTCGCGGACGGCCGATCCGGCGCCGGGTCACAGGAGGAGCGCGGGCCGGTCGGGATGATCGGCCCTGATCACGACGTCGGCCGCCTCCTGGGGCCGCACCTCGCGCTCGTACCGCTCATAGGCGGGCAGGCGCCACCGCTCCTCCTCGGACGTGCGGCGCCCCAGCGCCGCCGCGGACAACCACACATGCACGCTCAGCTCGAACGCCAGCCCCCGTCCCAGCAGCAGCGTCCCGTCCACGATCACCACCCCGCCCGGCGGAAGCTCCTCATAGGGCAGCCGGTACGCCCGGTCGATCCGGCTGTCCCACAGAGCCGGCAGCACGCGCCCCGAGCCGCCATCGTCCAGGGGATCCAGCACCTCCCTGCGCAGCGCCTTGACGTCGAGCCAGTCCTCGTAGAAGGCGTCAGGATCGGCCCTGCCGTGCTCCAGCCGCAGAGACGAGGACCGCAGGAAGTCACCCGCGGAGACCCGCAGCACAGGCCGGCCGCGCAGCCGGAGCGGCGCGACGAGGTCGTCGGCCAGCGTTTCCGGCCGTCCGGCAGGCGCCCCGTCGACGACCACCCGCACCCGACGCCCGCGTGGCCACTGGGAGACCCGCTCGGCCAGCTCGTCGACGAGAACGTCACGGGAGATCGGTCGCGCACGCATCGGAACCAGCTTACGAGCGCCCCCCACCCGGCCTGCCCGCCGCACCGCGGTCGCGGAAGTGCACTCGATCATAAGATCCGTCCATGGACTGGCAGGCGTGGCACGACGAGTACGACGACCCCGGTTCGCGCCTGGCGCGACGATTGCGGGTCGTGCAGCAGCGGATCCGGCTGGCACTCGACGCCTGCCCGCCAGGTCCGCTGAGGCTCGTGAGCCTCTGCGCCGGCCAGGGCCGTGATTTGCTGGAGGTGCTCGACGGCCATCCCCGCCGCGACGACGTGCTGGGCCGTCTCGTGGAGCTCGACCCGGGCAACACCGCGAAGGCCGAGGAGAAGGCCGGCGAGGCAGGCCTGGTCCAGGTCGAGGTGATCACCGCCGACGCCGCGCTCACCGACCACTACCAGGGCATGGTCCCCGCCGACATCGTGCTCGCCTGCGGCGTGTTCGGCAACATCGCGGGCGAGGACGTCGAGCGTACGATCGCCACGTTCGCCCAGCTGTGCCGCGCAGGAGGCACGGTCGTCTGGACGCGCCACCGCAGGCCGCCAGACCTGGTGCCGCAGATCTGCCGCTGGTTCGAGGAGCGCGGCTTCCACCTCGAATGGCTGTCGGAACCGGACGCCGGCTACGGCGTCGGCGCGCACCGCTTCACCGGCACCCCGCAACCCCTGGTCACGGGAGAGCGCATGTTCACGTTCGTCGGCTACGACCTGCTCGGCAACGGTTGAGCACCAGTGCGCGGCACGACGAAGGCCAGGCCCCCGAGGCGGGATGACCTGGCCTTCTCCTCACGTGAGCGGACGACGGGAATCGAACCCGCGTAGCTAGTTTGGAAGACTAGGGCTCTACCATTGAGCTACGTCCGCGCGAACCGGTCGAAGTCTGGTCTAGACTTCATCCGGTCGTCAGGGCGTAAGCGTACCGGAGTCGCGGACCGCATGCGCACTCGGCGAGACGGGGCGTGGCGCAGCTTGGCAGCGCGCTTGCTTTGGGAGCAAGAAGTCGCAGGTTCAAATCCTGTCGCCCCGACAGTGTGATGTCTCAGGACATCGGAAACCCTCGAACCTACGGGTTCGGGGGTTTCGTCGTGTTGGGGTTTGCCTGGGGTTGGTAGTCAC
>NZ_JBVJHP010000023.1:0-155665 GCF_055586745.1 Nonomuraea sp. NPDC049378
AGGCCCGGGACCCGTACGTCCGGGTCGGCGTCCTTGTAATAGTGAACGCCCTGGACCAGCGACGACGCGCAGTTGCCGACACCGACAATGGCCACACGAACCGAACCCATGCGGTTCCTCCCATCAATGAACCGGAATGGTGACCATCCAAGTGCAGCGCAAAGGAGAATCGCCACACGCGTGTCGGGTATCCGACATTTCCCACCCTCTGCGTTCGGCGGTCAGGTATCTCTCCATCAGATCCATCAATGTCCGGGGACAGGTTGACTTGTGCGCGGCGTGAAATGCGCACGGCTGCGCGGCGAGAAAGACCGCACCCCTTTCGCGCCCGCCGGAGCGGCGTACGGACGGACCGGGTGGATGACAACATTCGTGGTGGCCGGTTCGTCTCGCGGCGACATGAGCGGGTCAGCGGCCGAGCCGGGCGTCCAGCGTTCCCACGCCGTCCTCGTGCGAGATCCCGTGGAACAGTTCGCGAGCCTCTTCCCAGATGGCCTTGGCCGTGCGGTGGTCGCCGGCGGCGTCGTGGGCGTCGCCGAGGGCGCGCAGCGTCCGCGCCAGGTAGGGGATCGAGCCGCGGGTCCGCCAGACCCGGACCGAGCGTTCGAGGGCGGCGATGGCGGCGGGCAGGTCTCCTTCGGCCAGGTTCACCTGCCCGAGAAGGCTGAGCGCGTCGGCGAGGTAATGGCCGAAGTTGCCGTCCTCGCTGTGGGCCAGCGTCAGCTCGGCGGTCGCCCTGGCCCGCTCGTCCCCGGTGACGAGGAACAACTTCGAGAGGTAGAGCAGCGAGAACGTCTCCAGATAGCGGTAGTTCAACCGCCGCGCCATGTCCAGGGACCTCTCCAGCAGTCGCTGGCCGCCCGCGAAGTCACCGCTGAACGCTTTCGCCGCCCCGAGGAACTGGGTGATCGTCGTGGTGTAGTGGGGGTTGCCGAGCGCCTCGGCGACCTTCGTCGCCTGCTCCAGGACCGTGTGCGCCGCCCGCGGGTCGTCCTCGCCGTAGATGATCGCCATCACGTGGTAGGCCCGCGCCTGGCCGCCGAGGTAGCCCGCGTCGGCGGCCGTCCGCAGGGCGCGCTCCGCCAGGGCGAGCGCCTGCGCACCGCCGTTCCCGTCGGCCGTCATGCTCCAGGCCAGGGTCGCCAGGGCGTCGGCCATTCCCACCGGATCGTCCAGCATGGTGAACAGGTCGAGGAGTTGCGAGGCGCCGGCCCGCATCCGCGTCATCGCCGGTCCGGGGCCCGCCGGCGAACTCCAGGTGGTGACCTCCAGGAGGCCGCGCATCAGCACGGCCTCGCCGCGCCTGTCGCCGGTCTCACGGCAGAGCGCGAGCGCCTGCTCGTGCATGCGCAGCCAGCCGTCGTACAGGCCGCGCACGTTGAGGTACGTCTCGGTGGACCCCGCGAGGTCCCACGCGAGCTGGGTCAGGCGCGCCTCGCACGCCTGGGCCACCCCCGCCATCAGCGCGGCGTGCTCCGCGCCGAACCAGGCCATCGGGTCGGCCAGCAGCGGGCCGGACACCGCCGCGGGCAGCCGCCAGCGCGGCGCACTGCTGTGCATGAGTGCGAAGCAGGGGCCCGGGACGTGCTCCGCCGCGACCTCCGCCAGGGCCAGCCACGCGCCCAGGGCCCGCCGGAGCGCGGCCTGGCGCTCGGGTTCGGATTCCTCGCGCTGCGCCCGCTCGCGCGCGTACAACCGGATCAGGTCGTGGAACCGGTACCTGAGCCTGCCCGTCTCGTCCGTCCCCGTGAGGTTCAGCAGATGGGCGTCGACCAGGGTCTCGATCTCGCGTTCCGCCTGCCGTACCGGCACGTCCAGGAGGGCGGCCACCGCCCAGGAGGCGAAGTCGGGCGCGTCGAGCAGCCCGGCGAGCCGGAAGGCCCGCTGCGCGCCCGCGGGAAGCGTCCGGTAGGTCATCTCGAATCCCGCGCGGATGTCGAGGTCGCCCGCCACGAGTTCGTCCAGCCGGTGGCGTTCCTCCCCGAGGACGCCGGCGAGGTGGGCCAGGCTCCACTGCCTCCTGCCGAGGAGCCTGGCCGCCGAGATGCGGACCGCCAGCGGGACGCGACCGCACAGCCGGGTGATCTCCAGAGCCGCGTCCGGATCGTCCTGGACGCGTTCGTCACCGATGATCCTTCTCAGCAGGTCCATGGCCTGGGCCGACGGCAGGACGTCGAGCTCCAGCAGGCTCGTGCCCTCGAGGCCGACCAGCCGGACACGCCCGGTGAGCAGCACGGCCGTGCCGGGGGCCCCGGGCAGGAGCGGCCGCACCTGCTCCTCCCCCGCGACGTTGTCCAGCAGGATGAGAGTTCTCCGTCCGGCCAGGCAGCTCCGGTAGAGCGCCACGCGTTCTTCCAGGGATTCGGGTATGCCGGTGGCGCTGATGCCCAGGGCGAACAGGAAGCGGCTGAGCACGTCCTCCGGGCGGGCGGGGTCGGCGGAGGCGCCGCGCAGGTCCGCGTAGAGCTGACCGTCGGGGAAACGACCCGCGATCCGGTGCGCGACGTGCACGGCGAGCGTGGTCTTGCCCAGGCCTCCCATACCCGCGACGCCGGCCATGGCGACGGTGCCCGGCCGCGGCTTGGTGAGGGCCTCGGTCAGCTCCGCCACCTCGCCGTCCCTGCCCGTGAATTCCGCGATGTCCGGGGGCAGCTCCGCGGGGATGGGGGCCGTTCGAAGCTCGGGCGTCAGGGCCGTGGCATGGACGCGACGGTAGGCGGGCAGGACACGCCCGGGCGCGTGCCGCGCCTTCTCGCCCGGCTCGGTGCTCACTCCGTCCGGCCGGCGCGCGGCCCGTTCACGGTGGGGCCGGGCCTCCGCCGGCCTGTACGGGCCCGGCCCTCCAGGCGAGCGCGTGATCTTCGCCTGGGCGCGAGGAACGAGGTCGAGTGACGGGTCCTCCGTGAGGATCCTCTGGTGCATGTCGTGCAGCTCTTCCGCCGGGTCCAGGCCGGTCTCCTCGACCAGTGTCCTGCGGGCACGCGTGTATTCGGCGAGCGCGTCCGCCCTCCGGCCGCAGCGGTACAGCGCCAGCATCAGCTGCGCGCGCAACCGCTCCCGCAGGGGGTACTCGCCGGTGAGCGCGGTCAGCTCGCCCAGCAGCGCGGCGTGGCGACCCAGGCTCAGGTCCACGGCGATCCGCGACTGCAGGACCGACATGCGCACCTCGTCCAGCCGCGCGGCCTCCGTGGCCAGCATCGGGACATCGGCCATGCCGGCGAACGCGGGCCCGCGCCAGAGATCCA
Organism: Nonomuraea sp. NPDC049378; assembly: GCF_055586745.1. Classification (NCBI taxonomy): domain Bacteria; kingdom Bacillati; phylum Actinomycetota; class Actinomycetes; order Streptosporangiales; family Streptosporangiaceae; genus Nonomuraea; species Nonomuraea sp. NPDC049378. Next base: position 3,246 of record NZ_JBVJHP010000023.1, read on the forward strand.
GCGCCTCCTGCAGAAGGCGGGTCGCCGCCTCCGGCTCACCGGCGGCCTCCGCCGCCTGCCCCGAGCTCGCCAGGTTCTCGAACCGCCCCGCATCGAGCTCGTCCGCGGAGACCGTCACCAGATAGCCGTAGCCCTGCCGCACGACGCGAGCCGGGTCGTCCAGGTGCCGCCGGAGCCGGTGGACGTAGGTCTGCACGTTCTTGGTGGCGCTCTTCGGAGGGGTGTCCCCCCACAGCGCCACAAGCAGCTGGTCTTCCGAAACAGGGTTGCCCGCCTGGCACAGCAAGACCGCCAACAGCACGCGCGCCTTGGGCGTGCCGAGATCGAGCGGCTCCTCCTCGCGCCACACCGTCAGTGGACCTAATATCCCAAACCTCATCGTGCTCCCTTGGATGGACGCACTGTAAACCTGGACGGCCCGTTCCGGCGGTCCACTGGGTGAAGAAACGGTTGCGAACTCTTCGATCCCCGGCGGCATTGGCGAGTTGGACATCGGATGCCGGGGCGATGTCAAGAACGCTCCGGGCGCTCCGACCTTTCCGGTGAGGACGGCGTGACGCCCCCTTGAAGTGCGACATCCGACATGAAGGAGCAGACATGTCACGGAACATCGAGACCGTCAACACCTATCTGGACGGTTTCCGCAAGAACGATCACGAGCAGATCCTGTCCTGCCTGACGGACGACATCGAGTGGACCGTCTTCGGCGCCTTCCATCTGACCGGCAAGGACGCCTACGACCAGGCCATCGACGGCCCGCCCGAGTTCGCCAACCCTCCTCACCTGGAGGTCGTGCGCATGGTCGAGCAGGGCGACGTCGTCATGGCGGAACTCACCGGGACGGTGAAGCGAGTCGCGGGCGGCGAGATGCGCATGTCCATGGCGGAGGTGTTCGTCATGCGCGACGGCAGGATCGCCGAGCGTCGTGCCTGGGTCATCGAACTGAAGGAGAACGGCCACCGCTGACGGCAGCCACCGGGGCGAGGGCCGGTCCGTCGAGGGCCGGCCCTCAGTCCTCGGCCAGGCACCGCTGCAGCAGCACGAAACCGGGCATGGTCTGCGCCGGCCGGATGGCGACGTCGAAGACCTCCGGGTCCGAGAACACCGGCTCCCCGTTCGGGCGGCGCACGTACGCGACCCGCCCGTAGTCCACGCCGTCGTCGCGGTCGAAGCTCATCCAGGTGATGGCCTCCTGCTCTCCCTCCTGGAGCGGCTGGGAGGAGACGGGCCGGACGGCGATCGTGCCCGGAGGCTTGAACAACCACACCTGCGGAACGCCCAGCACCCAGCGGACGACGTCGATCTCCAGGGCCTTCTCCGCCGCCCTGATCTCGAACGCCTCCGCCGTGACGGGATCGCGCAGGTAGTCGTACTCGCTCAGGACGACCTTGTCCGTGCCCTCCATGGCGACGACGGCCGGGCACTCCCGGGCCACGATGTTCTTCTCCAAGCGCTCCACCGCATCGAACAGCAGATGCGCGGTCGCCTCGTTCATGTCGCCTCCGAACCACCTCGCCCGCAGCGTCCTCCGCCACCAGCGTTCCAGAAACGACCGGGCACAGGCGCACAACGCGCGGAACCCCTCCGGCGGTGTGTCGTCAGGGACCGCAGGTCGGGCAGTCGGGTCGCCGCGGAACGGGACGCGAACGGATCTCCAGCGGCCAGAAGTCCACCTCGCTCCACTTGCCGCTCAGCGCCGGCTCCAGCCCCGCCAGGACCCGGATCGCCTCCCAACCCAGAATGGTGCCGATCAGCCCGCACAACGCCCCGATGGCGCCCGCCCTCTGCCTCTTGCCGATCAGCGACTCCATCCGATGACGCCCGTGATCTGCGAACGTCTCGGCCCGCACACACGCCCAGCAGGCCGTTCTGCCCGGAAGAACCGTCGCGCCGAGCACCCCGATATGGTACGCATAGCCGGTGCCCAGGATGTGCGGCACATCCGGCCAGCAGGCCTCGCTCACCCAGGCGGCCGTGTCATTGGGCGTGGGCAAATCCATCGCGTTGACCACGACACCCGCCCCGTCCACCAGGTCAGCCAGATCGGCGGACGACGTCACACGCCGGTCGAAGGTCTCGACCGTGACATAAGGATTGGCCGCCCGCAGCCTGGCAGCGGCCGCCTCCACCTTGGACGCCCCCACGTCGGCGACGGCGAACAGGCTCTGCCGGGTCAAATTGGACGGCTCGACCCGGTCGAAATCGCACAGGCGGATCGCGCCCACACCCGCGCTCGCCAGACAGAGCGCGACCCAGCCCCCGAGCCCGCCAACGCCGCACACCACCGCCGTCGAGCGGTCCACACGCTCCTGCAACCGCACGCCGGAAACGACGTCGGCACGGCCCTGGTCACAGAAATCCTGGAGCAACCGCAACTGGCGGTCGTAGAACTCGGCACGCTCCTCCCCGAGCTTCGAAAAGGACGACGCCAAATCCCCGACACGACTCAGCAGCCTTTCTTCCGTGAGGATCTGCAGCACCTCACCGAGCGCCTGCGCATCACCGACGGAACGCTCGATCTCGGCATACGTGCGCGTGCCGTCGAGGAGCTTTATCACGTGTCTCACGAAATCGTCGGCGGCGAATCTCTTCACGGTCCTGTCCGCCGTGCACAGAAAGAGCAGCTCCCGGCCCTCGGCCTGGACGATCACGCTTTCCCGCAGCCGGGGGCGCCACTCCGTCACGCGCTCCTCCTCGCCGGGCTCCCTCGGGTGCATTCTGCCCAGCAGAGGTTTGTTCCACAAGCCGGCCGGTTCCTGATCGCCGGCTACGCCACGGTCGAACAGCCTGTCGCGAAGCTCGCCAGGGCTGCGGGTCAGTCCTTGGCCGACAACCTGGAGACGTCGTCGGCCGTCAGCTTGATGGAGTTCGCCGGCAGCGCGACGTAGTCGCCCGTGCCGCTCACCGCGTACTGGGCCTGGTCGGAGTTGAGCATCGCGGCCGGGGAGTCCGCGTACGTCTCCAGGAAGAGCAGGTAGCTGCCGCCGCCCTTCAGCGGCGTGGCGTGCTCCACCTCGTACTTCACGCCGTCGATGGTGCCGCCGAGTTCTTTGACCTCGACGGTCTGCCCGGGCTTCGCCGACCCCTTGAACACCTTCAGCACCTTCGCGTCGTGGACGGTCACGACGTCGCCTGGCGGCGCGGCGGCCGAGGGATCCGCCTGCTGCGGGGCGCCCGCCATCGGGTTCGACAACGGGTCGGTGTCCGACGGATCAGGAACGGGCTCCGCCTCGCGCCGAACGCGTGACGTCGTCGACAACGTGGCCTCGACCACCAGCGTCGCCCGCGCGAAAAGCTCCTCCGCGCTTTTGTACTCGGGATATTCGGCCTCGATGACCATCGTGGCCGGTTCGGCCCCGGAGCATCCCGTCACGAGAAGGGCCGCCGTCGCGGAGGCCGCCAGCAGCCGGGTCAACGCCTTCATGTGATCTGCCTTTCCCACGCATCCGGTCATCAGTAATAGGCGTTGACGTCGCTGACGTCATGGGGCCGGGGTTTGGTGTAGGTCGTGGAGTTCCGGTTCCGGCTGCGGTTCATGATGGACGTCACTGTGTTGTGCGCCAGGTTCAGGGCATGGCCGAGCTCGTGCACGAGAACGCTGGTGATGAAGTTGGAGGTGTTGGACGCGTCCCTGGCGATGGTGCGGGAGTTGAGCTTGATGTAGAAGCAGCTGGGGCCGCACCGGGTGTAGGTGCCGTACCAGGTGTTGCTGTAGCTCTTCGCGGTGATCGTCGACCCGGAGTCGCTGTCCTTGTAGACCCGCACCGGGGTGCTGGTCGCGTTCCAGTTGGATCCCGCCTTGTTCATCGCGGGCTGCCAGACGTCGTTGTAGTTGTAGGGATAGACGCTGAGCTGGGGGGTCTGCAGGCCGTTGCCGCTCCTGTGGGCGATGACCGGGGTGGTGCTCACCGCCACCGCGACGATCCCGGTCGCTGCCACCGCCATGGTCCGGAGAACGCCTCTGCGCATGGTCATCCGGTTCCTCCTGTCCTGGTCCACGAACGATGATCGGTGGCCGGCGTACGAATGTCGTTACCACCGGATGCAGACCTTCTGTACCGTGCGTCCGAGACCTGTCACGGAGCCGGGACCCGTGATGACACAAGGGAAGGGCCGGACCCGTGACGGGCCCGGCCCTTCCCCTTTGAGAACGTGGTGGACAGCACGGAGATCGCCTTGAACGCGGTGTCAGTCCGCTCGAAGCACGATCACCGAGGGTGGCGTGACGTCAGGTGGTGCTGCGGGCCGACGCGGCCCAGGTGTTGCAGGCTCCGGGAGAGCCGCTGTTGTAGCCGCGCGTCATCCAGGTCGCCTGCGTGGGCCCCCTGCCGTGGTCGTTCTGCGGCCACGCCTTGGCGCCGTTCTTCCTGAACCAGTTCACCGTGTAGTCCCACTGCCGGTCCGAGAACTGCGAACCGTCCCGCAGCGTCGACATGAAGGCGCCGGAGAAGCACTCGGCCTGGAGCTCGGACCTGCGCGACAGCGCCAGGCGCTGGGAGCGGCCGGCCGAGTTGCGGGCCGTCCAGTAGTAGCTCCAGATCCGCGAGGTCTGCTGCACGTGGTGGCCGTACTCGTGAGCCATGAGCCGCGCGATGCCCAGCGGGAACGGCTGGCGGAGCTGCTTCTTGGTGATCAGCATGTACATCGTGCGGTTGGCGGAGCAGTAGTAGCCGTCGGCGCCGGTGCTCCACCTGCCGCAGGGCGTGTTCACCTTGCTGGTGATGATGCGCAGCCGCGGCTTGGAGAAGGGCATCCGCGCCTTGCGGAACTGCGCGCCCCACGCCTTGTTCAGGCAGTTGGTCACGCGGGTCAGGAAGCGCTTGTACGCTGCCGTGCTCCCGGACGGCAGCGCACCGGGCCTGCAGTTCACGTCGGTGAGGCGGCCGGTACGGTAGATCCGGTTCTTGGTGGCCAGCGACTTGTTCGCACTGGCGCTCCGGCTCAGCGTGCTCGCCGCGGCTCCCCCGAGCGGCTGGGCAGCGTGCTGGATCTGGTTGCTGGGTGCCACGGCCGCCGAAGCCACGCCAGGCGAGACGAACACCTGCGAGGTCACGGCCATCGTGAGGGCCACACCGGTGGATGCGAGCGCTGCGAATCTGTGAGAAACGTTCATAGACTGCACAAGATTAGGTCAAGATCGGGCATATTGCGTCGCAATTGGCACGATTGCTCCATGTGACGCGTGTGACGAGGGATACGAACACGCGTGAATCACGCGGCGCCGCCGGAGCGGTCATGATCGGCAGGACGTCCGTCGTGGGACCGTCGAGAACGCGGGGGACCCGGACAAGGCGATCGCGGCATGGCGGGATGTTTACCGTCGTCCCGTGTTGAAGGCGGCACTCCCGGTAAGGAGCTCAGCATCCGACTACCGGCTTCGGGGGGATCAGTGCCGGATACGCCGCATGGGCGCGCCCATGCCCGGAACGCGTCCGCTACGGGAAGCCGCCGGGCCGGACGGCCGAAGGCGACCGCGCCCCCCGGGCCGTTCCGCCCGGGTTTCTGGCGGAGCCCGCTGCGCGGTCCCTGGCTCACGTCGGTGCTCGGTCTCGTCCTGCTCGTCGGGCTCGCCGTCGTCGCGGTCACCGGGTTGGTGTCGTACGCCGCCTACGAGCCCCGGCTGCCGGGCAACGACACGACGCCGGGCAAGGGTCTGCTGGGTTTCTATCTCTTCGACTGGCCGACGCACCCGGCCTGGCTGTACCGGGTCACCCAGGGCACCCATGTCATCCTGGGGCTGACGCTGGTACCGGTGCTGCTGGCCAAGTTGTGGTCGGTGATCCCCAAGCTGTTCCAGTGGCCGCCGGTGCGCTCGATCGCGCAGGCCGTCGACCGCGCCAGCCTGGTGCTGCTGGTCGGCGGTGCGGGGTTCCAGTTCGCTACCGGGATCCTCAACATCCAGCTCTTCTACGTCTTCCCCTTCTCCTTCTATCCGGCGCATCTGTACGGTGCGTGGATCTTTCTGGCGGCGCTGGCCGTCCACGTCGCCATGCGGCTGCCCCGGGCGGTCCGCGCGGTGCGGTCCCGGGACCTGCGGCGCGAGCTGCGTACGCGCCTGGCCGACACGCGACCGGAACCTCCCGACCCCGACGGCCTGGTCCCGGCTGATCCGGCGCCGCCCACCATGTCCCGGCGCGGCCTGCTGGCGTTCGTCGGCGGTGGCTCGGCGCTGATGTTCGGCCTGTCGGCCGGCCAGACGCTGGACGGGCCGCTGCGCCGAACGGCCTTGCTGGCTCCGCACGGGCGCGAGTACGGGACGGGGCCCAACGACTTCCAGGTCAACAAGACGGCGGCCAGCCTCGGCGTCACCGCGGCGGAGACGGGCGACGGGTGGCGGCTGGCGGTCGTGGGGGCGAGCCCGGTGCACCTGTCCCGTGCGGACCTGCTGGCGATGCCGCTGCACACCTACGCGCTGCCGATCGCCTGCGTGGAGGGGTGGTCGACCGAGCAGGTCTGGACGGGTGTGCGGCTGGCGGACCTGGCCCGCCTGGCCGGCGTCCCGCCCGGCGCGGCGGCGGTCACGGCCGGATCGCTGCAGCGCGTGGGCTATTTCGGCCAGGCCTCGCTCAGCGCCGGGCAGGTGGCCGACCCGCGTTCGCTGCTGGCGCTGCGGGTCAACGGCGCCGATCTCTCCCTCGACCACGGATTCCCCGCGCGCGTCATCGTGCCGAACGCCCCGGGCGTGCACAACACCAAGTGGGTGCGCGAACTCGAGTTCCGCCGGGAGGGACGGTGAACCGCCGCGGTCGCGGCGCGAGCCGGTGGGCGAGCGCCTACGGTGCCGGCCCGTGGCACCTTCTCGGGCTGGCGGCCTGCTTCGCGGTGGCCGGTTACGCCGCCACCCGGGTGGTGGAGGCCGGCATCTGGATGGGGTTCGCCGTGTGGTTCGTCGGCGCCGTCATCTTCCACGACCTGGTGTTGTGGCCGCTGTACTCGGCGGCCGACACCGCGATCCGATCCCTGCCGAAGCTTCCTGCGCGCCCCGGCCCGGCTCGGCCGGCCGGGCGGCGGCCCGCGGTGGTCAATCACGTACGGGTGCCGGCCGGGCTGTCCTGCCTGCTGCTGCTCGTGTGGTTCCCCCTCGTCCTGCGCGGTGCCGAGCGCAACTACCAGGCAGCGGTCGGGCTGAGCACCTCCCCCTACCTCGGGCGGTGGTTGTCGATCACCCTGGTGCTCTTCGGCGTCTCGGGCCTGCTCTACGCGGTGCGGCACCGGGCCGCGGGACGGTCGAAGCGCTGACCGGCCGCGATCGGCGGTGACGCGGCGGCGGGCGCGCTTGTCCCCCGTGCGAGCTACCGGCGAATGTCCACCGTGCGGGGACGCTTCGGGGACGGCCTGATCCATAACGTTGAGGCGTGGTTACGGCGCTCCGCCGCTTTCCCACCACACCACCCTGTGAGTCACCGGAGGACCCCCATGCCCCGCAAGATCAAGGCAACCGTTCTCGCCGCGCTGTGCGGCACCGTGATCGGCGCGGGCGCCACCGGTTGCAACGGCGACGCGCTGGAGAACTGGGACCCCATCGCCTCCGCCGAGCAGCAGATCGAGGCCGACCTGAGCTACGGGACCAAGAAGATCGAGGTCGCGGGCAGGTCGGTGAACGTGTCCTGCTCGGGTGCGGCGGCCGACGGTGCGCCGGTGATCGTGCTGATGCACGGCGGCGGCGACGACCTGACCAAGATGGCCGCCCTGCAGAAGACGCTCAGCGCCAAGAACCGGGTCTGCTCCTACGACCGGCTCGGCGCGGGCGCCAGCGACAAGCCGCAGGGCCCGCAGGACTTCGCGAGCACCGGCAAGATCCTCACCGGGGTGCTCGACCAGGTCGCCGGTGACCGCCCGGTCGTGCTGGCCGGCCACTCGCTCGGCGGGCTCATCGCCGCCCGCTACGCCCCCGACCACCAGGACCGCGTCAAGGGGCTGGTGCTGATGGACGCCACTCCCTCGACCATGGCCGGCGACGTCGCCAAGGTCATCCCGGCCTCGGCCAAGGGCCCGGCGGCCGAGGTGCGCGCGCAGAACCTGGCGATCTTCAAGGGGCAGAACCCGGAGCAGCTCGTCATGGCCGACGGCAAGGTCCGCTCCGCCGGGGACATCCCGGTCGAGGTGATCAAGCACGGCCGGCCGTACCTCGCGGCCATCCCCACCTACGGCGAGCACCTGGAGCAGGCGTGGAGCGCCGGCCAGCGCAAGTGGCTCGCGATCTCCAGCAGGAGCAGGCTGAGCACGGCCGCCAAGAGCGGCCACTACATCTACACCGACCAGCCCGACGCCGCCGTCAAGGCCGTCCAGCGCGTCACCACGCAGGTCGCCGGCTAGTGCGGGCGTCCACCACGAGCACGCGCGTCAGCTGACCCCTACAGGCCGAAGGCGCCGCCCTCCACGAGAATGAGCACCCCGAGGCCGATCAGCACGATCGGCAACAGGAGGTGACCCCACCGGCTCAGCGCGCGAGCGACGACCGGGCGGGTGGCGAAAAATCGTCCCGCGAGGCACCACACGGCCACCAGGGCCAGGAAAACGGCGATGTGCACGCTCATCGGGCCGGCACCGGCGGTGGCGAAGACCGGGACGTAGACACCGATGTTGTCGCCACCGTTGGCGAAGGTGACCGCGGCGACCTCCAGCACCTTCGGACCACCGGCACGCCCGTCCGCGCGCTCGTCCTCACCACCGTCGCGGTGATCCTTCCACGCCTGCCAGGCGGCCCTGAGCCCGAGGACGAGCGGGAGCACTCCCAGGTACGGCAGCACCGGCTGGGGCAGGAACGTGGCGCCGACTGCCGCGGTCGCGGCCACGACGAGGATGCCGAGGAACCCGAGGTACTGGCCGGCCACCACGCGCGCCGCCGCACCCCGGTGCCCGGCGCCCCGCGCGAAGAACAATGCCAGGATCAGGATGTCGTCGATGTTCGTGACCGCGAACAACCCCGCCGCCTGCCCGACGACGCCTACGTTCACGGCAGGTTGTTCCCCTTCGCATCGGTGCGATCCTGGCTGACCCTATCGGTCGCGTACGCGCCCCCGGTCAGGGTGCCGAGACGAGCGTCTCAGCAAACTTCGAGACGCGTCATCGGTACGAATCAGACCTGAGCACACCCGTCAACCCGCCCCTTCGCGGGGTATGACGCCGACCCGCCGCGCCCAGCGCCGGTACGCGGCGGCCAGCTCGGCGACGCGGCCGGGGTGGCGTCCGGCGAGATCGGCCAGCTCGGAGCGGTCGGTGTCCATGTCGTAGAGCTCCCATGGCCCCGCGTGCTCGCGGACCAGCTTCCACCGCCCCCGGCGTACGGCGGCGTTGCCCAGGTGCTCCCAGAACAGCCACGTGTCCGGGACCGGCTCGCCGCGCACGGCGGGCACCATGCTGCGCCCCTCCAAGGGCGGCGTATCCCGCCCCTGGTACTCGCGCGGGTACTCGACGCCGGCGGCGGCGAGCAGGGTGGGCAGCACGTCGGTGAGCTGGAAGGGGGTCCGGACGATCCGGCCCGCGGCCAGGCCTCCCGCGGGCCAGTGCACGATGAACGGGGTGGCGATGCCTCCCTCGTGGACCCACCGCTTGTAGAGACGGAACGGGGTGTTGGACAGGTTGGCCCACGCGGGGCCGTAACTCGCGTAGGTGTCCTCCGGGCCGGGATCGACACCCGGGAGGTTGCCGACACGCAACTCGGCGCCCTCCCGGGTGGCCGCCGGCACGATGTGCCGCCTGGCCCGGAATTCCTCCAGGTCGCCGAGCGGCAGGATCTCGGCGCAGCCGCCGTTGTCCGACAGGAACACCACGACGGTGTCGTCGTAGACCCCGGAGGTCGCCAGCTGGTCGAGGATCCGGCCGATGCCCCGGTCCATCCGCTCCACCTGGGCGGCGTACACCTGCATGCGGCGGGCCTCCCACGCCTGGTCCGGCGCCGCCGCCCACGGTGCTTGAGCCGGGTCGGGCCGGGACAGTGCCGACTCGGCGCCGAGCAGGCCCTCGGCGCGCAGCCGGTCGAGCCGGCGGGCGCGCAGTTCGTCCCAGCCCGCGGTGTAGACGCCGTCGTACCCGGCGACGTCCTCCTCGGGCGCGTGCAGCGGCCAGTGCGGCGCGGTGTAGGCCACGTACGCGAAGAACGGACGGCCGGCGGCGGCCTCCCGGCCGATGAACTCCACCGCGTGGTCGGTGATCGCATCGGTGTAGAAGAACCGCGGATCGCGGGTTTCGGCGCTCGCGTCCGCCTCGCCCCGGTACAGGGTCGCCGGGTCGTAGTAGCTCCCGCATCCGCTGAGGGTTCCGAAGAAGTCGCCGAATCCTCGCCGGGTGGGCCACGAGCCGGCCGGCTCCCACAACGGCCCGCTCAGGTGCCATTTGCCCGACATGGCGGTGGCGTACCCGGCGGCTCCGAGCAGCTCGGCGACGGTCACGCAGCGGTCGTCGAGGCTGCCCGGATAGCCTCCGGGTGCGCCGTTGCCGGCCAGGACACCGACACCGGTCTGGTGCGGATGCAGCCCGGTCAGCAGGGACGCGCGCGACGGGCTGCACCGTGCCGTGTTGGCGAACTGCGACAGCCGCACCCCGGCCCGGCCGATCCGGTCGAGATTCGGCGTGCGGATCTCGCCGCCGTAACAGCCGATGTCCGAGTAGCCCAGGTCGTCGGCGAGGATCAGCACGATGTTGGGTCGGCTCATGTCGTACCGTCGCCCCGCACCCGCAGCCAGGCGGCGGTGTCCGGTCCGAGCGGGTCGCCCGCGGCGGCGTGGGCGTCGCTGCGCAGGAGGGTGACCGTGCCGGCGGGCAGCGGCACCTCCGTGTCACCGAGATTGACGACGCACTCGAAGTCCGGTCCGCGACGGAAGCGCAGGACCGAGCCGGCTCGGTCCACCCACTCGAGCTCCTGGGGGACGTCCAGCTCCCGCCGGATCCGCAGCGCCCGCGCCACGAGGTGGTAGGTGGAGGCCGGGTCGTCCACCTGGTTCGCCACCGAGAGCCGCCCCCATCCGGGAGGCTGCGGAAGCCACGGGTCCGCCGAACCGAACCCGGCGCCGTCCGGCGCCGGCGTCCAGGGCAGCGGTACGCGGCAGCCGTCGCGTCCCCGGCGGCGCCCGCCCGAACGGGTCCAGATCGGGTCGCGGAGACGATCGTCGGGGATGTCCATGTGGTCGGGCAGCCCGAGTTCCTCGCCCTGGTAGAGGTAGGCGACGCCGGGCAGCGCCAGCATCAGCAGCAGCGCGGCCCTGGCGCGACGGCGGCCCAGATCCTCGTCGACCGGGCCCAGCTCGTGACCGGATCTCCCCTGGTGCTTGCGGGTGTCGGCACGGCCGTAACGGGTCACCGTGCGTTCGACGTCGTGGTTGGACAGCACCCAGGTGGGCGGCGCGCCGGAGGGGGACCCGGAGAGAGACATCGTGCGGAGCGTGGAGTCGATCACCGTGAAGAGGTCGCCGGCGTCCCATGCGGACTGCAGGAAGGGGAAGTTGAAGGCGGTGTGGAGCTGGGCCGGCGCCACGTACCTGGCCAGCCGCTCGGGGTCCGCCACCCACGCCTCGGCCACGAAGATCCTCGGCGGGTCGTAGGCGTCGGCCACCTCGCGCCACTCCCGGTAGACGGCGTGCACCTCGTCGCGGTCCCGGTGCGGATGGTCGGGCACGTCGGTGAGAACGAGCAGGTCCTCCTCCCGGTAGCCGAGATCGGGGTAACCGGGGTGCTTGATCAGGCCGGTGGCGACGTCGACGCGGAACCCGTCGACCCCGCGGTCGAACCAGAAGCGCAGCAGGTCCAGGAACTCCGCGCGGACCTCGGGATGGGACCAGTCGAGGTCGGCCTGGGTGGGGTCGAAGAGGTGCAGGTACCACTGCCCGTCGGGCACCCGGGTCCAGGCCGGGCCGCCGAACGTGCTGCGCCAGTCGTTGGGGACGACGTGCCCGTCCATGAAGTGGTACCGGGCGCGTTCCGGGGAGCCGGGCGGGGCGGCGAGCGCGGCCTGGAACCAGGGGTGATCGGTGGACGTGTGGTTCGGCACGATGTCCAGGATCACCTTCAGGCCATGCCGGTGCGCCTCCGCGACGAGTTGCTCGGCCCCGCGCACGTCGCCGTACTCGCGGGCGATGGCACGGTAGTCGGCCACGTCGTAGCCCCCGTCGTTGTTCGGCGACTCGTACCACGGCGTGATCCAGATGGCGTCGACACCGAGCCCGGCCAGGTAGCCCAGGCGGCTGCGGATCCCGGCGATGTCGCCGATCCCGTCGCCGTCGCCGTCCGCGAAGGACCGGATGTAGATCTGGTAGATCACCGCGGTACGCCACCACTCGACGTCAGCCATCGGCGGCTCCGATCAGGTCAGGCTCGAATTCCGTCAGGAACTCGCGCAGTGCCGCCAGTTCGCCGTCGTCGAGGGTCCGCAGCGGTGGGGCGACCGTGGGGGCGCACAGGCCTCGCAGGGCCAGGCTCGCCTTGACGACCGGGACTCCGGCCCGGATCGCGTGCACCCCGAGCAGCGAGACGACCCGTTTCTGGGCCAGGGCGGCACGCTCCTGATCGCCTGCGCGGTGCGCGGCGACGAGTTCGAGCGCGACGCGCGGGGCGAGGTTGGCGATTCCGGGAGTGATCCCGTCCGCGCCCGCGGACAGCGCGTCGAGCATCTTGCCCTCCGCTCCCTGGCTCACGCCGAAGTCCGGCCGGTGGCGCTTGACGTCGAGCCACTGCCGCAGGATGTCCGGGTCGCCGGAGCTGTCCTTGACGCCGGCGACGTGCTCCATGTCGGCGACGGCGGCGATCGAGCCCGCCGAGAACGGCGGCGCGTACCGCGGGATGTTGTACGCGATCACCGGCACGGCCGCGGCACGGCTCGCCCGGTAGTGCTCGACGATGTCGTGCTCGTCATGGTGGAAGTAGCAGGGCGGGCTGAGGGCGACCGCGTCGCACCCGGCCGCCGCGGCGAGCTCGGCCCGCCTGAGCGATTCGCGGGTGCCGGCGGCGGAGACGTTGACGACGACGGTGCCGCCCGGCACCAGCCACCGCCAGCGGCCGACGGCATCGGCGAGGAACGCGCCGATCTCCGCCGTCTGGTGCAGCGGCCCTTCGCCGTTCGTGCCCAGGAGCATGATCTTCGTGATGCCCGCGGCGGCGAGCGCGCCGAAATATCCCAGGCCGGCCGCGAGGTCCGGACGCCCGCTCTCGCCGATCGGGGTCACGGCGGGGACGATCACACCTGACACCGGCATCAGTACCCCCGGATCTCCGGCCAGGACAGCTCGACGCCGTCGGCCTTCAGCGCGCCCTGGAACGCTCGCAGGTGTGCTTCCTTGCGCCGGACATCGTGCGGCTCCACCGTCTCCCCCAGGCAGTAGGCCACCAGTGAGGCGGCGGCCTCGCCGATGTTCCACTCCACGGGGTGCAGCCGGTAGCAGCCGTTGGTGATGTGCGTGCTGCCGATGTTCTTGCCGGCCGGCAACACGTTCCGCACGCGTACGGGCAGCAGGGCGCCGAGGGGGATCTGGAACGGGCAGCTGGGAACGTCGATGTAGTTGTCGCCGCCCGTCGAGGGGTGCAGGTCGATCCGGTACATGCCGATGCCGACCGTGTCGTCGTACGGCTTCGCGCCCGCATCTCCGCGTACGGCGAGGGACACGTCCTGCTCGACGACGGTGTACTCGGCCCTGATCCGCCGGGACTCGCGGATGTAGGGGGCGGCGGCGAAGCCGTCGGGGGTGTCCATGACGTCCGGCCGCAGCCGTAGTCCCGGCCAGCCGCGGCCGCCGTCCGGCCGTGGCGCCTCGGTCTGCAGCCAGTAGAGCATGCTCGCGGAGAGCTCACGCGCTCCGGCGAGGTGGCGGGCCTTCTCCTCCTCGCTCACGCCGATGAGGGCCCCCGCCACGTAGTCGATCATGGGCCAGTTCACCAGGGTGACGTCGCTGGTCACGAAGCCGGGCTCGTACAGCTCGCGGGCGACGGCCCGGCGGAACTCCCACAGCTCGCGATCCCCCGGGTCCTGGCTCTGGTCGGCGAGCACGGGCCCCGAGCGGATGTTCGGGGTGAACGTCCGCGTCAGCGGCTCCCTCGTCCGCGGGTCCGGCGCGGTCAGCCCGACCTGCGGTCCCGGCCAGTAGTCGGGACGGTACGCGCGCCAGTGGTCGTAATTCGCCGGCCGGTCGATCACGTGGTCCTCGCCCTCGCGGTGATCGACGGCGAACACCCAGGAGAACGCCTGCATGTTGCCGGGCTGCGCCGCCTCCGGCGCGCTCGGCTCACCGGTCTCGTGCCTGGACTCGAACCCGGTGACGTGTTCCACGCCCGCGAGCGGCAGCAGGTCACCGAGCTCGGTGGCGTCCAGATAGTACGGGCTCGCGATGTGCACCAGGCCGGCGTCCGCGCGGTCCACTGTCACGCTGCTGACCCGGTCGCCGTCGGTCTCCGCCGCGACCGGCCGCGCACGGAGCAGGACGCGCAGCCGGCCGCTGCTCAGGTAGGGGTCGACGAGCGCGCGCAGCACCGCACCGCTGACCCGCGGCTCGTGGCACAGTGCACCGACCCGGCCCAGGCCGGGGTTGAGGTGTGGCTGGCTCCTGGCGGCCACGGTGAGGGGGTACCACGTCCGGTAGTGATCGCGGACCGCGTTGCGGTACCGGCGGTAGGAGGCGGTGCAGCCGAACTGCTCGATCCACCGGTGCTCGTCCGGGGGCACGCCCTGGCTGGTGAACTGCCCGCCGACGCGGTCGCCCTCCTCGGTCAGCACCACCCGCAGCCCGCGGCGCAGAGCTGCGAGCGCGGCGGCGACTCCGCCGACGCCACCGCCGATGATGGCCAGATCCGCATCAGTGATCCGCGATTCCAACGTTCCCCCTGGTTGCATGTGAATTCAGGCGCCCTCGAGGTCAAGGGCGGCGTCGAGAAGTTTCCTGGTGTACGGATGGCCGGGCCGCTCGAACAGGTCGTCGGCGGTCGCCGTCTCGACCAGGCTGCCCTGGTGCATGACCGCCACCCGGTCCGCGATCTGCCGGACCACCCCGAGGTCGTGGGTGATGAAGAGGATGGCGAGCCCGCGGGCGGCGCGCAGGCCGGCCAGCAGCCGCAGGATCTGCGACTGCACCGAGACGTCGAGCGCCGAGACGGCTTCGTCGCAGACGAGCAGCCGAGGACGCAGGGCGAGCGCGCGGGCGATGCTGACCCGCTGGCACTGCCCACCGGACAGGGCCGTGGCCCGCCGGGTGGCGACGTCGGCGTCGAGGCCGACGTCCGCGAGCAGCTCGCCGATCGCGGCATCCCATGAGCGGCCGTCCGGAGCGGCCGACGGGTGGGTCCGCCAGGTCTCGGCGATGATGGACCGGACGCTCATCCTGGGATTGAGCGAGGCGGCGGGGTCCTGGAAGACCATCTGGATCGCCCGCCGGGTCGCCGGTGACCGCTTCGCCACCGGGCCGACCGGAGCCCCGTCGAACAGGACCGCGCCTTCCTGGTGTGCCTGGAGCCCGACGACGCAGCGGGCGACCGTGGTCTTGCCCGAGCCGGACTCCCCGACGATCGCGAGGGTCTCGTCAGGGCGGAGGGCGAAGGAGACGCCGTCGACGGCGTTCGGCGCGGTGCCGCGCCTGCGCTCTCGCCGGGTGTGGAAGTTGACCACGAGGTCGCTGACCTCGACCAGAGCCGATGCGCTCACGTCTCCTCCGGGAAGTGGCAGGCGACCTGCCGGCCGGCGGCGACCTGCCGCATCCGCGGCACCTCGCTCGCGCACCGGGCCTGCGCCTTGGCGCACCGCGGGTGGAAGGGGCATCCGCTCGGGCGTTCCGCCGGGCTCGCCGGGCTGCCCGGCAGCGGCTCGGCGATGGCCGTCTTGCTGCGTACGGCCGGGACGCTCACCACGAGCGCCCGCGTGTACGGGTGCGCCGGGCTGTTGAGCACTTCCCTGCCGCTGCCGACCTCGCAGATGCGGCCGGCGTACATGACGACGACCTCGTCCGCCACGTGTGCCATCACCCGCAGGTCGTGGCTGACCAGCAGCATGGCCATGCCCTCCTCGTCGCGGACGCGCCTCAGCAGGGCGAGGATGCGGGCCTGCACGGTGACGTCGAGCGCCGTCGTCGGTTCGTCGGCGAGGATGAGCTCCGGCGAGCCGGCGAGCGCCGTCGCCACCATGGCCCGCTGTCGCAGCCCGCCCGAATACTGGTGGGGATATTGCGCGTGCCGCTTCTCCGGGTCCGGGACGCCCACCCGGTCGAGCAGGTCGATCACGGTTCCGCGCACCTCCTTCGCGGGCATCCCGCCGCGCCGCAGGATCTCGCCGACCTGCCGGCCGATCGTCTGCGTCGGATCCAGCGCCGCCTGGGGGTCCTGGAAGATCATGGCGATGCCGCGCCCGCGCAGCCGGCGGCGGTCCTGCTCCGCCATGGCGGCCATGTCCTCGCCGTGCCACAGCAGCCGGCCGGAGACCGCCGCGCCGGCCGGCAGCAGGCCGATGATCGCGCTCGCCGTCATCGTCTTGCCGCTGCCCGACTCGCCGATCAGGCCGGTGGTCCGGCCCGCGGCGACGGTGAACGAGACGTCGTCCACCACGCGGACCGGCCCGGACGGGCCGGGCAGGTCGATGGACAGGTGCTCGACCTGGAGCAGCGGCGCCTGCTCCGGGTCGAGCTCCGCCGGCACCGGATCGGTGACGTTCGAGGAGCGGTTCATGATGCGCCGTTGCCGATCCTGACGGTGGAGAAGTCCGGCGTGAGGTCGGGGGGAATGGCGAGGCCCTGCACGGACTTGTTTCGGACGTACAGGTTCCGCACGAACATGGGGTACATACCTACCGCGTCATCCCAGATGACCTTGTTGGCCTGCGCGTACAGCTCCTGGCGCTTGGCGGTGTCGCTGGTCGAGCCCGCCTGGGCCAGCAGCTTGTCGAGGTCGGGGTTGCAGTAGCCCGTGCGCTTGGCCGCGCAGGTGTACAACCGGCCGAGGCTGGTCGCCGCGTCGAAGCCGGCGGTGCCGAGCTGCTGGATGTTCAGGTCCCACTTCAGCGCCAGCAGATCCTGCAGGAAGACCGCCGCCTCCTTCTGGGTGGGCTCGGCCTTGACCCCGATCTTCGCGAGGTCGCTCGCCACCGCGTCGGCGAACTGCTGGAACTGCGGCTGGGAGAACTGCATCTGAATCGTCTGGTCGTAGTCCCAGCCGGCGTCGTCCAGCGCCTTCTTGGCCGCGGCCGGGTCGTACGTCACCGGAGTCTGCGGCGCGTAGCCGAGCACGTTGGGGGTCACCACGGAGTTCGCCGGCGAACCCGTCTCGGGGAAGAGCGACTTGATGATGGTGGCGAAGTCGACCGCCTGCCACAGCGCGCGCCGGACAGCGGCCTCCTTGAGGCCCTTCTCCGAGCCGTTCATCCACATGGTGATGACGCCGCTGCCCGAGTCCTTCTCGACCACGAGATCGGAGTCGCCCTTCAGACCGGGCAACTGGTCGTCGGGGACCGCCCACGTCAGGTCCACCTCGCCGGTCTTCAGCGCGGTCATCCGCGCCGCCATCTCCTGGATGCTGCGCAGTTCCAGGCGGTTCAGCGCCGGCTTGCCGCGCCAGTGGCCGGGGTTGGGGGCGAGCACCAGGCTCTGGCCCGGCGTGAACTTCTCGACGACGAACGGGCCGGAGCCGATCGGCTTGGCCCAATCGCCGTCCTGGTGCGCGGCGGGGGTGACGTAGAAGGTGATGAGCTTGCCGAGCAGCGCGGGATCAGGGTCCTCGGCCGTGATGACGACCTTGTCCGCACCGCTCTCCTTGGCCTTGTGGCCGGCATAGTTACTGGCCATCGCGCCCTTGAGCGCCAGCAGCCGCTCGAACGAGGCGACGACGTCGGCGCTGGTGACCGGCGTGCCGTCGGAGAACTTGACGTTGTTCCGCAGCGTGAACGTCCATTCCGTGGCGTCCTCGTTGGCCTGCCACGACTCGGCGAGCACGCCCTCGAACGAGCCCTTCCCCGCCGTGCGGACCAGCGCGCTGAAGATCGCCTTGGCCGCCACCTGGGTGCCGTTGTCCATCGCGGACGCGCCGTGGGGGTCGAGATTCTCGATCGGCGTCCAGACGGCGACGGCCAGATCCTGCTGCACGGCGCCACCGGTCGGCGAGCCGCCGGTGGTGGTGCTGCAGGCCACCAGCCCGACGATGGATGTTGTCGCGGCGGCGAGGGCCACCGCACGACGAAGCCGAACGGGCCTCATGGGAATCCTTCCTGACATTGGCTGAGCCGTCAGCGGCTGGCGCCGAGACGCTGGGTGAGATGGTCGCCGAGCAGGCCCGTGCTCACCACGAGGCCGGTCAGCGCCAGCCCCGGTAGCGCGGAGATCCACCAGGCGGTGTCCAGATAGTCCTTGCCATGAGCGATGACCTGGCCCCAGGAGACCGTGGCCGAGGGCAGGCCGAGGCCCAGGAAGCTGAGTCCGGCCTCGGACAGCACCGCGCCGGCGAACTCCGTGGTCGCCAACGCGGTCACCGGGCCGATGACGAACGGGATGACGTGCCGGATGATCACGACCGGGGTGGCGACCCCGATCAGCCGCGCCGCGTCGACATAGGGCCGTTCGCGCAGCGAGAGGGTGAGGCCACGGGCGAGCCTGGCGAAGCCGACCCAGCCGGCCACCGACAACGCCAGGACCACGACCAGCATGCTGCGCTCGAAGAGGCCGGCGATCACGATCGCCAGCAGGATGCCGGGGAAGGCCATCAGGACGTCGATCAGCCGGGAGATCGCGACGTCGGTCCAGCCGGCGAGGTAACCGGCGAGCGTCCCGAAGGCCAGCCCCACCACCAGGCAGGCGGCCACCACGGAGATCCCGATGATGATCGACGTCCTGGCGCCGTAGACGAGCTGGCCGAGCATGTCGCGGCCGGCGCCGTCGGTGCCCAGCAGGGCGACCGTGCCATCCGCTCGCGCCGCCCCGATCGGCAGCAGCCGGTCCGCCACGCTGGTCGCCACCGGGTCGTACGCGATCAGCAACGGGCCGATCAGGCCGACGAGCAGGTAGCCGGCGAGCACCACGGTGGCGATCGTGGCTACGGTCGGCGTGGACCTCAGGCGGACGGGCCACAACCGCGGCCGGACGGTTATCGCACTCATGCGCGTGCCCCCAGGCGGACTCGCGGATCGAGCCGGGCGGCGATCAGGTCCGCCGCGACGTTGCAGCAGACCACGATGACCGCGATGAGGAGCACGGCGGCCTGCACGATCGAGTAGTCGCGGTTGGTGACCGCCGTCACCAGCAACGAGCCGAGACCGGGCCAGGTGAAGACGCTCTCCACGATCACCGCGCCGCCCAGCAGCGTGCTCACGTGCAGCGCCCCCACGGTCACCACGGGGGTCGCCGCGTTGCGTACCACGTGTCCGGTCACCACTTCGCGTGTGCTGAGCCCTTTGGCGTACGCCCGCTGCACGTAGGGCTCCGCCATGGTGTCGGCGACGCTGCTCCGGGTGATCCGGGTGAGGAGCGCGGTGAAGGGGGCCGCGAGCGTGAGCGCCGGGAGCACGATGTGCGCCGGGGTGCCGACGCCGGCGCTGGGGAGCAGCCGGAGCTGCAACGCCATCACCAGGATCAGCATGATCCCGATCCAGAACGGCGGCATGGAGTAGAGGGTCAGGGCGAAACCGGAGATCCCGCGGTCGATCCACCGGCCGCGATGGGCGCCGGCCAGGGCGCCGAGCACGACGCCCGCCATCGCTATGACGGTCGCGGTCAGGGTGAGCTCCACCGAGGCGGGCAGCCGGGACAGCACCAGCTCGACCGCCGGCTGCCCGAAGCGGTAGGACTCTCCGAAGTCGAGCGTCGCCAGCTGGGTCAGGTAGTGCCAGTACTGGATCGGCAGCGGCTGGTCCAGGCCGAGCCGGGTCCGGGCGGCCGCCACCTCGGCCGCCGTGGCGTCC
This sequence comes from Nonomuraea sp. NPDC049378, assembly GCF_055586745.1. Taxonomy (NCBI): domain Bacteria; kingdom Bacillati; phylum Actinomycetota; class Actinomycetes; order Streptosporangiales; family Streptosporangiaceae; genus Nonomuraea; species Nonomuraea sp. NPDC049378. Next base: position 23,095 of record NZ_JBVJHP010000023.1, read on the forward strand.
GGTCCGAGCAGCACCAGAGCCTGGTCCCCGGGGGCGGCCCGCATGATGAAGAACACCAGGGTGGCGGCCCCGAAGATGATCAGGACGCCGGTCGCCGCCGTGCGCAGCGCGTACCTGGTCATCGCCGCACCACCCGGCTGATCGAGTTGCCGCGCACGTCCGTGCACGGCACGACCAGCTGGAGGGGCGGCTGCTCCGCGCCTTCGAGCAGGTTGACCAGCAGCTGCACCGCGGCCCGGCCGATCTCCACCCGTGGTATCTCGAACGACGTCCAGATCCTGGTCGCGGTCGGCGGCGGTGCGGAGCCGAGGAAGGCGACCGACAGGTGGTCCGGGATGCGCAGGCCGGCCGCCTCGGCGACGTCGGCCAGGGCGAGGCCGGTGGCGTTGTCCTCGGAGGGCTCGACCACGACCGCCGTGATCCCCTCCCGGACCCAGCCGGCGACCCGGTCCGTGCCGATGTCCTCGGCGCCGGAGGAGAACGCGACGACGAGGTCATCGGGGCGCAGGCCCGCGGCCTGCGCCCCCTGCCGCAGGCCGAGCTCGCGATCGTCGCCCGGTTCGGCGCCGTCGGTCTGCCGCAGGAGCAGGATCCGCTGGTGTCCGAGGGCGGCCAGCTCCTCCACGAGGGCCGCGGTCGGGGTGACGTAGTCGGGGGCGACGTAGGACAGCTCCGTCCCCTCTATGTCGCGCCGGCCGATGAAGACGAACGGGAAGTTCTCCTTGGCCAGGTTCGCCAGGTCGTCACGCGAGATGTGCCGGCCCAGCAGGACGCAGCCGTCGGCCTTCAGCAGCGCGTTGCGTCCTCTGGCGTAGACCCCGCCCTGGGCGGTGTTGGCCGAGGTGAACAGCAGCAGGTCGTAGCCGAGCCGCGCCGCCTCCTCCTCCACTCCGAGCAGGAACGGGTGGTAGAAGTCTCGCTGGTCGACCGGGAACACCGATTCGAACGTGTAGAGCCCGATGGTCTTGACGGTCATCCCGCGCAGCGCGCGGGCGGCGGGGTTGACGGCGTACCCCAGGTCTTCGATCGCCTGCTGGACCCGTCGGCGGGTCTCCTCGGCCACGGGCCCGCCCGGGCCCCCGTTGAGCACGAGGGAGACCGTGGCCTGGGAGACTCCGGCCCGCTGGGCGATCTCGACTTGGGTGGGGCGACGGGGCCCCGCTCGTTTGCGCATGGCGATCCACTTGACTAATACGTAACGACTCCGAGGCACTCTAGGGACCAAAAGGGGGTGCACACAAGGGGCAAATTTCCCCAAGATTACGTCGAGGTGTCGCAAAGCAGGCGTAGAACGGGCATCTTCCGCCTCTTGTAAGCCGCATATGACGTCTGTACGATCCACGATCTATACGTATCAACTCGCATCACAGGAGGTAGAGGCCATGCCCGAGGGCACCGATCGTCGAGCGCTTTTACGGATCGGCGGTGCGGCACTGGGCGCGGCCGCGGCCACCGCGTCATGGAGGGCCTCCCCCGTGGCCGCCGCGACCGCGGACCCGCCGGAGATCGTCACGCCCCAGCAGTTCGGCGCGCTGGCCGACGGGAAGCACGACGACACCGAGGCCATCGAGCAGGCCATCAACGCCCAGCGCACGCAGTACCGGATCGTCGTCTTCCCGCCGGGCACCTACCGGATCACCCGGACCATCGTCATCCCCGACCAGCCCGGCGAGAACTACAACCGCATCCAGCTGCGCGGTTACAGCACCATGACGAACCGCGCGTCCATCATCCAGGTGGAGCACGACGGCGTGGGCATCGACGTGCGGTGCTCGCTCGCCGCGATTCATGGCCTCGCCTTCGTCGCCCCCGCCAAGACCGAGAACAACCGGGCGCTGCGCTTCGCCGGCGAGGTCAACACCGACGACACCGACGCCGCCATCCTGGAGTGCACGTTCATCTCGTTCAAGCTCGCCGTCGAGCACGTCGGCCGCGGGCTGTACTTCTCGCACAACCTCGTCGCCCTCTGCACCACCGGCATCAGCCTCGCCTGGCCCACCGAGGGCGTCGACGGCGGCGGCGTGCACGTCCCGCCGTACGGGTTGCGCAAGTGGCTCATCACCAACAACCACTTCCACAGCCCGTTCCAGGCCATCGTCACCGAGGGAGCCGAGGACGCCGACTTCCGCGGCGCGATCATCCAGGGCAACCTGCTCGACATCGGCCGGCGCCTGCTGATCGGCAGCCTCACCAACTCCACCATCAGCGGCAACATGGTGGAGAAGGGCGACAACGGGCCGATCATCGAGGTCACCAGCGGGGGCCACAACCTGACCATCGCCGACAACGTCCTCGGCGGGCTCGAACCGCCGCTGAACGACGGCCCGAGCGCCATCCAGTTCTCCAGCGGCGTCAAGGCGCAGAACGTCACCATCAGCGGGAACACCTTCAACTGGCTCAACCACTCCCCGATCCGGTTCGAGAACGACGCCAGCAAGATCACCATCGCGAACAACTCGTTCGACCACTGGAACCTCGACGGCAAATCCGATGCCGCCGCGATCAGGGTGGCCGGGAAGGCGAGCGCGTTCAGCGTCATCGGCAACGTCATCTCGGCCGACCCCGCCGACCGCCCGCCGATCATGACCACGGGCGGGCTGCACGAGTCACACGTCATCGGCAACGCCTCCGCGCACGTGCCGCTGGTCGCGGGCCCGGTGGCGGCCGACTCGTTCGTGCAGGCCGAACCGGGCCGGTTCAACCGGATGGAGGTCGCCCAGCCGCTGGGAGCGGCGGCGAAGGTGGTCAGCACCTCGACCGAGAAGCCCACGGTGGGCGAGGACCACTACGGCTCGTTCGTCGTGGAGGGCAACAACGCCAACCCGGGCGTCAAGGGCGGGCTGCGGGTGGTCCCGGTCAACCAGTCGGGATCGGCCGCCACCGAGTTGCTCTGCTCGACCACGAACACCAACGGGCTGGTCTCCATGACCTCCAGCGCCACCGGGCTGGTCCCGCCCGCCGACAACGCACGCGATCTGGGCAGCGCGGACCGGCGGATGCGAACCGTGTACGCGCACCAGGTGGCCCTGGCCGAGCAGGCGCCCGACACGCTGCCGGACGCGGCCGGCCACACCGGAGGAATCATCATGATCCGCGATCCCAAGACCGGCAAGCGCGGCCTCGCACTCTCCGACGGTGAATCCTGGCGGAACGTCGTGCTCGGCGCCGAAGTCTGACCCGGCTCGCGTGGAGGCGATCCGGCTCGCTCCCGACGCCCGGCCGGACGTCTGGCGGGGCTGCCTGGCCTGGACCGAGGAGGGCGGCTCATGGCAACCATGGCGGCTGCCACCGGACCGGATCGCCACCGCCCACGCTCCAGGCCTGGTCACGCGTGCGCGGATGCCCGCCGGCGTCCGCGCGGTCGTCCGAACCGACGCGACCGCACTGGAACTGCGTACCCACGCGGTGGACGACGATGTGACGTCGCTGGACGTCGTCGTGGACGGCGCGCTGTGGCGGCGGACGGCGCTGACGGCGGGGGCGGCGACGAGCCACGTCGCGTTGCCGCCCGGACCCAAGGCCGTCGAGGTGTGGTTGCCCCAGTTCGGCGAGATCCGGACCGGCCCCCTCGTCCTGCACGGCGCGACGTACGCCACCGCCGCCGACGAGGGGCTGCGCTGGGTCACGTACGGAAGCTCGATCACGCAGTGCCGCTCGGCCGCCGGCCCCGGCGAGACGTGGCCGGCTCTCGTCGCCCGGCGCCTCGGCTGGGACCTCACCTGCCTCGGCTTCGCCGGCGAGTGCCACCTCGATCCCATCGCCGCCAGGGCCATCGCGCGTACGCCCGCGGACCTGATCTCGCTGTGTCTTGGCATCAACGTCTACGGCAGCGCCGGTCTCGGCCCGCGGACGCTCACCGGCCAGGTGTCGGGGTTCATCCAGGCGGTTCGCGACGCGCATCCGCGGGCGCCCGTCGCCGTGATCTCGCCGATCGTCTCGCCGAGCCGTGAGCGGCTGCCCAACCAGGCGATGATGACCCTGGACGATGTCCGCGGCGCCGTCACGGACGCCGTGACCACGCTGCGCCGATGCGGCGAGAGCGACCTCCACCTCGTCGACGGGCCCGGCGTCTTCGGAGCCGGCGACGCTCACCTCCTGCTCCCCGACGGCCTGCATCCCAGCGCCGACGGATACCGCCTCATGGCCGGGCGGCTCGCCCCCCGCCTGGCGGCCCTCGCGCCCGAGCCCTAGCCGCCTGCCCGTCCCGGCTGCGCGCAGACGGCGAGGCTGTGGTGGGCGAACCGGCGTACGGACCGCACCTGGGAGTGGTCGCGGAGCCAGGCCAGGCGTAGCGGCACCGGCGGCCCGTCGCTGAGCGGGACGGCCCTGACGTCCGCCGATCCCGTCGCCGCCGCCGCGCGGGGCGTGCACAGGACGACGGCCTGCCCCAGGCGGACGACCGACAGCATCTGCATGCCGTCGCTCACCACCGGCCCCGGACGCCCCGGCAGCCCGTCCGGCCAGAGCTCGGCGGCCATGCGCTGGAGGTTGTTCCCCCGCCAGCGCACCACCTGCTCGTCCGCCAGGTCCGCCGTGGCGATCGATTCCCTGCCGGCCAGCGGATGTGACGCCGCGAGCAGCACGTGCACCTGTTCCATGTGCAGGACCACGTTCTCCAGCGTCTCGTCGTCGAGCGACGCGCGCAGCAGCGCGAGGTCGGCCGCGCCGGAGCGCAACTGGTCGAACTGGTCGTCCGCGTTGCCGACCACCACACGTCCTGGCATCAGCGGCAGGGTCTCGTTGTACGCGTGCACGAGCTCGTCGAGCAGCCAGGCGTCGCAGCCGGGCCCTGTCACCGTCAGCGGAGACCGCGTCCCCGCCGCCCTGCGCGCCCGTGACATGGCGTGCCCGGCCTGGGAGACCAGGCCCCTGGCCTCGCCCAGCAGGACCTCCCCCGCGGAGGTCAGGCTCACGTCGCCGGGGGCTCGGACGAGCAGTGGGGCTCCGACGTCCCGCTCCAGGGCGCGGATGGCGCGTGAGAGCGCGGGCTGGGTCATGGCGAGCCGGGCGGCGGCTCTGGTGAAGTTGCGTTCCTCGGCCACCGCGATGAAGTAACGCAACTGGCGAATCTCCACATCAGCCACGCGCGCAGTCTCTCACGTGCGGCTATGCCGCTGCGACATGGCGGTCTGCCGCATCGGACCTTCCCTTCCCCGGCTGGCCGGTGTGTGCTGGACAGGCGCCGCGGCGCGGAGCCCTTTCGGCCCGCGACCTCACCCGCGGCACCCGTTCACCCTCTTGATTGGATGACGCATGTCTGAGCATGCCCGCAAGGCGATCGTGACCGCGGGAACCGGCGGGATCGGCCTGGAGACGGCCGCAGGGCTGGCGGCACGGGGCTGGGACGTCACCGTCGTGGGCCGCGACGCCGACCGCGGCGCCGCCGCGACGGCCCGGCTGGAGGCGGCAGCGGGGCGCCCCGGGGGCCGTTTCCTCCGCGCCGACCTCTCCTCCCTGTCCGGCACCCGCGCGCTCGCGGATCGGCTGGCCGCGGAAGGCCCCCTGCACCTGCTGGTCAACAACGTGGGCGGCATGTGGACCCGGCGCTGGGAGGGCGCCGAGGGCATCGAGGCGAGCCTGATGCTCAACCACCTGTCGCCGTACGTGCTGACCGAGGCCCTTCTGGACGCGCTCAAGGCCGGCGCGCCCAGCCGCATCGTGAACGTGACCTCCTCCGCCATCATGGCCGCGGTGCCGGTGTTCGAGGAGGCGGAGCCGCCGGGGCCCTACTACGGCATGGCCGCGACGGGCCGGGCGAAGCTCGCCCACCTCGCCTACACGATGGACCTCGCCGAGCGGCTGGACGGCCAGGGCACGCAGGTCGTGGCCGTCGACCCGGGACCCGCCGCGACGCCCAACGCGGCGCAGATGACGATCGACATCCTGCCGCCTCAGATGCGACCGCTCTGGGACCAGGTCCAGGAGTGGGTCACCCGCCCGGTGGCGGAGGCCGCGGCCGCCGTTCTCGCCGCCTGCACCGGCCCCTCGCACGGTACGGGTGCGCTGATCGGCCCGTCGGGCGCTCCCGACGACAGCCTGCGCCAGCACCTGACGGAGGACGTGGCGGCGGCCGTACGCCGGTGGACTCCCGGGCTCCTCGCCGGCTGACGACTCCGTCGGCGGCTGAGCCGCTTCTCCCGGGTTGCGACGGGCCGCGCCCTCCGTGGGTCACCGGGCCGAGGAGCGAAGGGCCGAGGCGATCCACGTGAAGATCGCCGGATCGTCCTCGCCCGTGCTGGGCGGGGTGTCGTTGATCAGCTCCACCAGGGACAGGTACCTGCCGTGGGTGGCGTCGTACCGCTCCTCCTCCTGGGAGTCCTCGCGCCGCAGCTGCTCGACGACGAGGAAGGCCCTGGCGAGCCGCTCACGCTGCTCGGTCGTGGACTGCGCGTCCATGGCCTCGGCGACGGCGCTCGCCATGCGGACGACCAGCTCCCGCGCCCGTGGCGAGTCCGGCGCCATCCCCGATCGGTACGCCGCCACGAGCTCCTCCCCTATCTTCGCGCCGTCCTTGTGGATGAAGTCCTGCACCGGTGTGGCGGCCATGAGCCGTCCCGGGGGCGTGGAGAACGCGTCCTGGAGGTAGGAGCGGACCGCGCGGCGGAACTCCTCGTCCCTGACCAGGTCGGCCAGCTCGATCCAGGCTTCGAGCTGGGCGGCGCTGGGGTCCTCCGGCAGATGGGGCCGCACCTCCCGCAACCGGTCGACGAAGTCGGGGTTGACGTCGAGACCGTCGCCGACCTCGTTCCAGAAGTCGTCGACGAGCCGCTCGCGCTCCTCGTCGGACATCGAGACGAGTTTGTGCATCAGAGCCGCCTGCGCGGCCGTGCCGCCCTGCTTGACCAGCGTCCTCAACACCGCCCTCCTGGCCCGCAGGTCCCGCTCCTGGCGCTCGACCAGCTCCAGGTGCGTCACGAGAAGATCGTGCAGCGACGTCTCACCGCCGAGCAGCCGGCGGATGTCGTCCAGCCCGGCGTCCAGGTCGCGGAGGGTGCGGACGAGTTCCAGCCGCGCGATGGCGCGGACGTCGTAGAGGCGGTAGCCCGCCTCGCTCACACGTGTCGGGTCGATGACGCCGGCGTCGGAGTAGTAGCGGATGGTGCTGACGCTCAGCCCGGTCCTGCGGGCCACGTCCCCGATGGCGTACAGCTCGTTGTCGTCCATGCCGCAACTATGGAGTCTCAAGCGACTTGAGACTCAAGCCCCGCCCGGCAGGCTCGTACGCGGGAGCGAAGCGCGGAGGGCCGCCGAGATCCACGCGAAGGGCATGGCCTGCTCGTCCGTGGCGGAAGGTGTCCCGTTGATCGCGGACACCAGGGACAGGTACCTGCCATGGGTGCGGTCGAATCGGGCATCGTCGACCTGCGGCTCCTCGCGGAGGAGCTCGTCGACCTCGATGAACTTCGCGGCCATCTCGCGCCGGAGCTCGACGGTGGCCTGGCGGCCGCCGAGCGGGGCGGCCGCCTCCACGAGGCGGACGGCCAGCTCCTGCGAACGCGGCGCGTCCGCGGGCAGCCCGGAACGGTACGCGTCCATGATCTCCCGCATGATCGTCGTCCCCGACCCGTAGATGAAGTCCTGCACCGGTGTGGCGGCCATGAGCCGTCCCGGGGGCGTGGAGAACGCGTCCTGGAGGTAGGAGCGGACCGCGCGGCGGAACTCCTCGTCCCGGACCAGGTCGGCCAGCTCGATCCAGGCTTCGAGCTGGGCGGCGCTGGGGTCCTCCGGCAGATGGGGCCGCACCTCCCGCAACCGGTCGACGAAGTCGGGGTTGACGTCGAGACCGTCGCCGACCTCGTTCCAGAAGTCGTCGACGAGCCGCTCGCGCTCCTCGTCGGGCATCGAGACGAGCTTGTGCATCAGAGCCGCCTGCGCGGCCGTGCCGCCCTGCTTGACCAGCGTCCTCAACACCGCCCTTCTCGCCCGCAGGTCCCGCTCCTGGCGCTCGACCAGCTCCAGGTGCGTCACGACGAGGTCGTGCAGGGTTGTCTCACCGCCGAGCAGCCGGCGGGCGTCGTCCAGCCCGGTGCCCAGGTCGCGGAGGGTGCGGACGAGTTCCAGCTGCGCGATGGCGCGGATGTCGTACAGCCGGTGGCCCGCGTCGGTCACGCGGGTGGGCGCGAGGATCCCGGCGTCGGAGTAGTAGCGGATGGCGCTGACGCTCAGCCCGGTCCTGCGGGCCACGTCCCCGATCGGGTACAGCTCGTTGTCGTCCATGCCGCCACTATGGGAGCTCAAGCGACTTGAGATGCAAGACCGCCGGAAAACCTGGTTGCCGTGCCGGTCCGACATGCGCAACCGTGAACAGATGGCCACATGTACGGAGTGCGGCGCCGCCGGCGACCGGTGTGAGGAGCTGTTCCACCGGCTGCTGATCCTCGACTTCTCGCGGCGCGAGCCGTGGTCGCCCCTCCACGCCGTCTCGGTGAGCTGCTACTTCTTCCAGCATCCCGGGCGGGCCGTCGACGGAGGCCCGTCCTTCTACTGGGCCCTGCTGCACATGTACCTGCGTGACGGGGTCGAGGCGATGCATCACGGCACCCAGCGGGCCCGGCGGCTCAACTCACACCGGTACGGCGGGCGCAAACCCGTCGTCGAGGACTTCCCGGGGGCGCCGCCGTTCCCCGAGGCCGGAGCGCCGCCCACGGGCTACGCCGTCACCATCGAGGACGTCGCCGTGGACGGCACCTTCCCCGCGGAGGGGTTCGAGGAACGCGAACAGGCCTGGGCGCGGGCCGCCGTCACGGCATGGGGCCGGCGCAGCCGCCAAGTCAGCTGAGGACCTCGCCGCCGTCGACGGTGATGATCTGGCCGGTGACGTAGTTGTTGGCCATGAGGAAGAGGGCTGTGGCGGCGGCTTCCTCCGCGGTGCCGAAGCGGCCGAGCGGAGCGGTCGACCCGGCGGCGGCGATCGCCTCGTCGGAGTCCAGCCCCGGCAGCGAGCGCAGCAGCGGGGTGTCGATCCGGCCGAAACGGACGGTGTTCACGCGCACCCGTGCGGGGGCGAGCTCCACCGCGAGCGCTCGGGTGAGGGTCTCCACGGCGCCGGTGACCGCCAGGGGGGCGGTCATCCCGGGCGCGGGGCGGACCACGAGGATCCCCGAGCTGAACGTGAGCGAGCCACCCGCGGGAAGCCGGGTCGCCGCCGCGCGGGCGGCGGCGAAGGCGGCCCCGAGGCGGGAGTCGAAGGTTGCGCGGACGGCGTCGGCCGACAGCCCGGCCACAGGGCCGGCGCCGCTGATGCCGCCGGCGGTGACGAGCACGTGGTCGACCTGGCCGGCCCGGTCGAAGACCTCGGCGAGGGTCTGCTCGTCCGCGCCGTCGCCGGGAACGCCCATCACGGCGTCGTCCGGGGCGTCGGCCCGGCTCGCGCTCCGCACCCGGGAGACCGCGGCCTTGAGCCGGTCGGGGTCGCGGCCGACCAGCACGACCCTGGCGCCGACGGAACGCAGCAGGGCGCCCGCGGCCAGCCCGATGCCCGAGCTCGCACCGATGAGGACGGCGGTGGCGCCGGAGAGGGAGCCGGGCAGCGGGGAACGGACGGGGATGGGAGGCGCAGCGCTCATGGAAAGACCCTTCAGTAAATAAACCATCCAGTTGTTTTACTGATCCTGCCGCCAGGGCCGCCCGAAGTCAACTGGATGGTTTAATTCCTCCATGGCCTACGACGCGGAGGACACCAGACGGCGGATCTTCGACGCCGCCGCCGCAGAGTTCGCGGAGCACGGTCTGGCGGGAGCCAGGGTCGACCGGATCGCGACGAACGCCAGGGCCAACAAGCAGGCCATCTACCTCTATTACGGCGGCAAGGAGAAGCTGTTTGCCGCCGTTCTGCGGGCAAAGCTGGACGAGGTGCGCATATCCATCTCCATCACCCCCGACGCGGTGGCCGAGTCGGCCGGGCAGATGTTCGACTGGTATCAGGAACACCCGGAGCTGATCAGGCTGCTGCTGTGGGAGGCGCTCGAGGCCCCATGCGAACACGAGGAGGGCGAGCGCGAGCGCCATGACGGCTTCCGCCGGAAGGTGCACCACCTCGTGGAAGGGGGCGTGGGCCACCACCTCCCTGAGGAAGAGCGCGTCCGCGCCGCCCAGGACCTGCTGTTCACCATCATGGGACTGATCGCCTGGAACTTCGCCGTGCCCCGGATGTGCCGCTCCATCCTGGACGAGGAGAGCGACCGGGCCGCCCTGGCCCGCCGCCGCGACACGGTGATCGAAGTCGCGCGCCGGCTCGCCGCCTCCCCGAAAGGTGACAGGCACTGATGGTGCTCCCCCGCCGCTACCCTCTCGACCTATGTCATCGTGGCGGATATACGCGGCGGCGGGCCTGCTGCTGCTGACCACCGGCTGCTCGCTCCTCGGCGAGGACGCCGAGGACGTCCCCGACGTCAGGCGCGAGCAGACGTTCGCCACGGCGGGCCCCCGGCAGCTCACCGACGCGGGCCCGGCTCCCGGCGTCATGCGGGAGGCCTGGCGCGTCAAAGGGCTCGGGCAGGGGGATGATCGCCAGATCAGGCTGGAGGGCGGCCAGCTCTTCGTCGCCGGCGCCGACGGCTTCGACGTCTACGACGCGGGCACCGGCCGGAAGAGGTGGCACTACCGCGAGCCGGGCCGCGAGCTGACCGGGTTCGCCGTCACCAAGGATGACCTGGTCGTCGCCTCGCGATCCGAAGAAGGCAGCCACCTGACCGGGCTGGCGGCGGGCACCGGCCGGCTGCGGTGGGAGCGCGGCGACGACGAGGGCAAGCCGTTCACCGGCGGGCCCGGCCGGCGCCTGGCCGTGGGCGAGGGAGTCGTACCACTCCTGGTCAGAGCCGAGCCCTCAGGACGTGACGAGGAGGAGAAGCCGGACGAGCTCCTGGCCCTCGACGCCGCCACGGGCGAGGAACGCTGGCGCCGGCCGCACCACGCGCCGAGCGGCTGTGACGTCGGCACCCGGTCGGCGGCCACCGACACCGACGGCAGCGTCCTGGTGTTCAGGGAGTCCTGCCGCGACGACCACTACCTGTACGCCTTCAACCCCTCGGACGGGAAGCCGCTCTGGTCGCGCACCGGCACGTCCGACGACTCCCTGGTGGGGATCTCCGTACGCGCCGGCGCCACCCTGATCGAGCTCGACGAGCACACGCGCACCCTGGTCGGCCGCGACGACCGCGAGATCGCCAACCTGAACGGGATCGGCCGGTGCCTTGCTCCCTGCTCGCTGCGGAGCGTGGGAGACGACCTGGGGCTGATGCATCTCGACGAGTCGCGCGACGTGACCCTGTCGGTGATCGACGTGGTCGGCGGGCAGCTACGCACCCTGACCACGCCCCACGACACCATGTCCGTCACGGCCGGCGGGCGGCTGTACGGCGTCAGCGCCAAACTCGGGGGCACCCTGCTGCCCGCCCGCCTGACCGTCCTCGACCCGGCGACGGAACAGGTCGCCACGATGCCCCTGCCCCTCAGCCTCGGCTCGGACGTCGGCGGCCTGCGGTGGCTCGGGACCGCCGGCGGTCACCTGCTGGTGGCCACGTCGAAGGGGGACGACCTCGTCGCGTACGCCTCCACCCCCACGGACGGCCCGCTGGAGCTGGGCGGCGTGGCCAAGGACGAGTGGCCGCAGGCGTGCGACCTGCTGAAGGACGTGCCGGGCAGGACGACAGCGCGCACGCCCATGGTGGAGGGGCCGGTCAGGATCGGCTCCCAGGAGCTGGCCAGGAGCCGGTGCCACGTGAACTACTCCGCGCACGGAAAGGACGGGCAGGCCATCGCCGAGGTGCTGTGGGTGGCCGCGACCGCCGCCGAGGCCGACGGCCTGGTCAACGGCGAGGCGGGCCTCCACGGCGCCGACGAGGTGCAGAAGAGCAGCGACGAGGTCGTCCTCGTGCGCAAGGGCCGCTTCGTCGTCAAGGTGCAGTCGCGGCAGGAAGACGATCTCCAGCGGATCGTCGCCGGGGTGGTCAGCGGGTTGGGCTGAGCGTCAGCCGGTACGGCTGAGGCTGAACGTCGTGGCCTCGCCGGAGGTCTCCCGGGTGGCGACCCAGCCGTCGCCGGCGCCGGCGTACTCACCGGCGGGCGCGGTGTCGAGAGGGCCCTTGGACAGGTCGTAGACGCGGACGTAGCAGTTGTCGCGGTAGCAGTCGGCGGGACGGACGAGGAGCCGGTCTCCGAGGAGAACGGCGCCGAGCCTGCCCCAGACCTTGAGCGGCTCGCCGTCGCTCCAGCGGGCCTTGCCCGAGGAGAGGTCGTAGAGGGTGAGCGTCTCCTTCTCGTCGACCAGTTCCTTGACCAGCACCGTCCTGGAGTCGCCGGTCAGGATCGTGCCCGGTTTGCCGCCCGTCCAGCGGGTCCGGCCGGTGGCCAGGTCCACGACCCGCGGGCGGCCGCGCTCGTCGACCCCGAAGAGGCCGCCGCCGTCGGCCGAGACGTCGGGCAGGCCGTACCTGCACTGCCTGTCCCGCTCGGCGTCGGCCAGCCTGACGCGCCCCTTCCACTTCCTGGCCCCGGTCCTGGCGTTCAGCGCGACCAGGTCCAGCCGGCACATCTCCTTGAACGTCTTGACCTGGTCCTTCTTGCTGCTCATGATCAACAACCCGCCGGTGAGGTAGGTGGGCCCGGAGACCCGCTGCTGGCCGCGGGGGTAGAGCAGCTCTCCGCCGAACCGCTCCTTCTCGACGCGTACGCCGAGCCGCCCGCCCGACGAGGCGTCGAGGGTCATGAGCCAGTGTTTGCCCCGGTAGCCCTTCGGCCGGGTGGTCATGGTGAGCACGCCGCCGGCCCTGCCGGTCACGGTGGCGACGTGCTCGGCGAGGATCGTCCAGCGGACCTGCCCGGTGCGCGCGTCCCTGGCGCTGAGCCGGCAGTCGTCGTGCCGCTCGGTCTGCTCCCCGCGGCAGACAGGGGTGTACACCATCTCGCCGACCACCGACTCGTACGGCGAGGAGGTGGCCTTCCACAACGTCCTGCCGTTCGCGGGATCGAGGCCCATGACCACGTTGGGCGGCGGCCACGTGGACGCGCCGCCCTTCCGGTGGGTGACGATCACCACGCCGTCGGCGACCGAGGCCTCCGCGTCACCGCGGAAGGTGCGCTTCCAGGCCTGCTTGCCCTTGTCCGTGATCGCGCGCAGCTGGTTGCCGGCGGCCACCATGAAGCGGCCACCCGCGGCGAAGAGCTGGGCGTCCCGCCATCGCGCCTCCCCGTCGTCCTCCATGGTGATCGACCAGTCGGTGTCGGTCGCGGGCGGGGGTGTGGGCGACGGTGGCGGGGTGCCGGGGACGATCGTGCGTACGGGGGCGCTGGGCGCCGTCTCCGCGGGAGTGCCGCCCCCGCTGCAGGCCGTCGCGAGGAGCGCGAGCATCCCACACGCGAGTTGCCGATGTGGTCGTCGATGCACCGTGCCTCCCCGGAATTTCGCACACCATATCGCCCGAAACCCGAAAGGAGACCTGGCAGGTTTCAGGGTGGTCGCGCCGGGTTCATCACCATGAAACGACGGCGTCGTCGCGCGCGCGGTAGGCGCTCGGCGGCGCTCCGAGCAGGCGGAGGAACGAGCGCCGCATGGTCTCGCCCGTGAGGAAGCCGTGGCGGCGCGCGATCAGCTCCAGCGGATCGTTCCCCTCCTCGATGGCCGCCCGTGCCGCCTCGACCCGCGCGCGTTCCACGAACCGTCCCGGGCTCATTCCGACCTCGCGGGAGAAGCGGCGGCTGAAGTGCCGCACGCTCATCGACAGGCGGTCCGCCATGGCGGGCACGGTGAACTCGCCTTCCGGGCGCATCACGATGTCGCCGAGCAGGCTCCGCAGCGCGGGGTCACGCGCCAGGCGCGGCAGGCGCGCGACGCTGTCGGGCCGGCCGTCGGGGCGGCGTACGAGCCATTGGGCCACCCGGTGGGCGACGTCCCCGCCGTGGTCGTCCTCGACGAACGTGAGCGCGAGGTCGACGGCCGAGGCGATGCCCTGCGCGCTCCGCACCCTGCCGTCGCGGATCGGGTGCGGCACCACCTTGACGACCTGCCGGGATCCGCCCGGTTCCGCGGGCCGGCCGCCCTGGAGCGGGACGCCGTCGAGTGCCGGCGCCCCGGCGCCGATGGAGGCGACCCGGCGGGCCAGCCTGGCCAGGCGCCGTACGTGGCGGGCCGCGCCGGGTTCACCGGTCGCGGCTCCGGAACAGCCGATGAGCAGCAGCGTGTCGAACTCGTGCCGGATGTCCGCCGGATCGACGTCGGTACCCAGCCGTACGCCGCAGGACGTGCGGACGTACGTCCCGCCAGGAGAGGCGAGGCGTACGTGGTAACCGCCGGCCGTCAGCCGTGTCACCCCCTCGAACACGTCCATGGGACCTGCCACGTCCAGCAGACGAACCCCGTCGCCGACGGCCACCAGGACCTCCGCTGGTCCGGGCACGGCGGCGCCTCCGCGTGATCTCATCGAGCCTCCCCCGTTGATGACACCTTCGCGGCCAAGTGCAGCGCCAGCAGACGCTAGCCGTGCCGGTCCTCGATCCGTCCTCGAACGGTCCTTGCTCGACGGCGTCGCCGGCTGGTGCGGGGACCGGTGAGGTGTGCGTCCCCGCGGCGTGGGCAGCGGAGAACGGGAACGATCATCGATGGCGAGAATTCAAACCGATAGCACGCCATCTGTTATCACGATGAAACGTAGGGTGTGACTAATCTCTCAATAGTTTTCACCCCAAATTGCACCGAACAAGCGGTACAAGCGATGTCCCCGGCGCTCCGGCGGGCGCCGGCGACGTTCCTCACGAAGGCGCGCGAAAGGGTGCACTCGCTGCTCGGTTGCGACGATGGCGGAGCCGCCGGCCGGGCTTCCGCCACCCCGCCGACCAGCCAAAACGGGAAAGCCAACTGGCGTACCCCGGAACCTGGAGCTCAAACTGTCAGGCTGTGGCGGCCTGGTAATCCGTGTTACCTCTTCGCGTAAATTCGGAGTCCATGTCGTCAGCACACCCACGACCGCAAGCGGATTCTCCGCCCTCCACGGAGGAACTGGGACCACCCCGCCTCGAGGACGGCCGGGAGTTGTGGCGCATCACCCGTGAATCAAAGATCCTTGACCTCAATTCCCCTTACAGCTACGTCCTCTGGTGCCGGGACTTCGCGGACACCTCGGTCGTGGCGCGCGGCGAGAACGGCGTGCGGGGCTTCATCACCGGGTTCACCCGCCCCCAGGAGCCGCAGACGCTCTTCGTGTGGCAGGTCGCGGTGGACGAGAAGTGGCGAGGCCGCTCCTTGGCCAGCCGCATGCTCGGCTACCTGGCCGGCAGCGGGTGCCGGTTCATGGAGGCCACCGTCACGCCGGACAACCTCGCCTCGGACCGGCTGTTCACCGCCTTCGCCCGTGACCGAGGGGCGGATCTGGAGAGACGGCCGCTCCTCGGCGAGGAGTTGTTCCCCCTGGATCACCAAGCAGAGGTGCTCTATCGAATCGGGCCCCTCGATCAGCAAGCCCATTAGGAGACAGCTGAAATAATGGACGTTTTCGAAAGCACCGAGTCAGAGGTCCGCAGCTACTGCCGGGGCTGGCCCGCCACGTTCCGCAAGGCCACGGGAAGCCACCTCTACGACGAGGATGGGCGTCCGTTCCTCGACTTCTTCGCGGGCGCCGGCACGCTCAACTACGGCCACAACAACCCGCAGCTGAAAGAGGACCTGCTCCAGTACCTGAGCGGCGACAACATCGTCCACAGCCTCGACATGTACACCGTGGCCAAACGGGAGTTCCTGGAGACGTTCCGGGATGTGATCCTGAAACCTCGCGGCCTCGACTACCGCGTCCAGTTCCCCGGGCCCGGTGGCGCCAACGCCGTCGAGGCGGCGCTGAAGCTGGCCAGGAAATACACCGGCCGCAACACCATCGTGAGCTTCACCAACGCCTTCCACGGCATGTCGCTCGGGGCGCTCGCGGTGACGGGCAACTCGATGAAGCGCAAGAGCGCGGGGATCCCCCTGCAGACCCTCACGATGCCGTTCGACAACTATCTCGACGGCCAGACGCCCGACTTCCTGCTCTTCGAGCGGCTGCTCGCCGACAGCGGCAGCGGGCTGGACACCCCGGCCGCGGTCATCGTCGAGACCGTGCAAGGAGAGGGCGGCCTGAACGCGGCCAGCCCGGAATGGCTGGGTGGCCTCGCCGAGCTCTGCAAGCAGCACGAGATCCTGCTCATCGTGGACGACATCCAGATGGGATGCGGGCGCACCGGGCCGTTCTTCAGTTTCGAGCAGGCCGGGATCACGCCCGACATCGTCTGCCTGTCGAAGTCCCTGAGCGGCTACGGGCTGCCGTTCGCCGTCACCCTGCTCAAGCCCGAGCTGGACGTATGGGACCCGGGCGAGCACAACGGAACGTTCCGCGGCCCGAACCCGGCCTTCGTCACGGCGACCGCCGCGATGCGGCACTTCTGGGCCGACGAGGGGATGGAGAAGGAGACCATCACCAAGGGCGAGCAGGTGCAGGAGTCGCTGGACCGGCTCGCGGCGGCCTACCCCGAGGGAGTGAGCGGCACCCGGGGCCGCGGGCTGGCGCAGGGGATCGCCTTCACCGAACCCGCGCACGCCTCCGCGGTCTGCGCGGCGGCCTTCGAGCGGAAACTCCTGCTGGAGACCTCCGGCCCGGAGAGCGAAGTGGTGAAGCTCCTGCCGCCGCTCACCTCGACCCCCGACGAACTCGCGCAAGGTCTGGACATCATCGCCGACTCGGTCGAAGCCGTCCTGGTCTGAGAATCCGAAACCGGCTGAAAGGAGAGAATATGATCGTTCGCTCGCTGAAGGACATCACCGGGACCGAACGCGACGTGGAGGCGCCGACCTGGCGCAGCAAGCGGCTGGTGCTGGCCCGGGAGAAGGTCGGCTTCTCGCTGCACGAGACCGTTCTGTACGCCGGCACCGAAACCTCGATGTGGTACGCGAACCACATCGAAGCCGTCTTCTGCGTCGAGGGCGAGGGCGAGCTCACCAACGAGGAGACGGGTGAGAAGCACCGGATCGAACCGGGCACCATGTACCTCCTCGACGGCCACGAGCGTCACACCCTCCGCGCGCACACCGACGTACGCACTGTCTGCGTCTTCAACCCGCCCTGCACCGGCAGGGAAGTGCACGACGAGAACGGCGTCTACCCATTGATCAAGGAGGAAGCATGACCTTGACCGAAGGACTCAACCCGACCCAGCGCGACCCGTACCCCACCAGGAGCGCCAAGGAGCCCGCCCTGCTGTACCGGCAGGACCCGGTGGTGTACGGCGGACCGGACGACGGGCCCATCGACGCCGAGACGCTGAACTCCTACGGGGAGAACGGCTTCCTGTCCGTCGACCGGCTCCTAGAGCCCGACGAGGTCGAGCTCTACCGCGCCGAGCTGCGCCGGCTGTCGGAGGACCAGAAGATCCTCTCGGACGAGCGCACGATCACCGAGCCCGGGTCGAACGAGATCCGGTCGATCTTCGAGGTGCACAAGACCAGTCAGGTCTTCGCCGACCTGGTGGCCAACCCGCGCGTGGTGGGCCGGGCCCGGCAGATCCTCGGCTCCGACGTCTACGTGCACCAGAGCCGGGTGAACTTCAAGCCCGGATTCAACGGCAAGGACTTCTACTGGCACTCCGACTTCGAGACCTGGCACGCCGAGGACGGCATGCCCAGGATGCGCGCGGTGAGCATCTCCATCGCGTTGACGGAGAACTTCCTGCACAACGGCGCGCTGATGATCATGCCGGGGTCGCACAAGAGCTTCGTGTCCTGCGTGGGGCAGACTCCTGACGACCACTACAAGGCGTCGCTGAAGCAGCAGGAGATCGGCACCCCCGACCCCAGCAGCCTGTCCGTCCTCGCCGACAAGCACGGCATCGAGGTGTTCACCGGAGCCGCCGGTTCGGCGACCATGTTCGACTGCAACTGCATGCACGGCTCCAACAGCAACATCACGCCGTTCCCGCGCTCGAACATCTTCGTCGTGTTCAACAGCGTCGAGAACACCTGCGTGGAGCCGTACGCCGCGTCCTCGCGCCGGCCCGACTTCATCGCCGCGCGCGACTTCACGCCCGTCGGCTGACAGCCGCGGCGCGACTCGTACGAGTCGGACGCCCAGGCCAGGCCCCCGCGCCGGCCTGGGCGTCCGCGCGTCGGGCGGCCCGTCAGGAAGCGGCCAGCGCCTTGCGCAGCGTCTGCGCGAACTCCCCCGGCTGGTACGTGAAGCCGCCGTGGTCGCCGGGGAAGACGACGGGCGCCGTGCCCAGCAGGCCGGCCAGCGCCACGGACGTGCGGTAGGTGAGCAGCCGGCCCGAGTCGGCGCCGACGCCCACCACCACCCGGGGCGGGCCGGCCCTGAGCGCGCCGGCGTCGGGCACGTAACGGGTGGTGCCGCGCAGCTCGTGGGCGAAGAAGCGGGCGCTGTCGGCCAGGTCCTGCTCGCTCGGCTCCTCCGGAGCCCCGTCGGGAACCTCGTCGCCGTCGAAGCCGGCAGTGGCCATGAACTTCGCGAACGCCGGCCCGACACCCTCGCGGTGGAAGGTCTCGATGATGTCCTCGGTCGCGGCCCGCCGCTCGGCGGCGTCGGGCAGCAGTTCCAGGCAGGGAGGCTCGTGCGCGACAAGGGTGCGCACCCTCTTCGGGTGCCGGGCGGCCAGGGCCAGCCCCATCACCGCGCCGCCGCTGCTGCCGAACACGTCGGCCGACTCGGCGCCGAGCGCGTCCATGAGGGCGGCGGCGTCGTCGGCGCGCAGCTCGGGAGTGGAGTCCTCGGCGGGGTCGTCGAGCACGCTGCCCGCGATGCCGCGCGGGTCGTGGGTGACCACGGTGTGGTCGCCGGCCAGCGCGTCGGCCAGCGGGGCGAAGTACGCGGCGGCCATCGGCGCGCCCAGCAGGAGCAGCAGCGGTCCGGTGCCGCGCACCTCGTAACGCAGCCGCACGCCGGGGACTTCGAGGATGTGCGTGGTCGTCATGGCGAAGGTCCTTCCTCGGATGTCACGGTGACGGAGGGAAGACCGCCGCCGGCGGCGGAACTCATCGCCCGCCGGTCAGGTTCCCGACCTGATCGGCACCACGTTGCCGGGCGCGCCCCGGCGCGGCAGCGCGAACCAGGTGGCCTTGCCGACGAGGTCGGGATGGGTGATGTAGCGCTGGGGGTGGCAACCGTAGAAGCCGTCGGAGAGCCTGGCCACGATCCGCAGCCCGCGGCCGTGCTCGGCCGACACGTCGTCCGGCGACGGGGAGGGCAACAACGGGCTGCCGTCCACGACCACGATCATGATCTCTCTGGCGTCCACGTGCAGCGCGAGTTCGTAGGGGCCGTCGCCGTACATGAACGCATTGGTGATCAATTCGCTCACCATGAGAACGGCGTCGTCGATAAGATCGTCGGAAAGCGTCAGGGAGATTAATTCATCGCGAATGATCGACCGCGCCTGGCCGACCGTGCGCACGTCTTCGACCAGCGGCCACGCGTACTGCACACGGCTCCGGCGAGCTGATCGCAGCGAGGTCATGACATCTCTTTCCGGTGCGGCGGGGCAACGAATGCACGTTTCACTCGACACGAGGGCCTGCCTATGGGTGGACGTTCGGCGCCGTCGAAACGTGTACGCACGAGAAGGCCGTTCGGGTCGAATCCTCGGCGATAAATCAGAATTCTTTTTCCGCCCGAGCGGAAACGGTGCGTGCGACACGGGGTACGGACTGTGCCATGAGCAGTCCAGACGAGAACGCACCGAAGACCGACACCGAACCGCGCCTCGACGCCGCCGAGCGGCCCGGCAGGCGCGCGGCGCGGCCGGAGGCGCCCAAGCCCGCCGGCCGGAAGGCCCTGGAGCAGGCACTTCTCGAAGCGGGCAAGGAGTTGAAAGACCTCACCTAGAGGCGGCGCCTACCACAACGACCACAGAGCGGCGGGCGTCAGGGGAACGTCCGTGATCTTGTCTGCGATCTCCGGCAGGGCGGCCGCGACGGCGTTGGCGATGGCGGCGGGCGGGCCGATCGTGCCCGACTCGCCCACGCCTTTCATGCCGCCGGGTGTCAGCGGCGACGGCGTCTGGGTCATCAGGACCTCGATGTCCGGCACCTCGCGCGTGGTCGGCAGCAGATAGTCGGTGATCGGCTGGCCGTCCTCGGAGTAGACGATCTCCTCGGTCAGCGCCATGCCGATGCCCTGCGCCACGCCGCCCCTGATCTGCCCCTCCACCAGGGTGGGGTTGACCAGCACGCCGGAGTCGTTGACCACCCAGTAGCCTTCCAGCTCGACCTTCCCGGTCTCGGGGTCGACGGCCACCGCCGCGGCGTGCGCGCCGTACGCGAAGGTGTACGCCTTCGGGTCGTAGCTGACGCGCTCCTCGAGCCCGGGCGTGACGCCGTCCGGCAGGTCCCAGCCGCGCCAGGCCGCCGTGGCCAGCTCGCGCAGCGTCACCGACGACTGCGGGTCGCCCTTCACGCGCACCGCCTCGCCGGCGAGCTCCAGGTCGTCGGGCGCCGCCTCCAGCCGGTGCGCGGCGATGGCGACGAGTTTGTCGCGCAGGCGGGCGGCGGCCTGGGTGAGCGCCCCGCCGCCGATCGCCATCGACCGGCTGGCGACCGACCCGACCGACGAGTACGGTGTCGCCGCCGTGTCGCCCAGCACCACCCGCACCCGGTCGATGGGCACGCCCACGCGGTCGGCGGCGACCTGGGCCAGCGCCGTCTCGATGCCCTGGCCGATCGAGACCACCCCCGACGACACGACGACGGACGCGTCCTGTTCCATGCGCAGGATCGCCGTCTCGTAGCCGCCCGCCTGGATGCCGCTGGCCTTGAGGTCCATCGAAGGGCCCATGCCGGTGGACTCGACGTGGCAGGAGAAGCCGATGCCGCGCCGCCGCCCGTCGTCCTTCTCCACCGGTGTGACCAGGTCGCGCAGGGTCGTCAGGGCGAGCGGGTAGTCGCCGGAGTCGTACGGCTGGTGGACGCGCGACGTGTACGGCAGCTCGTCCGGCCCCACCATGTTGCGCAGCCGCAGCTCGACCCGGTCGATGCCCAGCCTGCGGGCGGCCTCGTCGATCAGGCGTTCCCTGGTGAGGGTGCCCTCCGGCTGGCCGAAGCCGCGGTAGGAGCCGGTCGGCGTGGTGTTGGTGACGACGCCGCGCACGCGCACCGCGGCCCGGTCGAACCGGTACGGGCCCGGCAGCGTCGTGGCCGTCACCGCGAACGTCGAGGCGCCGACGTTCGACGGGTGCGCGCCGATGTCGCCGAGCACGTCGACATAAAGGGCCACGAACCGCCCGTCGCCGTCGAGCGCCAGCCGCCCCCGGTGCACGGCCGCCCGCGCGGGCAGGGTGGCGAGCACCCGGTCGCCCGGCGTCTCCGACCAGCTCACGGGGCGGCCCAGGCGCATCGCGGCCAGGCAGACGATCGCCTCGTCGGGGTAGACGTGCTCCTTGCCGCCGAACCCGCCGCCCGTGTCGCCGCTGACGACGCGCACCCGATCGTGCGTGAGCCCGAACGCGTCCGCCAGGTGCTCGCGCACGTGGTGCGGAGCCTGGGACGAGGTGTGCACGGTCAGCTCGTCGTCGGCGTACACCGCGACCACGCCACGCGGTTCGAGCGGGTACGGCGAGAGGCGGCCCATCCTGAAGGTCATCTCGACGACGTGCTCGGCCTGCTCGACGGCGGCGGCGCAGTCGGCGTCGCCGAGCGTGAAGTCGGTGAAGAGGTTGGTGCCCCAGTCGGGGTAGAGCAGAGGTGCGGGGTCCTCCAGGGCATGTTCGATCCCGACCGTCGCGGGCAGCTCGTCCAGCTCCAGTTCGATGAGGTCGGCGGCGTCCCTGGCGGCTTCCGCGGTGCGGGCGACGACGACGGCGAGGGGTTGTCCCGCGTATCGGATCGTGTCGTCCAGCGCCCCGTAGGACAGGAGGCGCTGGCCGGGCGACAGGCTCACGCAGGGAAGACGAAGATCGGGGGCGTCGGCGGGGGTGATGATGTCGAGCACGTCGTCGGCCGCCCAGGCCGCCTTGGCGTCGCAGCCGAGCAGCCTGCCGTGGGCGATGGGGCTGCGGATCACGTGGGCGTGGGCCATGCCGGGCAGACGAACCGCGCCGACGTACTTTCCTCTTCCGGTGAGCAGCCTGGCGTCTTCCCGTCGCGGCGTGCTGGCGCCGACATACGCGTCTCCCATGCCCCGATTGTGCGCGCCGCCCGCCGGACGGTCCATACCATCCGCGAGAAGGCGCACGTCAGCGGGGGTATAGATGCAAACGTTCCTGCCTTATGCGGACTTCTCCGCGACAGCGGCGGTCCTCGACCCGCTCCGGCTCGGCAAGCAGCGCGTGGAGGCGCTCCAGGTCCTGCGCGCCCTCACCGTCCCCGGCTACGGCTGGCGCCACCACCCGGTCGTGAAGATGTGGGCCGGCTACGAGGAGGCGCTCGTCAGGTACGGCCTCGAGGTGTGCGCGCGCTGGTGCGCCCTCGGCCGGTCCGACACCTGCGCGGCCACCATCCAGGACGACCTGGCCCGGTCCCGCGGCACGACGACCGTACGCGGGCAGGACGAGCTCGGCGCGGCGGGCGAGTTGCCGCCCTGGCTGGGCGACCCGTCGCTGCACCTCAGCCACCGCTCCGCGCTCCTGCGCAAGGACCCGGGCTTCTACCGGCCCGTCTTCGGCGACGAGGAGCCCGACGACCTCGACTATGTCTGGCCGCGCTCGGACCGCCTGCCACCCTGATCACGCGACGGCCGAGTCCGGTCGCCTTCCAGTCCCGCCGGCCCCGAACGGCGAGGGTGCGGGACGCGGTCAACGACCCTCCCTGAGTGCGGGTGTGACGGTGATGAGGGCCTCGGCGCGTTCCGTGGCCGTCATGGCGCCGAACGCGCAGAGCCGTACCAGGTCCTCGTCCGTCGCCGAACCGCGCCAGGCGGCGACGTCGGCGTCGGTCACCCGGTACGGCGCGAGCGCGACGAGCAGCGCGAGCCTGGCCCCGGCCCGTTCCCCGGCGGGAAGACCGGCCAGCGGCCCGGCCAGCCAGGCGCCGCCCATCGGCGGATGTTCGCCGTCCCAGGCGGCGACGGCCCGGGTCACGGCGGAGCGGGCGGCCGGCCCGAGCAGCTCGCCGCCCGCCTGCGCCGCGGCGCGCAGCGCGGCGTACGCGGCGCCGACGGGCGTGCCCGCCGCCCAGGCCGGCTCGGGCCCCACGGGCAGGTCCGCCACCAGCGGCAGGCCTCCGCCCGCGGCCGGCGTGCGGCGCACCGCGCCGGACATCATCCGGCCGCCCATGCTCCGCACCAGGCGCGACCTCTGCAGATTCGCGGGCAGCAGGTTCTCGGTGAGCAGCGCCGAGGCGATGCGGTTGACGAAGTGGAACGTCAGCGCGGTGCCGATGTACTCGTGCGCGAGCACGACGGGGAAGGGCCCCGGGCCCCGGCTCCTGGTCCAGGCCAGCAGTCCGGCGAGTTCGGGATCGCGGGGCGTGCCACCGGCGGCGACGGTCTCAGCGAGGTGGTGGTCGCCGGTCGCGTGCAGCAGGGTCGTGTGCGCGGCCACGCAGAACGGGCATCGGTTGGCCAGCGACACCCCCAGCGCCACAACCTCCTTGGCGGTCCTCGGCGCGTCGCCCGCGAGCAGCGACTCGCGCAGCAGGGCCCAGGTCGCGGCGAGCACCTCCGGAGACGGCGACAACGTCAGGAACACCGCCATGCGGGCCATGCCGAAGTCCTCCGCGAGCTGCGCGTAGACCTCACCCACCCGCCCGGTGGCGCCCTTCGGCTCCACCGGGGTGACGTAACGGAACGAGCCGGCCATCATCAGCTCCTGTCTCTGATGGGATCCATGACACCCCATGGTGGTATCCGGCCGGTCATCGGTCGTCGTGGCTGCGGAGACTCCTGCGGCTACGCCCCGGGAAGCAGGATCGACGCCCCTACTTCCCCGGCAGTAGCGTCGAAGTGCGACCAGGCGCCGACGAACCGGCCGCGGCGACGCCCTACTGTGCAGGAGTGAGCTCTGTGCCCCGATGGCGCCCCATGGCCATGGACGGCGCGCTCGCCGTGACCGTGGCCGCCATCCTGACGCCCACCGCGCTGGTCGCCCCCGGCACCGGCGCGCTCGGACTGGCCGCGGTCCTGGCCGGCTCGCTGGCGCTGGTCGCCTGGCGCCGCGCGCCGCTGGTCGCGCTGCCCCTGACCACGGTCTGCATGCTCGTCTTCTCCGAGTACGCCGACCCGGGGCCGTCGGCCGCCTTCCCCGTGCTCGTGTCGGTCTTCGGCGCGGTCAGGGCCGGCCACCGGCTGCTCGCGGCGCTGGCCGGCGCGCTCTACCTGGGCGTCGACCTGGCTGCGAACCTGGCCACCGCCGCCCCGCAGGACGCCCAGGCCATCACCCAGTCGACGACGCTGCTGCTCGGCTGGTTCCTGGCGGCCGGGGTGGCGGCGACCGTGGCCAGGCACCGGCAGGCGTACCTGAAGCAGGTGGAAGAGCGCGCCGCCGAGGCCGAGCGGACCCGCGAGGAGGCCGCGCTCCGCCGCGCGAGCGAGGAGCGGCTGCGCATCGCCAGAGAGCTGCACGACTCGCTCACCCACAGCATCTCGATCATCAAGGTGCAGGCGGGCGTGGCCATCCACCTGGCGCGCAAGCGGGGCGAGGAGGTGCCCGCGGCGCTGCTGGCCATCCAGGAGGCGGGCGGCGACGCCATGCGCGAGCTGCGCGCCACGCTGGAAGTGTTGCGCGACGCCGGCGGCGAGCCCGCGGCCAGCGGCCTCGACCGGCTCGGAGACCTGGTGGAGCGGGCCCGCTCGACCGGCCTGCGCACCACGGTGACGATCTCCGGCGAGCGGCACGAGCTGCCCCGCGAGGTCGACAGGGCGGCGTACCGGATCGTGCAGGAGGCGCTGACGAACGTCTCACGGCACGCGGGCGGGGCCGCGGCGGCGGTGCGCATCGACTACGGCGGCGGCGAGCTGGTCGTGCAGGTGGACGACGACGGCACGGCCGGCCCCGGCACGCCGCCCACGCCCGGCGTGGGGCTGCGCGGCATGCGCGAGCGCGTCACGGCGCTCGGCGGCCGGCTGCGGGCAGGCCCGCGCCCCGAGGGCGGATTCACCGTACGCGCAGAACTACCGCTGGGGGAACCATCGTGATCCGCGTGCTGCTCGTGGACGACCAGGCGCTCATCAGGGGCGGCTTCCGGGCCCTGCTGGAGGCGGAGGACGACATCGAGGTGGTGGCCGAGGCCGCAGACGGCCGGCAGGCCGTGGCCCTGGCCCTGGAGCACCGGCCGGACGTCGCGCTCGTCGACATCCAGATGCCGGTCATGGACGGCATCGAGGCGACCCGCCAGATCGCCTCCGACGAGCGGCTGAGCGACGTCCACGTCGTGATCCTCACCAACTACGGCCTCGACGAGTACGTCTACGACGCGCTCAGGGCGGGCGCCGGCGGCTTCCTGGTCAAGGACACCGAGCCCGTCGACCTGCTGCAGGGTGTCAGGGTGGCGGCCCGCGGCGACGCCCTGCTCTCCCCCGCCATCACCCGCCGGCTGATCGGCGAGTACGTCGCCCGCCGCCCCGAGCCGCGGCCGGAGGGCCTCGGCGCGCTCACCAACCGCGAGCGCGAGGTGACCGCCCTGGTGGCCCGCGGCCTGTCCAACGACGAGATCGCCGCCCACATGGTGATCAGCCCGACCACCGCCAAGACGCACGTCAGCAGGGCGATGACCAAGTTGCGCGCCCGCGACCGCGCCCAGCTCGTGGTGTTCGCCTACGAGTCGGGGCTGGTGACCCCGCGAAGGAACGTTCCCGACTGAGCCCCGGAGCGTGTTCGTCTGAGTACACTCAGGCACGTCCAACCGGCCGAGATCTGAACGGCGAGGTTCTTGGCCATGGGCGGCGCCCCTCGGCCCCGTCCCTCTGGAGTCACGTGAGCGATGTGCCGCCCTCCCACCGGAGCAAACGATCGCACCGCCGGCGGCGCCGTCCCTGGCTGCGCGGGGCGATCGCCATCACCGCGGCGGTCGTCCTGCTGGTGGTCGGCGTGGTCGTGGGCGTCTGGGCCAGGCTGACCGGCAACGTCAAGCACGTCGACGTGACCGCCGACGACCTCGGCACCGCCCGGCCGGCCAAGGTGGCCGGCACCGCGCTCAACATCCTGGTCGTCGGCTCGGACCAGCGCGACGGCGCCAACGCGAAATACGGCCGCGTCGCGGGTGAGCGCACCGACACCATCATGCTGGTCCACGTGTCGTCCCGGCGCGACCATGCGATGGTCGTCAGCTTCCCGCGCGACTCGCTCGTGCAGCTGCCCGCCTGCCGGGCCACCGGCGACCTGCCGGGGCAGCGGCCGCACCTCGGCATGATCAACGAGTCGTTCAACTCCGGCGGCATCGGCTGCACCTGGAAGACGATCGAGGCGCTCACCCGCATCCACATCGACCACTTCGTGAAGGTCGACTTCTCCGGCTTCAAGAGCCTGGTCGACGCCGTCGGCGGCGTGGAGGTGTGCCTGCCCGAGCCCGTGCGCGACAAGAAGGCCCTGCTGCACCTGCCCGCGGGCCGGCAGACCCTCAACGGCGAGCAGGCGCTCGGCTACGTGCGCGCCCGCTACAGCATGGGTGACGGCTCCGACATCGGGCGGATCCAGCGGCAGCAGATGTTCATCGCCTCGATGGTCAAGAAGGTGATGAGCGGCGAGACGCTGGCCGACCCGGCCAGGTTGTTCGCCGTCCTCGACGCCGGCACCAGGGCGGTGACGACGGACCGCGGCCTGACCCCGTCCGTCATGAAGGATCTCGCGCTCAGCCTGCGCGGGCTGGACGCCGGGCGCATCCGTTTCATCACCACGCCGTGGCACTACTCCGTCACCCAGCCGGGCCGGGTCGAGTGGGTGCAGCCCCAGGCCGACAGCTTGTTCCGGGTGGTGGCCAGAGACCAGAGCGTGGAGGGCGTCAAGGGCGGCCAGGCCAAGGTCGCCCGGTCGAAGGTGCAGGTCGAGCTCCGCAACGGCACCTGGCGCAGCGGGCTGGCCCGTGAGGTGGCCGCCTCCCTCGAACAGCGCGGCTACCACATCGCCAAGATCGGCGACACGGCCCGCAAGCCGCAGACGAGGACCACGATCCTCTACGGCCCGAACGGCGAGACCCGCGTGCCCACCCTCGCCCGCGACCTCGTGACGGCCGCGCCCAGGCACGTGCCCGCCGCCGAGACCAACCGGCTGGTGCTGGTGATCGGCGACGACTGGAAGGGGGTCAAGCCGCTGCGCGTCGACGACCACGAGGCGATCAAGGGCTTCGACGCGACCCACGACTCCTGCGCCGCCTGATCGTCACGCCACGCTAGCCGGTCCGCGCGGGCCGCCGGAACCAGTGCCGGTGACTGCGAAGGAACGTCACCACGTACAACAGTTGCAGGCCGCCCTCGACGAGGAGGAACAAGGCCGCGTCCACCGCCGTCAGCAGAGGACCGCCCTGGAAACCGGCGGCGAGCGCCGTGACCGCCCGCACAAGCGAGGAGACCACGATCGGTACACCGTAGAACGCGTACATGGCCAGAGCCACGCCGGCGCCCCCGGCGAGGAAGACGCTGTACAGCCGGGTTGCCCGCCGCTCGTGAGGGGGCAGGACGGTCGACGGGTCCGCCGGGCGGCCTCTCCCCCGCACCGCGGACACGGCCCGCGCAAGCAGGTACCGCGCGTACGCCAACCCCTGGTCGAACAGGTTGCGGCAGCGGAGCAGATCGCGCAGCACGAAATACAGGTCCGATCGCATGTACACGTGCGCCTGGAGGGCGACGCTCAGCAGCACGGCCAGCATGAGCGCGCGCAGCAGGGCGGCCACCGGCTCGGGTGGCGGGGCGTGCGCGAGGAGCAGGACCAGCGCGGCGATGAGCAGGACGTCCCACGCCATGCCGGCGAGGTACACGCGGTAGCGCGCCCGCCGCGGCACGCCCCAGATCGCCGTGACGTCCGTCTGCATGACCAGATGGTGCAGCCGGGTGCCGAAGCTGATGCGCGCCGGCGCGTCGAGCGAGCGCGCCGCGAAAAGATGCATGAGCTCGTGGACGGTGACGACGACCGAGAACATCGCGGTGTTGACCAGCACCACGAATCCCACGTGCTCGTTCCAGAAGAAGTCCTCGTAGCCGGGGAACACATCAGGACGGGTGAGCAGGGTGAGCACGGCCGCGGCGACGATCGCCCACCACAGCAGCACGACCGGCCTGCTGAACAGCCAGGACACGCTCGTCCGGGAGAGCGAGCCAAGATGAGGGCGTGGCGCACCCTGCGCCGGGTCGGGCAGCGGCTGCCCGTCGATCGACGCGACGAATCCCATCTCCCGCATGGTGTCCACGACGCCGGCCACGCCCACGCCGACCCCGTGTCTCCTGGCGATCTCCTCCTCCACGGCGGCGACCGTCAACCCGTCGCCGAGCAACCGGATGATCTCACCACACAGGGCGGGCATCTCGGCGAACTCACCGATCTCGGGCCGTCCGGCCACGATGTACTGAGGGTCGTCGTCATCGGGCCGGACAAGCAGGGGATGCAGTCCGACGACGCTCCGATCACCGACGGCGGCCGCCGGTGTCACCTCGCCGACCCGCAGTCAGGGCAATCCGCGTCGAAAGGGACTTCGATGGCGTAGGAGTGGTCCCAGCGAGCGTAGTTCCAGTGGAAAACCTGCCCACGGGTTTGGCGGGGCAGCCCACCGAGGTGATACAGCACGTCAAGGGCGCAGAGGTGCCCGCCGATATTGGCGCTGGCAGCGACCACCGCGTTGGGCTGGTCCTCCCGCATCAGAGAACGGCCGTCCCGTTTGTGCTCACGCTGCGCCTCGCTGCGGTCCAGGCACGTCCAGCAGCCGGTCTCGCCGGGGTGGAAGGAGCCGACCACGGCCATCGGTCCTGCGTACAAGCTGAAGAACCACGGCGTGCCTGTCCGGAGCGCGGCCACGTTGGTCCACCGCATGATGTCGGGGAACGGCTTGTCGGCGCAGAGCACGAACACGTCGCGGCCTGTCATCAGCTCGGCGATGTCGTCGGGGCCGGTCGCCTTCACGTCGCTTCCCGTGACTTCGACCAGCCGGTTCATCGAGGCTAGGGAGGCGACCGCGGTGTCCACCTTGGAGCGGCCGATGTCGCTCTCGGAGTAGAGCAGCTGGCGGGTGAGGTTGGACTCCTCGATCAGGTCGTAGTCGGCGAGATGCAGCGCTCCGACACCGCCCGCGACCAGCCCGGAAGCCACCGCCGACCCCGTGCCGCCGACGCCGAGCAGGGCGATTTCCGCTTCCTTGATGGCGGACTGCACCGCGTACGGCGACTCGCGCGGGACGAGATCGATCCAGGAGAAGAAGTCGCGGGCCGTCCTGTAGCGCGCCGCTTCCTCGACGGTGAGGTTGGCCGGCAACGGCGCGTCGGCCTCCTCTGCGAAGCCGCCGTCGATGACGGAGTTGATGACGTCGCCGACGCTCTGCCGATCCATGGAGGGAAACGCCGCGGTGAACTCGTCGATGATCTCCTCGACGGTTCTCGTGCCGTCCATCAGAGCGAGTAGCCGCTCGATCCGGCCATCCGCATGATCCTGTATCTCCGCGCCCACGCCGAACTGCTTGGTCCCGATGAGAATCCGGTTGCCGGGCAGCGCCATCGGCCGGTGAACCTGTTTGATCGCTGGCATCCGCATCGTGACGTCCTTTCTTCGGCGTTACGGAGACGAGGGAGCCGGCCGGACAATTCCGGTCGGCTCCCGTAGCGCTCAGATTCAGCCGCCGCTGATGTCACGCCAGATCGTGGTCTCAAGCTTCTCGAGCCGGCGGATGCGCAGCTCGAGCTTCTCGCCCTCGGCCTCCGGTCGTACCTCTTCGGGCATTTCCTTCTTCATTCGTCCTCCAAGATCACCATGAGTGCGTGTGCGCCCTGGCAACGCGCTTCGGCCTGTTGCCTGCGGCCACCGGCCAGAACGAACCGTCAGCACACGCTAGCCACGCCGGTCCTCGAACCGTCCTCTAACCGTCCTTATGCGGTACAACCGGGCCAGCAGGTCATCCCGGGCCCTGGCCCCGGAACGGGTTGTTCGGGACGTCAAGGCCGGCCAGGCCAAGGCGGGCTGGCCGGCGCCCCCCAAGCGGTGGAGCGATCCGCGCCACACACGGCTCCCGCGCCGTCCGAGCGCCACAGGCACGGACGGCGCGGGCGTCAGGCGATGATGGCGGAGAGCGCGGCGAGGGCGTCGACGACCTGGCGGGCGTCGGGGGTGGCCGACGGGTCGAGCAGCCACTGGAGCATCAGCCCGTCGGCGATCGCCACCACCACCGACACGAACACCTCGGGGTTCATCGGCAGCTCGACCCCGAGCTCGCCGGCGGCCCTGCGCAGCATGCCGACCCCGGCGGTGCGGGCGCGGGCGTAGGCCTGGGCCAGCTTCTCCCGCAGCACGGGCTCGCGCAGCGCCGCGGGATAGCCCTCGACGAGGAGCACGAGCTGCGGCCCGAGCTCCTCGAAGACGTCGATCAGCTCCCTCATGGCGCGTTCGAGCATCTCCCTGCCGGTGCCGGGCTCGGTGCCGAACATGGATCGCTCGACCCGCTCCGTCCACTGCTCGAAGATCTCGGCGATGGCCTCGTTGAGCAGCGCGTCCTTGCCGCCGAAGTGGTAGCCGATGGAGGCCAGGTTGGTGCCGGAGGCGGCGACCAGGTCTCGTGCGGTCGTGCGGGCGTAGCCCTTCTCCTGCAGGCAGCTCACGGCTCCCGCCAGCAGTCTCTCCCGGTATCCACCGGCCTCTGTTCGCGCCACGCGATCCATGGTATCCAGATATACGTCCGTATATGACGTACGTATATCTAGATGGAGGACGGACAGTGATCCCTCCGGGACCGGGAGTTCCCGCGCTGGCGCAGACCGCGCGTTTCATGGCCGCGGCGCCGAGCGCGTTCGAGGCCTATCACCGCAGGTACGGCCCGATCTTCACGGTTCGCTACGCCGGCTTCCCCCCGGAGGTCTACGTGACCACCGCGGAGCTGGCCGAGCAGGTCTACCGGACCGACCAGGGCGGCGGGCACGCCGGCGCGGCGCGCCGCGACTTCCTCGCACATCTGGTCGGCGAGCATTCCGTGCTCACGCTGGACGGGGACCCGTGGTGGCGGCACCGCAAGACGCTCAACCCGCCGCTCCGCGCCAGGCAGGTCGCCGGCTACCACGACGACATCGCCGCGATCGCGGCGGAGAAGATCGCGACGTGGCCGCTGGGCAGGCCCTTCGCGCTGCGCGATCGCATGCAGGAGATCACGCTGGAGATCATCATCCGGCTGATCTTCGGGATCAGGGACGCCGAGCGCGTCGGCAGGCTGCGGGCGCTGCTGCCGGCGCTGATCCAGACCGGCGGCTCCATGCAGGTGGCGATGCTGCCCGACCGGTTGCGCGGCCCCGCCGCACGGGTGCCGATCACGCCGTACGCGCGCTTCCTGCGGCTGCGCGCCGCCGTGGACACGATCCTGTTCGACGAGATCGGCCGCCGGCGCGGCACTTCCGGCGGCACCGACGTGCTCGGCCGGCTGCTGGACACCGGGCTGGACGACCAGGAGATCCGCGACGAGCTGATCACCATGCTGATCGCCGGTCATGAGACGACCGCGACCGGCCTGGCCTGGGCGTTCGAGCGGATCCTGCGGATGCCCGAGGTGCTGGAACGCCTGCCGGACGACGAGCCCTACCTCGACGCGGTGGTCAAGGAGGTGCTGCGCGTCCGGCCCGTCGTCTATGAGGCGCCACGGCTGCTCGACTCACCCCTGCGGCTGGGCGACTACGAGATCCCGGCCGGGTGGTACGCGGGACCGTACATCCCGCTCGTGCACCGCGATCCCGCCGCCTTCGCCGAGCCCGGGGCGTTTCGCCCGGAACGTTTCCTGGCGGGGCACCAGAACAGGGGCTGGATGCCCTTCGGCGGCGGGCGGCGCTTCTGCGTCGGAGCGCAGCTGGCGCTCCTGGAGATGCGCGTCATCATCCGGGAGGTGCTGCGCCGCCTGGAACTCGCGGCGCCCGATCAGGCGCCGGAGGCCAGGCGGCTGGCGAACGTGACGCTCGCACCCGCGCGGCTGACCCGGGTCATCGCCCGCGCTCGGACTCCTGCTCGGACGGAGTAGGAGAGTCCTCGCGTCGCGGGTCGGCGCCCAGCTCCTCGCGGAGCCGGTCGTAGTCGATGTGATGGTTGGTGTACTTCAGCTGGCGAGCGACCTTCGTCTGCTTCGCCTTGGCTCTACCTCGGCCCATGGCTACTCTCCCTCGTCCCCGCTGCCATGCTATCCAACAACGTTACGACTTGAAGAATTATGCAACTGAACTCGATTACTCTGGCAACATGCACGTGGAGGTCCATCAGGCCAAGGCCGACTTCTTCCGAACGCTCGGCCACCCCGCTCGCATCCGAGTGTTGGAGCTGCTCCAGGAAGGGCCACTTCCCGTCAGGGACCTGCTGGCCCAGATCGACATCGAGGCTTCGAGCCTCTCACAACAGCTCGCTGTCCTGCGCCGGGCGGGGATCGTGAGCGCCATCCGCGAAGGCAGCACGGTGGTCTACACCCTGGCCACTCCAGAGCTCGCCGACCTGCTCGGCGCCGCCCGGCGCATCCTCACCGACATGCTGGCCGACCAGGGCGAGCTCCTCGCGGAGCTGAGAGCCGAGGTCACCTAGCCGGCCCGGGATCGACAAGGCGGGCGGAAAGGACAGATCCGTTAGGCTGCGGGCATGGTCTCCGAGCTGTTCGATCCCAAGGCGTGGCAGGCGGTCGAGGGATTCGAGTTCACCGACATCACCTACCACCGAGCCGTCGACCAGGGCACCGTGCGCATCGCGTTCGACCGCCCCGACGTGCGCAACGCCTTCCGCCCGCAGACGGTCGACGAGCTCTACCGCGCGCTCGATCACGCCCGGCAGACCACCGACGTCGGCTGCGTGCTGCTCACCGGCAACGGCCCGTCGCCCAAGGACGGCGGCTGGGCCTTCTGCTCGGGCGGCGACCAGCGCATCAGGGGCAAGGACGGCTACCAGTACGCCGACGGCACGCCGGCCACCGGGCGCCTGCACATCCTCGAGGTGCAGCGGCTGATCCGCTTCATGCCCAAGGTCGTGATCTGCGTGGTGCCCGGCTGGGCCGCGGGCGGCGGCCACAGCCTGCACGTTGTGGCCGATCTCACACTGGCCAGCGCGGAGCACGCCCGGTTCAAGCAGACCGACGCCGACGTGGCCAGCTTCGACGGCGGATTCGGCTCGGCCTACCTCGCGAGGCAGGTCGGACAGAAGTTCGCCCGCGAGATCTTCTTCCTCGGCGACACCTACTCCGCGGCCGACGCCCACCGCATGGGCATGGTCAACGCCGTGGTCCCGCACGCCGAGCTGGAGGCCACGGCCCTGGAGTGGGGCCGGAAGATCAACGGAAAGTCGCCGACGGCGCAGCGGATGCTCAAGTTCGCCTTCAACGCGATCGACGACGGCATGGTGGGGCAGCAGGTGTTCGCCGGCGAGGCCACGCGGCTGGCCTACATGACGGACGAGGCGGCCGAGGGGCGCGACTCGTTCCTGCAGAAGCGCGAGCCCGACTGGTCGCCGTTCCCCTGGCACTACTGAGCCGATGCGGATCACGGTGCCGGAGGCGCTGACCGCCTCTCATGTGAAGTACGACGGGGAGGCCGGGCGTGCCTGGTCGGCCGGGCTGCCCGCGCTCGCCGATCGTTACCTGGAGGAGTGGCGGCTGCGGCTCGACGGCGGGCCCAGGCACGGCGTGGTGTCGCTCGTGCTGCCCGTCGTCCGTGACGACGGCACGAAGGCAGCCCTCAAGCTGCAGCCCGTCACCGACGAGAACGCCACCGAAGCCATGGGGCTGGCCGCGTGGGCGGGCGACGCGTCGGTGTTGCTGCTCGAATCCGACCCGGCGACCGGCACCATGCTGCTCGAACGGCTGGAGGCCGACCGGTCGTTGTCCGCGGTGCCGGACGACATTGAGGCGCTGGGCATCCTCACCGACCTGCTGGCCCGTCTGGTGGCCCATCCCGCCCCCGCGGGGATGCGCCGGCTGGGCGACATCGCGCAGGCCATGCTCGACGACGTGGACAAGGCGCTCACGCGGCTGACGGACGAGCACCACCGCCACTGGATGACGTGGTGCGCCTCGGCGGTCGCCGAGCTCGTCCACGAGCCCGGCGACCGCCTGCTGCACTGGGACCTGCACTACGACAACGTGCTGGCGGCCGGGCGGGAGCCGTGGCTGAGCATCGATCCCAAGCCGCTGGCCGGCGACCCCGGGTTCGACCTGATGCCCGCCCTGGACAACCGGTGGGACGACGTGGTCGCGTCGGGTGACGTGACGCGGACGGTGCTCAGGCGCTTCGACCTGATGGTCGACCGGCTCGGGCTCGACCCCCGGCGCGCGGCGGGCTGGACCCTGGGCCGGGTGCTGCAGAACTTCCTCTGGGAGGTCGAGGACGGCACCCATGCCGAGAGCGAGTGGATGCGCATCCAGCTCGCGGTGGCCGAGGCCGTACGGCACCGGCGGTGACTCACAGGGTCAGCACGACCTTCCCGCGGCCGTGGCCGGTCTCGATCTCCCGGTGGGCGTCCGCGGCCTCCTCCAGCCGGTACGCCCGCCGCACCGGGAACGCGAACTCGCCCGCGGCGTACAGCGCGGCGTAGCGCCCGAGCCGTTCGGCCGTGCGCTCCCCCTGGACGACCTGGACTCCCAGCTCGGCGGCCTTGCCGTGCTCGACCAGCGTGACGATGCGGCTGCGGTCTTCGACCAGCTCGATCGACACCTCCAGCGCGTGGCCTCCTGCCCCGTCCAGGGCGGCGTCGATCCCGCCGGGCGCGAGCTCGCGCACCCGACCGGACAGCCCCTCCCCGTAGGCGACGGGGATGGCGCCGAGTTCGCGTAGATGGTCGTGGTTGACCTCGCGGGCGGTGCCGATCACGGTGGCCCCGCGCCTCCTGGCGATCTGCACGGCCGCGGTGCCCACCGATCCGGCCGCGCCGTGCACGAGCAGCGTCTCGCCCGCCGTGACACGCAGGCCGTCGAGGGCCAGCTCGGCAGTCTGCACGCCCGCGGTCATCCCGCCGGCCACCTCCCAGGGCACTTTCGCAGGTTTGGGAGCCACGTCCGCGGCGGGCACGACGATGTACTCGGCGTAGGCGTGCAGCCGCGAGAACCCGAGCACCTCGCTGCCCGGCGCCACCCCCGTCACGCCGGGTCCCACCTGGTCCACCACGCCGGCGAACTCGTTGCCGGGGATACGGGGGTAGCCGACGTCCGACATGTACGGAGGAAGCCACCCCGCTCGTACGGCCGCGTCGAACGGCTGTACGCCGGCCGCCCGCACCCGCACCCGTACCTCTCCCTGGCCCGCCTGCGGTGCGGGCAGCTCCATCACCTTCAGCACGTCAGGACCGCCGGGCTCGGCGAAGGCCGCGGCCCTCATCAGTTCGCTCATGGGACAGAGCCTGCTACCTCAAGCGAAGTTGAGGTCAAGTCACATACTGTTATGGGAACTTTTCCATTTACTCGGTCTTTATCTAGATATAGTGCGACAGGGACACACACGGGGACGGGGCACCTAGGTGGGATGACCGAGTTCACAGACGCCGCATTCAGCTTTCCAACTGTCATTTTCAGCATCCTTCTCATCGTGGTCGTGGGGTATTGGCTGGCTGTCATCACCGGCCTGTTCCACGTGGACGACGACGCGGCCTGGCTGGGGCTCGGGGGAGTTCCCGCAGGGATCACGCTCTCGGTGCTGATCGCGGTGGCATGGACGCTGTGCTTGATCGGCAGCCAGACGGTGGGGGGCGACCTGCTGTTCGCCGTGCCGGTCGTCGCCGTGGCCGGCGGCTGGTTCGCCGCCCGTGGCCTGCTGCTTCCGCTGCGGCCGCTCTTCCGCGAAGGGGACAGGTCCTCGCGGAAGGACTTCATCGGCCAGATGTGCGTGATCCGCACCGGCGAGGCCACGCCCGACTTCGGCCAGGCCGAGGTCAGCGCCGCGGACGGCGCGTCCGCGATCGTGCAGGTGCGCACGACCGGGCTGGACCGCCTCGACCGCGGCGCCACCGCACTCATCTTCGACTACGACAAAGACGGCGAATTCTTCTTGGTCATGCCGTATGAAAGTGAGCATTGATGGACGTCATCTCTACCGGACTCGGCATACTCATAGCGGTTATCGCGATCATTGCCATCGGGCTGCTCGTCCTCATCGGCCGCCTTTTCCGTAAGGTCGAACAGGGCAAGGCACTGATCGTTTCCAAGATCAACAAGGTCGACGTGACGTTCACCGGCAAGATCGTCCTGCCCGTCGTCCACAAGGCCGAGGTCATGGACATCTCGGTGAAGACGATCGAGATCCACCGCACCGGTCGCGAGGGCCTGATCTGCCGCGACAACATCAGGGCCGACATCAAGATCACGTTCTTCGTACGCGTGAACAAGACCACGGAAGACGTCATCAAGGTCGCCCAGGCCATCGGCACGGCCAGGGCCAGCGACGAGCAGACGCTGCAGGAGCTGTTCAACGCGAAGTTCTCAGAAGCGCTGAAGACGGCCGGCAAGCACCTGGACTTCGTCGACCTCTACACCAAGCGCGACGAGTTCCGCGACGAGATCATCCGGCTCATCGGCACGGACCTCAACGGCTACAGCCTCGAAGACGCCGCCATCGACTACCTGGAGCAGACCTCCCTGGCCCAGCTCGACAAGAGCAACATCCTCGACGCGCAGGGCATCCGCAAGATCACCGAGCTGACGGCCCTCGAGCACGTGCGGACGAACGAGTTCCGGCGCAACGAGGAGAAGGAGATCACCCGCCAGAACGTGGACGCCCGCGAGGCCATCCTCGAACTGGAGCGCCGCCAGGCCGACGCCGAGCTCAAGCAGCGCCGCGAGATCGAGACCGTCAAGGCCCGCGAGGAGGCGGAGATCGCCCGCGTGCAGGCCGAGGAGCGGCTGCGCGCCCAGACCGCCGGCATCAAGACCGACGAGCAGATCGGCGTGCAGCGGGAGAACCAGCACCGCGAGATCGCGGTCGCCGAGAAGAACCGCGAGCGCGTGATCGCCATCGAGACCGAGCGGATCGACAAGGACCGCCTGCTCGAGGTCATCGCCAAGGAGCGTGAGACCGAGCTGTCCCGCATCGCGAAGGACAAGGAGGTCGAGACCGAGAAGCGCTCGATCGCCGAGGTCATCCGCGAGCGCATCGCGGTCGACAGGACCGTGGCCGAGCAGGAGGAGAGCATCAAGCGGCTGCGCGTGGTCGAGGAGGCCGAGCGCACCCGCCAGCAGGTGATCATCGCCGCCGAGGCCGAGGCGCAGGAGAACCTGGTCAAGGACATCAAGGCCGCCGAGGCCGCGGAGGCCGCCAGCAAGTTCAAGGCTCGAGAGGAGCTCGTGCTGGCCGAGGCCAGGCAGCAGGCCGCCGATCTGGACGCGCGGGCCAAGATCCGGCTGGCCGAGGGCATCCAGGCCGAGTCCGCCGCCGACGGCCTGGCGCAGGTCCAGGTCAAGGAGCGCGACGCGGACGCCATCGAGAAGATCGGCCGCGCCGAGGCGCTGGCGCTGAAGGAGAAGCTGGCCGCCGAGGCCGACGGCGCCAGGGCCATGGCGCTGGTCGAGGGCGACCGGCTCAAGGCGCGGGCAGAGGGCGAGCAGGCGATGGCGCTGGCCGGCGCCGCCGCGGTCGGCGAGAAGCTCAAGGCCGAGGCCGAGGGTCTCACCGAGAAGGCGGCCGCGATGGCCGCGCTCGACGAGGCCAGCAGGGAGCACGAGGAGTACCGCCTGCGTCTGGAGGCCGACAAGGAGATCCGTCTCAAGCACATCGACGTGTCGCGGCACGTGGCCGAGTCGCAGGCGAGCGTCCTGGCCGCCGGGCTGGCCAAGGCCAACATCGACATCGTCGGCGGCGACACGATGTTCTTCGACAAGGTGGTCGGCTCGATCACCGCGGGCAAGGCGGTCGACGGGTTCATCGGGCACTCCCAGGTCGCGGGCGCCCTGGCCGAGCCGTACGTCAACGGGACGGCCAGCCTGGCGGCCGACCTCGCCGACGTGGTGAGGGGCGTGCGTACCGAGGATCTGAAGAACCTGACCGTGTCCGCCCTGCTCATGCAGCTCATCAACAACGGCGGCCCGCAGTCGTCGGCGCTCGGCGAGTTGCTGGAGACGGCCCGCCGGCTGGGGGTGGCCGACTCGCCGGTGGCCGCGCTCGCCGGGGCGAGGGGCTGACCGTCTGTGACTGCGCTCGAAGCCGGGCCTGAGCTGGAGGCGGGGACCTACGAAGTCCTCAGGAACCGGCTCCAGGCCCAGGCCGAGGCCCTCGCGGCGAAGGCCGAGGCGGTCAACCAGGAGCGGCTGCGCGTGTTCGGCGGCGCGGAGCTGCGCCTGCTGGGCACCGAGCGGATCCGTACGGAGAACAACTGCGTCCCCAGGGACATCGTCTCCCTGGGTGACGTGATGTTGTTCGGCTACAACGTCTTCATCGGGCTCAAGCCGGAGACGACGGTGGCCGACGTGTTCGCGGTGCACCGGTTCTCCAGGGACGGCGACGCCTTCCGGTTCGACGCCGACAAGCTGGAGGCGCTGGAGGATCCGGCGTTCAGGAAGGACTTCGCCGAGCTCTACCGGTACTACAAGGAGACGCGGCTGCAGCAGCTGCGGCGGGTGGAGGGCAAGCTGCTGGCGGTGTTCCAGACGGGTCCCGCGGATCTGCGGGTGCTCCGCTGGGCAGTCAGCACCGGCGGAGCCCCGAAATATCTGGATAACAGGGGTGAGCGTGACCACGTCTTCCCCCCGTCCCACGACTTCGAGTGGACCCCCACCACCCGCGACGACCACGTGCTCGGCCGCCACCCGCACATCTCCATCGACGGCGAGGTGTTCGTCGAGACCGTCGGCGGCGACCTCACCATCAAGATCGAGGACAACACGGAGACCGGCGCCGGCATCTACTCCGAGCCGGTCACCGAACCCCTGCAGAGCCTCGCCGACGCCGACGTCGAGTACTCCCGGGTCGGGCCCCTCATCCTCATGCGGATCAAGCCGTACAAGGAGACCGACTGGCGGCACCTCGTCTTCAACGTGCGCACCAGATCCGTCGTGCGGCTCGACGGCATCGGGCAGGCCTGCCAGCGGCTGCCCGAGGACCAGGGACTGATCTTCCCCGGCGGCTACTACCTGGCGACCGGGGTCAGCAAGACGTTCGACACG
This sequence comes from Nonomuraea sp. NPDC049378, assembly GCF_055586745.1. NCBI lineage: Bacteria > Bacillati > Actinomycetota > Actinomycetes > Streptosporangiales > Streptosporangiaceae > Nonomuraea > Nonomuraea sp. NPDC049378. Next base: position 62,270 of record NZ_JBVJHP010000023.1, read on the forward strand.
GACGTGACCGACCTGGAGTTCGAGCGGATGGTCCGCTCCCCCAACGGCGAGGACGTCCTGTACGTCTTCCACGCCAGGGGCGACGGGCGCTCGCTGCTGCTGCCGTACAACGTGATCAGGAAGGAGGTGGCCACGCCCATCGTCTGCCACGGATACTCGTTGTTCGAGGACGGCACGATGGTGGTCTTCCGCGCCACCTCCGAGGAGCCGACCCGGGTCCACCCCATGCAGGTCTGGCAGACCCCGTACGTCTCCGACACCTACGCCGCCGCCCAGCCCGCCGGCACCGGGCCGCTGGAGCGCATCGGCAACGCCGAGCTGGTGCGCGGCATCTCCGACTGCCTGTCGGTGTCCCGCATGGTCGAGGAGATGGCGCCGTCCGCCGGGACGTTCGAGGGGCTCATCGCCGCGTGCACGCGGGCGTTCGACTCCTACCACTGGCTCGGCGACCACGGCCTGCGCGGCCCGCTCTCCGACGTACGCGCCACCGCCGAGCAGGTCCTCGACGAGTACGAGAACGTCGAGCAGCTCACCAGGCAGGCCGAGCAGACGCTCGCCACCGCGACGGAGGAGACCACCCGCCTGGTCCGCCGTGCCCAGGCCGACGACCCGGTCACCGCCGACGCCTGGGTGAGCCTGCTGGCCACGCTGCGCAGGGCCCAGGGCCACCTGGTGACGCTGCGCGAGGTCCGCTACGTCGACCTGGCCGCGCTCGACGCGCTGGCCACGTCGGTGGCGGAGGAACTGGACTCGGTGGGCCGGCGGGCGGTCGCGTTCCTGGAGGGCGCGGACGCGTTCACCGCCTACCACGCCGCCGTCGAGCAGCTGGCCGCCGAAGCCGCCGCGATCACCACGGCCGCCGAGGCCGAGCCCGTCGCCGACCGGCTGGCCGAGCAGTCGGAAGGGCTGGAGGTGGTGACGGAGGTCGTCGGCTCCCTGGAGATCGCCGACGCCACCGTGCGCACCTCCATCCTGGGCCGCATCGCCGAGGTCCTCGGCGGTGTCAACCGCGCCAGGGCCGTGCTGGACGGCCGCCGCCGCGAGCTGCTGGGGGCCGAGGGGCGGGCCGCGTTCGCCGCCGAGTTCGCCCTGCTGGGGCAGGCCATCACGGGTGCGCTGGCGATCGCCGACAACCCGGAGAAGTGCGACGAGCAGCTCGGCCGGCTGATGCTCCAGCTGGAGAACCTGGAGTCGCGCTTCGGCGAGTTCGACGACTTCGCCGCGCAGCTGTCGGCCAAGCGGGACGACGTCTATGAGGCGTTCTCGTCCCGCAAGCAGGCGCAGCTGGACGAGCTGGCCCGGCGCGCCGACCGCATCTTCGCCTCCGCCGAGCGGGTCCTCGCCAGCGTCACCCGCCGCCTCGGCTCGTTGTCGTCGCTCGACGAGGTGAACACCTACTTCGCGACCGACCCGATGGTGGCCAAGATCCGCTCGGTCGCCGGCGAGCTGCGCGCGCTGGGGGACGCCGTACGCGCGGAGGAGCTGGACGGGCGGATCAAGTCGGCCCAGCAGGAGGCCGCGCGTTCCCTGCGGGACCGGCTGGACCTGTTCTCGGACGGCGGCGAGACCCTGCGACTCGGCCACCACCGGTTCGCCGTCAACACCCAGCCGATCGACCTGACGCTGGTGCCGCACGTGGAGCGCGACGACGACCGCACCTCCATGTACTTCGCGATCACCGGCACCGACTACCGCGCGCCCGTACCCGAGTCGTTCGCCGACACCCGGCCCTTCTGGGACCAGTTGCTGGTCTCGGAAACTCCCGACGTCTACCGGTCCGAGCACCTGGCCGCCTCGCTGCTCGACTCGGTCACGGCCGGCGCGCCCCTGGCCGACCTGGTCAGGCAGGCGGCCGAGTCGCGGTACGACGAGGGCTACGAGCGGGGCGTGCACGACCACGACGCCACGATCATCCTGGACGCGCTCGTACGGCTGCGCGACGGAGCCGGGCTGCTGCGCTACCCGGCCGACGTCCGCGCGGCCGCCCAGCTGTTCTGGGCGTTCGGGCTGGACGAGGTTTCACGTAAAACATCGACGACCCGGGCGCTGTCGCTGGTGCGGGCGCGCACGGTCTTCGGCGACACCTCCGCCCTGGGCGCGCTGGCCGCCGAGCTGGGCGCCGCGATCGCGGAGTTCATGTCCGGTCTCGGTACGGACGCCGCGCCGGACGCGGGCCTGGCCGGCGAATATCTCGTCGAGGAGCTGGGCGGCGGCCCGGCCGGGTTCGTGACCAGCAAGGGCGCGCGTGACCTGCTCGACGCGTTCCGCCACGAGCTGGGCCCGGCCAAGGCGCGCGAGTTCGACGAGGACCTCCAGGCGGTCGCCCTGCCCGAACGCCTCCAGCTCGCGCAGGCGTGGATGTCCGCCTTCCGCGATGGCCCCGAGGTCACCGAGGCCATCGCCGTACAGCTGTGCGACCTGCCCCGCCACGACTCGAGCGCCGCCACGACCGAGACCGTGAACGGGCTGCTGGGATCCCACCCCCGCGTCGCCGGGCGCAGGCTGGACATCAGGCTCGACGAGCTGCTCACCAGGGCGCGCCGGTTCCGGCAGGAGCGGGTGCCCGCCTACCGCGCCTTCCAGCGCCGCAGGAGCGAGCTGGTCGAGGCGGAACGGCGGCGGCTGCGCCTGGACGAGTACCGCCCCAAGGTCATGAGCGCCTTCGTCCGCAACCGCCTGCTGGACGAGGTGTACCTCCCGCTGATCGGCGACAACCTGGCCAAGCAGCTCGGCGCGACCGGCGCGGGCAGGCGCACCGACCAGATGGGCCTGCTGCTGCTCATCTCGCCGCCCGGCTACGGCAAGACCACCCTCATGGAATACGTCGCCAGCCGGCTCGGCCTGGTGTTCGTCAAGGTCAACGGCCCGGCGCTGGGCCACGGCGTCACCTCGCTCGACCCGGCCGACGCGCCCGACGCCACGGCCAGGCAGGAGGTGGAGAAGATCTCGTTCGCGCTGGAGACGGGCAACAACACGCTGCTCTACCTCGACGACATCCAGCACACCTCGCCGGAACTGCTGCAGAAGTTCATCTCGCTCTGCGACGCCCAGCGCCGCATCGAGGGCGTGTGGAACGGCCGCACCCGCACGTACGACCTGCGCGGCAAGCGGTTCGCCGTGTGCATGGCGGGCAACCCGTACACCGAGTCGGGCCAGCGGTTCCGCATCCCCGACATGCTGGCCAACCGGGCCGACGTGTGGAACCTGGGCGACGTGCTGTCCGGCAAGGATCACCTGTTCGCGCTCAGCTACATCGACAACGCCCTCACCTCCAACCCCGTGCTCGCGCCGCTCGCCGGCCGCGACCGCGCGGACGTGGAACTGCTGGTGCGGCTGGCCAGGGGCGACACGACGGTACGGCCCGACCAGCTCGGCCACCCGTACACCAAGCCGGAGCTCGACCAGATCCTCAGCGTGCTGGCCAAGCTGGTGCGGGTGCAGGAGGTGGTCCTGGCCAACAACCAGGCCTACATCGCCTCGGCCGCCCAGTCCGACGCCGCCCGCACCGAGCCGCCGTACCGGCTGCAGGGGTCGTACCGGAACATGAACAAGCTGGCCGAGCGCATCGTGCCCGCGATGAACGACGACGAGCTCGAAGCGCTGATCGACGACCACTATCTGGGCGAGGCCCAGACCCTGACCTCGGACGCCGAGGCCAACCTGCTCAAGCTGGCCGAGCTCCGTGGCCGCCTGACACCCGCCCAGGCCGAACGGTGGGCGGCGATCAAGGCGGCCTACCTCAGGGCCAAGGCGCTCGGGGGAGCCGAGGACGACCCGATGACCAGGGCCGTCGGCGCGATCGGGCTGCTGGCCGACCGTGTCGGCGACGTCGGCACGGCCATCAGGGAGTCCGAACGCTGACCGGCGCCCGCTCGGGGCGGGCCCGTGCGGCGCCAGGTCATCCGGTGAGCGCTTCCGTGGCCTCCCGCTGCAGGGCCGTCGACCGTTTCAGGTAGTCGAGGATCAGCGCCAGCTCGTCGTCGGTGTACCGCTCGTACAGGTGCGACAGCGCCGCGACGAACGGCTCGAACAGCTCCGCGAACCCGGCCAGCTGCTCCGGGTTGATCTCGACGATGACCCGGCGCCGGTCCTTGGTGTCGCGTACCCGCCGCACCAGCCACCTGGACTCCAGCCGGTCGACCAGCCCGCTGACCGTCGCCGGCGCCAGCCCTGTGTGCTGCGCGAGCTCCCCCGCGGTCAGGGGCCCGAGGCGTTGCAGCAGGTCGAGGGTCTTCTCTTCGGTCATGCCGAGGCCCAACCGCGCGCCCATGGCGCTGTGGTACATCACGGCGGCGTTGCTGCTCTCCCGCCCCGCCGTGCTGAGCGCCTCCAGCAAATCATTTCGTTGCTCCGAAATATCTCTGGACACGAGATCTTCTTCCTGCCTATATTTCGTTCGACCGAACGAAAGGATATCACCGTGAAAGCGTTGATCGTAGGGTGCGGCATCGGCGGCCCCACCACCGCGATGGCCCTGCGCGAGGTGGGCATCGACGCCGAGATCTTCGAGGCGTACGAACGGGGCGCCGACACCGTGGGCTCGTTCCTGAACATCGCCTCCAACGGCCTGGCCGCCCTGCGCACGCTCGGCGCCCACACGAGGGTGATGTCGTCGGCCATCCCCACTCCCCGGATGGTCATGTGGAGCGGCTCCGGCAAACGGCTCGGCGAGGTGGCCAACGGCCTGCGGCTCGACGACGGCACGGTGAGCCACACCATCCTGCGGTCCGACCTCTACCGGGCCGTCCGCGACGAGGCCGCCCGGCGCGGCGTCCCGATCTCGTACGGCAGGCGCCTGGTCTCGTACGACGACCGGGGAGACCAGGTGACGGCCAGGTTCGCGGACGGCACGGAGGCCACCGGCGACCTGCTGATCGCGTGCGACGGCCTGCACTCGCGCACCCGCGACATCCTCGACCCGCGCGCCGTGCGGCCCCGCTACAGCGGCCTGTACAGCTTCGGCGGCATCGTCGAGGACTCCGGGCTCACCGGCGAGCCCGGGACTTACAACATGGTCTTCGGCAAGCGCGCGTTCTTCGGCTACACGGTGGCCGAGTCGGGCGAGACCTGGTGGTTCGCGAACCTGCCCAGGCAGCTCGGCGACATCCCGGACGACTGGAAGCCGGTGCTGGCCGAAGCGTTCGAGCACGACGCGAACGCCTCGGCCGACCTGATCCGGCACGCCGACGTCGGGCCGGGGCTGCCCGTCCACGACCTGCCGCCGGTGTCCGTGTGGCACCGCGGCCGGGCCCTGCTCACCGGCGACGCCGCGCACGCGACCTCGCCGAGCTCCGGCCAGGGCGCCTCGCTGGCCGTCGAGGACGCGATCGTGCTGGCCCGGTGCCTGCGCGAGAGCGGCGACCACAGGAAGGCGTTCGAGCGTTTCGAGGCCGCGCGGCGGCCCCGGGTGGAGCGGGTCGTGGCCTACTCGAGGACGATCAGCAACAGCAAGGCCGCGGGCCCGGTCGCCCGGGTCTTCCGCGACCTGATGTTGCCGGTCTTCCTGAAGAAGAGCGCGAGCCAGGAATCACTCGCCTGGATGTACCGCTACGAGCCGAGCCTGTGACACCGCGCCGGCGCTCGCGGGCACGAGCGGCAACCGCACGTCCGGGGTCGGGATCATGCCCTGGGCGTGCAGCACGCCCTTGAGCACGGTGGGGTTGGGCTCGGCGAAGAGCGTCGCCGAGAGCTTGGCCAGCCGGTGCCCGAGCGTCCTGGCCCGGGTGACGTCCCCGGCGTGCCAGGCGCCGGCCAGCTCGGCGAAGCTCGCGGTCTCCAGATGCGCTGAGGCCAGGATCCCGCCGGCCGCGCCCAGCGCCAGCAGCGGCGAGATGAACGCGTCGTCGCCGCCGAGCACCTCGAACCCGCCGGGCGGGTCCCCGAGCAGCGCCACGGCGTCCTGGTCGAGGCCCGCCGCGTACTTCACGCCGGCGATCATCGGATGAGCGCCCAGGCGGCGCAGCGTGGCGGCCCCGACCGCCTGCCCGGTCCTGTAGGGGATGTGGTAGATCACCAGCGGCACCGGCGTCTCCTCCGCCAGCGCCTCGAAGTGCGCGACCACGCCGCGCTCTCCCGGCCGCAGGAAGTACGGCACGGTCACCAGCGCCGCCCCCACCCCCTCCGGGAGGCGCCGCAGCGCCACGGCCGTCGATCGGGTGTCGTTCCCCGTCACCCCCACCGTCAGCAGCGCCTGCCGCTCGGCGCAGACCCGCGCGCAGACGTCGATCACCAGCGCCCGCTCCTCCGGATCGAGCGCGGCCACCTCTCCGGTGGTGCCCAGCGCGACCAGGCCGGCCGCGCCCTGGTCGAGCACGTGGCCCGCGAGCTTCTCGACCGCGTCCGCGGCCACCTCTCCCGAGGAGGTGAACGGGGTGATCAGCGGTACGTGGATTCCTCTCAGCATGCTTCGAGGGTGACGCGCGCGAACCCGTTAGGTCCAGCACTGATTTCTTGGCCAGAGGTTAAGCTCAACTTATGCTCGACCCGCGCAAGCTCCTCCTGCTCCGCGAGCTCGCCAGGCGCGGCACGATCGCCGCGGTGGCGCAGGCCGTGACGTTCACGCCCTCGGCCGTCTCCCAGCAGCTCTCCGCGCTGGAGCGGGAGGCGGGCGTGCCGCTGCTCGAACGCACGGGCCGCACGGTGACGCTGACGCCCGCGGGCCACCTCCTCGTCGAGCACGCGCAGGCCGTGCTCGAACAGCTCGAACGCGCGTCGGCCGCGCTCGCCGCCGCCCGCGCCGGGCCCTCGGGGCCGCTGCGCGTCGGCGCGTTCCCCACGGCGGCCCGCGTGCTCCTGCCGCCCGCGCTCGCCGCCCTGACCGGCGCCCACCCGGGTCTCGAGCCGAGGGTCTCGGAGATCGACCCGGCCGACGTCTCGGCCGCGCTGCGGGCGGGCGAGCTGGACGTGGCGCTCGTGCACGAATACGACTTCGTGCCGCCGGTCACGGACGCGTCCATCGAGACCGAGCCGCTGTTCAGCGAGCCGATCTACCTCACCGACCGCCCCTCGATCGCCGCCGCCCGCGCCGACGCGTGGATCACCAACAAACCGGGCACCCTCTGCCACACGATGGCGATCAGGGCATGCCAGGCGGCCGGGTTCGAGCCGATGGTGCGCCACCACATCGACGACTTCGACACCGTGCTCGCCTTCGTGGCGGCCGGCCAGGGGGTGGCGCTCGTGCCCCGCCTGGCGGCGATCGATCCGCCGCCTGACGTGTCCCTCACCCGTCTGCCGCTCAGCCGCCGCACGCTGGCGGCCTTCAGGCGAGGGTACGGCGGGCACCCGGCGGTCAGAGCGGCCGTCTCCGCCTTCCGCACAGCCGTCACCCACCTCGCCGACCAGGTCAGTTCATGATCGATGAGCGGCCCCGGCCGATCCGGCGGGCCTTCAGTGCCAGGTGGAGGTGCGAGCGCACCAATCCGTCGCGTAGGTCCGTGTCGAGGATCATGGCGATGCGGCCGAGCCGGTAGTACACCGTGGTCCGGTGCAGGTGCAGTGACGCTGCCGTGCGCTGAACGTCGCAGCCCAGGTCGAGATCCGCATCAGCTGCATCGTCACGATCCCGAACCCGACGGTGACGCTCTACCTCCCGATCGACATCTTCGACCGGGACATCCTGCCCCGCTGAGCCCGGCGGGTCATGCCCGTTCCCTGCCCCCTCACCTGCCGAGCACGGCGTCGAGCACGGTCGTGGCGCTGACCATGTCCCGGTCGTACTCGCCGGCCGTCACCGCCACGACCAGGTCCTCCTCCGGCACCGCGAGCAGTCGCTGGCCGCCGTTGCCGATGCCCTCGTACTGGCGGCGCTCGCCGGTGCCGATGTACCACTGGTAGCCGTAGCGGAACTCGCCCTCGATCACGACCCGGGGCGTGAGCATTTCCGTGATCCACCCGCCGGGCACGATGTCGCGGCCGCCGTCGAGCACCAGCCGGCCGACGGCGGCCAGGTCGAGCGGGCGCAACCGCAGCCCGGCCGCGGCCATGGCCAGCCCGTCGTCGCCCTTGGACCAGTGGAAGTCGCCGATGCCGAGCGGCCGGAACAGCGCGGTCTCGGCGTACTCCTCCAGCGGCCTGCCCGTGCCGCGCGCGATGACGCCCCCGAGTAGCGCCGTCGCGCCCCCGCAGTACAGCCACCGCCTTCCGGCCTCCTCGACGACGGGCCGCTCCAGCACGTAGCGATACCGGTCGGGCGCCAACTCCATGGCGATCTCGCTGTTGGCCGGGGACGTGTAGGGGGCGTCCTCGTTCCATTCGAGGCCGAGGGTCATGGTGAGCGCGTGCTCGATGGTGAGGTGCGCCCGCTCCGGATCGGCCACCAGATCCGGATATTCGGCGAACTGCCGCACCAGCCGCTCGCCGGGCTCCGGCACCAGCCCTTCACCCAGCGCGATCCCGTACAGCAGCCCCACGACGCTCTTGGACACCGATCGCACGTCGTGCAGCGTGTCCCGGTCGAACACGACGTGCCCCAGGTCCTCGCCGAGCCGGTGATCCGGCCCGGCTCCGTAACGTTCGAGGACGACCTCCCCGCCCCGCATCACCACGAGACCGTGGAAGTTGGGCGCCTTGCCCGCGCGGAGGACCTCGTCGACCCGCTCAGCCATCGCCATGGTATGTCTCCCTGAAGTCGGCACATACTGGCATACCGCCTCACACGGTGTCAGGCACAAGAAGGACGATCACGGCTCCGGGCTTCGCCCCCCACTGCGGGTCGGACACGGCGGGGTCTCAGCAGGCGCCGACCCACGTGACCGAGTTGATGTTGACGCTCTTCTTCTTGGTGAATTTCTTGATCGTCGTGCCGTCGCCCGGCGGATGCAGGCATCCGGTCTTCTTCGCCTCGCCGAAATAGTGGTAGGTGAAGCGGATGTGGTCGGCGCCGGCGACTCTATACCCGTTGTTCCTGATCCACGACGACCCTCCGTCGAAGGTGTGGGTGTAGCTGATGTTCCCGCTGTACTGCCAGAGGGGGTACCTGGGGGGATCGTAAATGCAGAAATTTCCTCTCTTGCACCTGTCGACGGGGATGTCGGCGGCCGAGGCCGCCTGGGCGGGGGCGGCTGCCGCTGCCAGGGTCAGAAGGGCCACGGCGCCGAGTGTGCTGACGGTTTTCTTGATGTTTTCGACCATGGCCACCGTTCTACAGAACAGCGATTTCATTCGGCTTTACGCGGCCTAAACGGATCGGCGGCGGGCGGAAATCAGGCGGCCTTGGTCACCTCGGCCGCGGAGAGCGGCGCCGCGATGTCCTCCAGCCCCTTTCGCTCGGCCTTGACTCCCAGGAACAGCTCCACCAACCCTCCGGCGATCATCACCAGGGCCCCGATGGCGAACGCGAGCGCCGTGTCCCCCGGCACGCCGCTCTCGACCAGGTTCGCGAAGACCAGTGGCCCGGCGATGCCGCCGCAGGCGGTGCCGACCGCGAAGAAGAACGCGATCGCCATCGCCCTGGTCTCCATCGGGAAGATCTCGCTGACGGTCAGGTACGCCGAACTCGCCCCCGCCGAGGCCACGAAGAGCACCACCGACCAGCAGGCGGTCAGCGTCACCGCGGTGAGAGCCCCCTGGGCGAACAGCCAGGCGGTGCCGAGCAGCAGCAGCCCCGACCCGATGTACGTCGCCGAGATCATCGGAATTCGGCCCACGGTGTCGAAGAGGTGGCCGAGCAGCAACGGGCCGAGGAAGTTGCCGACCGCGATCACGGCGAAGTAGTAGCCGGTGCTCGTGGTGATGCCGAAGAAGGTGGACAGGATCTGGGCGTACCCGAAGGTGATGGCGTTGTAGAGGAACGCCTGCCCGACGAAGAGCGACAGGCCGAGGACGGTCCGCCTGGGATAGAGCGCGACCATGGTGTGCGCGATGCGGACGAACCCGATGGACTTGCGCTGGTGGATGGTCATCGACCGCGACGGCTCCGGCAGTTCCTCGCCGACCTGGTGCTCGACGTCCTCGACGATCCTCTCCGCCTCGTCGCCCCTGCCGTGGATGAACAGCCAGCGCGGGCTCTCCGGCACGTGCCGGCGGACGAGCAGGATCGCCAGGCCCAGCACCACGCCGAGACCGAACGCGACGCGCCAGCCGATGTTCACCGGGAGGTCGTTCAGCAGCGGCACGGTCAGCAGCGCCCCGCCGGCCGCGCCGAGCCAGTAGCTGCCGTTGATGATGATGTCGATGCGGCCGCGGTGCCGGCTCGGGATGAGCTCGTCGATGGCCGAGTTGATGGCGGCGTACTCGCCTCCGATGCCGAAGCCCGTCACGAACCTGAACAGGAAGAACCACCACACGCTGAACGAGAACGCGGTCAGCAGCGTCGCCGCCAGGTAGACCAGCAGCGTGATGATGAACAACTTCTTCCTGCCGAACCTGTCGGTCAGCCAGCCGAAGAACAGCGCCCCCGAGCAGGCCCCCGCCACGTAGAGCGCCGCGGCCGTGCCCGCCACCTGCGCCTGGGTGATGTCCAGGCCGCTGCCCGGCTTGGCGAGCTGCGCGGAGAGGTTGCCGACGATGGTGACCTCGAGCCCGTCGAGGATCCACACGGTGCCCAGGCCGATGACGATCATCCAGTGCCAGCGTGACCACGGCAGCCGGTCCAGCCGCGCGGGCACCTTCGTGGTGATGGTGCCGGTTTCCACGTCGCTCATAAGGTCATCTCGATACCCGGCGAGCGAACGGCAAACGTTTCCCTATGCGGCGGGGCTTCTGGCCTCGAGGATCTCCGTGCGGGACCACGGCCCGCCGTACCAGAACCGCCAGCCGGCGTCGCGCCGCCGTACGTCGACGACGCCGAGCGAGCGCAGCGTGTCCTCGTACGCGCGGGTGTGGTGCGGGTCGGCGATCAACATCAGCCCGCCGGGCCGCAACACCCGCAGCGCCTCGCGCACGGCCTGTTCGCGCCCGCCGGGGCGCGCGATGGTGTGGATGGCCTGGTCGGTGACGACCACGTCGAACGCGCCGTCCTCGAACGGCAGGTCACGCAGGTCGCCCACCACCAGCGACACCCGGTCGGCGACGCCCTCCCGCTCGGCGTTCGCCCTGGCCCGCGGCGCTTCCTTGGAGCGCTGGTCGAGGCCGGTCGCGTGGCCCTCGTCCAGCCGCCGTGCGGCCAGCGTGAGGACGGCGCCGCGCCCGCAGCCCAGATCCAGCAGGCGCTCGCCGCCCTCCAGGCGGTCCAGCTCCGCCGCCCAGACGGCCGGCTTGCCGCGCCGCGTCGTGTAGAGGTGGCTGCCCGCGCTGGCCAGCGTGTAGGTGCCGCCGAGCAGGAAGGCGACCCCCGCCTCGGGGACGTCGTACACGAACGACAACACCGTGAGCGCCGACAGGATGATCACTCCGAGGAGCAGACCCGCCAGCGCCCAGGGTGCGTCGAACCCGTATCTACCGTGTCGCTTGCCCACATTCACGTTATATCTCAAGCTGGTCTTGACCGGGAATTGACCGGACCCCGCCCTGACGCACCATCACAGCGCATTGCTCATTACTAGGGTGACCTGGATGGGCACACATTGGGGGTTTGACCAGGCATGACGGAGAGAGAACGAGGATTCGGCCTGGGAGCGAGCATCGCCCTGACCATGGGCGCGGCGATGTTGTGGGGAGTGGCACACCTGGCGGTCGAGCGCCGCCGGTCCGGTCTGGCACTCATGGCGGCGTACGTGCTGATGCTGGCCGGCGTGCTCACCGTCTTCACCGCGTACAGCGCCAACCTCCTGTCTCTGGCCGTCCAGCCCCGCTGGCTGACCGTGCTCACCGTAGCGCTGGTGGCGATCGCCCTGGCCTGGACCGGCGTGATCGTCTGGTCGTTCGTCCTCGTACGCCCCCCGCGCACGGACCGGATCGGCCGCTTCCTGACCACGACGCTGACCGTCGCCCTCTGTGCTTTCATCCTGGCTCCCACCGCCTACGCCGCCAGGATCGCCTACCTGTCGCGGGACGTCGTGAACACGTTGTTCCCGTCCAGCGCCGACAGCACGCCCATCATGGCCCATGATCCGTGGAACGGCGCGGCGCGCGTGCAGTTCCTGCTCATCGGCGGCGACTCGGCGCCCGGCAGGCCCGGCGTGCGCACCGACAGCATGACCGTGGCCAGCGTGGACACCACGACCGGCGCCACCACGCTGTTCGGCCTGCCGCGCAACCTCCAGCGCGTGCCGCTCCCCCACGGCCCGGCCGGCAGCCGCTTCCCGTTCGGCTTCACCGGCGCGGGCCCCGACACGCCCGGCCTGCTCAACGAGATCTTCCAGTACGCCGAGGAGCACCCGGACATGGTGCCGGGCGTGCCGAAGGGCGAGCGCGGTCCCACCCTGCTCAAGCAGACGATCAGCGGCATCATCGGCCTTCCCGTGCAGTATCACGTCCTGGTCGACATGAAGGGCTTCGCGGAGCTCGTCGACGCCATGGGCGGCGTACGGGTCACCATCAAGGAGCCCATCGTGTACGGCCGCAACCGCGAGGGCCTGCTGCCGCCCGGCACGCGCAGGCTGTCCGGCGAGGAGGCCCTGTGGTACGGCCGCTCGCGCACCGACAGCGACGACTATGTCCGCATGGGTCGGCAGAAGTGCCTGCTCAACGCGGTCGTCAAGCAGGCCGAGCCGATGACCGTGATCAACAGTTTCGAGCGGCTGGCCGCGGCCGCCAAGCGGACCATCTCCACCGACCTGCCCCAGGACCTCCTGCCGGCCGTCGTGGACCTGTCGCAGAAGGTGAAGAACGCCAGGATCCGCAGCCTCAGCTTCGTGCCGCCGCTGATCGACACGGCGTACCCCGACTGGCGCCTCATCCGCGACAAAGTCTCCGACGCCCTGAGGGAGCGCCCGTCCACCAGGACCGTGCCGACGCGCGAGAAGCCGCCCGCGACGCCGAAGCCGGACAGCCCGATCAACCTCGACGCCACCTGCGGTTAGACCGTCTCGTCCAGGTGGTCGGCGTAGTAGGCGATGGCGCGGGCGTACCCGCCGGCCCGGTCTGACCCGGCGACCACCTGGAGCAGCGTCGTGACCGCCTCGGCGGAGCGCCCGGCGTTGTGCAGCGCCATCGCCATGAACGTGCGCAACGCCCCGTCGCCGGGGAATTCCTTCAGCCCTCGCTCGAACGTCTCCAGCGCCTCGGCGTGCCTGCCGAGCACCCGCAGGGTGCTGCCGTACCCCGTGAAGGCCCCCAGCCGGTCGGCGTCGCTCAGCCCCTCGCCCGCCAGCGCGCGTTCGTAGTAGGGGACCGCCTCGGCCTCCAACCCGAGCGCGTCGTGCGCCCATGCCGCCTGGTAGGCCACCTCGGCGTCGTCAGGGTGCCGCCGGGCCAGCTCGACGAGGAGCTGCCGGGCCTGCTCGCCCTGGCCTTCCTCACGCAGGCGTACGGCGCGTGCCAAATCGTCGTTCCGCATGGAGCGAGTGTGGCATGATGAGGCTCGACAGAAACGGTAACGATTTTCATCCCCAAGAGGAGGCGCCGTGAGAGTGGCGTTCGTCGGAAAGGGCGGCAGCGGCAAGACGACGATGTCGGCGCTGTTCGCGAGGCATGTGGCGAGCCAGGGCGGCCCCGTGGTCGCCATCGACGCCGACATCAACCAGCACCTCGCCCTCGTGCTCGGCCTCGACCGGCAGCCCGAGCCGCTCGGCGCCCACCTCACCGAGATCAAGGAGCGCCTGCGCGGCGCCAACCCGCGCATCCCCTCGGCCGAGTCCATGGTCAAGACCACCCCGCCCGGCCGCGGATCCACGCTGCTGAGCTTCGACGACCTCGCCGCCGACCCGCTCGGGCTCACCACGCCCGACGGCCTGCGCCTGCTCGCGACCGGCCCGTTCAGCGAGGACGATCTCGGCGTGGCCTGCTACCACTCGAAGGTCGGCGCGGTCGAGCTGCTGCTCAACCACCTGGTCGACGACGCCGGCTCCTACGTCGTGGTCGACATGACCGCCGGCGCCGACTCCTTCGCCTCCGGCCTGTTCACCCGGTTCGACCTGACCTTCCTCGTGGCCGAGCCGACCAGGCAGGGCGTGAGCGTCTACCGGCAATATCGCGACTACGCCGCCCAGTACGACGTGGCGCTCGCCGTGGTCGGCAACAAGGTGCACGGCGAGTCCGACGTCGAGTTCCTGCGCGAGCACGTGGGTGACGATCTGCTCACCTGGATGGAGCACTCATCAGCCGTCCGCGCCATGGAGCAGGGCCGCCACTTCACGCTCGACGACCTCGAGCCGGCCAACGCCGACGCGCTCGCCCTGCTCCGCAAAACCCTCGATGAGCAGGAGAAAGACTGGGAGCGCTTCGGCCGGCAGACCGTGGAGTTCCACCTGCGCAACGCCCGCGCGTGGGGCAACGAGCGCACCGGCACCGACCTGGCCGAGCAGATAGATCCGGGCTTCGTCTACGGGCCCTGATCACACGACTGTCCCCCTCCAGGCATCTGGAGGCTCCCCCCATCCCCGCCTAGCGTCACATTTGATCCCTTTCGAGAGGAGACAGCATGTCGCTGACCGTTCCGAACGATCTGCTCGACCAGGCCAGGGCCGGTGACGTGGACGACGCGGCCTTCGTCGCGTGCGTCCGCGACTCGCTGCCGTACGCGTGGTCGCTGATCAGCGACCTGGCGAGCCGGCGCGAGCAGACCGGGGCCGAGTTCGCGGACAACACGGTGCCACCGCCGTCCGAGGAGGCCCGCGGCCAGCTCCTGCGCTGCCTGGCGAGCGACGCGATGCGCGGTGCGCTGGAGCGCCACTTCGGGGTCCGCCTGGCCTTCCAGAACTGCCACCGGGTCGCCGTCTTCGACCCGACGGCCACGAAGGCCCTGCACGAGTTCGTCACTCCGCGCGCCCAGATCCTCAACCAGAAGCCGGAGCTGGTGGACTGCTGATCCCTCCCGGTGACCCGGCACCCCGCCGGGTCACCGGGGCAGCAGCGGCAGCACCTCGTCGCCGAAGCGCCTGATGTTCTCCAGCGTCCGGCGATGCTCCCCCAGACCCTCCACCATCAGGATGAAGTGCTCGATTCCGGTCCTCTCCGCGGTGCGCAGCAGGGTCTCCGCACAGTGTCCGGCCGACCCGACCGGATGGATGCGCGTCAGCAGATCCGCATATGCCGGGATGTCTCGTGAAGGGCGCGGCCGGCCGTCCACCGGCACATAACCCGCCAGCCCCGGCCCCAGCCACCGCGGCAACGACTCCCCGAGTTCCCGCACCGCCTGGGCCGTCGAGTCCGCCACGTACGCGACCCCCGCCGCCACGTGCCCGGCCGCCGTCCCCCCGCGCGCCGCGTAGTCCGCGACCAGCGCCGCCTTCTCCGCGTCCCCGATGTGCATGCCGAGCAACATGGGCAGGCCGCGCGCCGCCGCCAGCCCCACCGTCGGCTCCGAGGTGCACGCGACGACCGGCCGCAGCACCGCCTCCGGCACCACCCCGACCTCCCTGAACCGGAAGAACTCCCCGCCGGCCGCCACCGGGCCGCAGGAAAGGGCGTCGAGCAGCACGTCCAGCGACTCCCCGAAGCCCCGCTCGAACCGTTCGGCCCCCGTGCCGAACACCTCCAGGTCCACCCACGGCCCGCCCCTGCCCACGCCAAGCGTGAACCGCCCGCGGGAAAGGTGGTGCAACATCGCCGCCTGCTCGGCCAGCGCCACGGGATGCTGCGTGGACAACACGCTCACGGCCGTGCCCAGCCCGATGCGCGTGGTCCTGCCGGCGGCGACCGCCGCCAGGGTGGTCGCCGACGGGCACACGCCGTAGGACATGAAATGGTGCTCGGCGATCCACGCGTCGTCGAACCCCGCCTCCTCCGCCGCCACGACCAGCTCGACGGCGTCGGACAGCACGCGCCCGGCTTCCTGGCCGGGAAACTGCGCCGCGATCAGAAAAATGCCGATTCGCACCTGATCCATCATGGCGGTCATCCGGAGGGAGCCGCCACCCGGAAGGCCTCACTCCCAGCGAGCCCGCTGCGCCCGCTCACCCGAAGAGCGTCGCCTGCCCCTCCCCCGCCAGCGGATCACGGTGCTGCTTCAGATGCCGCCACTGCGGCAGATCGTCCAGGTAGGACCACGAAAGACGATGGTGCGGGGTGGGCCCCAGCCGGGCGAGGGCCTCCTGGTGCGGCGGCGACGGGTAGCCGGCGTTCTCGGCGAAGCCGTACTCGTCGCAGCCGATCGTCCCCATGTAGGCGTCGCGCCGCACCTTGGCCAGCACGGACGCCGCCGCGACCGAGATGCTCGCGGCGTCCCCCTTGATCTCCAGCCGCACCGGCCAGGGCGGGCCGATGTAGTCGTGCTTGCCGTCGAGGATCACCGCGTCGGGGCGTACGGGCAGCGCCTCCAGCGCCCGGCGGGCGGCCCTGCGCAGGGCCTGCGTCATGCCGAGCCTGTCGATCTCCTCGTGGGTGGCCTCGCCGTAGCCGACTCCGGCCGCCCACGCGGCCAGCTCGGCGGCGAGCGGCGCACGCCTGGCGGCGGAGACCTGCTTGGAGTCCGTCAGGCCCGCAGGCGGCTCGGACAGGTCGGTGACCACGGCGCAGACGGTGACCGGTCCCGCCCACGCGCCCCTGCCCACCTCGTCGACGCCCGCGACCGTGCGGACGCTGTGCTGGGAGAGCAGGAGGTGCTCGATGTCGTACGTCGGCGCCATGGACGCAGACGCTATCGCCTCCACGACCGGCCGGGGGCGGGTCGTGGCCGAACGACGTCTCCCTCGACGAACGACCGGCCGGTGCGCGGTCGTGGCCGAAGCCCGGCGCCTCACTCGCCGAACGACCGGCCGACCACGTCCTTGGTCGAGCGGACCGGCCCGTCGGGCCAGTCGGCGAGCATGTCGTCCTCGGGGCGCCGCCGCTCCGCCGGGCGTACCGGCTCGAGGTCGGCCGCGATGTAGCGGGCGGCCACGTGGATGGCCCGCAGCGTCACCGACACCGACGGCCGGTTGACGCTGGAGCTTCTGGCGACGGCGTGCACGTCGCGGCCCACCGGGTTGCCGGGGAACTGCCGCACGGCCAGCCCTCGCACCCCGGCGGCCAGCGCCAGCGCGGGCACGGCGGCGATGCCGATGCCCTTGGCGACGAGCGACAGGATGGTCCCCAGCCCTTCGAACTCCCACGGCGTCGGCCGGGTGCCGCCCACGTCCACCAGCAGGCGGTCCACGGCCAGCCGCGACGGCTCGCCGTCGGGCGTGGCCATCCACGCCTCGTCCCGCAGCTCGCGCAGGTCCAGCGGCACCTCCGGGTCGGCCAGGCGGTGCTTGCGCGGCACGACGAGCACGAGGGGGTCGCGCAGCAGGGGGAACACCCGCAGGCTGTCGCTGTCACGTACCCGGCCGTACCAGTCGTCCACGAGCGCGATGTCCACCTCGCCCGACTGCACCTCGCGCAGCCCGCGCCCCGACCGGCTCTGCCCCAGCCGCAGCGTGAGCTCCGTGTGGCGGCGCAGCGAGCGCGCGAGCGCGGGCGCGAACGCCACCGCCGCCGTCGGGAACGCGGTGACGACCACCCGTCCCGCCGGTTTGCCCGCGTGCGCGGACAGGTCGGACTCGGCCTCCTCGACCATGGACAGGATGCGCTCCGCGTGCATGACCAGCCGGCGGCCCGCGTCGGTGAGCTCGGCGCTGCGCGCGGTCCTGTCGATCAGCGCCGTGCCGGTCTCGCGTTCGAGCGCGACGAGTTGTTGCGAGACGGCCGAAGGACTGTACCCCAGCGACTCGGCAGTCGCCGAGATACTTCCTCGGCGTGCGAACTCGCAGATCAGCACCAAACGCCGCAATTCCAGCATCAGACTTCCTTATGCCTACCCACGAAAAGCCTCGCTTGTCCTGATGCCTGTTGGCAACCACCCTGGGAACGTGACAAACATGACGGTAACTCTGTCCGCCACTCTGGCGGCGAATGAGGACATCGAACGAAGACGACGCGCCGGGGAACGTGTGCTGCACCTGGCCTTCGGTGAGGCCGGTCTGCCCGTCCACCCGGCGCTGCGCGAGAGGCTGGCCGCCGCATCGGAGCACAACGGCTACGGACCGGTCGCGGGGGCGCCCGGACTGCGGGTCGCGGCGGCGGGCTACTGGACACGACGGGGGCTCATCACCGACCCCGAGCTGATCGTCTGCGGACCTGGCAGCAAGTCACTGCTGTACGGCCTGCTCCTGGCGATCGGCGGAGACATCGTCTTGCCCATGCCCAGCTGGGTCAGCTACGCCGCGCAGGCCGATCTCGTGGGCTCACGCCCCATCCTGGTGCCCGCACCTCCAGGAGAGGGCGGAGTGCCCGACCCCGACCTGGTGGCCGCCCAGGTGCGGCTGGCCAGGGCGCAGGGCAGGACGGTGCGCTCGGTGCTGGTCACGCTGCCCGACAACCCGACGGGACGGCTGGCCACGCCGGCGACCGTGGGCCGCCTGGTGGAGGTCGCCCGCGAGCTCGACCTGATGATCATCTCGGACGAGATCTACCGCGACCTGCTGCACGACCCCGCCCTGCCGTACACCTCCCCGGCCGACCTCGCACCCGAGCGCACGATCGTCACCACCGGCCTCAGCAAGAGCCTGGCCCTGGGCGGCTGGCGGATCGGCGTCGCCCGGCTCCCCGACGACGGTCACGCACTGCGGGCCCGCCTGCTCGCGGTGGCCAGCGAGATCTGGTCGGCGCCCGCGGCACCCGTACAGGAGGCCGCGGCCTACGCCTTCAGCGATCCACGCGAGCTGACCGAGCGCATCACCCGCAGCCGCCGGCTGCACGGCCTGGTCGCGCGGGCCGTGCGTGACAGGTTCCTGGAAATCGGCGCCGACGTGCCCGCCCCGCAGGGCGGCTTCTACCTCTACCCCGACCTCAGCCACCTGAGACTCGGCGGCTCCGCCGAGATCACCAAACTTCTGCTGGAGAACCACGGCATCGGCGTCCTGCCGGGGCACGCCTTCGGCGACGACCCCGCCGCGGCCCGGATGCGAGTGGCGGTGAGCCTGCTCTACGGCGAGTCCGCGCAGGAGCGGCTGACCGCTCTGACCAGCCCCGACCCGCTCCAGCTCCCGTGGATCGCGGCCAACCTCAACCATCTGTCGATGGGACTGAAAGAGCTCTCGCTCGTACGCTCCGCGCAGGCGCCCGCGCTCGTACCCGCCCCCTGCAGCGGCTAGGCGATCCTCTTCCCGACAGCCCCATAAGTCCCGTGAGCCGGTTGCCCCACCCCCCACAAAGGGTCGTCATCCTGCGGAGACACCCCGTCCGCAGCCGCCGGCGAAAGAGTTTCCCGCGTATGAACACCCGCTCATCGTGTGCCCATGCCCGCTCCGGGCTCCTGGCGGATCGCCATGAGGCCGGCAGCGGCCGAGGCGTCCTGATCATCCGTCCGTCACGGCCCCGCCCGAACTTTCTGGGCGGGGCCGGTATTTTTGCCTGCCTGCCGGCGCTCTGTATGACACGCCCCCGCGTGTGCTCGGTGCCGATCTGAGTGTCATACCCAGCCGGCCACCAGCATCCAGGGGCGAGCTCAACGCCTGATCAACGGCGGATCAACGGCCCGGTGAACGATCAGCCGGCATCTAGGTGACGAGCAACGATGGATCTATCATTTGGTAGCAAATCGTTCCATTGGCTTGGAGACAGACGGCATGGCTGGTCAGAGCGTTCCAGGCGAGCTGCGGTTCGCCGTGCTCGGTCCTGTCCGCGCGTGGCGTGATGGCCGGGAACTCGACCTCGGCACCCCGCTCCAGCGTTCCATTCTCGGCATGCTGCTGCTGCGGGAAGGGCACGCGGTCACCCCCAACGAGATGATCGACGCGGTCTGGGGTGAGGACGCGCCGCCGCGGGCCCTGGGCGCCCTGCGCACCTACGTCTCCAGGCTCCGTACGGTGCTCGAACCCGACCGGCCCGCCCGCTCCCGCCCGGAGCTGCTGACGTCGATCGGCAGGGGCTACGCGCTGCGGCTGGCCGGCGACGCGCTCGACCTGACCCGCTTCGAACGCGGCATCCGCGAGGCCGAGTCCGCGCGCAAGGCGGGCAGGCTGTCCGAGGCCGCCAGGGCGCTGCGGGCGGCGCTGTCGTTGTTCGAGGGCGAGCCGCTGGCCGGGGCCGTCGGGCCGTACGCCGAGCACCAGCGCGACCGGCTGGTCGAGCGCCGCATCAGCGTGGTCGAGACGCTCATGGACGTCGACCTGGAGCTGGGCAACCACGCGAAGGTCGTCTCCGAGCTGATCGCGCTGACCGCCGACCACCCGCTGCGCGAGCGGCTGCGGGCCCAGCTCATGCTCGCCTACTACCGCTGCGGCCGGCAGGGTGACGCGCTCAACGTGTTCACCGAGACGCGCGAGGCGCTCGTCGACGAGCTGGGCATCGAGCCCGGCCCCGAGCTGACCGCGCTGCACCAGCGCATCCTGGCCGCCGACCCCACCCTGGCCGCCGCGCCCGTCCCCGACGACGAGGCGTACGCCGCAGAGCCGCGGGACGAAGAGGAGCCGCAGGCGCTCGACCTGCCGCGCCCGGCGCAACTGCCCGCCGCCGTCAGCGACTTCACCGGCCGCAAGGAGATCGCGGTACGCCTGCGCACGATGGTGTCGGCCGGCTCGCCCGCCCAGTCGTCGCCCGAGGGCGTGCCGGTGGTCGCTATCTCCGGCATCGGCGGCGTCGGCAAGACAGCGCTGGCCGTGCACGTCGCCCACCAGGTCGACGAGGTCTTCCCCGACGGCCAGCTCTACGCCGACCTGCGCGGCTACTCCGGCGAGGCCACCGCGCCCGAGTCGGCGCTCGGAGCCTTCCTGCGCGCTCTCGGCGTCCCGCCGGACGTCATCCCGGAGGGCCTCGCGGAACGCTCCGCCCTCTACCGGTCGATCCTCGCCGAGCGCCGCATCCTCGTGCTGCTCGACAACGCCCGCGACGCAGAGCAGGTCAGCCCGTTGCTGCCCGGCTCCGCGGGGTGCGCGGCCGTCGTCACCAGCCGGGGCAAGCTGGCCGACCTGCCGTCGGCGCGGCTGGTCGACCTCGATGTGATGGAGCCGGACGAGGCCCTGGCGTTGTTCACCGCCGTGGCCGGGGCCGAGCGCGTCTCTGCCGAGCGCGGCGCGGCCATGGACGTGGTGGCCGCCTGCGGGTTCCTGCCGCTGGCGGTGCGGATCGTGGCCGCCAGGCTGGCCGCGCGCCCGTCGTGGACGGTCGCCTCGCTGGTGCCCAGGCTGGCCGACGAGCAGCGCCGCCTCGACGAGCTGCGGGTGGGCAACCTGGCCGTCGAGGCCACGTTCGCGCTCGGCTACGGGCAGCTGGACGCCCCGCAGGCCCGCGCGTTCCGGCTGCTCGCGCTGCCCAACGGCCCCGACATCTCCTTGGGGGCCGCGGCGGCCGTGCTGTCGATGAGCGCGTTCGAGGCCGAGGAGGTGCTGGAGTCGCTCGTGGACGCCAGCCTGCTGGAGGCGCCCGCGCCGGGCCGCTACCGCTTCCACGACCTGCTCAAGCTGTTCGCCAGGCGGGAGCTGGAGAAGACGGAGCGGCCCCAGGCCAGGACGATGACGCTGCGCCGGCTGCTGGGCTTCTACCTGGCCTCCGCCCAGTCCGCGCACCGGCTGGCGTACGAGGGCAGCATGATCTCGGCCAACCTGGTCGTGGTGGGGAGCGGGCGCACGTTCACGAGCGTGGACGAGGCCGTGGCGTGGCTGATCGCCGAGGGCGACTCGTTGTTCGCCGCCATCAACCAGGCCGCCGCGTCCGCGCGTGCCGCCGAGCACCTCCTGCCCGCCGCCGACCTGCTGGTGGCGATGGAGCCGCTGCTGGAGTCGGGCACGCACACGCGCGAGTTCGACCAGAGCACGCGGGCGGTGCTGGCGGCCGCGCTGGCCATGGACGACACCGCGGGCGAGCTGCGTGCCCGTTACGTGCTCGGCCGGGTGTTGTTCGCGGGCAACCGGCTGAGGGCGGCCGAGGAGCACTTCAGGCGCGTGGACGAGCTGTCGCGCGAGCGCGGCGAGATGGTCGTCACCGGTGAGGTGCTGAACGCCCTGGCCGTCGTGGTCGGCAGGCAGCGCCGCCACACGGAGGCGCTGTCCCTGTTCGACTCCGCGATGCGCTTCTACCGCGAGAACGGCGTGCCGGCCGGCGAGGCCCTGGTGCTCAGCTACTCGGCCCGCGACCACCTGGGCCTGGGCCGCCCTGACGACGCGATCGCGGCCGCGGAGAAGGGCTTGGCTATCTTCACCGAGATCGGCAGCGGCGCCGGCACCGCACGCGCCCGCTACCACCTCGGCATCGTGCTCTCCCGGGTCGGCCGGCTCACCGAGGCCGTGCACCACCACGCCGAGTGCCTGGCCTTCTTCCGGGCCAGCAGGCAACGGGTCTGGGAGCAGCGCGTGTGCTCCAGGCTGGCCGAGACCTTCATCGCCGCCGAGCGTTACCCCGAGGCCGTGCGCCACGCCGAGCAGGCCCTCGTGGTCTCCCGCGAGATCGGCCATCCCTACGGCGAGGCGCTCTCGCTCACCGTCCTCGGCAAGGCGCTGCGCGGCCTCGATCACGGACCCGGCAGCGTGGGGAGGAGTCTCGACTGCCTACGGCAGGCCTTCGAGATCTTCTCCCGGCTCGGCGCTCCCGAGGCCGGCGATCTCAAGGTCCTGCTCGACGGCGCCCCCACCGACGAGCCCGCCAGCATCTCCACTGGCATCACCACTGGCATCTCCACTGGCGCCCCCACTGGCGAGCCCGTCGCCGGGACTGACGGCGAGACCGTCGTCGAGTCCTGAGTACAGCTCGTCGTCCAGACGTGTCATCCACACATGGTTGATCAAGGCTGTCCTTCGGGAGTCACGATGTGCTCGTGATCGACTGAAGTTCGGCCCGGCCGGTCATCCTTCGCCGCCACGCGTCGCTAGGGGGCCCGGTCATCGGGATGCTCCGCGAGGCGGCAGCCGCCTCACATAGACGACCGGCCGGACCTGACACGGCCCTCGAACCCCCCAAGGCCGTGCCTGGCCTCGAGCCTCCACCCGCGGTGTCAACGTCCGATCAATGCCGGATCAAAGCAGGAAGTATCCCTCGGCGATGAGGGGCCTGACCGCGTCGGCGTTGGGGATCTCGCCGTCGCCGACCAGCTCGGCGATCACGTTGAGCAGCGGCCCGAGCGCCAGCTCGCCGTCGCAGACGCCGGCCAGCGCGGCCTCCACCGTGCCGACCTCCCTGGTGCGGCGCAGCCCCTGCGTCTGCCGCAGCACGATGCGGATCGGGTCTTCCGCGCCCGGCAGGCCGATCCGCTCGTCGAGCAGGCCTTCGACGGTACGCGGCCGCGCGGCGTCGAGGTCGCCGGCCCGGTGGGCGGCCGCGACGGCGTCGATCACCGAGTCGACGTAGTCGCCGACCGGAAGGCTGACCTGGTGGGTGAGCTGCTCCACGCGCACGACCGGGTCGAGCGTGCCCGAGTTGCGCATCGTGATCCAGCCGAATCCGATGGCCTCGACCTTGCGCTCCTCGAACCAGGACAACCAGCGGTCGTAGTGTTCCGTGTAGCTCCTGGTGCCCTGCTCGGCGGCGTCCCTGAGCCAGAGCTCGACATATTCGGCGGGGTCCTGCACGTCGCGCTGCGCCACCCAGGCGTCGCAGCCGGTCTCGCGCAGCCAGCCGCCGACGCGGTCGTGCCAGTCCTCGCCCTCGACGTGCAGCCAGTTGGCCAGGAAGTGGGCCTGTCCGCCGGGGCTGAGATGGCGGGGCGTCCCGCGGAGCAGGTCGCGGCAGAAGCCGTCGCCTTCGGCGCCCGACTCGCGGTAGGTCAGCCTCCCCTCCGGGCCGATCACGAACGGCGGATTGCTCACGACGAGGTCGAACAACTCGTCCTCGACCGGCTCGAACATCGACCCGGTGCGCGCGTCCACCTTTGCGACGCCGGACAACTCCCAGCTCAGCCTGGCCAGCTCAAGGGCCCGCGGGTTGAGGTCGGTGGCCACGATGTGCTCGGCCCGCCCGTCCAGATGCAGCACCTGCACCCCGCACCCGGTGCCGAGGTCGAGCGCGCGCCCGACCGGGCGGCGGGTGACGAGCTGGGCCAGGTTGGCCGAGGCGCCGCCGGCCCCCACGACGTGGTCGGGCCGCAGCGCGGGATCGCCCGGCCGGACCTTGCGGTCGGAGACGAGGTAGCCGCCGGTCTCCCAGGGTTGCAGGTGGACCGTCGCGCGGACCTCGTCGCCGTCGGTCTCGACCAGCCCGGACCGCGTGACGGCGGGCGGGAGCGCGCTCGCAGGCACGGGAACGCCGAGCCACCACAACCTGATCAGCGTCGCCAGCGGATCACCGTCGGCGGTGGCGCGCAGCGCCGGGACCAGCTCCTCCCGGGACAGCGCGGAGGCGGCCATCGCGCCGAGGCGCTCGCGTACGCCGTCGATCGTGTAACCGGTCTCCAGGAGGTGATCACGCAGTCGTTCCACAAGTCCATCCTTTCATCGCGGACTCCTACGCATGATCCGATACCGAGAGTGTTCATACTGTTACCGATCCGCCCCGGCACTCTGCCTGCGCCGGTCATCCGGGACGCGATATGTCTAGAGAAGCCAGCGCGTCATCCGGAGGAGCGGACTCATGCTGATCCCCTGTTTGGCCTGCGATTCCCGATTTGTTCCAGACGACTACTTCCGCGCCTGCTCCAGCTACCACCGCGGCATGGACCTGGTCTCGTGGACCTGCCCGCGCTGCGGCAACCGCGACGACCTGCGCGTGCTGCCGGGCGAGCTCGGATTCGGCTATCCGCGTCAGGGCAGGTACGCCGTGCTCGCCCGCGTACGCGTGCCCGGCCTGCGCAGGCGCCGCGGCGACCTGCGGCTCGACATCTCGCTCGGCAGGGGCAGCTGGAGGGTGCCCGCTATTCGGGCCGCTGGCGCAGGCTCTGCCAGGCCGCCTCGCCCAGTCCCCTGATCTCCTCGTCGGTCGGCGTGTGGGCGCCCGCGAACCACAGGCGGCACATCTCCTGTGCGGGCCCCAGCCACAACACGTAGCACATGGTCGGATGGACGGGCTGGAGCAGCCCGTTCTTCATGTGCGGGCGCCACCAGTCGGAGACCTTGCGGAAGAACGCGCGGCGCTCCTCGGCCACCTCGGCGCCGCCGGGCTCGTTCTTGCGGGGCGGCCGCTCGCTGACCAGCAACCTGGCCCGCTCGGGGTGCTCGCCCGCCCAGCGCATGTGGAAGGCCACCACGGCCTCGATGCCGTCGCGGGCGTCCTCGTGGCTGACCAGCTCGGCGAGGAAGGCGCTCTGGTAGGCCGTGAGGATCTCGGCGTACAGCACGCCGAAGACGTGTTCCTTGCTGGCGAAGTGGTGGTAGAAGCTGCCGACGCTCACGCCGCTTTCCTCGCGAAGGCTGGCCAGCGTGGTGGCGGAGACCCCGTCCTGGCTGAACCGGCGGAGGGCACCCTCGATGATGCGGGTCCGGCCGTCGCGTCCGTTCTTGACACTCTTCACGCTGTCAATGGTGTGCCACCAGAACGTTATTCCGCAAATGGCCCGGCCTGATTGATCATAGCGGTCACCGCCACGGACCCGGAGGTGACCGTCATCTGGGCGTCCGGCCAGAGCCTGCGGATGAGCCTGAGCACCCGCCGGTTCTCGCCCAGGACGTCCATCGCCACGGTCTTCGCCCCGCGCACGGCGGCCCGCATCAGCAGCATGTCGACCAGCCGCGGCCCGAGCCCGAACCCCTGCCACCGGTCGGCCACCACCACGGCGATCTCCACGTCGCTGCACTCGCCCCGATAGCTCATGGCGTGGCCGACGATCTCCCCGTCGGCGGTGGTGGCGATGAGGGCGTCGCGGCGTTCGTCCACCGCGAGCAGCGCGCGCACCAGCCCGGCGGCGGGGCTGGCGACGCCGGTGAAGAAGCGGAGCGTCTGCGTGTGCAGCGACAAACCCGCCAGGAAGCGTCTGATCCGCTCCTCGTCGTCAGAGCAGGCCTGGCGGATCTGAGTTCCGTGCATGAACTCAGCCTGCCCTGTCGCTCCTGAGTCTGTCAATTGAACTCAGGTATGATAGGGAGATGAACGTGCCGTCTCGTATGGGTCTCCGAGCGGACAACTGCTCGATCGAGCGCACCCTGGACATCGTCGGGGAGAAGTGGACCTTCCTCGTGCTGCGCGAGGCGTTCAGCGGCGTGCGGCGCTTCGCCGACATGCAGGCGATCACCGGCGCCCCCCGCCAGGTGCTCAGCGCCCGCCTGGCCCGGCTGGTCGACGAGGGCCTGCTGCGCAAGGAGCCCTACCGCGAGCCCGGGCAGCGCCAGCGCGACGAATACCGGCTCACCGACAAGGGCCGCGACCTCTATCCGCTGATGGTCGCGCTCATGCACTGGGGCGACAAATACCTGACAGGCGAAGAAGGACCGCCCGTCCGGCTCACCCACCGCGGGTGCGGCGCCCCCGTCGAGCTGCAGTTCCGCTGCGAGGACGGCCACGAGGTGAGCGGCCCGCGCGAGGTCACGCCCGTCCCCGGCGAGAGCGCCGAACTCAGGAGCGCGTGAGCGGCCCGCCGCAGGTGGCGCCCCTCCTTGCGCCTAGTCTTGAGAGCGTGTACCGGTTCCTGCTGACGCCTCGATGGCTCGCGCTCCACGTGGTGGTGCTGCTGGTCATCCCCGCCTTCGTGTTCCTCGGGCGGTGGCAGTTCGGGCGGTTCGAAGAACGGTCCGCCAACAGCGAGCGGGTCACCGCCAACATCGAGGCCGCGCCCGTGCCGCTGGAGCGGCTGGCGGCCCCCGGCCGGCCGGTCCGCGAGGACGACCGGTTCAGGAAGGTGACGGTGGCGGGCACGTACGACCCGTCCCACGCCCTGGTCGTCCGCCGGCGCCCTCAGGAGGGCAGGCCCGGCTACTACGTCCTGACCCCGCTCGTCACCGGCCCCGGCACGGCGGTGATCGTCAACAGGGGCTGGGTCAAGGCGGGCGCCACCGCCGACACCCCGCCCGAGGTCCCGCCGCCTCCCGCCGGGCAGGTGACGGTCACCGGCCGGCTGCGCCCGGGCGAGACCGAGGAGTCCAGCGGCATCCGCGAGCGCTCAGGGCTGCCTCCTGGCCAGGTGCTGCTGATCGACGTCGACAGGATCGGGAAAGGGCTGCCGTACACGCTGGTGGGCGGCTACGTGGAGCTGACGGAACAGCAGCCGCGGCCGGCCGCGGCGCCCGCCCCGGTGCCGGAGCCCGACGTGGGCGCCGGCGGCGGGCTCAACCTGGCCTACGGCGTCCAATGGTGGTTGTTCATCGGCATCGCCGTCGGCGGGTGGATCCTGCTGATCCGCCGCGAGGTGGCCGAGCGGAGGGCGGCGGCCGCGAAGGGCTCGGAGGGGGCGTCGCAGGCCGAGGAAGCGGAGAGCGCACCCCGCTAAGGTGGTGAAGTGCGGCATATCAAGTTCACCAACCTCTGCAATTTCCGCGACGTAGGCGGATATTTCACGAAAGATGGGCGTGTCGTCCGGTGGCAGCGGCTCTACCGGGCCGATTCCCTCGGCTGGCTGGCGGGCGACGATCTCACGACCTTCCGCGACCTGGGCGTACGCGCCGTCATCGACCTGCGGCACGCGTTCGAGATCGAGAGGTACGGCCGCGTGCCCCGGTCCGACGGCCTGCTCTACCAGAACCTGCCCGTCGAGGGCCGCCGCTGGGACACCGCCACCACCTACGACGAGGAGATCGGCATCGAGCGTTACCTCGCCGACCGCTACCTGGAGGTGACCGAGGACGGCGTGGCGAACCTCAGGACCGCGCTGGAGACCATCGCGCGGGCCGACAACGCCCCCACCGTCATCCACTGCGCCGCCGGCAAGGACCGCACCGGCGTGCTCACCGCGCTGGTCCTGTCGCTGGCGGGGGTCGGCGAGGACGACATCGTGGCCGACTACGCGCTCACCGGGCTGGCCACCGACCGCTTCATCGCCGACTGGGGCAGGAGACACCCGGGAACTTCTCCGTGGCCCGGGTTCGGTCTGGCCCCCGCCGAGACCATGCGGCTCTTCCTGACCGACCTCGTACACCGGCACGGCTCGGTCGAGGCGTACGCCGACCAGGTGCTCGGCCTGGCCCAGGACACCGTCGACGAGCTGCGCGACCACCTGTTGACGGAGGCGCCTTGACACGAGTCGGCTCCCGATGTGTTGATCTCGGAGACCCAACGGATACGTCGCAGCTTGTTCGACGTTATCCCCTCGTCGTACGGTTACGTGCGTGACTACGCCGCTGCTCCCCGACCCAGACCCGAGGCGGCGCGACTACGTGATCATCTCCGCCGACGATCACCTGATCGAGCCTCCCGACCTGTTCGATGACCGGTTGCCGGAGAAATACGCCGAAGTCGCGCCCAAGGTCGTGGAGACGGAGGCGGGTCACCAGGTCTGGCGCTACGGCGGGGCCACCTACCCGTGCGCCGGCATCGACGTCGGCGCCGGGCTGCCGCGCGAGCAGTGGACCCTCGACCCCGTCAGGTTCGACAGCATGCGCCCGGGCTGCCACGACATCGAGGCACGCATCAAGGACATGGACGTCGCGGGCATCTGGGCCGCGCTCTGCTTCCCCGGCATGCTGGCCGGCCAGTCGGGCATGCCGTTCGCCAGGACCCGCGACCAGGAGCTCGGCCTGGCCCTGGTCAAGGCGTGGAACGAGTGGCACATCGATGTCTGGGCCGGCACCTACCCCGAGCGCGTCATCGGCCTGCAGCTCCCGTGGCTGCCCGATCCCGACCTCGCCGCCAAGGAGATCCGCGCCAACGCCGCCAAGGGCTTCAAGGCCGTGGTGTTCCCCGAGTTCCCGACCAGGCTGCGGCTGCCGTCGATCCACTCCGGCCACTGGGATCCGTTCTTCGCGGCCTGCGAGGAGACCGGCACCGTCGTCGCCCTGCACACGGGCGACGCGTCGTGGTCGCCCGTGCCCTCCCCCGACACGCCCCTCGAGGCCATCACCACGCTGATGCCGACCAGCGCCATGTTCGCCTGCGCCGACTGGCTCTGGTCGGGGTTGCCGCTGCGCTTCCCCGCGCTGCGCATCCTCATCGTGGAGGGCGGCGTCGGGTGGCTGCCGATGCTGGCCGAGCGGGCCGACTACGCCCTCGACCACCCGGTCGCCGGTGAGGCGTCATGGGAGGGCGGGCTCAAGCCGAGCGAGGTGCTGCGCCGCAACTTCTTCTTCGGCACGCGCGACGACCACGCGCTGTCGGGAGTGCGGCTCGCCGTCGGCCTCGACCACGTGCTCCAGGAGAGCGGCTATCCCCACTCCGACTCGACCTGGCCCGACACCCAGAAGTCGGTCGCGCACAACCTCGGCACGCTGCCGCCCGCCGACATCGCACGGGTCGCGTACGGCAACGCGGCCCGCCTCTTCGGCCACCCGCTGCCGTCGCGCGCCTGGTTGCGGATGGAGGAGATCTAGGCCTGTTCGAGGCCCTCGACGCGGCCCTGGATGACGCTGCGCTCGTGCTGGACGTAGCGCCCGCTCTCGCCCAGCAGGGAGGCGAGCAGCCACAGGAAGACGCCGAAGTCGTCGGCGACGCCGATCAGCATGAGGAAGTCGGGCAGGACGTCGACCGGCGACAGGATGTAGACCACGCCGAGCGCGAGCAGGCCCAGCTTGCCCTTGCCCATGCCGTCGTACTGGCCGCGCATGACGGCGCCGATCATCCGCGGGATCGCGCGGACCCTGGTCATCAAGGCGGGGGACCCGGGTCTGGTCACCTCGCGGTAGGTCCGCCACGCCGCCGCCGCGCGTGCTGCCTTTGCCATCATGACAACCCCCTACCCGTGGCTCTTCACGACATAACGCGTCGCCGCCGCCACGAGTTCCTGCCGATCAGGCCAGCGCCGCATGCTCGAACGGGCGAGCACGCTCGACCTGCGCGGCCACCCTGACGAGCAGGTCCTCCCGGCCGGCCGCCGCCACCAGCTGCACGCCCACCGGCAACCCCGCCGCGGTCCTGTGCAGGGGCAGCGAGACGGCGGGCTGCCCGGTCGCGTTGACCGGCGAGGTGTAGGCCACGGCGTGCATCGTCCTGCCGAGGCTCACGCTGAGGTCGTTCGGCGGGATCCAGCCCAGCGGGAACGGCGCGACCCCGAGCGACGGCATCAGCAGCAGATCGTGCCCGGCGGCCCACCAGGCGGACATGCGCCGGCGGAAGCCGTCGATCCACTGCGTGGCCAGGATGTGGTCGGCCGCGCTGTGCCCCTGGGCCGCGCCGACCATGGCGGCGTTGCGCGGCTCCAGCTCCTCCACGTCCACGGGCCTGCCGCGCGCCGCGCCCAGGCCCGCCACCTGCGCGGCCAGGTGGTCGGCCACGATGGCGCCGAAGTGCCGGGTGAAGTCCGGCTCCGCGAGCGCCTCGGGGCCTCCTGGCGCGACGTCGTGGCCCAGCGACTCCAGCAGCTGCGCGGCCCTCGTGACGGCCTCCGCGACCTCGGGCTCCTCCGGCACGTCGCCCCGGGGATGCGTGGCGAGGAACCCGATCCGCAACCGCCCGGGATCCGCCCCCACCTCCGCGGCCAGCGGGCCCGGCAACGGCGGGGCGTCGTACGGGTCGCCGGGACGCATGCCCGCGACGACGTCCAGCGCCGCCGCCGTGTCACGCACGCTCCTGCTGACGAACCCGGGGCACGAGAACCCGCTCCACCCCTCTCCCATGGCCGGGCCCAGGCTGACCCGCCCGCGCGTCGGCTTGAGCCCCACCAGGCCGCACATGGACGCCGGGATGCGGATCGAGCCGCCCCCGTCGCTGGCGGTGGCCAGCGCCACCATCCCGGCCGCCACCGCCGCCGCCGAGCCGCCGCTCGACCCGCCCGCGGAGTACGCCGGATCGTACGGGTTGCGCGTGGGCCCGAACGCCAGCGGCTCCGTGGTGATCGTGGAGCCGAACTCCGGGGTGTTGGTCCGCCCGAGCACGACGAACCCGGCCTCGCGCAGGCTGACGACGCCGTACCCGTCGGGGGCGTCCACGGCGCCGTCGAGCACCGAGGAGCCCGCGCTGTACGGCTCCCCCGCCTGCCGCCAGCCCAGGTCCTTGAGCAGGATCGGCACCCCTCTGAAGGGCGCTTGCGCAGGAATGGCGTCGATCTCGGCCAGCGCGCGTTCGAAACGGCGGTGGATGACGGCGTTCAGCTCGCCGTCGCGGGCCTCGATGCGGGCGATCGCGGCCTCGGCCAGCTCGCGCGCCGAGACCTGTCCCTCCCTGACCGCCCGGGCCTGGGCGACCGCGTCCAGCCTCAGTACGTCGTCCACGTCGCCTCCTACGCCCGGGGAGCCAGGTCGCGCACCGCCTGGTCGATGGAGACCTCGCCGCCGGGGATGGGGGCGAGGACGGGGGTGTCGAGCCCGTTGTCCACGTACTGCTGGATCCTGGCGCGACAGGTGGCCGCGTCGCCGTGCACGACGAGGTCGTCGACCACCTCGTCGGGGATGGCCTTCAGCGCGGCCTGCCGGTCGCCGGCCGCCCAGGCCTCGTGCATCGGCCGCAGCGTCTCGCCGCGCCCCAGCCAGTCGTGGAAGGCGGCGTAGACCGGGACGGTCAGGTAGCCGGCCAGCATCCGCCTGGCCATCTCGCGCACCTGGGCGGCGTCCTCGCTCACGCAGACGAACAGGCGGGCGATCAGCTCGGTGCCGGGGCCGATCTCGGCGCGCACGCGGCGTACGTCCTGTGGGGAGAGCCAGTTGGTGATGGCGCCGTCGGCCTCGGCTGCGGCCAGCCGCAACATGCCCGGCCGCAGCGCCGCCAGCACGATTCTCGGCGGCGCCTTCGGGGCCCGCTCCAGCCGGAACCCCTTGATTTCGAACGTCTCGTACGCCTCCGAGACCTTCTCACCGGCCAGCGCCCTCTTGAGGAACCGCAGGGTGTCGCGGGTGCGCGCGTACGGCTTGTCGAAGGTGCCGGCGTTCCACCGCTCGACGATGGCCGGGGAGGACGCCCCGATGCCCAGCACGAACCGTTCGGGCGCGAGATCGGCCAGCGTGGCCGCGGACATGGCCAGCAGCCCGGGACCGCGCGTCGAGACGGGCACGATGGCGCTGCCCAGCCTGATCCCCGGCGCCCACTGCGCGGCCAGCGCCAGCGGGGTGAACCCGTCGACGCCGTTGACCTCGGCCGACCAGGCGTCGGTGTAGCCGAGACCGGGCAGCTGCGCGATCAGCTCCTGCGACCGCGCGAGCGAGCGGTCGTAAAAGGGAATGGTCATGCCCCACTTCTGCGTCATGCACGGCCTCCGGCTCGGTTCCGCCCGCGGTTGGACGCTGGCCGGTCAACCCTACCAACCGCTCGGTATGGGAGGCTAGGCGCGGAGTTCGTGGACCGCCGCGATGAAGTCCTTCGTGATCCCCCGCAGCCCCGGCAGGTGCGACAGCCCGACCAGCCGGTCCACCAGCGGCACCGTGACCTCGATCAGCCGGTACGTACGCGCGCACCCCGGCGAGGTGTCGTGCACCCAGAACAGCACCATCCCCATGGACAACAACCACAGCAGCTCGGGCAGCTCCTCACGCAGCTCCGCGTTCATGCGGTCGCGCGACCCCTCGACGACCTGGCGGTAGATCGCGATGGACGCCTCCCGCGCCGGGGACGACTGCTCGCTGAACGGGCTCAGCGGGTTGGTCGGCTCGGCCGCGTGCTTGAAGAACTTCACGGCGAACTCGTGGTAGGGCTCGGAGACGCGTACCCACTCGCGCAGCACCCCGCTCAACCGGGCCGCGAACGCCTCCTCGGTCGCCAGGAACTCCATGCAGGCCTCCTCGTGCTCGGCCTGGGCGCGGTCGTAGTACGCCTGGATCAACGCCTCCTTGCTCTCGAAGTAGTAGTAGGCGTTGCCCACGGACACCCCGGCCTCCGCGGCGATGGCGCGCATGGTGGTCGCGTCGAAGCCGCGCTCCCTGAACAGCCGCAACGCCGTCTCGACGATGAGCTCCCGGGTGCTCTCCGATCCGCGGTTTCGGGCTTCGGGCACGTTCGTCACTGTACGTCGGGAAAGCTGGTTAGGTCATGGAGCCGCACGGTGATCGCCGATCCACGGCAAAGTTGCATCCGCGGCATGAGTTATCTCCTGTGAATGGTGGGATTGTCGTTTCAGGCGGAAGGGCTATTTCCGCGAAAAGGCATCGACATGTGGATACGTGGAACAGTGCGCCTCATCGTAGTCGCGCTCCTCGGCATAGAGATCACCATCATCGCGCTGGCCTCGGCCGCCTCCGCCGCCACCCACCCCGATGGGGAGCGGACAGGAAGCGGCCCCAACGAGGCCGGGCCCGGCGGGTGGGAGGATCCCCTCCCGCAACCGTTGGGGGCAGCCATGGCGGAGACGCAGTCCAGCGCCTCCGAGAACTGGCCGCTTCCCGCCGGCCCCTGGGCGCGCGAGAACATGATGAACCGTGACGATCTGGCGGCCCTGCGAAACTGGCCGCTGGACGACCTGCGGTGGCTCACGGAAGGCAGGCAGGCGCCGGACACCACACACGCGCAGCCGTGGCCGGCCCAGCCGCGGGCGAACCTGTCGCCCGCCGAACGCCGGCCACAGGCCGCCAAGGCACGAAAACGCACCAAGGTGGCCAAGAAGCGCCACACACGGCGGCACAAGGCTCACAAGCGCGCCAGCGTGGACCTGGCACGCGTGATGCCCCGGCAGGCGGCCGCGCAGCTGACCCACGCCACCGCCGCCGGCTGGCTGCGGAGCTCGGGCCTGCGTACGAAGTCGACCGGCAACTGCACGAGCAAGCACCGGCGCCACTGCACCTCGTTCGACTCCGTGCGTGCCGGGACCGTCGCCGGCATCATCCAGCTGAAGCGCGAGAGCGGCTGCCCGGTCATGGTGACGGGCGGCACGGAGACCGGCCACGCGCCGGGCCAGTACAGCCACGGCAACGGCTACAAGCTGGATATCTCACACAACTCTTGCATCGACCGGCACATCAAGAAGGTCAGCGACCGGGCCGGAGTCCGCAGCGACGGCGCCCGGCTCTACCGATCCGGATCAGGCACCGTCTTCGCCGACGAAGGCGACCACTGGGACATCCTTTTCCGGTGACGTGCCCTGCGGCGGACGCCGTGCGGCACCCACGGCGTCACACCACATCATCCGGTCACCTCTCGGACGCGACCAGCTCGGCGATCTCCGCCGCGTTCAGCGCCGCCCCCTTGCGCAGGTTGTCTCCGCACACGAACAGGTCGAGCGTGTTGGGGAAGTCGACCGCCTGGCGGACACGGCCGACGTAGGTCGGGTCGTTGCCCACCACGTCGAGCGGCGTCGGGAACACCCCGCCCGCCGGGTCGTCCATGAGGACCACCGTCGGCGCCGCCTCCAGCACGCGATGCGCGTCGGCCACCGTGATCTCGCGCTCGAACCGCGCGTGCACGGCCAGCGAGTGAGTCGTGATCACGGGAACGCGCACGCAGGTCGCGGAGACCTTGAGCTCGGGGATGCCGAGGATCTTGCGGGACTCGTTGCGGAGCTTGAGCTCCTCGGAGGCCCAGCCGCCGTCCTTGTAGGAGCCGGCCCACGGAACCACGTTGAACGCGACCGGCGCCGGGAACGGCGACTCGCCGGGCAGCTTGTCGGCCAGCACCCTGCTCACGTCACCGGCCACCTGGCCGAGGCTGCGGTCGCCCGCCAGGGCCTCGACCTCGTCGTAGAGCCGCGCGGAACCGGCCACGCCGGCGCCCGACACCGCCTGGTAGGAGGCGACGACCAGCTCGGTGAGCGTGAACTCGGCGTGCAGCGCGCCCATGGCCGCCATCATCGACAACGTCGTGCAGTTGGGCGTGGAGATGATGTTGCGCGGCCGGTTGCGCGCGTCGAGCGGATTGACCTCGGGCACCACCAGCGGCACGTCGGGCTCCATGCGGAACGTGCCCGACTTGTCGATCACGACGGGGCCGCGGGCGGCCGCGATCGGCACCCACTCGGCCGACACCTCGTCGGGCACGTCGAAGATGGCCACGTCGATGCCGTCGAAGACCTCGGGCGCGAGCGCCTGGACCACGACGTCCTCGCCGCGTACGCGCAGGACCTTGCCCGCCGAACGGGCCGAGGCGACGAGACGGATCTCGCCCCAGATGTCCTCACGCGTCGACACGATGTCGCGCATCACGGTGCCCACGGCGCCGGTCGCGCCGATCAGGGCCAGGTTGGGCCTGCTGCTCATCGTCCGGTTCCTCCATACACCACGGCTTCGACCTGGTCGGCGTCGAGATCGAAGGCACGGTGGGCGGCCCCCACGGCCGCGTCGACACCGTCCTCTCCGACCACGACAGAGATGCGGATCTCCGACGTGGAGATCATCTCGATGTTGACCCCCGCGTCGGCGAGGGCCGCGAAGAACGTCGCCGTGACGCCGGGGTGCGAGCGCATGCCCGCTCCGATCAGCGACACCTTTCCGATCTGGTCGTCGAAGAGCAGCGACTCGTAACCGATCCGCTCCTGGATCTTCTTCAGCGCCGTCAGCGCGGCCTGGCTGTCGGCCGTGGGCAGCGTGAAGGAGATGTCGGTGCGACCGGTGGCCGCGGCCGAGACGTTCTGCACGATCATGTCGATGTTGATCTCGGCGTCGGCCAGCGTTTTGAAGATCGAGGCAGCCTCGCCGACCTTGTCGGGCACCCCGACAACAGTGATCTTGGCCTCGCTCCGGTCGTGCGCGACGCCGGAGATGATCGGCTGCTCCATCTCGGTTCCTTCGTTGTAAGGGTCGGAGACGACCCACGTGCCTTCCTTGGTGCTGAACGAGCTGCGTACGTGGATCGGCAGGTTGAAGCGGCGAGCATACTCGACGCAGCGCAGGTGCAGGATCTTCGTCCCGCAGGCGGCCATCTCCATCATCTCGTCGTAGGAGATCCTGGGGATCTGCCGCGCCGCGGGCACGATGCGCGGGTCGGCGGTGTAGACCCCGTCGACGTCGGTGTAGATCTCGCACACGTCGGCCTCGAGCGCCGCCGCCAGCGCCACCGCCGTGGTGTCGGAGCCGCCGCGACCAAGCGTCGTTATGTCCTTCGTGTCCTGCGAGACACCCTGGAAGCCGGCCACGATCGCGATGTGGCCCTGGTCGATCGCCTCGCTTATGCGGCTCGGCGTCACGTCGATGATGCGCGCCTTGCCGTGGACCGAATTGGTGATCAGACCCGCCTGCGAGCCGGTGAACGAGCGGGCCTCGTGGCCGAGGTTGGCGATCGCCATCGCCAGCAGGGCCATCGAGATGCGCTCGCCCGAGGTCAGCAGCATGTCGAGCTCGCGGCCAGGAGGCAGCGGCGACACCTGCTCGGCCAGGTCGAGCAGCTCGTCCGTCGTGTCGCCCATCGCGGAGACGATCACGGCCACGTCGTTGCCGGCTTTTTTCGTCGCGACGATCCGTTGCGCGACCCGCTTGATGCAGGACGCGTCGGCGACGGACGAACCACCGTACTTTTGCACAACGAGGGCCACAAGAAGTCTCCCGGTCTGGACTATGAGCTGCCAGTCTACTGAAGCCGTCTCATGCGCCCGATGGGCCATACCCCTCTGTGGATGTTCCTCAGACCGCGGTGGTCTCCTCCGCC
This sequence comes from Nonomuraea sp. NPDC049378, assembly GCF_055586745.1. Classification (NCBI taxonomy): domain Bacteria; kingdom Bacillati; phylum Actinomycetota; class Actinomycetes; order Streptosporangiales; family Streptosporangiaceae; genus Nonomuraea; species Nonomuraea sp. NPDC049378. The sequence continues at coordinate 98,708 of NZ_JBVJHP010000023.1, forward strand.
ACGTCGAGCCGCGAGTGCGCGGCCAGCGCCTGCAGCGCCCTCATGGCGGCGCCCGCGTGGTTGCCCCAGGTGTTGAAATATGAGTATTGCCACCACCAGAGCGCCTCGTGCGGGCGGCCCGCGTGGTAGTGGCGCAACCCGTGGATGAGGTCGGCGGCGACCGCGGTCAGGTCGTCGGAAAGCCGGTAGGGGGTGACCACCGTGTCCTTGTAAGGGTCGAACACCTCGGCGTAGTCGTCGACCGCCTCAAGCCGCTCGGCCAGCGCCGTGCGCACGCCGTCTATGTCGGGGTCCTCGCTCATCGGCGGCTCGTAGTTGCCGGAAAGGATCACGTCACGGTTGGCGCCGAGCTTGGCTCCCGCGAGGCTCACCTGGGCGACCTCCACCAGCAGCAGCGACCAGATGGCGTCACCGCCCTCGCCGCCCGCCACCCTCGTCAGCCCGTCGACGTAGTCTTGTGCGTGCCCGGAGATCTCTTGCGCCAGCACGCTCCACTCGTCAGACATCCAGCAGCCTCCGTCCTTCGAACGCGCGGCCCAAGGTGACCTCGTCGGCATATTCGAGGTCACCGCCCACAGGCAGACCGCTGGCCAGTCGTGTCACTTTCACACCCATCGGCTTGACCAGACGGGCGAGGTAGGTCGCCGTCGCCTCCCCCTCCAGGTTGGGGTCGGTGGCGAGGATGAGCTCGGTGACGCGACCGTCGGCCAGGCGCGTCATGAGCTCACGAATGCGCAGGTCGTCGGGGCCGACACCGTCGATCGGGCTGATCGCGCCCCCGAGCACGTGGTAGGTCCCGCGGAACTCGCGCGTCTTCTCGATCGCCACGACGTCCTTGGGCTCCTCGACCACGCAGATCACGTGGGTGTCGCGGCGCGCGTCGCGGCAGATGCGGCACTCCTCCTCGGAGGCCACGTTTCCGCACGTGCGGCAGAAACGGACCTTCTCCTTGACCTCCAGCAACGCGTGCGCCAGCCGTTTGACATCGGCCGGGTCGGCCGCCAGCAGGTGGAACGCGATCCGCTGCGCGCTCTTGGGACCGACACCGGGCAACAGCCCCAGCTCGTCGATCAGATTCTGGACGACCCCTTCGTACATGCCTAGAACCCTGGCAACTGTCCGAGGCCGCCGCCGCCCAGCCCCTGCGCGAGCGGGCCGAGCTTTTCCTGCTGCAGATCGGCGGCCGCGCGCACGGCGTCGCGGACGGCCGCGATCACCAGGTCGGCGATCGTGTCAGCGGTGTCCTGCGCGTCGCCAGCGTCGATCACGCTCGGGTCGATCTTGAGCTCGAGCAGCTCGCCCGAGCCGTTGACGACGGCGGTGACCATGCCGCCGCCTGCTGAGCCCTCGATCTGCGCATCGTTGAGCTCCTGCTGGGCGCTCACAAGCTGCTGCTGCATGAGCTGTGCCTGCTCCAGCAGCTGCTGCAGGTTGACATCCCCTGGGTTCACCGTCGTGCGCTCCTCGTGGCTCCGCGTTCTTGACTGCCACGAGCCTACGGTGTTTGGGCGGCGTCATGTACTGGTGGCGGCCCCATGTTTCGTCCCGGGGCCCCTGCCCGGATGATCCGCTCGCTGTCCGGCGTGTCCCCTGACGGGCGTTCATTGATGCTTCCGGCGAGTCCGGCCGGGTCTCAGGCCCCCCTCCAGCGTCCGAGACCCGGCCTCACGCCGGCGAACCGACGCGCTGGCCGGGAACGCTACTGAGGCGAACGTTGCGTACAGGTTGCGTCTATTTGATCACTCTGTGCAATTCTCACGAACGGCTTGCGCGAAGGGCCTTCAAGACGGATAGTCAAGCTGACTACTTGGAGTGACCGATGAGTTACGCCTATCTTGACGAATACTCCCGCGCCCTACGTGGGGCACACGAAGCGGTGGCGACCGGCCAGGACTGGCCGGAGTCCCCACGCCGTCTGATCGCGGCATCATGGCGTCGCTCCCTCGAAGCCCACATCGACCCGGAGGGGTCGAACGCGCCCCCCGTCTTAGACCCCTCCCACATCGAGGACGTCCGCCAGGCCCACCCGCTGCGGCCCCTCCTCCCCCTCCTCGTCCAAACCCTGTCCGGCCTGGCCGACGAGATCGACCACGTGATGGTCGTCACCGACGACGACGGGCGCGTGCTGTGGCGACGAGGCAACCCGGCCGTCATCCGTCGCGCGGACCAGATCGGCCTCGCCGACGGCCACCAGTGGGCCGAGCACAACGTCGGCACCAACGGCATCGGCACCGCCCTCGCGATCCGCCGGCCCATGCACGTCTACTCCGAGGAGCACCTCATGCGCGTGCTCCACGTCTGGTCGTGCAGCGCCGCCCCGATCAGCGATCCCGACTCCGGCCAGATCATCGGCTGCGTCGACGTCAGCGGCACCGCCCGCACCCTTCACCCCGCCACCGTCGCCATGGTGGCCGTCACGGCCAAGCTCGCCGAATCCCAGCTCGCCCTGCGCATGTACGAACGCGACGAACACCTCCGGCGCCGCTACGAAGCACTGCGCGGGCGGCCCGGCATCCTGCTGTCGTCCACCGGCCGCGTCATCTCCGGCGACCCGTCGGGCTGCCTGGGCAAGCGCGTTCCCCTCGGCAGCCAGACCCAGCGCATGCTCCTCAAAGACGGCTCCGTCGCCCTGTTGGAGCCCTTCTCGAGCGGATTCCTCCTGCGTCCCTCGCCGGCCACCACGCCGCCGCCCCTGACCATGACGTTCCTCGGCGCAGGCACGCCCACCGCCACCTTCGACGACCACGAACGCCCCCTGTCGCTCCGGCACGCCGAGCTCCTCGCCCTCCTCGCGCTCCACCCCCACGGGCTGACGGCCGAGCAACTGTCGTTCCTGCTCTACGGCGACGACGGCAACCCCGTGACGATCAGGGCGGAGATCCACCGGCTGCGGGCCCAGTTCGGGAACGCGATCGCGGCAAAACCGTACCGGCTGACCTGCCCGATCGAGGCCGACTTCCTGGAGTTGCGCCGCCACCTCGCCGCGGGCGACCCGACCTCGCTGGCCCGTGCCTACAACGGCCCCCTGCTGCTGCGCTCGGAGTCACCGGAGATCCGCAGGGAACGCGACGAGCTGGAGGCCCAGGTACGGGCCTGCCTGCTTCGGCGCGGCACACCCGACGACCTTTGGACGTACGCGCAGACCTGCAACGGGCGCGACGACTACGAGGTGCTCGAACGCCTCGCCGCCCTGCCCCCCACCGACTCGCGCTCCGCCGCCGCCCGCGCCCGCCTCCTCCTCTGACCCCCTGCGTCTGCCCCGCCCTCCGTGCCGCGGGTCAGCCATCCGTGCGCCGAGGTGTGCTCAGAGGTCAGGTGTGGTCGATCTCACCGATCACCTGGGCGCCGAGCTCGCGCTGCAGCAGCGCCATGCCCGAGACCGAGTCCACATCGGCGTCCGCGTCGTTGAGCGGGTCGACCTCGTCGGCGTCCGGGCCCTTGGAGCGGCCGGGGACCGCGTCCGGCCACGCCGCGGCGCCGCCACGGGGGGAAGGGACGCGAGGACCGGCCTGCGCGGCGGCCTTGGCCGCTGACCGAGCCGCCGCCAGCCCGGTGCCTGCCGCCCCACCAGGTGAACCCGCCGGCCGGACGGCCGCGACCGTACGGGTGGGGTCGGGGGTCGGAGGCGCGCCGGGGGCGAGGTCGTCAGGAGCGTCCGGCCACGACTCGTCGGTGGTCGGAGGGCCGGGAAGGGCGGACGAAGGGCCCGCCGGAGGTTGGCCGGGATCCTGCGCCGCGGCTCCCTGGTCGTCGTGGGAGGCGCCGTCGGACGAGCCGTGGGAGGCGCCGTGTGATGACGTACGGCCCTGGGAGCCCTGCGTGCCGTGGGACGCGGCAGGTGCGGCCGGCGCCCCCTGCGGACCGGCCGGCCCCTGGCCACCGCCATGAGAGGGCTGCTGCGGACGTGCGGGACCGCGCGGGGCGGACGGGGCAGGAGACCCGCCGACGACCGCCTCGACCCGCCACGTGCCACCCAGCACGTCGCCGAGCGCGGCGGCCACGACGGCGTCCTTGCCGCCGCCCGTGAAGTTCTTCATCGCACCGACCTGCGTGAAGCCGAGCGTCACCAGGTTGCCCTCCACGCCGACCACCTGGGCGTTGGTGCTCACGTTGGCCCAGACGACGATGCTGCGCTGCTTGAGTGCGGCCAGCACGCCGGCCCACTGCGCCTGGATCGCGCCCGGTCCCCCTGCGGCGGGAGCGCCCTGGGACCCGCCCGAGGCCGGAGCGTCCTGGGCACCGTCCCCGGCACCGGCTGACGGCTGGGCGGCGTACGCATCGCTCCCTGCCTGTTGCCCTCCGCCCGCACCGGGACGAACGGGCGTGGGCCAGTCATCCCCGGCGTTCGGCGAGGGGGCGGATGGCTGGGCCGCCTCTGTACCGCCCGGCCCGGCGCCCTCGCCGACCGGCGAAGCAGCGACCCGACCATGGCCCGCGACCTCGGGGACACCGGGGCCCGCCGGCGTAGCAGGACCCGCGGGCGTACCGGAACCTCCGGAGATGCCGCGCCCGGCCGGCGGAGCCGACGCGGCTCGGGCGGCCATCTGGGCGACCGCGCCGCCGCGTTCGAGGCGTTCGAGGCGGGCGAGCAGCGCCTCCTCGCCCTGCGCCGCGCCAGGCAGCAGGACCCGCGCGCACATCAGCTCAAGCAGCAGGCGCGGCGAGGTGGCGCCACGCATCTCGGTGAGACCGGCGTTGAACACCTCGGCGGCGCGCGTCAGCTCGGCCGGCCCCATCGAGGCGGCCTGCTGGACGAGACGCTCCAGCTCGTCGGCCGGCCGGTCGAGCAACCCGCTCGACGCCGCCTCGGGAACGTTGGCCAGAATCACCAGGTCGCGGAAGCGTTCGAGCAGGTCGGAAGCGAAGCGGCGCGGATCGTGGCCGCCCTCGATGACCCGGTTGACCGTGTGGAACACCTGGCCGCCGTCACGGGCCGCGAACGCGTTGACGACCAAGTCGAGCAGATCGCCGTCGGTGTAGCCGAGCAGGGAGACGGCCTTGGCGTAGGTGATGCCGTCGTCGTCGGCCCCGGCGAGAAGCTGGTCGAGGATCGACAGCGAGTCACGCGCCGACCCGGCGCCCGCCCTGACGACCAGCGGCAGCGCCGTCGGCTCGAACGGCACGCTCTCCGAGGTGAGGATCTCCTCCAGCAGCGCGCGCAACGTCGCGGGCGGCATCAGCCGGAACGGGTAGTGGTGCGTGCGCGACTTGATCGTCCCGATGACCTTTTCCGGCTCGGTCGTCGCGAAGATGAACTTCAGGTGCGGCGGAGGCTCCTCGACGAGCTTGAGCAGCGCATTGAACCCCTCGCGGGTCACCATGTGCGCCTCGTCGATGATGTAGATCTTGTAGCGCGCGGAGACGGGGGCGAAGAACGCCCGCTCACGCAGGTCGCGCGCGTCGTCGACGCCACCGTGCGAGGCCGCGTCGATCTCGATGACGTCGAGGTGGCCCGGGCCCGTGGGGGCGAGCGCGACACACGACTCGCAGGCGCCACAGGGGTCGGGCGTCGGACCCTGCTCGCAGTTGAGAGAGCGGGCCAGGATGCGGGCGCTGGAGGTCTTGCCGCACCCACGAGGACCGCTGAACAGGTAGGCGTGGTTGATCCGGCCCGTACGCAGGGCCTGTCGCAGCGGATCTGTGACGTGTTCCTGACCCTTGACCTCGGCGAAGGTCCCGGGTCGGTACTTGCGGTAAAGCGCAAGGCTCATGCGACCATCCCGCCTGCGAGGGGGCTCTCAACGAAGAGACCCCCCGCACACCCGCCAGAGCCCGCTTATCCTTGCTGCCTTCCGGCCCTGGGGAGGTTCACAGGATGACGCCGCGCGAGGGGTCCGTTGACAGTCTAGCCGCATGCCGCAGTGCTCGCTCCATCCCCGCAGGCTCGGAGAGAAACGTGGTCTCCGTACCCCTCGGAGTCAGGTAAGCTCGTCCGCGGAGGATTCGCCTAGTGGCCGAGGGCGCACGCTTGGAAAGCGTGTAAAGGGCAACCTTTCGGGGGTTCAAATCCCCCATCCTCCGCGCCTGGTTGAGGCAGTAAACGCGAAGGGGCCGACCCCATCCAAGTCGGCCCCTTCGTCGTGTCCAGTCTCAGTTGGCCTCTTCGGAGGGCTCGTCTCCCTCCTCCCAGAGGAGGTCACCAACCTGCTTGGCCACTGTGCTGCATTCCCTCCGGTGTGAACTGGCCGGTGTACTCGGCCAATGTCGTTCTTGCGCTCCAGCCCCGGCAACAGTCCCTCGATGCACGCGCGAGCCCGCCACCGTGCCTCGCGACGCTTGAACGACCAGCCACCAGCGCGAACGCACGATCCAGACATGCAGACGAGCGGCATCGAGATGTTCTCCCCTGCGCCGGCCGGGACTGGCGACTTCACTGATTCGGCGACCACCTGGGGCTTTCTAGCGTGAGTGACGAACATCGTCGACCCCCGCGGCCGTCGCCGCCGTCGTGGCGCTCCGCCACCTGTGTCAGGTTCCTCCCACCGGCTGAGAAAGGAACTCACCATGGTGTCCATCCGTCGTGCGACCGCCGCTGACGCGGCGACCGTCCATGGCATGATCTGCGAGATCGCCGAGCATCAGAGCCAGCGCTCCGCGATCACTTTGACCGTCGAACGGCTGAGAGAGCTGCTCACCCGACCCGAGATCACCTATCTGATCGCGGAGACGGACGGGCGAGCGGTCGGCTACGTGTCCTGGCTCCAAAGGATCAGCCTGTGGGCGGGCACGGACTATCTCGCGCTGGACGACCTCTACGTACGCGCCGGCCAGCGTGGCGACGGGGTCGGGGAGCAGCTGATGCGCGCCGCCGCGGAGGCCGCGGACGGCATGGTCATCCGCTGGGAGGTCGCCACGGCCAACGTGGGGGCACAGCGGTTCTACCAGCGCATCGGAGCCGACCTGTTCACCAAGGTGATCTGCCGGTGGCAGGTGGCGGAGCCGGTGACTTCGGGGGCCGAGAGCCCGCACTCGGCCGGCGAGGAGTGAGGTTGTGGAGCTGCGTCGGGCGAGAGATGAAGACGCGCCGGCGGTCGCCCGCATCTGGCACGAAGGGTGGGGCGACGGGCACCGGGGAAACGTGCCCGACGAACTCGCCGCGGTCCGGACCCCGGAGTCGTTCGGGGAACGCGCCGCGCGACGCGTCGGGGACACGGTCGTCGCGACCGTCGAGGGTGCCGTGGCCGGGTTCGTGATGGTGGCCGAGGACGAGGTGGAGCAGGTCTACGTGGCCAGGCGACACCGGGGCACCGACGTGGCGACCGCGCTGCTGGCCGAGGCGGAACGCCGTGTCGCGGCGAACGGTCACTGGCGGGCCTGGCTCGCGGTGGTCGCCGGCAATGTCCGGGCCCGGAGGTTCTACGAGCGCAAGGGGTGGGTCGACGAGGGTCCGTTCGACCACCTCGCACCGAGCGCGGACGGGCTCATCACCCTACGTGAAAGTCCTCGGCGGTCCGGGGGACGACCGGGCCGAGGGCTGAGTTCCGCAGCAGGGCGCCCGTACCGGGCGGTGAGCGACCATGGGTCGGCCCGTGCAGCATCCGGCTCTCGGACCACTGCATGCCGGCCCTGCCGCGCCTGTCCGACATTTGCAGCACGACCCACCGGCCTGCGGCAGCAGCGCGACCTCGCCCACCGGCTCATAACCCGCGTCCACCACGGCGGCGCGCGCCCTTCTGCCGGGGCCGGGGCTGGTGCAGAGACACCTCCGTCGCCGACACCCAGTGCCTACGCCCTGTCGACGCGGCAGGGCGAACGCCGTCTGATCGGCGTTATACGCCGGTGGTGCCGTCGATGCGCTCCCGGAGCAGGTCGGCGTGGCCATTGTGGCGGGCGTACTCCTCGATCATGTGAACGTAGATCCAGCGGAGGCTGACGTCCTGTTCCATGAAACGACCGGTGTCGGCCAGAGCGCGGTCGGCGCAGTGCTCGCGGGCATGGGCGATCTCCGCGCGCCAGGTGGCCAGAGCGTCGGACAAGGTGGCGCCCTTCGCCAGCTCAAAGCCGCCGTCGGGGCCACGCGGGTCAGCTTGCGGGTCGTAGATGGGCGGGGCTTGTTCTCCGGCGAACACGCGGCGGAACCAGCTCCGCTCCACCTCTGCCATGTGCTGGACCAGGCCGGTTACCGTCAAGCCGGACGGTGGCACGGATGCTACGGAGGCCTGCTCGTCGTCCAGGCCCTCGCACTTCATGGCGAGTGTTGTGCGGTGAAAGTCAAGCCAGCTTTCGAGCGTGGTGCGCTCGTCGGCGTTCAGGGGCGGCATGGGACGTTCGCTGGGACTCATCAGTAGATTATCGCCAGCGGCCACAACGTTCGGTACGCAGGGCTCGCGTAAGGGCGAACGTCGCCTGATGCGGCACTTCGGTGAACCGGTGGCGGGCGGACAACGTCATCAACGGTGTGAGACCCATCCACTGGACTGGCGTGGTCGCAGCGGCGGTCCTGCTTCTCGCGGCGGTCGTCCTGAGCCGGGGCAGGGTCGGCGAGCCTGTGCCACCGGTGCCGGCTTCGTGTCCGCAGCGATGGGAAAGCAGCGAGATCGGCCACTGGGTTCCAGCGGCCGCCGATCTCGACGGGGTTGAGGACTCGCTCGTGCCCGGTAGACCGACAAGCGCGTTGATCTGCTCCTACCCCGGTCAGAACTCGAGACCGGGCGGGGGGTCGCTCGCCGGATCACGGATCTTGACCGACCAGGCCAAGTCGATGGCCCACGACCTGGGATATCTTCCTGTCACCACCGACCGTGTCGGAAAGATGTGCACGCTGGTGGGCGGCCAGATGACCAACTACCTCATCCGGTTCGCCTACCCCGATCGCCAGGCGCTGTGGGTGGGCAGCGCCGAAGAGGTCAACTCCTGCGTCACGACCACCAACGGCACAGTCGTCAGCAATTCATACATCGGGCCCAGCATCACCGCCGCCTACCGCACCGGGACCTGGACGCTCCTCCCGCCCAAGGACCCTTGCGACCCGGCGACCGGGCGGCGGGGACAGGATGAGCAGATGGTGCCCGATGGGGCGATCAAGGTGCTGGTCTGCCGGGATAAGCAGAGCGGGAGCGCTACACCGCACCCATCTGACGGGCTGCAGCATGGGCAGCAGCAGGCGCGCCAGTTGGCGGCGGAACTGAACTCGCTGAAGGCCGAGCCGGGCGGGAACACGTGCAGGGAAACCGGCGATGGACGACGGGAAATGTTCCTTCTGCACTTCGGCTACGCGGAGGGACCGCCGGCCTGGGTGCGGATCCTTTCCCGTTGCAGGCCCTCGGTGAACAACGGGGTGCTCGTGGGAGATCTGAACGATGCGCTTCTTGATCGAGTCAGCCGACTGGCGCCGCCTGCCTGAGGCCCGGCCGAGACCTGCTCGGCTTGCACTGCCGGGCGGCGCCCCTTTCTGCGCCTTGTTGTCCCGATCGCTACGGTCCGGGGTCCGGAGTCCGTCTATGGTCCCATCCGTGGAGGACCTGTTCGGCGGCGCCGCTCCGTACTACGCCAGATACCGCCCGGGCTACGGCGAGGCGGTGATCGCGCACCTGGCGGAAACGCTCGGCTCGGACAGCCGAGTGCTGGATCTCGGCTGTGGCCCTGGGACGATCGCGATCCCGCTGGCCCCAGGAGTGAAGGCGGTATTCGCTGTGGACCCGGCGCAGGAGATGCTCGCCGAGGGCAGGCGCCTGGCCGAGGGCGTCACCAACATCACCTGGTTGCCCGGCGACTCGACCGTTCTGCGGACGCTGCCGCCATTCGAGCACGTGGTGATGGGTCGGTCGTTCCACTGGATGGACCGTGGGGCCGTGCTGATGGAACTGGACGAACTGCTGCCGCCCGGCGGCGCAGTGGCGCTGGTCAGCCCGACGAGGCAGCAGGGAGAGCCGTGGCAGCCGGACGCGCAACCGTGGCAGGGGGTCGAGAGGCGGGTATGCGAGGAGTTCGGGCTCGACATCCACACCGCCGCCAACTCCTTCCACGCCACCGGCGAGCACCACCACGAGATGTTGGCCGCCTCGCCCTTCAGCAGCATGCAAGCCCGCGAATACAGCCGCCTCCTGACCTGGGACGTAGACGGGTTGATCGGGCTCCAGCTTTCCTACTCCTACAGCTCACCCTCCCGGCTCGGCGACACGCTGCCTGCCTTCGTCAGGACCCTGCGACAAGCGCTGCTCGACGACAACCCAGCAGGCCGGTGGGAACAGATACTTGCCATCGAGGTGCTGGTCGCCAGACGGCCCCGGCGCTGACCCAGCCCGGTGCTACCCCGAGACCTGGGAGCCGTCATCCGCTGGGCCGCCGTCAACGGCGTCCTCCGTCGGATCACTGGCGGACAACCTGCCCGCCGGCAGCTCCGCCGCACCTTCACCTGGACCTGATCAACATCGCACACTGACCAAGGTGTCGTTTCTGTCCAAGACGGCTACCGCGGCCGTGATCTAGCGTGGACCCGGCAGTACGCCCGAGCATGAGGAGACAGCACAGTGCGTAACTTGGTCTACACCGGTTTCATGTCACTCGACGGCGTCGTGGACTCGCCTGGCGGCGGGCCAGGGGAAGAACACCGTAGCGGCGGGTGGGTGTTCAAGGACCTCGAGTTCGTCCCCGAAGCCTGGTCGCTGAAGGGTGAGGAGCTCACCGACACGACGGCGCTGATGTTCGGCCGTCGCAGCTATGAGGCGTTCGCGGCGGTCTGGCCCGGCTCGGAGGACCACGCCAGCTACAAGGAGCTGCCCAAGTATGTGGTGTCGACCACGCTGTCTGACGACGCCATCGTCAACGGGTGGGGGCTGACCACGATCCTGCGCTCGACCGAGGACGTCGCCGCGCTCAAGGAGGGTGAGGGCGGCGCGATCTTCATCCACGGGAGCGCGGAGCTGGCTCGGCGGCTGTCGGACGCGGGTCTGATCGACCAGTACAACCTGCTCGTCTTTCCCGTGCTGCTCGGCGCCGGGAAGAGCCTGTTCGGCCGGGCCGACCGAGACAAGCACATGCTGACGCTGCGAGAATCGGAGAGCTACTCGAACGGGATCCTGAAGCTGGTTTACGACGTCAGGCGTTGATCCAGGTCGAGGGCGATCGCGCCGCCGGAGCCCTCGCGCAGCTGCCTGACGGTGCGTCCGACGTGGGAGCGCAATGCGCGGGCCAGGTGCGGCTCGTCGAAGTAGTCGAGCTTGGCAACGACGTCGGCGGCCGGGTCGCCGGCAGCCAGCAGCTGCGCCGCCGTGCGGGCGCGCTCGATCTGCCGGACGGTGCCCTGCGTCAGTCCGGTCGCGGCGCGGAACCGGCGTTCGACCGTGCGCCCCGAGACGGCCGGACGGTGACCCCGCAGCACCTCGCCGAGGAGCAGGTCACGGACCACGATCCCGGCCCGGACGAGACTTTCGACCAGAGCCTCGGCGTTGTCGAAGCTGGGCGTCTCCCAGCGCGCGCCATCCAGCCGGAACGTCCGGCGCGTGGTGTCGGGGAGCCCGATGCCGCCGTCGACCAGCGCCAGCGTGGGCACGGCCCGCAACGAGGTGCCCACGGCGAACTCGATGCCCGTGAAGGTCGCGCCCTCCGGCACCGGCGCCGTGCCGGTCCGGGTCTCGGGACCGGTGATGCCCGCGTACGCCCGGCCGTCGTGTTGCCAGAACACCAGGCCCCAACGCACCCCTGCGACGGACGTCATTGCAGTGACCTGCTCGCTCGTGCATGCCCACACCGTGTCGACCCACGCCGAGTCCGACTCGCGCGTCTTGAACCGCAGTTCCACGGGGGAAGACTACGTTGCTTCGCGTTCTCCGTGGCTTGCCCGGCTATGCGGCTTTGCGCTACGGCAAGCTGTGCACTTCACGTCTGCACCCGAGAATCGTCACGCCGGTAGGTGTAGAGGATGAGCCCTTTGTGGAACTTGCCCACCTTGTCGTAGAGCGCGCGAGCCGGGGCGTCTTCCAACGTGTTCCAGTAGAGGCCTGGGAAGCCGTGCTCCCTGGCGTCCCGTGCCACCCACTCGATCACTGCCGTCGCGACACCCCGCCGCCGGACTTCCTCGTCCACGAACAGGTCCGCCAGATAGCATCTCCCGGCGTACCAGACGCTGGCGTGGAACAGGTAGTGCGCGATGCCGACCATCCTGCCGTCCAGCTTGGCGGCGACCCCGCGTGCCTGCTCGTCGTCGAGCAGGCTTCGCCAGGCCCGTTCGTAGTCGTCGTCGCCACGTTCGACCTGGAAGTACGTGTCTTTGCCGCGGACCAGCGACTCCCAGCAGGCGCGGTCGGATTCGGTCAGGAAGTCGATCTCCATCACCAACGTGTGAAACCCCTCACGCGAGGCCCGGGCAGCGCCGCGATGATCCCGGCGAGCACGGGCAGACCGGCGACCAGGCCGGCGATCGCCCACCACGGGGTTTCGAAGGACACCCGCTGCGGCACCTCCCAACCGATCGAGGTCGTGCTCGGCCACGCCACGAGCAACCCGATGACACACCCTGCTGCCGCCCCCAGCGCCGTACCGCAGAACATGCTCAGTCCTGATCGACTCGCGGCGAACATCCGCAGGGTCAGGACCGACCCGTTGCTGACGCGCAACAACACTCGTCTCGACCGGCCTCCGGCGCCGGCCCGGCCGCCCGCGACCAGCGCGCTGCCGAGCGCCACGACGATCGCCGCAGCGACCACGCCCATCCATCCGGCCGATTCCTGAAACCCTCGCTCGACGTAGGTACTCTCCCCATCACCCAGCCGCCGGTCGATCCGGTCCTGCTCGGCCTTCGTCGTTCGATGGGCTGAGGGGTCGACGATCAGTTTGTCCGGCTCCAGGCGAAGACCCAGGTCCCGCACGACCTTCGGCGGGATGAAGACCTCGTTGACGTGCGGATCGGCGGATCTGACCGCGATCGCGGGGATGGACTTGACCCGGAGGTCCTTCAACTCCTTGTCGGTGGACAAGGAGTAGGAAAGCGTCACCGTGTCGACCTGTATGTCATCAGGCGTGACCACCACGGCTGTGCCGTCGTCGTACGGCGTGGCCGGATTACCCGTGAGATAGCGCAGGAACGCCTGATCGCCGATGGAACCAGCCGGATGCACGCTCTCCACGTCCGGGAGGTCGACGTCCTTGACGTCCAGGCTGAAATATCCTTGGTGGTCCAGGACATCTTTCTGGGCGACAGGCGCTCCGGGCAGCTCCTGCTGAATGACCGCCCGTGCAATCGACGCGTCTTCCGCCCAGACATTCACGACGAGAGTGCCAGGGCGAGCCTGGGGCTGGTAGCCGGCCCTGCTCTGTGCCGTCGTGGCGACCGCGATGATCAGAGAAGCCACCGCGAAGGCCGTCAACACCATCGTGATCGCGATCGGAGCAGCGGTCCTGCGGCTGTTACGGTCCACGTCACGGGCGGCCAACCGGATCACCGGCGACAGCCGGGCGGCGCGCCGCCGCAGGATGTTCAGCAGCCACGGAGTGGCCGGCCCCAGCCCGGTGAGAAACAGCGACCCTCCGATGAGGGCCGCCAAGGTCTGCAGAGCGGATCCGAAGTCGTCATAGTGCTTGTCCTCGCGTGTTGACCAGGCGACGAGGGCCATCACAAAGAGACCGGCGAACGCCAGAGCCGCCCCCCACGCCAGGAGCCGTGACTTCACATGGGTGTGCCGGGCAGACTCAGCCGCGAAGACCACCGAGCCGCACGCCAACGCCACGGGAATTGCGAAAACGACGTATAAGATCACCAAGCCCATCAGCACGTGGCAAGGGTACGCAGGAATGGGTCTCAGGCCGGATAAGATCCGCCACTCGTTTCAGAGCATGTTCTTGATCGGCTGAGGCGTTTCCGGCACCTCCTGGGCGAGGATCCCGGTCGCTTCCCTGGGCGTGAGCAGTCGGGCCTCGCACAGGAGGCGGACGGACTCCTCCCACTGTTCCCGGGCCTCGCCGTGGCGTTCGAGGTCGTGCAGCGTGGTGCCGAACCACCATCGTGTGACTGCTTCTTTCAGGCGGTATCCCGACTCCCCGAGCAGCCGCACGGCCGTCGCATAACTTTCGGCCGCCTCGGTCGGCCGGCCGGCGTGACGGTAGACGTCGCCCAGCGAACCGTGCGCCACGCCCGCATCGGCGAGCGGGTTTCCTCCCTCCCGCGGCTCCACCAGCCGGCGTGCTTCCGCGATCGCCTCGTCGAAGCGCCCCTGTCGGTAGTAGACGTGCACCTGGTTGTTGCGGATCGTGGCCGCGGCCCCAGGGCGTCCGGCGTCGTCGTTGAGCTCCAACGCGGACTCCAGATAGCCGAGGGCCTCGTCAAGACGGCCCACGATCGTGTTGATGACCCCGAGGTTGTTGAGCGCCCCCGCCTTGCGCCGAGGCAGGCCGGCGCGGTCCCAGTCGAGGAGAGCCGTCTCCAGGTGTGCGATCGCGGCGTCGTAGCGGCCCTGGTCTCGGTAGACCCAGCCGAGAAAGCTGCGGAGCTGAGCCTTGTCCTCCCAAGCCCCGACACGATCGGCCACCTCGATGGCGTGCAGGTAGAGATCGGCCAGTTGGGTGTGCCACCCCTGGAAGCAGAACGGCCAGTGGAGTCCGACGGCCAGGCCGATGGCGGTTGCCGGGTCAGGGCCGGCCAGCGCCTGCTGCGCGGCGGCGACCAGGTTGTCCCGCTCGCTCTGGACCCATCGTCCCGCCTCGGCCAGGTCCTTGAAGATGTTGTCGGGCAACTCGACGGGGCATCGCAGTACGGGATCGCTGTTGATCACGGTGCTCGCCATCCACAGGGTGGTCAGGTAGTGGTGAAGCACACGCCGTACGGCGGTGGTGCGTTCCTCTTCGGACGGGTCCTGGTGCGCCCGCTCGCGGGCATAGAGACCGACCAGGTCGTGGAACCGGTAGCGGTCGGCGCCGGGCTCAAGGAGGCGGGCGTCCTGTAAGCGTTCCAGGGCGGCTTCGGCGCGGTGGTGGGTCCAGCCGGTCAGGGCGGCGGTGGCGGCGGAGGTGTAGGTGGGCAGGTCGAGCAGGCCGAGCAGGGGCAGCAGGTGGGCGGCGTCGCGGCCGGCGGGTTCTTCTCGCAGGTGATGATGGCTGACCGCGATGCCGGCTCGGATGGCCAGGTCGTCGTACTCCAGCATGTCCAGGCGGCGGGTGGCGTCGGCCAGCCGCTTCTCCAGGTCGGCCAGGGTCCAGTCGGGGCGGGCGGCCAGGCGGGCGCCGACGATCCGCAGGGCGAGCGGGAAGCCGCCGCACAGGTGGACGATCCGTTCGGCCGCGTGTGGTTCGGCGTGTACCCGGTCGGGTCCGGCCAGACGGGACAGCAGGGCGACGGCGTCGGCGGCGTTCAGCGTGCCCAGGTGGAGGTGGCGAGCGTTGTCCAGGGTGGCCAGCCCGTCCCGGCACGTGATCAGGACCCGGCAATCGGGGCCGGCGGGGATGAGCGGGCGGATCTGGCGGACGTCGCGGGCGTTGTCCAGGATCACCAGCAGGTTGCACGTCGAGGTCAGGGAGCGGTAGCGGGCGGCTGCCTCGTCGGGATCGGTGGAGGTCGCGGCGCCGTCCAGGCCCAGGGAGCTCAGCAGATGGCGCAGGGCTTGGGCCGTGGTCAGCGGATCGAGTCCGGGAGTGGATCCGTGCAGGTTGACGTAGATGACGCCGTCGGTGAACCGGGCAGCCGTGGCGTGGGCGACGTGGACGGCCAGTGCGGACTTGCCGATGCCGCCGGGGCCGTCGATCACGGTGACGGACGGTCCGTGGTCCAGGCTCCCGTCCGGGCCGAGTGCGGTGCGCAGCTGGTGGATCTCGGCGGCACGGGCGGTGAAGGTGTGGGTGTCGGCGGGCAGTTCGGCAGGGATGTACCGTCCGCTGACCGTGACCTGCTGGGCCGGGGTGGTCAGGTCGAGGACGGGGTCCTTGGCCAGGACGGCCTGGTGCAGGCGGCGGAGTTCGGTGCCGGGTTCGAGACCGAGTTCGGTGATCATGACCCGGCGGGTGTCCTGGTAGACGGCGAGCGCTTCGGATGAGCGCCCGGCGCGGTGCAGCGCGAGCATGAGCTGGGCCGCGGGGCGTTCGCGCAGGGGGTGAGCACGCACGTGCACGGCCAGCTCGGCGGCCACCGCGTGATGATCCCCCGCGGCGAGGCGGAGATCGGCGTGGTCCTCCAGGACGGTGAGGTGCTCTTGCTCCAGGCGGGTGGCTTCGATGCGTGCCCAGGGAGCGGTCAGTTCGGCCAGGGGTTCGCCCCGCCACAACTGCAGAGCTTCGCGGAACAGGGCGTCCGCGGTGGCCGATGCGCCCTGCGACTGGCCGGTGCGGGCGCGTTTGGCCAGGCGCAGGAACAGGTGAGCGTCGATGTGGACGGGTTCGAGCGCGAGCCGGTAGCCGCCGGGCACGGTGTGGATGATCTCTTCGGCGGTGTGGGGTCCGAGCGTTTGGCGTAGTTTGGAGATCACGATGTGGAGCTGTTTGGCCGCGGTCGCCGCGGAGCTGTCTCCCCATATGTCGGAGAGGATGCGCTCGGCGTTCACGGCCTGCCCCGGGTTCAGGGCGAGTCTGGCCAGCACACCGATACGTCGATGCCCGGCGAGCTGCACCGGTCCGTCAGCGGCCAGGACCTGCCACGGGCCGAGGAATCGGATCTCCAGCGTCACGAGGAGCGGCACTCTCCTTCGAGGAAGTCGGCAATGGGACGGGCGAGGCCGATCGCGCCGCTGGAACGGCGGTGTCGTGCTTCGCCTGTGCAGGTATAAACGTGCGCACTTACAGGTGTCTTTCACACCGCCAGGCCACCGATCACTCTGGCAGGATGTCCCGCGTTTGTCGGGTGTTCACCTGACGCAGTCGCCTTCCTCCCGTGCAATAGGGTCGGTACCCCAGCCTTACATGGAGGAGCGTGTCGTGATTTCTGCGTCCAAGACCATCACCCCTGGTGCGCATCGCGTGGGAGGCCTCGTGAAGCACGCCAGGCTGCTCAAGAAGCTCGCCGTCGTGGCCGCGGCGGGTCTTCTCGCGCTCGGCATCGGCGTTGCGACCGCTTCTTCCGCCTCCGCAGGCGGACCCTCCGGCGAGATCTCCGCCATGCCCGCCTTCAAGTGATCCCACGGCAGCGCCGGCACTGAGCCCGGCGTGCATGTCATTGGGGACTGAACCGGCCACCCGGGAGTCAGCGGATCTGTTCAGGGGCGGAGGTCCGGAACAACGCGACCGCCCGAGTGCCGATCTTGAAGGACGTCCGGGGCCGTGTCCCGTGGTCCACGGGAACCTTGCGGCCTCGTACGGTCACCGCGATCACGCTGCCAGGCGGGAGCACCGCCGTCAGGGCGGCGACCATGCCGGTGACTCCCGCCGTCGCCCCGGAGCCGTGCCAGCGGGTCTGTTCGCCGTAGGGGACGTCGGTGATCACGATGTCGGGCACAGGGTGCCCGAGTGCCCGCCGGAGCTGGTCGGGGTCGAACACGTCGGCCTGGCGCACGGCGTGCGGCACATCTCCTCCGGCGGCGTCGAGCTCGGCGGCGAGCCGGTGGGCGGCATGCGCCGCCGCGCCGTAGGCCGGCTTGCCGAAGCGGACGGAGCGTGCCTCGAGGTCGGCGGCGCGGGCGGCCAGGCCGGCCCGGCTCAGCAGGGCGAGATTGCGACCGGCGAGGCTCAGCGCTTCGGGGTCGAGGTCGGAGGCCAGCACGGAGGCGATCCGGCTCCGGTGCGACAACGCCAGAACGGTCAGGAGGTAGCCGCTGCCGCAGCATGGATCCCAGACCACGGCGGGCCGGTCGCCGCCACGCAGGGCCAGCGCGCGCTGGAGGATCTCGCTGGCCAGCCGGATGGGGAAAGCGGGAAACCCCGCGGCGGAGTGCAGCACCGAGCCGCTGGACAGGTCGCGGTAGTCGGTCCGTACGGTCGCGTGGCGGTAGCTCATCGGGGGCGGCTCGCCCCGCGCTGGCGGGCGGCCTCGTACAACGCCACGGTCGCCGCGCTGGCGGCGTTCAGCGAACTGGCCGAGCCGGACATCGGGATGCGCGCCATCGTGTCGCACGCCTGCCGCCATCCCGCGCTCAGCCCGGTGGTCTCGTTACCGAAGACCAGCAGGGTGGGGCCGGTCAGGTCCAGGTCGGCGAGGTCGGGAGTGCCGTTCTCGTCGGTGCCCACCACCGTCAGTGGCAGCCCCTGGTCGCGTAGCTCCGCGACCCACGCCAGCACCTCCCGGTGCGAATGGCAGCGCACCACCGGCAGCGCGAGCAGCGACCCGGTGGATGCACGCACGGATCGGGGGTCGTAGGGGTCGGCGGCGTGGCCGGTGATGATCAGCCCTTTTCCGCCGAACGCGTCCAGCGAGCGTGCCATCGTCCCGATGTTGCCGGGGTTGTTCGGCCGGTCGAACACCGCGCCCAGGAAGGACGGCCCCGCCTGGACGCGGGACAGCTCGTCGTCCGGCAGCTCGGCCACCGCCACCAGCTCGGGCGTGTCCTCGTCCTTGCCGCCCAGCTCCCGCAGCAGCTCGGCGGACATGGCCACCCGCCCGCCGCCGGCCACCTTCAACACCTGCTTCGCCCAGGTGGACAGCGGCCGCTCGGCGTCATAGATGAGCGCACGCACCGGCCAGCCGAACTCGACCGCCAGGCTGATCGGGCGCACCCCCTGGATCAGGAACTCTCCGGCCCGCTGCCGCTTGGCCCGGTTGCCCAGCAGCGCCTGCCACTGCTGGAACCGTGCGTTGGCACGCGTGATGTGCAGCTCCCCCGACACCGATCGTCCCCGGTTCATCACGCTCTCCAGAATAGGACCCCAGGCGACGGCCAACCGTCGACGGCGTGGGCCATGCGCTACGACGTGCGCGGGGCGCCGCCGCTCCTAAAACAAACCGAAATCGCTCTTGTCTACGCTGCGCCCCATGTTCACGAAATCCCTATGGGCGGGAGCGGCCGTGGTGCTGGCCGTGCCGCTTCTGTCCCTGCCCGCCGCCGCGGCGCCGGAGCTCCGCGTCATCTCATGGAACATCTGCGGCGAGGCGGGCGGCGAACGCGGCGACGCCGGCTACTGCCCGTACCGCAATGAACCGGACAAGAAGGTGCAGCAGATCGCCGGTCTCGTGTCCGAGCACAAGGCGAACGTGGTGCTGCTCCAGGAGGTCTGCGGTGTCGCCGCCGACAGCCACATGGAGCTGTTGAAGGCGGCCCTCGGCCCCGGCTGGTCCTTCGCCCGAGCCGACGGCGCTCGCCCCGACGGCCGCGTCGACTGCCGTGGCTCCCTGTCGGGCAACCTCGGCCTCGGCATCGCGGTCAGGTCGCGGATCACCGATACCAAGGTCACGCAGACGCTGCCCCCCGACACCACGGGAAAGAGCAAGCAGACCCTGCCGACGCTGTGCGTGCGTACGGCGAACTGGACCGGCACCCGGATCTGCACCACCCACGTGCTCGCCGACCCCGCGGACCCACGCCGTCCGCAGCAGGTCAGGAACATCAAGACCGCGGTGTCCGCAGGCGGCCTCGACGTGGTGCTCGGCGGCGACTTCAACCTGTTCCCCGGCTCGGCGGAGCTGCGGCCGCTGTCCAGCGCGTACGAGGAGTGCGACGCAGGCGGCGCGAAGCGCAACGAGGTCACCCACCACGCCTGGACCAACGGCAAGCACGTCTACCGCAAGCGCGACCACGTCTTCGCCACCAAGGCCGGCACGAGCAGGCGCTTCACCTCCTGCGACGCCGACCAGTCGCTCATGGACCGCACCGCGAACGAGCCGGACAGCGGCCCGCCGAACGGATACTCCGACCACGCGCCCCTGATCGGCTACCTGCCGGGAGCGTGAGTGCGGCGCCGGCCGTGGCCGCCCCGTTGGGTACGGCTAAGGTGTGCGGATGGGAGAAAGTCGCCCAAAACCGGCACGGTCCAGGATGTCCTGGATCTATCCGGCGATGCTCGTGCTGGTGCTCGCCGACCTGTTCCTGATCGGCGTCCTGCCCGGCGGCCTGAGCATCCACAGCGTGATCGGGCTGGCGGTGGCCTCGGCGGTCGGCCTGCACCTGGTCGACCAGCGTGGCTGGATCAAGCGTACGGCCCGCCGGCTGCTGTCACGGCGAGGGCTGCGGGGGACGATGCGGCGCGTCGGGATACGGGACGGCCTGCTGCTGGCCGCAGGCATCGCGCTGACCGTCACCGGCCTCGTGCAGTGGAGCGGCGTACCGGCCGCCAGGCCGTGGCACAGCACGGCGACCGTGGCCTTTCTGGTCACCGCGGGCGTGCACCTCTGGGGTAACCGGCACAGGCTGGCCCATCGCGTGAGAGAGGCCGGCCGCCTGCTCCGGCCGGGCCGCTGAACTCCCCCGAACGCTCAGCCCAGGCCCGCCTCCCCGGACGCGCTTCGCGGAGCCGGGGGCGCCGCCCGGACGAGATCCGCCCAGGGCGACGGCGGATCGGACGCGAAGAAGCGCAGAAGGCCCAGGAGCCGGCTGGCCGGCGGCGCGGTCCAGTGGCGCTCTCCTGGCTTCGGTACGGGATCCGCCAGGCGGCCGAGGGCCCAGACGAGGTGGACCCACAACACCCGCCCCTCCCAGGAGCGCACCGAGGTGCCCTCGCCGGCCTCCTGGGAGTATCCGTCGAGCATGGCGGGCACGGCGCCCAGCGGTGTCTTGGCGAACTCGATCGCCGGGTCGGCCCACTGCGCGTCGCCCCAGTCCACGATGCCGGTCAGTACGGCCCCTCGTTCCGCGGCGAGCAGGTTCTGCGGGGCGATGTCGCCGTGCACCAGCACCATGGGCGGTTCGGCGGGAACGTACGGGCTGAGCGCGTCGAACCACCCGGTGAGCCAGCGGGCGGTGTCGGCGTCGATCCAGCCGTCGGCGCGGAGCCGGTCCACGAGCACCCGCGGATCCCCGGGGCTCCCGTCCCGGGGGACGGCGGACAGGCCGGCGTCTGCGGGCAGCCGGTGCAGCCTGGCGAGTTCCCGTCCCACCTGCCGGTAGACCTGCTCCGCCCGGTCCGCGGGCAGGTCGAGCCGCTCGAGGTCGGCTCCCCGCACCCGCTCAAGGACCATGTAGGGCACGTCCACCTCGGTGCAGGTGTCGTCGAAGGTCACCACGTCGGGAGTCCGTACGCCGAGGCGCCGGGCGGCGGGGATGACCGCCGCCTCCTTCGCGAGATCGGCCAGGAACCGCTCGGTGCGCGGGATCCGCAACACCAGGTCGTCGCCGAGCAGGTAGGCCCGGTTGGCCACGCCGGAGTGCGTCGGGCGCACGGTCTCGGCAGGGCTCCCGTGCCGGGCGGCGATGGCGGCCAGGGTCGCGCGGGTCGGCTCGAAGTCGTCCGTGAGCGTGCATGCTGACAGACCGCCGCTCCGAGGTCTCATCCTTTTCCCGCGCTCCGCGACCGCGTGGCTCAGGCGGGGGCGAGCGCCTTGGAGCGGTCGGTCGCCATGAGTACGGCGAAGCCGCCGAGCAGGCTGCCCATGATGTAGCGCTGCACGCGCAGCCAGGCCGGGCGGCCGGCCAGGAACGCGGCCAGCGCCCCCGCCGAGACCGCGATCAGGCCGTTGACCGTGGTGGCGACCACGATCTGCGCGGAGCCCAGCGCGAGGCTCTGCAGCAGCACGTGGCCCATCGACGGGTCGATGAACTGCGGGAGCAGCGACAGGTACAGGATGGCGATCTTGGGGTTGAGCAGGCACGTCAGCAGGCCCATGCCGAACAGCCTGGCCGGCCGCTCCGCCGGGAGGTCGCGCGGCCGGAAGGCCGACGTGCCGCCGGGCTTGACGGCGTTCCAGGCCAGCCAGAGCAGGTAGGCGGCGCCGGCCAGCTTGAGCGCGGTGTACGCGGCCGGCACGTACGCGAAGAAGGCCGTCAACCCGAGGCACGTCGCCGCCAGATAGACGGTGAAGCCGAGGACGACTCCGGCGAGGGAGATCAGGCCGGCCCTGCGGCCTTGGGCGATCGAGCGTGAGATCAAATAGACCATGTTGGGGCCGGGTGTGAGAACCATGCCCAGGGAGACCAGCGCAATCCCGATTATTCCTACCGTCATGTCGGTAGATTATCCGGTATATCCATAAAAAACACCTTCGCTGGCCACCCTGCGTATTCGCCGAACTACTGGGGATGACCCTTGCGGAGGTGACATGCAATTCGATGACGACGCGCCGCTCGACCCGTCGCAGGTCGAGGACGCACGCGCCACGCGCCCCCGACCACGCGGTGGCGGCATGCCCGGCGGCTGCATGGTGCCCCTCGGCCGGCGCGGCGGCTGCCTGACGCTGGCCCTGGCGGTGGCCGGGCTGCTCCTGTTCGGGATCGTCCCCTCGCCGTTCGAGGGCGACGAGAGCGGCCGGCAGGATGGCGAGCAGCGTGACGGGCAGGCGCCGAGCGGCCCTCCGGCCCTCTCACCGAGCCGCAGCGGCAACCTGGCCGAACGCTGCCGGACCGGCGCCGACGCCGACCAGTCCGAGGACTGCCGCATCGTCGGCACGGTCAACAGCATCCAGTCGTACTGGCGGGACGAGTTCGGGCGGCAGGGCCAGATGGTGTACCGGCCGGCCAGGACCGTGCTGTTCTCCCGGACGGTCAGCACCGGTTGCGGCACGGCGAACTCCGCCGTCGGGCCCTTCTACTGCCCGCCCGACCGCAAGGTCTACCTGGATCTGACGTTCTTCGACGCCCTCCAGCGGGACTACGGCGCCGAAGGCGGACCTTTCGCGCAGGCGTACGTCGTCGCCCACGAGTACGGCCACCACGTACAGAACCTGCTCGGCACCATGGAACGGCTGGGCGGCGCCGGCCTGCCCGGCGCCGGCAGCGCGTCCGTACGCCTGGAACTCCAGGCCGACTGCTACGCGGGCGTCTGGGCGCGCAACGCGGTCAGGACCGGCTTCTACCAGGAGCCCTTCTCCAAGGCCGACATCCACCAGGCACTCAGCGCGGCCGCGGCGGTCGGCGACGACAGCATCCAGCGGCGCTCCCAGGGCCGGGTGAACCCCGACGCCTTCACGCACGGCACCTCACGGCAGCGCGCGAAATGGTTCAGCAGAGGATATGAGAGCGGCCGGCCCCGGCAGTGCGACACCTTCTCGGGGGACATCTGAGCCGAAAAGCCGATCAAGAAGCGCGGGAAACCCCTTTTCCCACAGGGCCGGGAAAACTCGTATGCGCGTGCTCAGCTGGGCCGACGCACCGTGGATAACGCGAGGATTCGGATTCTCTCCTAAAATCAGGGGGGTGATCTTCAAGCTTGTCGGCGACGGACGCCCTTATCCCGAACACGGTTTGACGCCCCGAGAGTGGGCGCAGATCCCGCCACGGCAGGTCCGGCTCGACTCGTTGATCACCACGAAGGCCATGCTGGACCTGCATTCGCTGCTCGCCGCCGACTCCACGTTCTATGGTGATCTCTTCCCGCACGTGGTGCAGTGGCAAGGCGAGCTCTATCTGGAGGACGGCCTGCACCGCGCGTTGCGCGCCGCGCTCCACCAACGATCGATCCTGCACGCCAGGGTCCTGGAGCTGCCCGAATGAGCGCTGCCCGCGCCCCGGTGCGCGGGCACGCGAAAGGGCCCCCGAGATCTCGGAGGCCCTTGGGCGGATGGCGGTGGTGGTGGGATTTGAACCCACGGATGAGTTGCCCCATCACACGCTTTCGAGGCGTGCGCCCTCGGCCACTAGGCGACACCACCGCGAACGAGCTTACCGGATCCTGCGAGTAGCGAAGAACCGCTTTAGTACGGCGGAGCACTCGGCGGCCAGGACCCCCATGACGACCTCGGGCCGGTGGTTGAGCCGGCGATCGCGTACGACGTCCCAGAGCGAGCCCACGGCGCCGCCCTTCTCGTCGACGGCGCCGTACACGATCCTGTCGACCCGCGCCAGCACCGCGGCGCCCGCGCACATCGTGCAGGGCTCGAGGGTCACCACGAGCGTGCAGCCGGTCAGCCGCCACTGGCCGCGGCGGGCGGCGGCCCGGCGGAGCGCGAGCACCTCGGCGTGGGCGGTCGGGTCGGCGGACGACTCGCGGTCGTTGCCCGCCGCGGCCAGGACCTCGCCGAACTGGTCGAGCACGACGGCTCCCACGGGGATCTCTCCCCTGTCGCCGGCCGTGGCGGCCTCCGCCAGGGCCAGGCGCATGGCCTCCTCGTGGGTCACCGCAACCGGTCGAGCTCGTCGGCGAACGACAGCCGCTCGGCGATCACCGACAGGATGTCGGCGGGCAGCATGCCCTCTTCCACGCTCAGCTCCAGCAGCTCTTCCGAGCTCAGCCCGAGGTCGCTGAGCAGCTCGAAGTCGCCGGCAGGGCGCACCCCGAGGCCGTTGCCCTCCTTTTCCGGGACCACTCCGGCGAACTCGGCGAAGAGCTCGCCCAGGCTGTGGGAGACGACCGCGTGCACGTCGGACAGGAAGACGCGCGGCTCGTCGTCGCCGCGGTAGCGGACGAGGGCGAACCACTCGTCCTCCACCTCGACGCAGAGCAGAGCGAGCTCGTCGCCCGCGAGCCCCAGCGTCTCCATGACGGCGTCACCGAAGTCGTCGACGATCTCGGCGTCATCCAGATCGACCTCGGCGCCGCTCCAACCATCAGAAGTCCTGACAAAAGCCGCAGAGAAGGTGTTGGCCGCCATGTCCGCGCTCCAGGGGGTCAGCCGAAGACCGATTCGATGGCCCGCTCGAACGGCTCGGAGAAGCCGAGCCGGGCAGCGATGCTGGACAACACGTCTTCGGGCAGCAGGTCAATGTCGCCGGAGAGGATGCCCAGCTCCATCTCGTCCAACCCGAGATCGGCGAAGATCGACAGATCTCCGGCGGGAAGCACGGTCTCCTCGTCCTGGAGGATCTCGTCGAGCTCCTCCTCGTCGGGGACGGGCACGTCGAGGTAGTCGAGCACCTGCTCCGCCAGCGGGAAGTCCCACGAGGCGGCGATGTCGGACAGGAACACCTCGACCCGCTCGCCCAGGACCCGCAGCGCCACGAAGAACTCGTCGCCCACGGCGACCAGGCCGATCGTGCTGCTCTCACTGGGCTGCTGCCTGAGGGCGTGGATCAGCCCCTTCAAGTCGGACGTGAGCGTGCTGGGCAACAGCCCGGCATCCCAGCGATCGTCCTCGCGATAAACCACGATGGCGAAGTCGAGAGCGTCTTCGTCTGTCATCGCCATCTCCACCCGACCTCTGACACGACAGATATCACCAACACCTCATGGTTCCAGAGTCGGCCACCGGCCGTGTGCCTCTCCGACCAAATTGTGATCAAAACCGATGAGGTGAGCGGCCCTACGCAGCACCATCTGCGTCCCCAGCCGTCACGAGATAGCGTGGTCCTCTATGGAAACCCTCGTCGTCGACCATCCGCTCGTGGCACACAAGCTGACCGCGCTGCGTGATGTCCGCACCGACTCGCCGACGTTCCGCAGGCTCGCCGACGAGCTGGTGACGCTGCTCGCGTACGAGGCCACCCGTGACGTGCGCGTCACCGACGTCACGGTCGACACGCCTGTCTCCCCCGCCCACGGCGTCCGGCTGGCCAAGCCGCACCCGCTGGTCGTGCCCATCCTGCGCGCGGGGCTCGGCATGCTCGACGGCATGACCCGGCTGCTGCCGACGGCCGAGGTCGGGTTCCTCGGCATGATCCGCAACGAGTCGACGCTGCAGGCGGAGACCTATGCCACGCGGTTGCCCGACGACCTGTCCGGGCGCCAGTGCTTCGTGGTCGACCCCATGCTCGCCACCGGCGGCACGCTGGCGGCGGCCGTGCAGTTCCTCTTCGACAGGGGAGCCGTCGACGTCACGGCCATCTGCCTGCTGGCCGCGCCCGAGGGCCTGGCCCACATGGACAAGGTGTTCGCCAGCTCCGGCAAGCCGATCCGCGTGGTGACCGCCGCGCTCGACGAACGGCTCAACGACAACGGCTACATCGTGCCGGGGCTCGGCGACGCCGGCGACCGGCTCTACGGCGTGGTCTGAGCGGTGTGAGCAGAAGCACTGTCGCGAAAAGTCCTTTTTCCGTCACGCGGAGTCGTCACTTCGTTACATACTGTGGTTGAGTGGGTACGAAGAGACAGGAAGGCAACTTCCGCATTGCGCGTGGGGGAGCACGATGAGCGACATGCCCGGTGCCGAGGTGTTCTCGTGAACGATCACACCAAGGCCGATCCGATGCCGTACGCGGAGGTAGAGGCGCTGCTGCGCGACGAGTTCGCCGGCATCCATTCCTCGACCACCGTAACGCGCTGTGTCGAAGCAGCGCACTACGGCGCGCTGGAGGTCACTGGCTACGCCCATCCCAGCCTCGTGGAGCGCATCGCGCGTAAGCACCTACACGTGCTGGCTCTGGTGGCCAGCGAACGTGGTTAGCAAGATCCGAACATACCCGCCAAGTTACCTTTACCCGGGCACCCGGGTGGGTAATGTAGACGGTGGGTGGAGTGGGTAAGTGGCACGGAGGCGACAGTGCAGGTCAAAAAAGTCCTCACATACGGTGGTATCGCATTTGTCGCGTACTACCTGTTCGCGCGACCAGCTGACGCCGCGGATGCGGTGAGGGGAGCGTTCGACACGGTGTTCAACGCGGCCGACTCGCTGGCCCAATTCGTGAACAGCCTCGCATGAGACTTGTGACCCACGGGGACTCCGCTCCGTCGTCGGTCAACCGCTACCTCCTCCCCCACGAACAACAGGTCCTCATGGTGCGGCGGCACCCTGCCATCCTGCTCCGTCCGGTCGCCGAGGTCTTCGGCGGCCTCGTCGTCGCCGGGTTGCTCAGCAGCTTCTTCGGCGGCGCCGAGGCGGGTGGCACGGCGCTCGTCGTCGTCTGGTGGCTGTGGCTCCTGCTACTGATCCGTTTCGTATGGAAAGTGGCGGAGTGGTCGGTCGATTACTTTGTGGTGACGTCCACACGAATGTTGCTGACCACCGGGCTCATCACCCGCAAGGTCGCGATGATGCCCTTGGGCAAGGTCACCGACATGAGCTTCCAAAGATCTCTGCTTGGGCGCATGCTCGGTTACGGTGAGTTCATCCTGGAGTCGGCAGGTCAGGACCAGGCACTGTCAACGGTCGAGTACATCCCGTATCCGGAGACCCTGTACCTCGAGGTCTGCCAGATGCTTTTCCCCGGCAAGGACGACGGCGACGATTAATCTCCCTGCGGGGAATTCTTCACGCGGGGATACCCGATTCGGCTACTTCATGCAATCATTGCGTGTTGTTGACCCTTCCCCGCCTTGAGAGATGAGATGCCGAGTCAGGGAACCATCGGTGACCGCGTCCGAGGACTGCGGCTGAACAGGCGGATGTCCCAGGCCCAACTGGCCGGACCCGACCTGTCTGACAGTTATGTCTCGCTCATAGAGTCGGGCAAGCGCACGCCGACTCCTGTCGTGGCCCGGCTGCTCGCCGAGCGACTCGGCTGCACGACCGAGTTCCTGCTGCACGGGATCGAGCCCCGCCAGCGGATCGACACCGAGCTGGGGCTGCGCCATGCCGAGCTGGAGTTGCAGCACGGCGACCCGTCCACAGCCGCCGACCGTTTCACGGAGATCGTGAAGGCGGCCGACGAGGAAAACGCCATGCTGACCGCGCACGCCCGCTTCGGCAGGGCGCGCGCTCTGGAGGCGCAGGGCCGGCTCGGCCAGGCCGTGGAGGCCTTCGAGCGCCTGCGCAGGGAGGCGTCGGCTCACCCCGAGCGGCTGGCCGACCTGCCGCTCGCCATCTCGCTGAGCCGCTGCTACCAGCGGGCGGGCGACCGGCTGCGCGCCCACGATCTCGCGGTCTCCGCGCTGCGGCAGGCCGAGCGGCTGTCCATCACCCAGGGTGAGGTCGCCATCGACCTGGCCACCGCGCTGGTGGAGTCGCGCAGCGAGCGCGAAGACGACTCTCCCGAGCTCGACTACGTCAAGAGCGTGCTCGACGCGACCGGTGTCCCACAGGTTGTGGACCGTTCCGGAGAGATCAGGGCGCTGTGGGAGGCGAGCTCGGCCGCCGCCGCGGGCGAGGACTCCGCGCTGGCCGTCAGCCTGGCCGACGACGCGATCATGGCCGGGCGCGAGACGCGGCTGGCGCTGCAGCTCGCGCGGGCCGCCATGCACTGGTCGCGGCTGCCCACGGCGGACATCGACGAGGCCGAGCGGCTCGTCACGGCCGCCTCCGAGGCGTTCGCCGCCTTCTCCGGCACCGTCCGCGAGCACGGCGAGAGCCTTGTGGTGCACGCGCGGGTCCGGCTGCGGGCCGGCGACCCGGCGCGCGCCGGCGAGCTCGCCACGGTGGCCCTCGGGCTGTCGCACGACCGGTTGGGCACGACTGCCGCCGAGGCGCACCTCGTGCTGGCCACCGTCGCGCTCGACCTGGGCGGCGACGCCGCGGCCCACGTGCGCGACGCGCAGGGCCTGCTCGCCGGGCTCGACCGGCCGGTGTTCGGCTCCGATCGGCAGGCCGCACGCTGCTGGCGCGAGCTGGGCGACCTCTACGGCAGGATGGGATCCGTGACCCAGCAGACCGCGGCCTACCACAAGGCGCTCGAGTCGGCCGGAGTCCGCTCCGCCATGGCGGGGGTGACGGTCGACGCCACAGTTTCTCGCTGAACCTCCGGGAGCTCCAGATTTGGCTTTTCGAGTCTGGAATAATTAGGGTCTACCAGTCATTCACTCATAGGATGATTGGTTTCCCGGAGGAGGCGGACTGTGAGTCTGCGTACGGCGCAGCGAGCTTCGCTCGTCGACCAGGTGATCGATCAGCTCAAGGAGCAGATCACCTCAGGGACGTGGCCGATGAACGGCAAGATCCCTACCGAGACGGTGCTTGCTGAGCAGCTCGGTGTTGGTCGCAACACCGTTCGGGAGGCCGTACGCGCGCTCACGCACGCCGGGCTGCTCGAATGCCGCCAGGGCGACGGCACCTACGTCCGGGCCACCAGCGAGCTGTCCGGCGCGATGTTGCGGCGGTTGCGCCAGGCCGAGCAGCTCGAGATCTTCGAGGTGCGCCGCGCGCTCGAGGTCGAATCGGCGCGCCTTGCCGCCACCCGGCGCACTGACGAGGACATCGAGCGCATCGAGGCGGCGCTGGCCGAGCGCGACCGGGCCTGGGAGCTGGACGACCCCGATCTCTTCGTGGAGGCCGACCTGGCCTTCCACATGGCGGTCGCGCACGCCACGCACAACCTGGTGCTGATCGACCTCTACGAGGACTTCTCCGCGGCGCTGCGGGCCAGCATCACGGCCGCGGGCACGTCGCTGAACAAGAGCTACATCCCCCACGACGCGATCGCCAGGGCCATCGCCGCCGGCGACGCCTCCGCCGCCGAGCGGGCCGGGCACGCCTGCATGGAGCACATCCTCATCGCCCTCACCGAAGCCGAAGCCTGAACGTCAGGCAGGAGTCATGACTGGCGCAGCGACATGACGAGGTAGCGGAAGGCGGGCTCGGCGTCGCCGGGCACGTCCTGGATGAGGGCGGGCCTGGTGGGCGACTCCATGTTGATGCGCGCCAGCTCGCTCTCGATGCCGGTCAGCCCGTCGAGCAGGAACTGCGACTGGAAGGCGATCTGGATGTCGTCGCCGCGCAGCTCGCACTCGACCACCTCGGTGCCGCGCCCGATGTCGCCGCCACCGGCCTGGATGAGCACCTGGCCCTGGCTGAACGACAGCCGGATCGCGGTGTTGCGCTCGGCCACCAGCGCCACCCGCTTGATCGCGTTGACGAACGGCGCCACGGCCACGTCGGCCCTGATCGACCAGTCGTCGGTCAGCCTCGCGCGATAGTCGATGAACTGCTCGTCGAGCAGGCGCACGGTCGTGCTGCGGCCGACGCTCTCGAACCCGGCGACCCCGTCGCCCATCGAGACCGACACCTCGCCGCCGCGCAGCGACCTGGCCACCTCGACCAGCACCCGCGCCGGCACCATCGCGGAGACGGCGACGTCGGAGGCGACCGGGCGCCAGGTGAAGTCGCGGGCGGCGATGCGATAGCGGTCGGTCGCCGCCATCGCCACCGACTCGCCCTCGATGTCGACCCTGATGCCGGTGAGCATGGGCAGCGTGTCGTCGCGGCTGGCCGCCGGCGCGACCTGCCCGACGGCGGAGGCGAACACGCCGCCGCCGATCGCTCCGACGCTCGGCGGCATGGCCGGCATGGTCGGGAAATCCTCGACCGGCATCGTGATCAGCCCGAACTCGGCGCTGCCGCAGGTCAACACCGCCTCGGCGCCCTCGGTGACGATCTCGACGTCGTCGGCGGGCAGGCTCCGGCTGATCTCGGCCAGCAACCGGCCGGGGATCAGCACGCTGCCCGTCTCGGCCACGTCGGCGTCGACCGCGGCCCGCGCGGAGACGTCGTAGTCGAACGCGGACAGGGTGAGCTCGTCACCCGCCTCCAGCAGCAACCCGGACAGGACAGGCACCACAGGGCGGCTGGGCAGGACACGGGCGGCCCACGCCACCGCATCTGCCAAAACATCGCGGTTAACCCGGATCTTCACCTGTTACCACCTCTTCGTCGCCGTGCCCCTACGAAAATAGCCGCTACGACCGACAACTCGTGGCGGGCCGCCGTGGTCACTACGGCTAACGGCTGTTGAGGTAAGCGAGCACGGCCAGCACCCGCCGGTTGTCGTCGTCGGACGGCGCCAGGCCGAGCTTGCCGAAGATGGAGGCCGTGTGCTTGGCCACGGCGCTCTCGCTGAGGTAGAGGCGCTGGGAGATGGCCGCGTTGGACCGGCCCTCGGCCATGGCCTCCAGCACCTCGCGCTCGCGGGGCGTCAGCGCGGCCAGCGGCTCGTCCCTGGCGTTGCTGGCCAGCAGCTTGGCGATCACCTCGGGGTCCATGGCCGTGCCGCCCTCGGCGACCCGGCGTACGGCGTCGACGAACTGCTCGGCGTTGAAGACGCGGTCCTTCAGCAGGTAGCCGATCCCGCCCGAGCCGTCGGCCAGCAGCTCGCGGGCGTAGAGCTGCTCGACGTGCTGGGACAGCACGAGGACCGGCAGGCCCGGCACCTTCTCCCTGGCCGCCAGCGCCGCCTTCAGCCCTTCGTCGGTGAACGTGGGCGGCAGGCGCACGTCGACGATCGAGACGTCAGGGCGCAGCTCCACCAGGCCCTTGAGCAGCTCGGGCCCGCTCTCCACGGCCGCGACGACCATGAAGCCGTGGGCCTGGAGCAGGTGGACCAGCCCGTCTCTGAGCAGGTAGAGGTCTTCGGCGACGAGCACGCGGTTCTTCATCAGCAGAACACCTTGGCCGCTTGCTCGCCGGCGAGCAAGCGCTCGCGGTTGTGGGCGGCCGGGATCCGGATGGCCAGGACGTGCATGACGAGACCCACCGTGATCATGCCAATGATCGTAGGCCACTGCCAGAACTCCGGCATGTACAGCGCGAGGAACCAGGTCTTCTGCTCGACGCCCAAGGCCTTGAAGACGCCCGCCACGACCCCCTGCGGCATCGTCGGGCACCAGGCCGTCGCCCACAACATGACGACCGCCACCGTCTTCCAGCGCGGCATCTTGTGCAGGTCGCCCGCCCAGTGCTCGGGCAGCACCCGGGGCATCTCCATCGTCACGGTGGTGGGCCCGCCCGGCGGGCTGGACAGGGCGAGCACGCCGTCGAAGGCGGCCAGCCGCCGTTCGATGCCGGAAAGACCGGTGCCCTTCGACGGGTCGGCGCCGCCCATGCCGTCGTCGGTGACCGAGATGCGCAGGTGAGGGCCGTTGGCGCTGACGTCGACCAGCACCTTGCGGGCGTTGCCGTGCCGCGCCGCGTTGGAGAGCAGCTCGCTGACCGCGAAGTAGACCGCCGCCTCCACCGGCGCGTCGGGCCGGTGGGGCAGGTCGACGTCCACGGTGACGTCCATCGGGCTGTCCATGGCGAGCGCGCGGATGGCGTCGGCCAGCCCGCGCTCGGCCAGCACCGGCGGGTGGATGCCCCGGATGACCTGGCGCAGCTCCGTCAGCGTCTCGGAGGAGGCGTCCCTGGCCTTGGCCAGCAGCGCCTTGGCCGCCGTGGGGTCCTTGTCGACGAGTTGCTCAACGGCGCCCAGTGTCATGCCGATGGCCACCAGCCTGGCCTGCGTGCCGTCGTGCAGGTCGCGCTCGATCCTGCGCATCTCGGCCGCCTGGGAGTCGTTGGCCAGGTTGCGGGTGCGCTTGAGATGGCTCACCTGGCCCGCCAGGCGGCTGGCGGTGGTCGCGCCGAGCAGCAGCTCGCTCCACTGCGCGTAGAGGCGCAGCCCGCGCGCGGGAAGCACGATGAACAGCGGCACCAGCAGCGGCTTCACCACCACGTCGAGCACCAGCCAGAGCAGGTCCCGCCACGAGCCCGGGTCGGACAGCAGCCACTTCCACCGGTTGTTCCACTCCGGGATCCGTGGCGTCTTGTAGAGGGTGCGGTCGGAGCGGTACATGCCGTCGGCCTGCGGCACCGGGGGCGGCGGTGCCGGCAGGTACGGGGGCTCGATCTCGATGTCCGTCCACCTGCGCATCAGCCGCCGGTTCAGCTCCGCCAGGCGCCGGACCATCATCACCTGCCACGGGAACAGGAAGACCATGCCCAGGCCGAACGTCAGCAACATCATGAGCCCGGCCAGCGGGATCGCGGGCACCTCGAGGACAAGAAGCGCGAGGAGCACCAGAATCCGGCCGAAGCTTCGAAGCATGCCTCCAGTCTGGGGCAACGCCGCGCCAGGGTCACTGCATCTAAGTACACCCTTGGCGGGCATCCACCCGGATTCCCCGGAAGAGCACGGCTTCCTAGCGTCGATGGCATGAAAATCATCGAGGTCAGGAACCTGCGCAAGCAGTATCCGAACCACGTGGCGGTCGAGGACGTGTCCTTCGAGGTGGCGGAGGGCGAGATCTTCGGCATTCTCGGCCCGAACGGCGCGGGAAAGACCACGACGGTGGAGTGCGTCGCGGGCCTGCGGGCGCCGGACGGCGGCACCGTACAGGTGGCGGGGCTCGACCCCCAGCGTGACCGGATCGAGCTGCGGCGGGTGCTGGGCATGCAGCTGCAGAGCGCCGAGCTGCCGGAGAAGATCAAGGTGCGGGAGGCCATGGACCTGTACGCCTCCTACTACCCCGACCCCGCGGACTGGTCCGAGCTGATCGAGCAGGTCGGGCTCGGCGGCAAGCGCGACACCCTGTTCAAGGAGCTCTCCGGCGGGCAGCGTCAGCGGTTGTCGGTCGCGCTCGCGCTGGTGGGCAGGCCGCGCGTGGCGGTGCTCGACGAGCTGACGACAGGGCTCGACCCGCAGGCCCGCAGGGACACCTGGGAGCTCGTCGAGCAGGTACGCGATTCCGGGGTGACGATCGTGCTCGTCACCCACTTCATGGAGGAGGCCGAACGCCTCTGCGACCGGCTCGCGCTCATCGACGCCGGCAGGGTCGCCGCCACCGACACGCCGTCGGGGCTCATCGCGCAGGTGGGCGATGAGCAGCGGGTGAAGTTCCGGCCGTCCGCGCCCGTCGACGACGCCGTGCTGCTCGCCCTGCCCGAAGTGCGCGGGGTCACCAGGAGCGGCGACCAGATCGTGGTGACCGGCTCCGGCAACCTCGCCCCCACCGTCACCCTGGCGCTCGCCCAGCAGCAGATCGTGCCCGGAGACCTGCGTATCGAGCAGGCCACACTCGACGACGCGTTCCTCGCGCTCACCGGAAGGAAGCTCACGTGAAGAAGATGCTGATCGTGGAGACCAGGCTCTACCTGCGTGACTGGCCGTCGTTGTTGTTCACCGTCGGGCTGCCGGTCGGCCTCCTGCTCGTACTCGGCCTCAGCATCCCGTTCATGACCGAGGCGAACGCGTCGGGCGAGCGGCCGATGGACACGCAGATGCCCAGCATGATGACGCTGCTCGCACTGCTCACGCTCGCCTGCAACATCCTGCCCGCGGTGCTCACCACCTACCGCGAGCGGGGCGTGCTCAGGCGGATGTCCACCACGCCCGTGCATCCGGTGCGGCTGCTCGGCGTGCAACTGCTGATCAACCTGGTCGTCGGCGTGGTGTCCGCGGCCATCCTCATCTCGGCCGCGGCCGTGGTGTTCGGCTCGCCGCTGCCGGGGCAGCCGGTGGTCTTCGTCCTCGTGCTCCTGCTCGGCAGCGCCGCGCTGCTGGCCATCGGGCTGGTGATCGCCGCCCTCGCGCCGAACGGCAAGACCGCTCCGGGCATCGGCGCCGTGGTGATGTTCCCGCTGATGTTCCTGGGCGGGATGTGGGTGCCGCGCGACATCATGCCGGACGCGCTGCGCGCCGTCAGCGACTTCTCCGTGGCGGGGCCGTTCGCCCAGGCGCTCAAGGACGCCTGGGCCGGACAGTCTCCCGAGCTCGGGCACCTCGCGGTGGTGGCCGCCGGACTGGTGATCTTCGGTGGGCTGGCCGTACGGCTCTTCCGGTGGGAGTGAGGCTAGCGCGCGGCCCAGACAGGCGGCGCGCCGGTCACGTTGCTCATCAGCGAGTAGAGCGAGGTCGAGGCCGTGATGAACATGCGGTTGCGCTTGGGCCCGCCGAACACCAGGTTGGCGGTGAACTCGGGCAGCCTGAGGCGGCCGATCAGCGTGCCGTCGGGGTCGTAGCAGAGCACCGCCTTGCCCGCCGCGGTCCAGACGCGGCCGGTGTTGTCGAGGCGGATCCCGTCGAAGTTGTCGCTCTCGGTGCCCTCGGCGAACACCTCGCCGCCCGCGAGGGAGCCGTCGTCGCGCACGTCGAACACGCGTACGTGCCTGGCCCGCGTGTCGGCGACGTAGAGCCGGCTCTCGTCCAGCGAGAAGGCCAGGCCGTTGGGCCGGACGAAGTCGTCGGCCACGATGCGGACCTCGCCCGTCGCCGGATCCGCGCGATAGACGTGGCAGCCGTCGATCTCCTGCTCGGCCGCGTGGCCCTCGTAGTCGCTGAGGATGCCGTACGGCGGGTCGGTGAACCAGACGGAGCCGTCGGAGCGCACGACCGCGTCGTTGGGGCTGTTGAACCGCCTGCCCTGCCAGCGGTCGGCGATCACCGTGATCGAGCCGTCGTGCTCGGTGCGGGTGACCCGGCGGTTGCCGTGCTCGCAGGTGATCAACCGGCCCTCGCGGTCGAGGGTGTTGCCGTTGGAGTAGCCGGACGGTTGCCGGAAGACCCCGACCGCGCCGGTCGTCTCGTCCCAGCGGAGCATGCGTTCGTTGGGGATGTCGCTCCAGACGAGGAACCGGCCGGCCGGGAAGTAGACCGGGCCCTCCGCCCAGCGGGTGCCGGTGTGGAGGCGTTCGACCCTGTCGTCTCCTCCGATGGCGGCGAACCGCTCGTCGAGCACCTCGAACTCAGTGGGGATCGTGTCCGTCATGTCATCCACCATACGTAGTTCGGATCTTCCGACGAACTACGATATATCATCTTGCCGTGGACGATATCGACAGAATGCTGATCGGCCTGCTCCAGGACGACGCGACGCGGTCGTACGCGATGCTCGGCAAGGCGGTGGGGCTGTCCAGCGGCGCCGCGCACGAACGCGTGCGCAAGCTGCGCGAGCGCGGCGTCATCAGGCGCACGACGATCGAGGTCGACCAGGAGGCGCTCGGGCGCACGGTGACCGCGTACGTGCTGGTCGACGGCAACACGTGGATGGGCGACAGCGGGGACAGGCTGGCCGCGATCCCGGAGATCGAGGAGGCGCACGTCATCGCCGGGCCCGCGTCGGTGCTGCTCAAGGTGCGTACGAGCGGGCCCAAGGAACTGCAGGACCTGCTGCGCCAGGTCTTCCAGGTGGACGGGGTGACGGGCACGCAGACGGTCGTCGTCCTGCAGACCCTCTTCGAACGGACCCTCAAGTAAACTCCAGGTATGACGAAGGTCGCCTGGAACACACGAGAGCTCACCGTAGGCCAGCTCGCCGAGCGCAGTGGCGTCGCCGTCTCCGCCCTGCACTTCTACGAGTCCAAGGGCCTCATCACGAGCCGCCGTACGTCCGGAAACCAGCGCCGCTACACCCGCGACAGCCTGCGCAGGGTCGCCTTCATCAGGCTGGCGCAGCGCATCGGCATCCCCCTGAAGACCATCAAGGACGCCCTCAGCCGGCTGCCCGACGAGCGCACCCCCACCCGCGACGACTGGGCCAGGCTGTCGGCCGCCTGGCGCGGCGAGCTCGACGACCGCATCGAGCAGCTGCAGCGGCTGCGCGACGACCTCACCGAGTGCATCGGGTGCGGCTGCCTGTCGCTGGACCGGTGCCCGGTGGCCAACCCGTACGATCGGCTGGGCGACGAAGGGCCGGGCGCGCGGCGCATCGACACCCGGCTGTGCCCGCCTCAGACGGGTTGCTGTGACACAGGTGCCGCTACGACGGCTCCTTCCGCGGGGGGACGATGAGCGTTGGCCGGCCCGCGTGGTGCAGCACATGGTTGGAGACGCTGCCGAGCAGCACCGATCTGACCCCCGCCAGGCCGCGCGAGCCGATGACGACGAGGGAGGCGTCGATCTCGTCCGCCACGTCCACGATCTTCTTCCAGATCGACTCGTTGTCGGCCACCGCCCGATAGGTGACGTCGGCCATCCCTCCCGCGATCGCCAGCTCGGCCCCCGCCTTGGCGTGCTGCTCGGCCTGCGCGTGGGCCGCGTCCTCGGCACCCGCGTCGAACGCCGCCGCGGCCAGCGGATGTCTCTTGATCTGAACGAGCAGCGGCTCCCACACCGTGACCACGACGGTGGGCTGGGCGGTCAGGTGCTTGGCCGCGAACTCGATGGCGGCGCGCGAGTCGGCCGAGCCGTCGTAGGCGACAAGGATGGTCATGGCGTTCTTCCCTTCGCTTCGCTCTTTCAGCAGAGCACCGAAGCTCCACCGGTGAAGCACCGAAGCGATCGGGCGCCATTCCGGGGCCCGCTGTCTGCTTGGTCACACCGTCACGGGCGGACGGGATCGGCGTCCCCGCCATCGCGTGCCGCGATGTCGGCGGGGTAGCGAAGGCCGTCGAAGAGGAGCGCGGTGATCCGGGTGGCGTTCTCACGCCAGCCCTCCGTGGCGCGCAGGTTGCAGACGCCGCCCATGGCGCGCAGGAGAGTCTTGCCGTTGGTGTCGGTACGGATCGCGCCTGCCGCAGATCCGGCGGCGAGCAGGCGGTCGAGACTGGCGGCCATCTGTGAGCGCGCGTCGTCGAAGACCGGGGAGTCCGTCGCCATGATGCTCGCCAGCGCGGCGCCCATTCCCTTGCCGATCGCGGCGTGCTCCACCAGCAGGAGCAGGAATCGCCGCAGGGCCTCGCCAGGGGCGTGCTGCTCCAGGAGTCTCGGCGGCGCCGCGCAGAGTTCGGCGACCTCCTGCCGGTAGACCTCCTCGACGAGGGCTTCGCGCGTCTCGAAGTGGCGGTAGAGCGTGCCGACGGCGACGCCCGCCCGACGGGCGATGTCCTCGACGTGAGCACCGTCCTCGCCGGCGATGAAGGCGGCACGTGCCGCGGCGAGCAGAGCGGCCCGGTTCCGCTGGGCGTCGGCACGCAGTGACCGTGACGATGACAACAGTCCCTCCATAAGGTGAGTCGGGTTCAGTATAGTTTCCGGAGTCCGGTTCACTTTATCGAAGGAGCAGGAGTCATGACAGTGCCAGAAGAAGGCCTCAGGGGCCTGCGCGTGCTGGTCACCGGCGCGAGCCGCGGCCTGGGGGCGGCCACCGCCCGCCGCTTCGCCGAAGCCGGAGCGAACGTGCTGACCGCCTCGCGAAGCGTGCCCCCGGAGGGGTCTCCCGGCATCTTCATCCGCGCGGACCTCGCGAGCGCGCAGGGCGTGGCGGAACTCGCCCAGAGGGTGATCGACACCGTCGGCGGCGTCGACGTGCTGGTCAACAACGCGGGCGCGACGACCGGAGCGATACCGACGTTGGAGCGTTCCGACGAGGCATGGCGCTCCGACCTCGACATGAACCTGCTCAGCGCCGTCCGTCTCGACCGGGCCCTGGTGCCGGGGATGGTGGAGCGGGGCTCAGGGGTGGTCGTGCACGTCTCGTCGATCGCGAGCCGCCTGCCGCAACCGTCCGACGCCTCGTACGCGGCGGCCAAGGCGGCGCTCAACGCCTACAGCCGCGAACTCGCCATCGACGTGGGCAAGCATGGCGTACGCGTGGTGTGTGTCCTGCCCGGTTTCGTCACCACGGAGGGCGCGACGGAGCACCTCCAGCGGATCGCCGACAGGCAGGGCACCGGCCTGGAGGAGCTCAAGCAGCGGATCGTCGACCACCTCGACGTGCCGATGGGGCGGCCGGGCGAGCCCGAGGACGTCGCGGAGATGATCGCCTTCCTCGCCTCCCCCCGGGCGCCCCGGGCGAAGTGGCTCACCGGCGCCCAGTTCCGGGTGGACGGAGGAATCATCCCGGCGGTGTGACCGCCCGCCTCCGGGTCGGCATTTGCCTAAAGCTATTAGGCAAATGCCTTATAGTTGTCGGCAGACAGGAGGAAGCTTATGGTGAGAGCAGGGCTGACCCCCGAACGGCTGACCCGGGCAGGAGCGGAACTGGCCGACGAGGTCGGCTTCGACCAGGTGACCGTTTCTGAGCTCGCCCGGCGGTTCGACGTCAAGGTCGCGAGCCTCTACTCGCACGTCAAGAACTCCCAGGAGCTCAAGACCAGGATCGCCCTGTTCGCCCTGGAAGAACTCGCCGACCGAGTGGCCGCCGCCCTGGCCGGGCGTGCCGGCAAGGACGCCCTGGCCGCATTCGCGGACGCCTACCGTGACTACGCACGCGAACACCCCGGCCGCTACGCCGCCGCCCGGCTCCGGCTCGACCCCGAGACGGCGGCCGCCAGCGCCGGCGTACGGCACTCGCAGATGACGCGGGCGATCCTGCGCGGCTACGACCTGACCGAGCCGGACCAGACGCACGCGGTCCGGATGCTGGGCAGCGTCTTCCACGGCTACGTCAGCCTGGAGACGGCCGGAGGCTTCAGCCACACTCCCGTCGGCACGCAGGAGTCCTGGGCCTGGATCCTGGACTCCCTCGACGCCCTGCTCCGCGACCGGGCCACGTCCTGACCCGCACCGTCGCGACGGCGGATGAACGCTTCGAAGAACGGCAGAGATAATGATCACCGATTGGATCACCACGCCCGTCACCGCGGACCTGCTGCGCGGTTTCCTCGACGTGGAGACGACCGCGCACGGCCTGCTGCCGCACCGGCTGCCCGCCCGGGCGCGCCGGCAGATCCCCGACGACCGGCTGGCCATGGCCGAGGCGCAGCCCTCCGGCGTACGGTTGGCCCTCCGCACCCGCGCCACCACGATCGAACTGGACACCCTGCCCACCAAGCGGGTCTACCAGGGGTTCCCGCCCCCGGCCGACGGCGTGTACGACCTGCTGGTCGAGGGAACCCTCGCCGCCCA
Organism: Nonomuraea sp. NPDC049378; assembly: GCF_055586745.1. Lineage (NCBI taxonomy): Bacteria > Bacillati > Actinomycetota > Actinomycetes > Streptosporangiales > Streptosporangiaceae > Nonomuraea > Nonomuraea sp. NPDC049378. The sequence goes on from NZ_JBVJHP010000023.1 coordinate 137,920, forward strand.
GGCCACGGTGGCCGGCGGCCGAGTCCACACGATCACCGACATGGTCACCCAGTCCGCAGAGGTGCGTGAGGGACCCGCCGGCACCGCCCGGTTCACCGGCCTGCCCGCAGGTGACAAGGACGTCGAGATCTGGCTCCCGCACACGGAGATCACCGAGCTGATCGCCTTGCGCACCGACGCCCCTGTCGAGCCGGCACGAGACAGCGGGCGCAGGGTGTGGCTGCATCACGGCAGCTCCATCAGCCACGGCTCGAACGCCGCCCACCCGACCGCGACCTGGCCGGCCCTGGCAGCCGCCGGAGGCGAAGCGGAACTGGTCAACCTGGGGTTCGGTGGCAGCGCGCTGCTGGACCCGTTCACCGCCCGCGCGATGCGCGACACCCCCGCCGACCTGATCAGCGTCAAGCTCGGCATCAATGTCGTCAACGGCGACGTGATGCGGCTGCGTGCCTTCACCCCCGCGGTCCACGGCTTCCTGGACACCATCCGCGAGGGGCATCCGACCACTCCGCTGCTGGTCGTCTCCCCCATCCTGTGCCCGGTCCAGGAGGACACCCCCGGCCCGCTCGCGCCCGACTACGACGGCGTGACCCTGCGGTTCAAGGCCACGGGCGACCCGGCAGAGCGCGCCGCCGGGCGCCTGACACTGAACGTCGTCCGCGACGAGCTCGCGCGGATCGTCGACCAGCGTAGGGCCGACGACCCGAACCTGCACTACCTCGACGGCCGTGCCCTGTACGGCGAGAGCGACTACGCCGAATTCCCGCTGCCCGACGCGATCCACCCCGATCCCGCAGGGCACCGCCGCATCGGCGAGAACTTCGCGCGGCTGGTCTTCGGCGACGGCGGCCCTTTCGCCGCGAAGACCGGCTGACGGCACCGGCCCGGCCGCGCGGCCCTTGGCGAGCCGCTAGTGCTGGGCCATGTCGACGAACCGGCTGTAGTGGCCCTGGAACGCCACCGTCACGGTGGCGGTGGGGCCGTTACGGTGCTTGGCCACGATCAGGTCGGCCTCGCCCGCCCTGGGCGACTCACGCTCGTAAGCGTCCTCCCGATGCAAAAGGATCACCATGTCGGCATCCTGCTCGATAGAACCACTTTCGCGCAGATCGCTCACTTGGGGGCGTTTGTCGGTGCGTTGTTCGGGGCCTCGGTTGAGCTGGGAGATCGCGATGACGGGGACCTCGAGCTCCTTGGCCAGCAGCTTGATGGCACGGGAGATCTCGGAGACTTCGTTCTGGCGGCTCTCGACCCTCTTCGGCGAGCTCATCAGCTGGAGGTAGTCGATGACCACGAATCTCAGGTCGTTACGCTGCTTGAGCCGCCGGCACTTGGCCCGGATCTCCATCATCGACATGTTGGGCGAGTCGTCGATGAACAGCGGCGCCTCCGCCACCTCGCTCATCCGGCGGGCCAGGCGGGTCCAGTCGTCGTCGCCCATCATGCCGGAGCGCATGGCGTGCAGCGCGACCCTCGCCTCGGCGGACAGCAGGCGCATGGTGATCTCGTTACGGGACATCTCCAGCGAGAAGATGACCGTGGTCATCCCATGCTTGATAGCCGCAGACCGGGCGAAATCCAGACCGAGCGTGGATTTGCCGATGGCCGGGCGGGCGGCCACGACGATCATCTGGCCGGGGTGGAGGCCGTTGGTGAGCTGGTCGAGGTCCTGGAAGCCGGTGGGCACGCCGACCATCTGGCCGCCGCGGCTGCCGATGGCCTCCAGCTCGTCGAGGGCGCCGGGCATGATGTCGGCCAGCGGTGCGTAGTCCTCGGACGTGCGGCGCTCGGTGACCTTGTAGATCTCGGCCTGGGCGCGGTCGACGAGGTCGTCGACCTCTTCGTTCTGGCCGCCGTAGCCGTAGGAGACGATGCGGGTGCCGGCCTCGATGAGGCGGCGGAGGATGGCCTGCTCCCGGACGATCTTGGCGTAGTAGCCGGCGTTGGCGGCGGTGGGGACGACGGCCGTGAGCGTGTGGAGGTAGGCGGCGCCGCCGACCCTGGCCATCTCACCGCGCTTCTGCAGCTCGTCGAAGACGGTGACCGCGTCGGCGGGCTCGCCCCGGCCGTAGAGGTCGGTGATGACGTCGTAGACCATCTGGTGGGCGGGGCGGTAGAAGTCGTCGGAACGCAGGATCTCCACGACGTCGGCGATGGCGTCCTTCGACAGGAGCATGCCGCCGAGCACCGACTGCTCCGCGTCGATGTTGTGCGGCGGGGTGCGCTCGAAGCCTGGACCTGCGCCACCGGTCTCTTCGTCAATGCTCACCGCGCCCCCTCGAACCTCGCAGGCGGTCGCACCACCCCCACTTGTAGTCGACCGGTCTGACAGTTTCGCGGAGTCGCGGTCAGTCGGCAACGTGGCCTGTGGACAACCTTGTGGTCAAGCTGTGCACTATCGCCCCCAGCCTGTGAAAGGCCTGTGGACGGGGCTGGGGATAACTCTTTCGGGTTTCCGCAGCGACCGTCCTGAGCTGGGAAAAGACCGTCCACCGGCTGTGGAGGGAAGAAAGTTTCCCCGACATGCCGTGTAAGGCTCATAATGGACTAGTGCCCATTACCTCCAGAGACCGGGAGATTCTGCGACTGGCTGTGCCCGCGTTCGGCGCGCTGGTCGCCGAGCCGCTGTTCCTGCTGGCCGACTACGCCATCGTGGGACACGGCCTGGGCACCACCGCGGTGGGCGCGCTGGGCGTGGCGGGCGCGGTCCTCACCACGCTGGTCAACCTGTGCGTCTTCCTCGCCTACGGCACCACGGCCTCCGTGGCCCGGCAGACGGGCGCCGGCAACCACGACCGGGCCATGCGCAACGGCGTGGACGGGATCTGGCTGGCGCTGGGCATCGGCGTCGCGCTGATCGCCGTGTGCTGGCCGCTCGCACCGGCCATCGTGGAGGTGTTCGGGGCGGCTCCGGAGCAGAGCGCGGAGGCGGTGACGTACCTGCGGATCAGCCTGCTCGGCGCGCCCGGGATGCTGGTCGTGCTGGCGGGCACGGGCGTGCTGCGCGGCCTGCAGGACACGGTCACGCCGCTGGTGGTGGCCGTGGGCTCGTTCGCGCTGAACGCGGCACTCAACGCGTGGTTCGTGCTGGGGCTCGGGTGGGGCATCGCCGGGTCGGCCTGGGGCACCGTGCTCGCGCAGACGCTCGGCGCGGCCGTCTACCTCGTCGTGGTGGTCAGGGGCGCGCGGCGGCTCGGTACGGCGCTGACGCCCCGGCTCGAAGGGCTCAGGCAGGCGGGCACGGCCGGGTTCGCGCTGCTCATCCGTACGGCATGCCTGCGAGTCGTGCTGCTCGTGGCCACCATGGTCGCCACCAGGATGGGCCAGGCCGAGCTGGCCGCGTTCGCCATCGCCACCCAGGTGTGGACGCTGCTCGCCTTCGCCCTCGACGCCATCGCCATCGCCGGGCAGGCCATCACGGGGCGCTCGCTCGGCGCGGGCGACGTCGCCGCCACCAGGGCCGCGACCAGGCGCATGGTCCAGTGGGGCATCTGGTCGGGCATCGTGCTCGGCGTGCTCGTCATCGCGGCGCGGCCGCTGCTGCCCGGGCTGTTCGACGCCGACCCCGCGGTCACCGCGCTGCTGCTGGCCGTGTTGTGGCCGGTGGCGCTGTTCCAGCCGGTGTGCGGGGTGGTGTTCGTGCTGGACGGCGTGCTGATCGGCGCGGGCGACCAGCGTTACCTCGCGTGGGCGGGGGTGTGGACGACGCTGGCCTACCTGCCTGCCGCCCTCCTCGCCGCCGGTGTCGGCGTGGTCGCTCTCTGGTGCGCGCTCGGGGTGTGGATGTTCGCACGCCTGATCACCCTGGTACGCCGGGCCGCCGGCACTGCCTGGCTGGTGACCGGGGCGTGATCTGCTCGTGCTTGCCGCCGCCCACAAGGTGAGACATGGTGGGCTCCCTGAGGGGTGTTCGGTGTCCACGATTCTGCGACGACTGCCGCCTTCCGAGGCGACCGGGCTGCGCACAGGCGCGCGGCACAGCCTGGCCGAGGTCTACCGCCCGGCCGACCTCGTGGTGCTCGGTTTCGGGGTGATGATCGGCGCGGGCATCTTCAGCATCGCCGGCCGGCAGGCCGCCACCACGGCGGGTCCCGGCGTGATCCTCTCGTTCATGATCGCGGGCATCGCGTGCCTGCTCGCCTGTCTGTGCTACGCCGAGCTGGCCTCCACGATGCCGGCCTCCGGCAGCGCCTACACCTTCACGTACGTCATCTTCGGCGAGGTCTGGGCGTGGATCATCGGCTGGGCGCTGATCCTGGAGCTGCAGTTCGCCGTGGCCGTGGTGGCCAGGGCGTGGGCCTCGATCACGGTCGGGGCCATCGCCGCCTTCGGCGTGCGCGTGCCGGACGCGGAGCTCGTGAGCGACGTGCTGGTGCTCGCGATCCTGCTCGTGCTCACCGGCGTCGTCGCGCTCGGCGCGCGGGTCGGGCTGCGGGCACTGTGGATCATGGTCTCGGCCAAGCTGCTGGCCGTCGGGGCGGTCATCGTCGTGGGCCTGACCCAGGTCGACGTGGCGAACATCGGCGAGTTCCACGTGCCGCCCAGGACGCTGCCGACCCCGCCCGCCACCGTGCTGGAGATCGTGGTCGGGCAGAGCCAGGCGTTCGGCTGGTTCGGCATCTTCGCGGCGGCCTCGGCCATCGCGTTCGCGTACATCGGGTTCGACGTGCTCGCCACCGCGGCCGAGGAGACCGTGAACGCCTCCAGGGCCGTGCCCAAAGGCATGATCCGCAGCCTGGTGCTCACCACGGTCATCTACCTCGCGGTCGCCCTGGTCATGGTGGGCATGGTGTCGTACACGCGGATCTCGGTGGAGGCGCCGCTGTCCAGCGCGTTCCGCGCGGCGGGCGTCGACTGGATGGTGCACGTCATCGACGTGGGCGCGGTGCTGGGCCTGACGACCGTGATCCTGGTGCTGATCGTGGGGCAGACCCGGGTGCTGTTCTCGATGGCCCGCGACGGGCTGATCCCCAGGAGCCTGGCCTCCGTCAGCCGCCGCTACCACACACCCACCAGGGTGACGTTGCTGATCGGGTTCGTGGCGATCATGCTGGCCGAGTTCGTGCCGGTGGTCACGATGCAGGAGCTCGTGGTGATCGGCGCGCTGTTCGCGTTCCTGTTCGTCTCTGCGGGGGTGATCGTGATGCGGCGGCGCATGCCCGGCCTGGAGCGCGGATTCCAGGTGCCGTTCTCGCCGCTGCTGCCCGCGCTCTCCCTGGTGGCCACCCTCTGGCTCATGGTCAACCTGCGGCTGCTGACCTGGGCGTGGTTCGTCCTGTGGATGGCCTTCGGCCTGCTGGTCTACCTCGTGTACGGCCGCCGCCACAGCCTGCTGGCCCGGCCCCGCGACCCGGTCGAGCCGCCCCGCGGGCGGCACCGGCGCTAGAACCGTCCCGATTCGAGCACGCTGCGCAGGAACTCCCTGGTACGCGCGTTCTCCGGCTCGGTGAAGATCTGCTCAGGCGGCCCCTTCTCCAGCAGCACGCCCCCGTCGAGGAAGCACACCGTGTCCGAGATGTCGCGGCAGAAGCCCATCTCGTGGGTGGTGAGGACCATCGTCATCCCCGACTCCTTGAGCTCCCTGATGATGCCCAGCACCTCGACCACCAGCTCGGGGTCGAGTGCCGAGGTGACCTCGTCGAGCAACATCAGCCGCGGCTGGGTGGCCAGCGCCCTGATGATGGCCACCCGCTGCTGCTGGCCGCCGGAGAGCTGGTCGGGGTAGGCGCGCGCCTTGTCCGCCAGCCCGAACCTGGCCAGCAGGTCATGAGCCTGCTCCTCCGCCTGCCCCTTCGCCACCCGGTGCACCTGCCGGGGCGCCAGCGTGACGTTGTCGAGCACGGTCATGTGCGGGAACAGGTTGAACGCCTGGAACACGATGCCCAGCCGCTTGCGCACGTCGTCGACGTTCGCGCGCGGGTCGGTGATCTCGTCGCCGTCGAGGTGGATCGTGCCGTCGTCCACGGTCTCCAGCAGGTTGACGCAGCGCAGCAACGTCGACTTGCCCGAGCCCGACGCGCCGATCAGGCTCACCACCTCGTGCGGCCGCACGTCCAGGTCGATGCCGCGCAGCACGCCGTGCCCGCCGAAGAACTTCCACACCCCGTCGATCGAAAGGACGCTCATGCGCCACGCCTCCTGCGCGTACGGGCGGCCAGATGGTCGGTGAACCTCGCCATGGGGATGGTGAGCAGGATGAACAGCAGCGCGGCGGCGAGGTAGGGCGTGTAGTTGAACGTGCTGGCCGCGTGGATCTGCGCCTGCCGCAGTGCCTCCAGCGGCCCGATGGTGGCCACCAGCGCCGTGTCCTTCTGCAGCGAGACGAAGTCGTTCAGCAGCGGCGGCACCACCCTGCGGGTGGCCTGCGGCAGCACCACGAACCGCATGGTCCTGACATGGCTCAGCCCGAGCGAGCGGGCCGCGGCCACCTGGCTGGGATGGATCGACTCGATGCCCGAGCGGAACACCTCCGCCACGTACGCGCCGTAGGAGAGGGTCAGCGCGATGATGCCCAGCGTGGCCAGGTCGGTGGGAATGCCCTGCAGGTTGAGGGCGGGCAGCCCGAACCCCACCAGATAGATCACCAGAATCGTCGGCACGCCGCGGAAGATGTCGGTGTAGAGCGTGGCCAGCGCCCGGATCGGGAAGAACGCGGGCGTCCTGATGCCTCTGGCCAGCGCCACCAGCAGCCCCACGATCAGGATCAGCGGCTCGGCGATCAGAAAGATCTTGATGTTGAGCAGGAACCCGCTCAGCACGTCGGGCAGCGCCTCGCGGAACTGGCCGAAGTCGAAGAACGTCTCCCGCACCCGCGGCCAGCCCGGCGAGCTCGTCACGATCCACACGACCATGACGACGAAGACAACCGTCGAAGCCGTCGCGATGGAGGCCGTGCGGCGACTGCGCGACCTGCGCATCCGCTCGCGTTCGGCCTGCCGCTCCGACTTGACCCACTCGCTCACCGAGGGATCACTTCAGCTCGGGCGCGCCCGCCGCCGAGCCGAGCCACTGCTGCTCGATCCTGGCCAGCTCGCCCTTCGACTTCAGCGCGTCCACCGCCTTGTCGACGCAGGACTTGAGCCCGCTGCCCTTCTCCATGACCAGCCCGAACTCCTCCGGCGTGCCGCCCGTCGAGCTGAACTGGCCCACGATCTTGGCGTTGTCCACCTGCGCGGCCGTCACGTAGAACGCCGTCGGCAGATCGACGACGATCGCGTCGACCTGCTCGTTCTTCAGCGCGTTCACGGCGTCCACCTGCTCGTTGTAGACGTTGGGGTCCTTGCCGGGCTGGATGACGCTCCTCACCGCGTCGAGCGAGGTCGTCCCCACCTGTACGCCGATCTTCGCGTCCTTCAGCTCGGCCAGGCTCTTCGCCCCGGCCACCTTGCCTCCGTCGACCGCCACGACGGCCTGCTTGACCGTGTAGTAGCCCTTGCTGAAGTCGACCGCCTTGGCCCGGTCAGGCGTGATGGACACCTGGTTGATGTCGAAGTCGAACTGCTTCTTGCCCGGCGCGTACGCCGAGTCGAACTTGACCGTGCTCCACTGCACCTCGGTGCGGTCGAAACCGAGCTCACCCGCCACGGCGAACGCCACCGCGCTCTCGAAACCCTGCCCGTTGCTCGGGTCGTCGTCCTTGAACCACGGCTCGTAGGCCGGCTTGTCGGTGCCGACGGTCAGCTTGCCGGGGGTGACGAGCTGGAGTTGCTCCTTGGCACACGCGGTGGACGCGGTCGGGGCGGCCGCCGTGTCGTCAACGGGTGCGCAACCAACGACCGCCACCGCGAGTGCGAGCAGCATGAGGGGACGGGCCATGGCCGAGCCTCCAGGGGGACGTGCGAGAGAACGACGGCATTCTACGCTGCCCGAGTAGGGTATTTCGTTCACGGGTGCCCTTTCACCACGGCAATCGGGCAACGTGGGCTCGCGTCACGGCGCTCAGCCGGTGACGGGTCAGAGGCCGTTTCCTGGAGGGCCCCCAGCCGAAGTGCGGCGGGTGGCGGGCCACGGCAGCGCGTAAGGGGAGGAAGGCAGCACTCTGTGCGGCGGGCGTGACGGATGGATACGGCACACCCGCACGGGCTCGCCGTGAAACGAAAAGGCCCCCGCATGGAGCGGGGGCCTTCGCGCAGGTCAGCCTGCGACGACCTCGACGTCGATCGAGGCGGACACCTCGGGGTGCAGCTTGACGGTGACCTTGTGCGAGCCGACGCTCTTGATCGCGTTGACGATCTCGATGCGGCGGCGGTCGACGATCGGGCCGCCGGCGGCCTTGACGGCCTCGGCGATGTCGCCCGTCGTGATCGAGCCGAACAGGCGGCCGGACTCGCCGGCGCGGGTGGCCAGGCGCACGCGCAGGGCGCCGAGCTGGCCGGCGACCTCCTTGGCGGTGCCGAGGTCGCGGATCTCGCGAGCGTCGCGGGCCTTCCTGATGGTCTCGATCTGCTTCTCGGCGCCGCGCGTCCAGCGCATGGCGTAGCCGCGCGGGATGAGGTAGTTACGGCCATAGCCGTCCTTCACCTCGACGACGTCGCCAGGGGTGCCGAGGCCGGAGACCTCGTTGGTGAGGATGAGCTTCATGTCGACATGCCTCCTTAGCGCGCCGTGCTCGTGTAAGGCAGCAGGGCCACCTCACGGGCGTTCTTGATCGCGGTCGCCACGTCGCGCTGGTGCTGGGTGCAGTTGCCCGTCACCCGGCGGGCACGGATCTTGCCGCGGTCGGAGATGAACTTCCGCAGCAGCGCCGTGTCCTTGTAGTCGACGTAGGAGATCTTGTCATGGCAGAACAGGCAAACCTTCTTCTTGGGCTTGCGCAGTGCCGGCTTGGCCATCGTGGTGCTCCTCTCAGAGCCCCGCACCAGGGCGGGAATGGACAGTCATCCGCTCGCGCGGATCTTGGGTGTTAGAAGGGCGGTTCGTCGCTGAAGTCGTTGCCGCCGCCGCCGAAACCGCCGCCCTGCTGGCCGCCGCCTCCACCGCCGAAGCCGCCACCGCCGCCGCCCTGGGGCGGGGCGGGCGTCGCGGAGGCCCAGGGGTCGTCGGCCGGGCCGCCGAAGCCGCCGCCGCCACCCTGGCGGGAGGTGCGGTTGACCTTGGCGGTGGCGTTACGCAGAGACGGGCCGACCTCGTCGACCTCGACCTCGTAGACCGTGCGCTTCTCGCCTTCCTTGGTCTCGTAGGACCGCTGCTTGAGCCGCCCCTGCACGATGACCCGCATGCCGCGCTGGAGGCTCTCGGCGGCGTTCTCCGCCGCCTGCCGCCACACGTTGCAGGTCAGGAAGAGGCTCTCGCCGTCTTTCCACTCGTTGGTCTGGCGATCCATGAACCGCGGAGTGGATGCGATGCGGAATCGAGCCACCGCTTGCCCCGTCGGGGTGAAGCGCAGCTCCGGGTCGTCGACAAGGTTGCCGACAAGGGTGATTACGGTGTCGCCTGCTGCCATGGCTAGCGCTCGCCTTCCTGCACGCCTTCGCTTGGGTTTCGGCTCAGACTACGGTCCCGGCCCGACAGAATGCCGGGCAACGAGCTTGCTCAGTGCACGTCGGGACGCAGGACCTTGGTGCGGAGGATGCCCTCGTTGAGGTTCATCTGCCGGTCGAGCTCCTTGACCGTCGCGGGCTCCGCGGACAGGTCGATGACGGCGTAGATGCCTTCGGACTTCTTGTCGATGTCGTAGGCGAGACGGCGACGGCCCCAGACGTCGACCTTCTCCACGGTGCCGCCGTCGTTGCGGACCACGGTGAGGAACTGGTCGAGGGACGGCGCGACGGTGCGCTCATCGAGCGAAGGGTCCAGAATGACCATTACTTCGTAACGACGCATGCGGGACTCCAACCTCCTCTGGACTCTTGCGGTCACGACACTCTGCCGTGACAGGAGGACGCTGACGTCTGAGCCCTGGCGCCCCTTTCGGCGCCCGGGGGTGACGGGTCATCCATCACAACGCAGCGTGCCCAAGGTTACCAGCCTCGACAAGGTGGGAAAGCCTTTAGGAAACCGAGGGGGTGGTGGTTGTGCCACACGTGCTTCAGCCCTCCGAACAGGAGCGGTTCCGTCTCAGGCTCAACAGCGACGGACGTGCGCACCCGCTGGAGAACACGCTGGCCGTCGTCACACTGGTCTGCGGCGTGGTGGCGTTCGTGGCGACGTTCTGGGCTTCCGCGCACATGATCGCGTCCTGGTTCGGCACGCTGGGGTTCGGCGTCGGTCTCTACTCTCAGTACATCTCGGCGACCACGCCGCAGCGCACGCTGAACGTCGTCGGGCTCGTGGGGGCGTTCGTGGGCGCCGCGCTCGGCATCGCCCACGGCGGCTTCCTTCCCTATCCGTGAGCCCTTCGCCAGGTCAACGGTCCCGGCGTCCCCGATCGGGGCCGTCATTGATGCGGACTTATCCGCTGATGTGCAGGTCTATTCCGAGCAGCACCAGGAACCAGAGGAAGACGGAGAGCAGCGCCTCGGCGAGATCCTTGAGGAGTCCTGGGGTGATGTAGTCGTAGACCCATGCGACGTAGATGCCGATGACCACGTAGATCAAGATGATCAGCGCTCGTAAGCGCCAGCGGCTCATGGTTTCTCCTCGGATCGGGGGTACCAGGCGACTGCCCCGGCGCGCCCTGGTCAAACGGATAAGCTCGGTGACATGGTGCGCATCGGAGCTCACGTCGACCAGGACGACCCCGCCGCTCACGCCGAGGAGGTGGGGGCCGAGGTGGTGCAGTTCTTCCTCGGCGACCCCCAGGGCTACAAGAAGCCCGTGCTGCCCGCCAAACCGGTCGAGGGCGTCGACATCTACATCCACGCCCCCTACCTCGTCAACGTCGCCACCACCAACAACCGCATCAGGATCCCGAGCCGCAAGCTGCTGCAGCAGCACCTCACGGCGGCCGTGGAGATCGGCGCCAAGGGCCTCATCGTGCACGGCGGCCACGTCGGCAAGGACGACGATCCCCAGACCGGGTTCGACAACTGGCGCAAGGTGTTCGAGCGCATGGAGTGCCCCATCCCCGTGCTGATCGAGAACACCGCGGGCGGCGGCAACGCGATGGCGCGCAAGCTGGAGCGCATCGCCCGCCTGTGGGACGCGCTCGACGGGTTCGACGTGGGTTTCTGCCTCGACACCTGCCACGCCCACGCGGGCGGCGAAGAGCTGGTCGACCTGGTCGACCGGGTCAAGGCCATCACCGGCCGGATCGACCTGGTCCACTGCAACGACTCCCGCGACGCCTTCGACTCCGGCGCCGACCGCCACGCCAACCTGGGCAAGGGGAAGATCGACCCCGAGCTGATCCTGGCGGTCTGCCGGGCGGCCGCGGCGCCCGTCGTGGTGGAGACGCCGGCCGAGGGCCAGGCCGACGACATCGCCTTCCTGAGGAAGAACCTCCAGGGAAAACACACAGCCTGTGGATAACTTCCCTGGATTACCGAGGAAAGAAAGGGGGTAGAAAGATCAGCCCGCCCACGCGCCATCGAGGAACCGGGCGGCGTTGACCAGCATGAGCGGCCCCGAGATCAGGGCATAGAGGGCCAGCACCCACGCCTTCCTGGTCATCACCTTGGCGACCAGCACCCACACGGGAAACCACAGCAGCAGCGAGCGCGGGATCGACAGGTAGTACGCCGACGTCATCAGCGCCGCCGCCTGCGCCCCCGTGTAGACCAACTCGCTCCACCGGCGCAACACGAGCAGCCAGACCAGCGCCGCGACCGCCACCACGGCCCCCACGATCTCCATCCTGAAGGCCACCGCGAAGTCGTCGGCGCCCATGGCGGAGTGCCAGGTCGTCCGCCACGCCTCCCACGGCCACACGAAGTCACGCCCCCACCCGGCCTCCTGCGCGTGCTTCCAGGCCAGCCAGTCACCCGTCCTGCTGTAGTGGTAGGACGAGTACGCCACCAGCGGGACGAAGGGCACCGCCAGCCATCCGGCCCGGCGCGGCGCCTCCTTCTTCGTGACGAACTCCACGATGAGAGCGACCGCCAGGAACAACCCGGTGATCCGCACGCATGAGGCGCCCGCGGCCAGCAGCGCCGCCGCGGGCCAGCGTCCCTGCCTGGCGGCCAGCCACGCGGGGACGGCGAAGGCCAGGAAGAGCGACTCGCTGTAGCCCGCGGCCAGGAACACCGCCATCGGGAAGAGCAGCAGCGCCAGCACCGCCATCCAGCCGGAGGCGCCCTCGAACTCGGTCAGCCGGGCCAGCGCCATCATGGCGACCGCCCCGGCGGCCAGCGAGACCAGCAGCCCGGCCGCCGCCCAGTCGGGGACGACCAGGTAGACCATGCGCAGCGCCGCGGGCAGCCCGGGGAAGAACGCGGGCAGCCCTTCGTCCACCGGCCTGCCCGGCTCGCCGTCGTAGCCGTACTGGGCGATCGTGATGAACAGCGTGGCATCCCACTTGCGCCACCTGTCCAGATATTCGCCCAGCGTCACGCCGAGCACGGTCGCCAGCAGCAGCCCCGCCCGCGAGCCGCACCACAGCAGCAGCGCGTCCCGGCCGGACGAGCGTGTGATCATCGGGTGATGGACGCCAGGGTGAAGCGGTCACGCGCGTCGGCGAACACGCCGCCCGCCTGGTCGTCGAGCCCGGCCTGCCGCACCACGTCCTTGTCGGGGCGCAGGATGTCGCGCACCACCAACGCCATCATGATGCCGATCGTGATGACCCGCCCCCAGACGGCGGTGAAGTAGGTGTCGTCGCCGATGCCCAGGTCGTCCCTGCTGAGCGGCGGCTGCGCGAGCAGGTAGAGCCAGATGGCGACGAAATACCACACCTCGGCGAGCTGCCACAACGCCAGCGGCTTCCAGTTGGGCCTGGCCAGCACGGCGAACGGCACCAGCCAGAGCACGAACTGCGGCGACCACACCTTGTTCGTCATCATGAACGCGGCCAGCGCCAGGAAGCAGATCTGCGCCAGCCTCGGCCGGCGCGGCGCGGCCAGCGTGAGCACGGCGATGCCGAGGCACAGGACGGCCAGCGACGCCATGCCGAGCGTGCTGACGTCGGCCTCGCCGAGGACCGGCCAGCCCTTGTTCTGGAAGAACAACCACGGCGAGCCCCAGTCGACGCCGCGTTCCTGGGAGAAGACGTAGAACCGGCGCCAGCCGTCCCATGCGAGGACCATGAAGGGCAGGTTGACCACCAGCCACGCGGCGGCGGTCGAGCCCATGGTGACCAGGAACGGCCGCCATCGCCCCGTCCGCCAGGTGAGCAGGAACAACGCGCCCACGAACATCAGCGGATAGAACTTCGTGGCGATCGCCAGCCCGAGCAGCACCCCGGCCAGCACCTGACGTTTGCGTGCCCAGGCCAGCAGCATGCCCATGGACAACGCGCCCGCGATGAGATCCCAGTTGATGTACGCGGCCAGCACCACGGCGGGCGCGACGGCGTACCAGAGCGGGTCCCACCGCCGTGTGGGTCCGGCCACCGCGGCCATCAGCAGCACGCCGGCCACGAGGGAGACGCCGAGCAGGATGACCGTCAGGTCGTAGAACCTGACCGCCTGGGCCACCTGGTCGGGCTCCAGCCACCGGACGATCCAGCTGAACGCCTGCATGACCTCACCCAGCACCACCGGGTATTCGACCTGCTTGTCGAACGGCACATCGGCGAAGTAGGGGTTCTGGGTGGCCAGCTGCCTGTCGAAGTAGAGCGGGTAGATGTCGGTGTAGCAGAAGTTGGTGTACGTCGAGATCTGGTCGTTCCAGCCGCCGGTGCGGCACGGCAGCCGGACGATGTACGCGAGAGACGCCCCCAGGGCCGCGAACAGCCCCAGGGGAAGGTACGGGATGGCTCGCGCCACCAGCGGCGCGCGCACCTCCGTGCTCGTCACTGGCCCTCGAGCCTGCCGTTGGCCGGCCCCGGGCCCGCGGCTCTCCTGTCGGGCCCGTTGTCACCGCCCGCGACGTTCGGGTCGTCGATCTCGGGGAACCCGTCGTCGGCCGGCGGCGGATCGTCGATGGTGGGCTCGTCGCCGGTGTCGCCGTCGCAGCCGATGAGGCAGTCGGGATCGTCGCCGGTCTCGTCGTCGAAGGGGTTCTCGCCGTCGTCGAACGGGTTCTCCGGCGTCTTCGTCGGCGTGGGCGTCGGGCTCGGCACGATGTTCTCCGGCGTGCCGATCTCGGCCTTCTCGGGGAACTCCTCGACCGGCTTGCCCTCGTGCGCGGCCAGCATGAACCGCTGCCAGGCGATCGTGGGCGGGCCCGCGCCCTCGAAGCCCAGGGACACTTCGTACGGTCTGGTGTACGGGTTGTTGACGTCGTACTTCTTGCTCGCCTTGCCCTTGGGCGTGATGGGGCAGTTGGAGTGCAGCGGCGGGACGACCTTGCCGCTCTTCGTCCTGCACTCCTCGCGGTAGAACCCGACGGCGGTGGAGATCTGCGGCGTGTAGCCGACGAACCAGGCGCCGTTCTCGTCGTTGTTGGTGCCGGTCTTGCCGGCGGCCGGCCTGTTGCCCAGGCCTTTGCCCGCCGCGGTGCCGTTGCGCAGCACCGCCGCCATGGCGACGGTGGAGTCGGCGGCCACTCCGGGGTCGATGACCGACTTGGTGAGCTGCTGCTCGGGGTAGGCGACCTGGCCGTTCTGCTCGACCTTCTGCACGACGTGGTAGCGGGTGTATTTCCCGGCGTTGGCGAAGATGGAGTAGCCGGCGGCCTGCTCGACCGGCGTCACCGGGGCGCTGCCGATGGCGAACTGGTAGTGGTGCTCCTCGATGTCGGCTGTCATGGCCTTCTCGTTGAACCCGGCCGCCACGACGAGGTTCTTCACGTCGTCGAGCTGGTTGGGCAGCGCGTACGCCATGGAGACGAAGGCGGTGTTGACCGACTGGGCGGTCGCCTTGACCACGTCGACGGCCCTGCCGACGTTGTGGCTGTTGGTGATGCCGCCCTTCTGCTGCCCCGGCAGCTCCTTCGGCACGGTCTCGTTGCCCGGCACGTAGCTGCTGAGCGAGTAGCCGGCCTGCAGCCAGGCGGCCAGCACGTACGGCTTGAACGCCGACGCGGCCTGCTTCTTCGACTCGAAGGCTTCGTTCCACGGGTCGTTGACGTAGTTGTCGCCGCCGTAGAAGGCGATGACACGGCCGTTCTTCGGGTTGACCGCGGCCAGGCCGCCGTGGAACTCCTTCGACATGCCCTGCATCGTGGTCTTCATGGCCTGCCGGGCGGCCTTCATCAGTTTCCTGTCGAAGGTCGAGGTGATCTTGAAGCCGCCGCTCTCGACCTCGTCGCGGGTCAGGCCGCGCGATTCCAGCTCGTTCAGCACCTGCCGCACCATGTAGCCCCTGTCACCGCCCAGGGAGTTGCTGCTGGTGCTCTTCCTCGTCTTGGGGAACTTAGCGGTCTGCGGGAGCTGGCCGTATTTCTCGGGCCAGAGCTCGGCCATCCTCTTGATGGTCTGGTTGAAGCGGTATTTCAGCGCCGGGGAGTCGGGTTCCCAGGCCGGCTGCTGGATCCGCGCGGCGAGGTAGGCGCCCTGCTCGGGGGACAGCTTCGCGGCGGTCATCCTCTTGCCGAAGTAGGCCCGCGCGGCGGCCTGGACGCCGTACGCGCGGCCGAAGTTGACGGTGTTGAGGTAGTTGCGCAGGATCTCGTCCTTGGTCAGCGTGTCGTCGAGCTTGACCGCGACGAAGATCTCCTTGATCTTCCGTTCGATGGACACTTCCTGGCTGAGGCCGTCGTAGTAACCGCGGGCCATCTGCTGGGTGATGGTCGAGGCGCCCTGCAACTGCTGACCGGTCGCGGTCATCCACACGGAGCGCGCCATACCGGAGAAGGAGATGCCGGAGTCCTCGTAGAACGTGTCGTTCTCGATGGCGATCGCGGCGTCCTTGACGCTGTCGGCCATCTCGTTGATCTCGACGCTCTCGCGCGGCATGCCCAGCCTGGCGATCTCGGTCTTGCCGTCGTTGTAGTAGATGGTGCTCTGCTGCGCGGTCGCCTCCGCCTGCACGGTCGTCGGCACCGGGGTGTTGGCGTACGCCACCATGACCATGCCGAACATGCCGGCCGCGAGCACCACGACGCCGGCCACGACGATTTTCCAGCTCGGCACGAACCTTCGCCAGCCGCCCCGGCCGCCGCCGCCCTTCTTGACGGGCGGTCCCGGAGGCTCGGGCGGTCCGCCCTGCCCCCTTCTGCGGCGCCGCGGCGCGTCGCTGACCATCGTCTCCTGGTTACCGAGCGTGCGCGACTCCTCGCGCGAGCGGGAGCGCGGCGGCGGCTGGTCGCCGCGCTCGCCCGCCGGGTCGCCGCGTCGAGGAGGCTCGTCGTACGGCTGTGCGGCCATGGCGCCGGTCTGCTCGTACGCCGCCTCAGGACGTCGGGCCTCCGGCTCCTCGCCCCAGCCGGGTCCGCCGGTTTGGCGAGAGGAACCTTGGGGCACAGAACGGGATGAGTTGGAGCGACGGCGCCTTCCTTGGCGTGCCGTCCCCTCATTCATGCTGTTACTCACACGTCCTCGCAACGTCGTCGGAACTGAAACGGCGGTAGGGCGTGAGGCTCCTCGCCGCCCTCGGTCTTCACGCTTGGCCGACGAGGTCAGGCGGTCCGTTCCCGAGTACGTACGAAACCGTCAAGTGGTTCCAGGAACAACCTTGGCAGACCTCGACAACGTACACCCGGAACTCATCGTAATCATGAGCCATGGCGATGAGCTCTGATGTGACTTTTGCCTGGCCGGCATGGCGCCCGAGGCACTCACCGTAGACATAAGTCACATTAGTGACGTTCTCCCTTTCGCAGACCGGGCAGAGTCGTTCGGTCGGCTCGCCGAAGTGGCGTGCCGCGCGAAGGAGGTAGGGCTGTGCGTCACAGACGTCACCGCGCGAGGCTCGCCCGGAACGCAGGGAGCGGACTGCCGCTCTCTTCGCGAGACCGTAATCCACCACCCTTCGCTGTGACCACATGAGCGCCAGACTACGGCGTTTTGCGGGTCCATCCCAACGACTCCGCGGATTCATAGATTGCGGCGATATAGCGCCACGACGTATCCTCAAGATGTATCGGCTCGATACATCGACACGAGAGGGGGGCGGTTCCCATGGCCAGCGGACAGGGCAGAGTCTTGGAACTGGCCGTGCTCGGGTCGCTGCACGAAACGCCACTACACGGCTACGAGCTGCGCAAACGGCTCAATGCCCTGCTGGGGATGTTCCGTGCGTTCTCCTACGGGTCGCTGTACCCCTGTTTGCGATCACTTCTGGCTCAGGGCCTCATCGCGGAGGAGCAGCCCGCTCCCGCCACGATCGTCGGCGGCCGGTCGAAAATCGTCTACAAACTGACCGCCGAGGGCAAGGAACGCCTGCAGGACATGCTC
This sequence comes from Nonomuraea sp. NPDC049378, assembly GCF_055586745.1. Lineage (NCBI taxonomy): Bacteria > Bacillati > Actinomycetota > Actinomycetes > Streptosporangiales > Streptosporangiaceae > Nonomuraea > Nonomuraea sp. NPDC049378. The sequence continues at coordinate 155,234 of NZ_JBVJHP010000023.1, forward strand.
ACCCAGGCAGGTCCTTCCGCATGGGAGGACGAGAGCTTCGGTGTGCACTTCGCTTTCTTCCGGCACACCGAGGCCGAAGTCCGTCTGCGCATTCTCGAAGGCCGCCGCAGCCGGCTGGAGGAGCGGCTCGACGCGGTGCGCACGGCGCTGGCGCGCACCAGGGAACGCCTCGACAGCTACACGCTCGAGCTGCAACGTCACGGGCTCGAGTCGGTCGAGCGCGAGGTGCGCTGGCTCAACGAGCTGATCGCAACGGAGCGCCGGGCCTCGGAAGAGCCCGGAAGAGACACCACGTCAACTGATGAGTAAGGGAGCGAGTGCGATGGGTTCGGTTCGCGTGGCCATTGTCGGTGTCGGCAACTGCGCGTCGTCGCTGGTCCAGGGCGTTCACTATTACAAGGACGCCGACCCGGACGTACGGGTCCCGGGCCT
>NZ_JBVJHP010000024.1:0-129395 GCF_055586745.1 Nonomuraea sp. NPDC049378
GGCATGTCCATCGAGATGCGTGACACCGACGAGGACGTCTTCCGCGCCGCGGAGGAGCTCGGAATCGACCTGTCCCGGCGCGAGCCGAGCAGCGTCGAAGAGGTCTGACGACGCTGAGCGGGCCCCGCGCCGGAACACCACCTTCCGGCGCGGGCCGACGCCGCGCCGTCGGCATGCAGGCTTGCGGCGACGGACGCGTCAAGCCCTGTCGGAGCCGTGCGACCGCGATCCCGGCGGCTCGTCCAGCGGGCACCACGGTGGCGGCGGGAGCAGCACGGGAGAAGGCGGTGGCGGTGCCCGGTGAGGCGATGGAGGAGGGCATCGCCGATCTGCTCGGCATCGAGCGGGGGATGGCCGTCCAGACGAGGAACCCGGCCCCGGAGGCCGCCGCCTGGATCGACGGCGTCCGAGCCGCGCTGGAACAACGGTGCGGCGGCGAACTGCTGGACGAGAGCGCCGACGAGGTCGTCGACGTCGTGTTGTTGTGCTGGCGCGCGGGCGACGGAGGCGGCGACGACCTGGTCGACGCCCTCATGGACGCGATGGGCAACCTCGCCGACGCCGGCTGGATCTGGGTCGTCACTCCCGAGGCCGGCCATGACGGCTATGTCCTGCCGGATGAGCTCGCCGGATCCGTGCCGGCCGCGGGACTCGTCCGGACCCACGGCGTCAGTCTCGGTGGCGGCCGGCGGGCGATCAGGCTGACGTGGCCGCCCTCGCGAAGGACCAGGCGCTGAGGCGCCGGAGGAGAAAGCAGCCCGCCGTGCGGGTGTGCCGCGGCGCGTTCGACCGATGAGTTCTCCCTCCGCCGGCCGTCTACCTCCGGAAGATTTCTCCGCGTGGCCGGCGAGTGGGGGGATGCGATGAGCGAGGTACAGGACCGGATCCAGCGTCATATCGACACGCTGGTCGCCACCGGCGCGGAGACCGGCGTGCAGGTGGCTGTCTATCAGGACGGCGCGCTGATCGTCGACGCGGTGGCGGGCACGGCCGACCCGGCCACCGGGCGACCGATCACCTCCGGTACGCCGATCTTCAGCGTGATCTGGCGTGGGACCCCGGGTGTTTGCGCCGGGGGGGAAACGACAGCGCGGGAGGGCCGCCAGGTTTGAGCGGTGCCCTGATCTTCGGTCTTCGTGCGGCGCTCGGTCTGGCCGCTTCTGGTTGTCGATGTACTCCTTGTCGCACACCTCGATCATGATGTCCTCGTGGCGCGGCGCGGGATCTCGTCGGTGAACACCTTGCGCCGGTCTTTGGGCGTGAAGACCGAATGCGCATGCGGGCTGCGGACCACGCTACGGCCCTGCCGGATATCGGGGTTGGGTTCCCCATTCTGATAACCGGCGGTGACATGGACCTGATGATAGTTTGTTCGATTGTGAAACTGGTGGTGCAGGTGAAGCTCCTGCCGACGCCGCAGCAGGCGACGGCGTTGGAGGCGACCCTGCGCGCCGCCAACGCTGCGGCGACTGTGGTCGCGGCCCTCGCCTTCGAACAGCGATGTTTCCGTAACTTCGATCTGCGCAGGCACGCCTACGATCAGGTCAAGGCGGAGTTCGGGCTGGCGGCCCAGGCCGCCCAGCATGTGATCAAGAAGGTGTGCGACGCCTATCGCACGCTGCACGCCAACCTGGCCGCCGGGAATCTGGGCAGGCCCGGATCCCCGCGCCGGGTCAAGGCCGAAGCCAAGCCGGTCTCCTTCCGGCCGCTGGCGGCTCAGCCGTATGACGACCGGTGCCTGTCCTGGCAGCATGAGGCGCGGACGGTGTCGATCTGGACGACCGGCGGGCGGCTGAAAGGGGTGGCCTTCACCGGCTCAGAGGAGCACCTGGCCCTGCTGGCCGCCCACCGCCGTGGCGAGTCGGATCTGGTGTGCCGGGACGGGATGTGGTTCCTGCACGCCACCATCGAGGTCCCCGACGTCCCGGCCGCCGCGCCGGAGGGGTTCTTGGGCGTGGACCTGGGCATCGCCGACATCGCCACCACCAGCGACGGCGTCCGGCGCAGCGGTGAAGGGCTGAACGCGGTGCGGCACCGGCATCGTGCATTGCGCCGCCGGTTGCAGGCCAAAGCCACCAAGTCCGCCAAGCGGCTGCTCAAGCGCCGTCGCCGCAAGGAGGCCCGTTTCGCGGCCGACACCAATCATGTGATCGCCAAGCAGATCGTGACCGAGGCGGAACGCACCGGGCGCGGGATCGCTCTGGAAGACCTCCAGGGCATCCGCGAGCGGGTACGGCTTCGCAAGCCCCAGCGGGTCACGCTGCATGGGTGGAGTTTCCACCAGTTGGGCGGCTTCATCGACTACAAGGCGGCCCGGGCCGGTGTCGCCGTCATCTACGTCGATCCGTCCTACACCTCACAGCAGTGCTCGCAGTGCGGGCACGTGGACCGGCGCAACCGGCCCGACCAGGCCACCTTCTCCTGCACGTCGTGCGGCTTCGCTGAGCACGCCGACGTCAACGCAGCCCGCAACATCGCCTCACGCGGTGAGACGGGCTGGGCAGTGAGTCACGCTGCCTGACGCGGACCAGACCGTGCACCCCATGTACGGCGAGGAGTTGCAAGCTCGGTCGTAACCGGCTAACAGAGTCGTTTACGGCCGAGAAGCTGACCTCTACCAGATCCAGCCCCACAAGGCGTTCGCTTCGCCACCGGTAGCCGATCGTCCCAAACGCGCTACCAGTGGCGCTGAGAGCACACCCGCAGCCTCGCGCCGCCCCGTCCGCCTGGCCCGGCCGTGAGCCGGCCCAGGCGGGCCAACCGGGCCGCTCCGCTGTGACGGTGACACGACGATGACACGGCGCGGACCGGGCGGGGACACGGCCGGTCGACAGTGGGTGGAGTTGACCGGCGGGCGAGTTCACGCGGTGCGCTGTTGACACTCGGCGGCGCGCCGCGGCCCCGCCTGGGCCGCTGTGACCGTCCGCTGGACACAGGTCACAGCTGAGATGATCGAGGAGAGGGCCTTGGCTGATGGTGGAGCGTGGGACCGGCGTTCGGTGTTGCGGGGTGCCGCCTTGCTGGCCGGCGCCACCGCCGTCGCGCCGCTGCTGGGCGGGACGGCAACGGCGCGAGCCCGCGGCGCCGACGCGGACGCGCTGTTCAAGGCCGGGGAGTTCGACCAGGCCGCCCGCGCGTACGAGGAGATCCTCGGAACGGACCCCGCGAATCTGCACGCGGCCCGCCGGCGCGGCTTCATCGCGCTGCTGTCCAACCGGTTCCCGGCGGCCGAGAAATACCTCACGATGGCCGTCGAGCTGGCGCCCGACGACAGGCAGGCCAACCAGTACCTCGCCGACTGCTACATCCGGCAGGACAAGTTCGCCCTGTCCGCACCGCACTGGAAGGCGGCCGGCAACGAGCTGAACGCCACCTGGTTCGCGGCGGTCCGCGGCGAGCCGTACCAGATCCACGGCGACACCACGCAGGTGCCCTGGCTGCAGATGGACCCGTTTCCGCTGGTCGAAGCCTCGGTCAATGGCGGGTCGGCGAAGCGCTTCCAGTTCTACACCGGCGCCCCGGCACTGAGCTTGTCGGCGTCGGTGGCCAGGGAAGCAGGGGTGAGCGCCGTGGCCAGGAAGCAGATCGATCACCTGGGCGGCATCGCATGGCGGAACGTGGGGGTGCTGGCCTCGTTCGAGGTCGGCGGCATGGAGCTGCGCAACGTCCCCGTGGCCTGGCTGGAGTCGGAGTCCGGCGACGACGTCGACGCGCGGAGCGACGGCATGATCGGCATGTGGGTCTTCTACCACCTGCTGCCCACCTTCGACTACGCCGGCCGGTCGCTCATCCTGCGCCGCAAGACCCCCGAAACGGCCAGAAAGGTACGCGCCGCCGCGGTGCGGGCAGGCACCGAGCCTCTGCCGCTGTATCTGGCCCGTGAGCACCAGACGTTCAGCAGGGGCAGCATCGCCGGCTCCGGCACCCGGGTGCTGGGCGTGGGCTTCGGCGGCGTCGGCGAGATCGCCGCGGGCCTGCACGGGCCGGCGGCCGAGCTGCTGGACGTCCGTGTCGACCACGACCGCCCGATCGAGACTTTCGCCCACAGCCAGCCGGCCGTCGCCTACCCGTGCTACCCGAACGAGCTCCGCCTGGGCGACGCCGTCGCCGAAAACGTCTACTGCTACTCGGACCCGCACCTGCCGCTCAGCCCTCACGGCTTCGACGTGCTGGGCCACTTCGCCCATTGCTTCTACAAGCCCTACACCGTCACCACCGACTTCACCGACATGAACCTCTACGTCACCCGCGGCAAAGCCCGCTGATCACCGTGACCGCTCGGGCGTCAGCCGCCGCCGTGGTGCGGCGCTGGCCCCCGGACTGCTGCGCCTGGCCCGGCAGGAGGCGCCGGGCGTCTCGTTCCGGTTCCAGGCAGAGGAACTGGAGGCCGCGACGCCGTTCGCCGCACACTCCACGCGCCCGGAGCAACCTGACGCGATCTCAGGGGTGCGGCGGCGTCGACCGGCTCGTCCACGCCGAGGCTGCGCAGCAGTTCAGCACGGGTCCGGACGAGGCGGGGTCTCCGCTGTGCGCGTGATGGACGCGAGAAGAGCCAGCTTGTCGGCGCTGTCGGTGCCGGGGTCCGGGTGGAGGATGACGAGCGTCTGACCTGGCGCGCCGCTGACCCCCAGCCTCTCCCGGTTCAGCCACAGGTCGCCGACCTGGGGATGGTCGAGGTGCTTGGACGCGCCGTCGCACGTGTTCACGTCGTGGCGGGCCCACAGCCTGCTGAAGTGAGGGTGGGCGAGGGAGAGCTCGCCGACGAGCTCGATGAACCTGGGGTCGTCGGTGTCGGTGCCGACGGACTTGCGGAAGCCGGCGACCATGCCCTGCGCGGCGTCCTTCCAGTCCGGGAACAGGGCCTGCTCGGCGGGTTCGAGGAACACGTCCCGCAGGCGGTTGCGCCCCGCCACGAGTCGCGGTGACAGAGCGGTCGCCGGCGCGTTGGCGGCCAGGACGTCGAAGTAGCGGCCCTCCACGTACGCGGGCAGCGCGAGCGTGCCGACGAGCTTGGCGACACCCGTGGGAACGGACTCCTTCCTGGGCCGCCGTCGCCGCCGAGGTCCCTCCGTCCCCAGCCGTAGCAGGTAGGCGGTCGCGTCGTCGTCGAGCCGCAGCACGCGGGCCAGGGACTCGAGGACCTGGGCGGAGGGGTTGCGGTCGCGACCCTGTTCCAGGCGCAGGTAGTAGTCGGCGCTGATACCGGCGAGCATCGCGACCTCCTCCCGGCGCAGGCCGGGCACCCGCCGTACGCCCACCGAGGAGATGCCGGCCTGTTCGGGAGTGACGAGCTCCCTGCGGGCGCGTACGTAGTCGCCCAGGAGGTTGGATTCGTCGCTCATGCCGCCACAGTAGTGCGCGCGCCTTCGCGCGTGCCTGGTCCCCTCGCCCCCAGGATCGCCGGGACCCTGGCTCCGCCGGCCGGCAAGCGGAAACCTCGCCTCCGTACGAACAGCGGTGACACGGCAAGGAGCTACACCATGTCTACATTTTTGCTGGTGCACGGGGCCTGGCACAGCGGGCAATGCTGGGAACGGGTGGTGCCGTTGCTGGCCGCGGCCGGGCACCGGGCGCTGGCGCCGTCGCTGACCGGCTACGGCGACAGGGCGCATCTGCTCGGTCCCGAGGTGGGGCTGGACACACACGTCGACGACGTCGTCGAGCTGATCATCGAGCAGGACCTCACCGACGTGATCCTGGTGGGGCACAGCTACGCCGGGCTGGTCATCTCCTCCGCCGCCAACCGGATCCCGGATCGGATCTCCCATCTGGTCTATCTCGACGCGATGGTCCCGGAGGACGGCGAGAGCGCGGTGGACGTGCAGCCTGTGACCCAGGCCCTCATCGACGGCGCGGCGGAGTCCGCGGCGCCCTGGCGGATCCCGCCGATGCCGGAGTTGCCGCCGCCCCTGGGCCTGTTCGGGGTGACCGACCCGGCGGACGTGGCGTGGCTGCGGGCGATGTTGTCCGATCAGCCGGTGCTCTGCCTCCAGCAGCCGGTCCGGCTGGACGACCCGGCCGTGCGCACCATTGCGCGGACCCACATCCACTGCGTGGCCGGCGTGCCGGAGGGCATCGAGCGGCGGCCGGTCCCGGCGACACAGCCCAACGGCAGCCCGGCGCAGGTGTGGGAACTGGAGACGGGCCACGACTGCATGATCACCATGCCGGCCGAGCTCGCCGATCTGCTGCTCAAGCTCGGCTGACCCGGCTCCTGACCGCGGTCGGCCGCGCGGCGATGACGGCGCGACGCGCGGCCGGGGCGCTCCCTATGCGTGGGGGAAGTATCCGAGGACGAACTCCTTGTTCACCTTCGAGGTGGGCGGCTTCGACTCACAGTCCGGCCTCAGCGAGACGAAGTGGCTCTGCGTGTGCGGGACGTAGCAGCGGTACAGCGCCCTTCTGCCGGGGCCGGGGCTGGTGAAGAGATAACCCTCGGTACGCAGTTTGGCGTGCCGCTTGGCCGAGGGGTTGACGCTGTTCTCGCAGTCGGCCGCGCCGGACAGGAATTGGTCGCGCTTCGCGTTTCCGGAGAGGCAGCCGTAGATGGCCCTGGTGCCCGGCTCTTTCTTGGTGAGAATGGGCACCCGTCCTTCCTCGCGATATTTCGGGCCAGGCCGGGCGCCGCTGGTGACATAGTGCTTGAGCCCGTCGAAATAACGCACCAGCGGCACCGTCCTGGCCTCCGCCTGAGCGGCGGGCGCGCCGACTCCGACGATGGCCGCCGCGGCGGTCAGCGCGCTCGCTACCAGCACATTCTTCTTCATGGTCCATCTTTCCTTGCCGGACAGGGTGATGTACGGGAAGGAACATTAGCGACGTTCTCCTGCTCGGACCGACATAGGCGCCCGATATTAAGAAATGGCCGGTCGATGTCCGGTTGATGTCCGGTCTCCGCGGACGGTCCCGACGGCGGACGCGGTCAGGACCGCACGGCCCGGTCGTCCGCGGTGACGTACTGGTCAGGCCGTCCTGGCGGCCGGCGAGATGCACCATGCGGCGGCGAGCTCGTCGGCGGTGGTGATGGCGTGGGCGAAGGTGGGGCCGTTCAGCTCGTGTGCGGCGTGCATCATCTCGGGCAGGAACGCCGCGGTGGCGTCGCGCACCAGCGTGACGTGGTAGCCGAGTTCCATGGCGAATCGGCCGGTGGACTCGATGCAGGTGTTCGCCAGCAGGCCGATGAGCACGACATGGGTGATGCCGTGCTGCTTGAGCTGGAAGTCGAGGTCGGTGTTGGCGAACCCGCTCTGCGCCCAGTGCTCCCGTGCCACGACGTCGCCGGGCTGCGGCCGGAAGTCGGGGTGGAACTCCCCACCCCAGGTCCCGCGGGCGAAGCTGTGACGCTTCATGATGGCGCGTTGCGTCGGGTTGGGGTGATCCCAGGTCTCGTAGTCGCCCGGCTCCCAGCGGCGGTGCGGAACGATCATTATCCGGATGCCGGTCCTTCGGGCGGCGGCGATCACGGAGCTCAGGTGGTCCAGCAGCCCGACCTGCTTCGCCACGGACTCCACGTGCGGCCACACCTTGCCGCCCTCGGACAGGAAGTCGTTGTAGGGATCGACCAGCAGCACGGCCGTGTGGCGGGGCTCGTACACCTGGGACATGACATCCGCTCCTTGCCTGGGACGATGAGAGCAACCCAGGAACAGGCTTGTGCCCATCATTCACAAGAATCAAGTAAGCCCGGTTCAAATGCCGTTTGCCGCATACTCGGACGCCCCGGAAATCTCTGCTCTACTTTGTAAAGCCGCCCGCTCTGGTAACGACTCCCACATTCAGCGATGAAAACAGAGCATCACCGGTCAGGCCGTACGATCAGTGCTGGTGGCTTTCGATGCGGCCGCCGAGTCGAGCGTGCGGCTCGGCCAGGAGCTTCGGATCGGAGACGACGGTCCACCGGTCGCCCACGAGATACGTCCCGCCGTAGGCCCGGGCTCCTTCGTACCACGCGTCCTGGTTCTCTCGCGTGGTGAAGGTCATGACGACGTAGCGGCCGGCGCCGGTTCGGCAGGACACCTGGCGCAGTTCGCTCGCATCGACCTGGACCGACGGCCGGTCACACTCGATGGCGGCGAGGATGCGGTCCAGGCCGGCGCCGGGGAGGGGTTCGCCCGCGACGGGTCGGGTCGGGTGGTGATGGGCGGTCGCGGTGCTGCTCGGTGCGGGAGCGAAGATCGTGAAGACGGCGAGGCCCACGCCCAGGACGGTCAGGCTGGATGCCGCAATGATTCGCAGATGCCTCATCTCGCGCACCTTTCTCGGGTCCGGCGGTGGAGAGACCATGTCCAGGTACGCGCGCCGGCGGCCGCGGGTTCAACGCGAGGACTCGGCGGCGCGGGAGCGGCGCCCCGCTCTCCCGGGCCCCAGGAGGCGACTTCACGCCGGGTGGTGCGGTGTGCGCTGAGCGCGTCGAACTGGATCGCCGCGCACCCTCCCGGCCCCGCAGGCCGGCGGGGTGCGCGGCGGCGGTCAGCCGGCGAGCAGGGCGTTGGCCTCGGTGATGAGTTTCTGCGCGGCCTCGTCGGGGGGCATCCGGTTGAAGATGACCTCCTCGGAGTAGCGCCTGAGGATGCCTTCCATGGCGCTGGAGCCCTTGGGAGGGGCGGCGGGCGGGTCGGCCAGTTCGCCACGGACTTCGTTCACGAACGCCAGGGTCTTCTGGTCGGCCTCCGGGAGTTTGGCGCTGACGGCGGACAGCACCTTGGCGTTGGCGGGCAGGCCGCGGTCGCTGAGGATGTTCTGGCCGGCTTCGGCGTCGTTGACCATGAAGTCGATGAACTTCGCGGCCTCGGCGGCGTGCTCCGACCTGGAGGAGGCGGTGTAGAACATGGCCGGCTGCAGGAACATGCCGCTGGTCGTGGCGCCTTCGATCTTCGGCATGCGCACGAGGTCGAGTTCCTGGCCTGATGCCTTGGCGGCCGCGCCGAGGACGTTGGTCCAGATCATGCTCGTGGCGCCGGTGTTGGTGCCGATGAGCGTCTGTTCGATGCCGGCGTCGTACAGTTCGGAGCTCTTGTCGGCGCTGGGGGAGCCTTTGGTCCTGATCAGGTCCTGCGTGATGGCCCACCAGTCTTCGAGGGTCTGGGGGGACACGCCGATCTTGTTGCCGGCGTAGAGTTGCTCGCCCTTCTGGGCGGCGTAGATCTGCAGGTACGCGGGGTTCCAGGTCAGCTGGGTGCCGGTGATCTTCCCGTCGGTGCCGGTCGTGACCTTGGAGCAGAGTTCGACGAAATCTTCCCAGGTCCAGGAGCTGTCGTCGGGGAGCGTGGCTCTGGCGCGCTTGACCAGGGCGGAGTTGATCACCATCGCGAAGGAGTTGACGCCGGTGGGGATGGCGTACTGCTTGCCGTCGACGACGCCGGTCGCCAGTATTTTGGCGTCGATGTCGGCGGCGCTGACCTTGGAGGCCAGGTCGGCCAGCGCGCCGCGTTCGGCGTATTCGCGGAGCGCGCGGATTTCCAGGGTGATGACGTCGGGCGCGTCCCGGCCCGCGACCTGGGTGGCCAGCCTTTCGTAGTAGCTGGGAAAGTCGGAGATCTCGCCCTCGACGTCGATGGTCGGGTTCTTCGCCTCGAATTTCGCGATCGCCGCTTCGGTCATCTCGCGGCGCGCGTCACTGCCCCAGTAGGCGAAGCGCAGCTTGACCTCGTCGTCGGTGCTCTCGCCGCCGCCGCAGGCCGTGGTGACCGCCACCATGGCGGTGGCGAGCAGGGCCGCCGACCAGATCTTCTTGCCAGAGCTCACGGCTCTTTCCTCCTTGGGGTCTTCTGCTGGGGGTGGAAGGAACGTTCTCGGCACTGCGGTGCCCGTGGCATGGATCTGAGGTCTGACGTTAGCGCGATGATCGGTAAGGGAGGTAGGGGGTTTCGCGACACAGCGCCGCCGGTGTCGGGGGCGCAGGCCGTGTTGCGCGGTGCGGTCCGGTGGGCGCCGGTGTGGGGACTTCCGGAGGGCTGCGGGGGAGTCCGGCCGCAGGCGACGGCGGGCCCGCGCGGCGCGTGCCGGTGGGGCGGGGTCACCGTGCGGCCGGATCCTGGTGGTCAGGCGAAGAAGGTGATCCTTCCTTTGCCGTGGACGGTGCTGAGTCCCTTGGTGGCGCAGATGCTGATGTTGGAGGTCGGGGTGGCGGTGCCGGCAACCTTGCTGCCCGCCAGCGCTCCTTTGCTGACCCGTCCGCTGAGGAGCATGTCGCCGGGGTTGTGGCCGGTCAGCTTCTCCATCGATGGTCGCAGGGTGGAGACGCCGGCTCGCCGGCCGTCGGCGCCGTACCAGGTGATGGTGCCTTTGCCGTGTATGTCTTGCGCGCCGGCGCAGGAGGCGCGGCCGGTGCTGCGCACGGTCATGACGCCGGAGCGCATCCCGGCGGCCGAGGGCGATGAGGCGGTGCAGCCGGTCAGCGCGAGCCTGGCCTGGGCGGTGACGGTGTCCGGCAGGAACCTGACCGGCGGGGCGAACGTGATGGGGCGTTCGGCGGTGGTGGAGACCTGGCAGGTGAGCAGGGTCTGCCGGGTGGTGGCCGCGGCGGGTGATGTGGTCGCCGTCGTCATCGCCACCGCCGCGGCCGTGGCCGCGCCTGCGCGCATGAGCGGGTGAACGGGCATGTCGTCTCCTTGTCCTGGTGGTGGCCGGTGTGCGGCGCTCGGTGATCTTCCGAGGTGGAGCCCACGATAGGAGGGGGCGTGCTGCGGGGCGGCGAGCGCGGCGCCTGGCGGGAAAACTTGATCGACTTCTTAACGGCGCACGCCGTGCCACAAGTGATCAGTTGTCGCGGTATGGGCGACGCTGGGTGGCACGAGCGCTGACTGTGCCCTGGGGGAGGGAGTTTCATCGTGGGTGAGGACGACATCGCGACCGTGGTGCGGGAGCACTGCGTGCGGATCCTGAAGGTCGACCCGGGCCGGGTGACCGTGGACGCGCTGCTGCGTGAGGACCTGGAGGCCGACAGCCTGGATCTGGCCGAGCTGCACGTGGCCTTGGAGGACAGGTGGGGGCCGCTGCCTCGCGAGACCCTCGCTGACGTGCGGACCGTGGGCGATGTGATCGCCAGGGCCCGCCTGCTGCTGAGGGGATCGGTGTGAGCGTGCCCGGGGTTCGTGTCGCGGTGACCGGCCTGGGGGTGCGTACTCCGGCGGGCGCCCACCCCAAGGAGGTGTGGAACACGCTGCTGGCCGGCCGGTCCACCGCCCGCCCGATCATCTCGTTCGACACCGAAGGGCTGGGCGTCGGCTTCGCCTGCCAGATCGCCGACCTGGACATGGAGGCGTACCTGCCCGCCAAGCAGGCGTCGCGGCTCGACCGGATGGCTCAGCTGGCCTTCTGCGCCGCCACCGACGCTCTGGCCGACGCGGGCGCCCTGCGAGCGCCGCCGCAGCGCCGGGCGGTGGTGACCGGCACCTGCTTCGGCGGCAGGATGACGGACGAGGCGGTCATGCTCGGAGGGCAGCATTCCGGACGCGGCGATCCGGGCCCGCTGTGCGTGCCGATGGCCATGCACAACTCGGCGGCCGCCGCGATCAGCATTCACCACCGCATCCAGGGTCCCAGCCTGTCGGTGGAGACGGCCTGCGCCTCAGGCTCCCACGCGATCGGCGAGGCGGGCCGCCTGGTGCGCGGAGGGCACGCCGACGTGGCGATCGCCGGTGGAGCGGAGGCCTGTATCACTCCGACGGTGCTGCTGGGCTTCCGGCGTTGCCAGGTCCTGTCGCAGCGCAACGACGCGCCTGAGCGTGCCAGCCGGCCCTTCGACCGTGATCGGGACGGCTTCGTGCTGGCCGAGGGCGCCGCGTTCGTCGTCCTGGAGAACCTCGAACACGCCATGCGCCGCGACGCCCATGTCTACGCCGAGCTGACCGGCTACGCCTCCGTCTCCGACGCCCACCATCTCACCGCGCCGTCGCCGCAGGGCGAGGGGGCGGCCCGTTGCATGCGCGCCGCGCTCGCCGACGCGGGCCTGGCCCCGGAGGAGATCGCGCACGTCAACGCGCACGGCACCGGCACACCGCTCAACGACGTGGCCGAGGCCCAGGCGATCAACGAGGTGTTCGGCCCGGCGAAAGTTGCGGTCACCTCGGTCAAGGGGGTCACCGGGCACGCCATCGCCGCCGCGGGCGCCATCGAGGCCGTGGCGGCCGTGCTGGCGCTGCAGGAACGTGCCATCCCGCCCACGGCCAACCTCGAGCACGTGGACCCGCGGTGCGACGTCGATGTCGTCGACCGGGTGCGGCCCATGACGCCGCGGCCGGTCATGTCGAACTCTTTCGGTTTCGGCGGCCACAACGCCGCCCTGATCTTCTCGCCGTGCTGACCCGAGGACCTGTCGTGCGCATCTCCGCTCTCACCGGCGTCACCGCCGCCGTCCTGCCCGCCTTCCCGCTCGCCGTCCTGCTCGCCGGCGGGCCGGCCGGTCCGGTCGCCGCCGACGTCGCCACGCCCTCACCGGTCGCCGCCGGTGTTCCCGGCATCGTGCCCTCGCCGGCCGGTCCGGTCGTCGCCGGTGTTCCCGCCGCGACGCCCCGGCCTGTCGTCGCCGGCACCGGGCTCCCGTCGGCGGATGCCCCGCTCGACGCCCCGCCCGATGCCCTGCCCGATGCCCTGCCCGGTGATCAGGAAGAGGGGCTGGAAGTGGGGCAGGGCAAGATCTGCATCAACGTTCCCGTCGACGCCATCGCCAGAGCCTGGGCCAGGATCGTCGCGCCGGGTCTGGTCGTCAGTCGCGCCGCCGGCGCGGCGCCGCGCGTCGGGGTGCCAACGCCGCCCCAGCCAACGCCGTCCCAGCCGGGGGTTACACCAGTGGTGACGCCAGTGGTGACGCCAGTGGTGACGCCTGGGGTGACGCCCGCTCTGCGGTTCCCTGGCGGCGGGCTGCCCAAGGCCATGCCCTTCCTGGAAGCCGTGCCCTGCTGAGCCCGCCCGTCAGGCGATCCCGCTCACGGGGGAGCCGTGGAAGGTGCCGCCGTAGCAGGTCATGCGGCTCGTGCTGGTCGGGCTCGGCAGGACCACGCCGGTGCCGAGCATGCAGTCGATGATCGAGACGCTGAGGGCGGGCCCTGCCGTGACGACCAGGAGGGCGCTTCCTGCGGCTGTGGAGGCGAGGACGGTGATGAGGCGGCGCATGGCGAATCCATTCACTGTAAGTAATGTTCTGCTACGTAGAGTTACCATACGGTAGTGATCCAGAACGAGCTGTGAGAGGTGAGGCGTGACCACCCCGCTCTTCGACGTCGTGGCGATGACCGAACACTGGACGCGCGCCCGGCCCGGCACGGTCGCCTGCCGCGTCGATCGCCGTCGCGGCGCCGAGGAGCTGACCTACGGGCGGCTCGACGAGCTCATCACCGAGGCGGCGGCCAGGCTGGCCCGCGCCGGGGTGACGGCCGGGACGCGGGCCGCGGTGATGATCCCGCCCGGCCGGGATCTGGTCGCGGTGGTGCTGGCGCTGCTCCGGCTGCGGGCCGTACCCGTCCTGATCGACCCGGGGCTCGGGGCGCGCGCCATCGGCGCCTGCCTCGAGGAGGCCGCCGTCCAGGCGTTCATCGCGGTTCCGCGCGCTCATCTGGCGCGGCTCCTGCTGGGCTGGGCACGCGGCAGCGTGACCGCCACCGTCACGTTCGCCACGCCCGCCCTGTGGTTCGCCCGCATCCGCCGCCTCCACGCCGGCACGCCGCCGGTCGCCGCGGCGCGCCCACGGACGCCGTACGCCGACGATCTGGCGTTGATCGCCTTCACCTCCGGCTCCACCGGCGTGCCGAAAGGAGTGCCCTACCGCCACCGGCACCTGGCCGGGCAGACCGAGCTGCTGGCGCACCTGGGCGCGCTCGAGCCGGGCGCCACGGTGTATTCGACCTTCCTGCCGTTCGCGGTGGCGGCGCCGGCGATGGGGTGCGCCTCGGTCATCCCGCGGCTCGACCTGCGCCGTCCCGGACGCACCGACCCGGCCGCCATGGCCGCCTCCATCGCCGCCCACGGCGTGCGGGGCCTGTTCGCGGCGCCCGCGCTGCTGGACCGGCTCACCCGTCACTGCGCGCGCCACGGGCAGGTCCTGGACAGCCTCCAGATCGTGCTCACCGCCGGCGCGCCCCTGCCCTTCTCGGTGCTGCGGCGCGCCCAGCGGTGCCTGCCCGCGCACGCCGACGTCCGCTCGGTGTACGGCGCGACCGAATGCCTGCTGGTCGCCGTGGCGGACGCGGCCGAGCTCGCGGGAACGGCGGCGGACACCGCGCGCGGCGCCGGCACCTGCCTGGGCTCGGCGCTGCCCGGGAACCGGGTCCGCGTCATCGGCATCACCGACGAGGCGATCCCGCGCTGGTCGGACGATCTGGTGGTGCCGGCCGGCACCGTGGGGGAGATCACCGTGGCCGGCCCCGCGGTCAGCGACCCGTACCTGAAGCGCCCGCGCGAGAGCGCGCTGGCCCGCATCGACGACGACGGCGAGCCGGTGCACCGCATGGGGGATCTCGGCTGGCAGGACGAGCGGGGGCGGCTGTGGTTCGCGGGACGCAAGAGCGAACGCGTGCGCACCGCCGACGGCGAGATGTACACCGACCAGGTCGAGCCGATCGTCAACGCGCTGCCGGGCGTGCACCGCAGCGCGCTGGTGGGCGTGGGGCCGCCGGGCGGCCAGCGCCCGGTGTTGTGCGTGGAGTGCGAGCCGGGCACCCCCGGGCGCGAGCGTCGCGAGATCGTCGAACGGGTGCGGGCCGCCGCGATCGGCGGCATCGGGCACGTGCTGGCCCACCCGGGCTTCCCCATGGACGTCCGGCACGCCAGCAAGATCCGCCGCCCGCTGCTGGCCCGCTGGGCCGCGCGCGAGCTGGGCGGTGACGGGCGGTGAAGGTGCTGGTGACCGGCGGCGGCGGATTCCTCGGCCAGGCCGTGTGCCGGCTGCTGGCCGCGCGAGGCGAGCACGTCTCGACGCTGGGCCGCCGCGGCCACCCGGAGCTGGACGCGCTCGGCGTCGTCCAGCACGCCGCCGACATCCGTGACCCGGACGGCGTACGCGCCGCCGTGGCCGGCTGCGAGGCCGTCGTGCACTGCGCCGCCCTGGCCGGGATGTGGGGACCGGCCCACGCCTACCGGTCGATCAACGTGGCGGGCACGGCGAACCTGATCGAGGCGTGCCTGCGGGCCGGCGTCACCCGGCTGGTGCACATCTCCTCGCCCAGCGTCGTGCACGACGGAGGCGACCTGGAGGGCGTCGACGAGTCGGCCCCCTACGCCCGCCGCTTCCTGGCCCACTACCCGGCGAGCAAGGCGATCGCCGAACGGATCGTGCTGGCCGCCGGCAACGAGCGGCTGGCCACCGTCGCGCTGCGCCCGCACCTCATCTGGGGGCCGGGAGACCCGCATTTCCTGCCCAGGCTCGTCGCCCAGGCCCACCGCGGCCGGCTCGTCCTGCCACGCGCCCCCGGCAAGCGCATCGACACGGTCTACGTCGGCAACGCGGCCGAAGCCACCCTGCTCGCCCTGGACGTGCTCGCCCCGGGATCGCCGGTCGCCGGCCGCGCCTACTTCATCACCCAGGACGAGCCCATCACGGTCGCCGCCTGGGTCAACGGCCTGCTGGGCGCGGCCGGCCTGCCGCCGGTGACCCGGTACGTCCCGGCCGGCGTGGCCCGGATGGGAGCCGCGGTCGTCGAATACGGCTACCGGCTCGCCCGCACGCGCTCGCAACCCCCCGTCACGCGGATCGCCGCCGTCCAGGCCACGACCTCCCACTGGTTCGACGTCTCCGCCGCCCGCCGCGATCTCGGCTACGTGCCGCGCGTCAGCACGGCCGAGGGCCTGGCCAGGCTCGCCGCCCACCTGTCCGCCCACGCCGCGGACCCGGACGGCGATCGCGCCGCACGCCCGCCCGTACCACCGATCCAGCCCTGAGGTCCCGATGCCCGGCCACGTCCCGCGCCTGCCCGGCTACCCCTTCGTCTCCCGCTGGTTCGCCCGTGACGGGCTGCGCCAGCACTACCTGGACGAGGGCGACGGGGCGCCCGTGCTCATGCTGCACGGCAACCCTTCGTGGAGCTACCTGTGGCGGCGGCTGATCGAGGCGCTGCGCGGCGAGCACCGCTGCGTCGCGCCCGACCACATCGGCATGGGCCTGTCGGACAAGCCCGGCCAGGACCGCTATCCCCACACCCTGGCCTCCCGCGTGGACGACCTCGACGCGCTCACCGCCCACCTCGTCGCCGAGCGGGGCGCACCGGACCGTGGCTGGACGCTCGTGGTGCACGACTGGGGCGGCCCGGTCGGCATGGCCTGGGCCGGCCGCCACCCCGGCCGGGTGGCCCGGCTGGTCGTGCTCAACAGCGCCGCATTCCCCAACCCGCACGGCCCGAGGGTACGGCCGGCGCTGCGGCTGCCGCTGTGGCTGCTGCGTGAGACCCGCCTGGGTGAGCGGCTGTTCCTGCGCCACCACGCCTTCGCCCGCCTGGCCACGCTGCCGCCGTTCGGGGTCCGCAACCGGCTGCCCTCCGACGTGCGGGCCGCCTTCCTGGCCCCCGGCGACCGCCAGGGGAACCGGCTGGCCGTCCAGCGGTTCGTGCACGACATCCCGCTCGGCCCCGGCCACCGATCCTGGCCGCTGCTGGTGCGGGCGGGGGAGTGCCTGGCCGGCTTCGCGGACCGGCCCGTCCTGATCGGCTGGGGGATGCGCGACCCGGTGTTCGACCCGCTCATGCTGCGCGAGTGGCGACGGCGCCTGCCCCGCGCCCAGATCCACGCCTTCCGCGATGCCGGCCACTACGTGCTCGAAGACGCCCACGACCGGCTCGTCCCCGCCATCAGCGCCTTCCTGCGCCGCTGACCGGCCCGGACCGGACGCCGTCCAGCGGGTCCTCGCCCCGGACGCTTCCCACCGGACGCCCTGCGCCGGGCCCCTTCACCCCGGGCCGCCCTGACCGGGCACTGACCCGCGTTCCTGGCAGCCACCAGTTGCGATGCCCCAGCAGCCGCATCAGGCACGGGACCAGCACCATCCGGATGATGGTCGCGTCGATGACGATCGCCGCCGCCACCGCGAACCCGCCCTGCTGGAAGTCCAGCCGCCGCGTGAACATCAGGCCGCCGAACGTGACGGCCATGATGGCGGCGGCCAGCGTGATGGGACGCGCCGTGTGCCGCAGCCCGTGCAGGACGGCGGCGGTGTTGTCGCCGCCGCGGCGGTAGTGCTCGGCGATGCGGTGCACGAGGAAGACCTCGTAGTCCAGGGACAGGCCGAAGACGATGGTGAAGACGACCAGCGGCAACAGCACGTTGATGTCGGCGCCCTGCCCGCCCAGGTCCTGGAAGACGACGGTGAGCAGCCCGAAGGCGGCACAGACGCACAGCAGGTTCATGGCGAGCGCCTTCACCGGGATCAGCAGGCTGCGGAAGACGATCAGCAGGAGCGCGGACGACGCCAGCAGCACGACCGCCAGCACCCGCCACAGTCCGCCCAGCGCGCCTTCCGCCAGGTCGGCGAGCCGCGCCGCCGGCCCGGTGGCCAGCACCTGCTGACCGGCGGGCAGCAGGCGCCCGGCGAGGGCGTACACGTCCTGCTGCAAGGCGGCGCCGGCGTCGCTGTCCGGGGCGGGCCTGCCGGCGACCAGCATCACCGTCAGATCCCTGCCGTTGTCCAGCACGGTGGCCACCGACACCCGCGGGTCGGCCCGCAGAGCCTGGCCGAAGGCGAAGGTGTCCACCGGGGCGGCGCCGTCCGGGTGCGGCAGCGCCAGCGCGGTCAGCCCGGCCACCCCGTCCCGCTCCAGCTCGGCCAGGCCCGCGCCGATGTCGGTGCCGGCCAGCGCGCCCCGGTCGTAGTGCAGCCCGAGCCGCAGATGCAGCACCGGCGCGGCGGCCAGCAGCAGCACGGTGGTGGCCGCCACCGCGTACCAGCCTGGCCGCCTCATCAGATGTTCCGCGCCGCGCAGCCACGCGGGCCGCCTCGTCAGATGCTCGCCACCGCGCGCCCACGCGGGCCGCTCCGCTCCGCGCCCGGCCCGCCACCTCGGCACCCTGCCCCACTCCAGCCGGCGATCCACCCGGGCCAGCAGCGCGGGGCCCAGCGTCAGCGCGGCCGCCAGGGTGACGCACGCGGCCAGCATCCCCGCCAGCGCCAGGGAACGCGCCCACGGGACGCCGACGACCAGCAGCGCGCAGGAGGTGACGGCGACGACGGCTCCGCACCAGGCCACCGTGCTGCCCGCGGTGGCGGCGGCGCGTCCGGCCGCCACCGCGGGCGCCAGACCCGCGCGACGGGCCTGGCGGTAACGCAGCAGGATCAGCAGCGTGTAGTCCAGCCCCAACCCCAGCGACATGGTGACCGTGTAGGTCAGCATGGTCGAGTCGACGGGCACGAGCGTGCCCGCCACCGCGAGCGCGCCCGCCCCGGTCGTGATCGCCGCACCGCCCACCACCAGGGGCACGACCGCGGCGCCCACCGTCCCCAGCCCGAGCACCAGCAGCAGCGCCGCCACCGGGATGGTCACGGCCTCCATCGTCCGCAGGTCGGCCATGTCGGTGTGCGCCATCTGCCCGAAGGCGCGGCTGACGCCGAGGATGGTCACGCCGACCGCGCCCGCCGACGCGTCCCCGGCCGCCTGCCGCGCGCTCGCGAGCTGGGCGGGCAGATTCCGCTGACGGGTGAGTTCGTCACCGTGCACGCCGGCCAGAACGTAGGCGTGGCGGGGATGCCCGCCGTCGATCTCCGGCAGCGGCAGCAGCGCGCCGATGTCCGGGCGGGCGGCCAGCGCGTCCACCGTGGCGGCCATCGCCTGCTGGAAGCGCGGCTCGCCCGCGTCCAGGCGCGCCGAGGAGAAGGCCAGCAGCATCTGCTCCTCGCCCAGTTCAGGGAGCCCGCGTGCGATCATGGCCGCGGCCGCCGCGGACCTGGAGCCGGGCACTTCCAGCGAGGGCGGAGCCAGCCGCTGCATGAGGCCCGGCAGCAGCATCACCGACCCTGCGGCCAGGAGCAGCCACACCGCGAGGACGAGCCGTCCACGGCGGGCCGCCGCCCGGCCCAGCCTGCCGAGCGCGGCGGAGCCGGCGCCGGGATCGTCCGGCTGAGAACCGGAAGGTCCGGGGGAGAGGCCGGTGGGGGAGACGGCCGCGCCGCCGTGGCGGGAACGGCGGCGACGGACACCAACCGGCATGAGCGCTCCTCTTCCTCCTCCCGCCGCCCGGAACCTGCGGGCGGCGGTCCTTCTCCTGCGCTTTCCCCTGGGGCGTCTACTGGCCGGGCGCCGCCGTGTCCCGGGCCGCCTGCGGCCGCAGCCGCTCCAGGACGAGACCGGCGAGGTCGGCGACCGTGCCGCCGCTGCGCAGGATCTCCATCGGCGGGATGTCGATGCCGTACTGGTGGCGAAGCGAGGCCAGCACCTGCGCGCCCATCAGGGAGTCCATCCCGTAGTCCTCCAGCTTGCGATCGTGGGCGATCTGCTCGGCCGGCATCTGCAGGATCGACGCCAGGATCCGCGGGATGTGCTCGGTGAGGGAGGCCAGCACCTCACCGGCGTCCATCGCCTCCAGCTCCCTGGCGATCTGCTCGGGGCTGACGTCCTCCTGCCGCATCGACGCCGGCATGACCGGCGACATCCGCGGCCGGTCCAGGGCGGGCAGGACCTGGCGCAGCCGGCTCCAGTCGCAGCGGCCCACCCCGGCCACGTCCGCTCCACCGGCGAGCATGTCCTCGATCGCGGTGAACGCCTCCCGCGGGCTGATGGCCTCGACCCCGAACGCGGCCAGCCTGTCGCCCGCGCCGCGTGCCACGACGCCGGTCTGAGCCAGCGCGCCCAGACAGACCGCCAGAGCGGGCAGGCCGCGGGCTCTCCTGCGGCGCGCCAGCGCCTCCATGAACTGGTTGGCGGCCACGTACGACGTCTGTCCCACATGCCCGAGCGTGGTGGTGACCGAGGAGTACAGCAGGAACAGGTCCAGCTCCTCCTGCCGGGTCACGTCGTCGAGGACCAGCGCCCCGGCGATCTTGGGCTGGAGCACGGCCGCGATCCGGTCATCGGTGAGGTCGCCGATCTGGCCGTCGTCGAGGTGCATGGCCGCGTGGACGACGCCGCGCAGCGGCCGGCCCTCCGCCCGTGCTTCCTGGACGACGCGGGTCATCGCCGCCCGATCGCTCACGTCGGCCGCGTACACGTGCGTGTCCGCCCCGAGCTCGGCCAGGTCGCGTAGCAGACCGGCCGCTTCGGGGCTGTCGATGCCGCGCCGGCCGACCAGCGCCAGACGGCGGGCGCCGCGGGCGGCGAGCCAGCGGGCCGTCGCCGCGCCGAACCCGCCCAGCCCGCCGCTGACCAGGTAGGTGCCGCGGGGGTCGAACCGCGGCGCGCGCGGCTCCGCCTCGACGAGGACGGACTCGTCACCGCCGCCGAACGAGACGACGATCTTGCCGATGTGCCGCGAGTGGCGCATCGCCGCGAAGGCGTCCGCGACGCGGGAGGCCGGATAGACGGTGTGCGGCAGCGGCGTGACCCGCCCGGCGGTCACATCGCCGGCCAGCTCGGCCATCACGCGGGCCGACCGGTCCGGTTCCTGGGTGATGAGCGTGCCCACGTCCAGGCCGATGAAAGCGGTGTTGTTGCCGAACGGACGCATCGGCAGCCGATGGTCGGCGAAGATGTCACGCTTGCCGATCTCGATGAACCGGCCGCCGTGCGCGAGGATCTCCATGCTGCGGATCAGCGCCTCGCCGATCAGCGAGTTGAGCACCACGTCCACGCCGCGCCCGCCGGTCAGCGCCATGATCTGCTCGGCGAAGTCCAGGCTGCGGGAATCGTACACGTGCTCGACGCCGTGGGCGCGCAGGAAGTCGCGCCGCGCGCGGGTGCCGGCGGTGGCGATCACGCGGGCGCCGACGCGACGGCCGTACTGGATCGCCGCCAGCCCCACGCCGCCGGCGCCGCTGTGGACCAGCACCGTCTCACCGGCCCGCAGCCGGCCGGCCGTGCGCAGCGCGGCATGGGCGGTCAGGTGGGCCATGGGCATGGAGGCGGCCTCGGTGAAGCTCATGCGCCCCGGCACCGGCATGATCGCCCAGGCCGGGACGACGGCGTGGGTGCCCAGGCCCACGGCCTGCGCCGTCATCACGCGGTCGCCGGGGCGCACGCCCGTCACGTCCGGGCCGACGGCGGCGACCACACCGGCGCCCTCCAGTCCCAGCGGGAAGCCGCCGTAGAAGCCCTCGAGCGCCTCGCCGGGCAGCAGGTTGACGGCGTGGACCAGGTCGCGGAAGTTCAGGCCCGCCGCCCGCAGCTCGACCAGCACCTGACCGGGCCCGGGCGACGGCGGCGACAGCGGCTCCCAGACCAGGCGGTACGCGGGCCCGGGATCGCGCACCGCCAGCCGGTGGCCACCGCCTTCGGCGGGCCGGGGCGGGCGGGCCGGAGTGTGCCGCGTGCGGGGGACGAAGCGGCCCTGCCCGGTCAGGACGATCTCGTCCTCATGCCCGGGGCGGGCGAGCTCGCCGAACACCCGCTCGGCGGCGCCGCCGCCGCGGTGCGCCGACACCCGCCGGATCGTCAAGCGGGGTTGCTCGTTGGCCAGGGTACGGGTCGCCCCCCACACGGCCGAGGCCACCGGCGTGTCCCCGCCGCCGGGGCCGGGGCAGGGCACGGCCGCGCACTCGTCCGTGACCAGCCACAACGTCGCCGCTGTGGACGGCGGGAGCTGGGCGCACGCCTGGGCCACGGCGCGCACGGTGGCGATGTGGCCGGCGATCTCCTCGACGACGGCCTCGGGCGGGCAGGCGGCGCCGCGCCGGCCGGCCGGGCTCTCCACGACGAGGACGAAGGTGACGGCGGTGGCCCCCTGCGGCACCCGCCCCAGCAACCGCGCCGCGTCCTCTCCGGCGCCCGCCCGCTCGACGTGGCCCTGCCCGGCGATCAGGTCCCCCAGCGCGTCCGCCAGCGCGTGCCCGTGCGCCGGACCTTCGGCGAGCGCGGGCGCGCGTTCGTGGGCTGGAACCTGGGACGGGTCGTCCGCGTCGTTCTCCGCGTGGCCGGCGATGATGATCCAGGTCTGCGCGGCGTCGAGCGCGAGCCGCTGCGGGGCAGGGACCGTTCCGGCCGCCGCGGCCAGCAGGAGCGAGTACGCCGCGCGCCCGGGATCGTCGTCATCGGTCAGGTGCGCGACCTCGCGGTATCCCGCCTCGGCCAGCACCTGCGGCCAGCGCCCGGCCTCGACCAGCGGCGAGTGCGGCCGCAGCTCGCGGTCGGCGTTGCCCCAGTAGCCGGGCAGCATCCCGGCGTAGGCCGCGACGGGCGGCCGGTGGGGTTCGACCGCCAGCAGCAGCCCGCCCGGCACCAGGAGCCCGGACAGGCGGGCGAGCGTGCCCGCGAGGTCGGCGGAGCGGTGCAGGGTGTGGGCGGCGATCACCAGGTCGAAGGAGCCAGGAGGCAGGCCCTGCTCGGCGGGGCCGGCGTCGAGATCGAAGCGGCGGAACTCCACGACGTCCGACCCGGCCAGCCGCCGTTGCGCCCGCGCCAGGACCACCTCGTCGACGTCGGTGACCAGGTAGCGGGTACGGTCGGCGGGCAGGACCGGCAGCAGCATGGCGGCCGTGCCGCCGGTCCCCGCGCCCACCTCCACGACGCGCAGCGGCCGGTCCGCCGGCCAGCGTGCGGCGATCTCCCCGGCCAGGGCGCGAATGAGCCGGTTGCCGTGCAGGCACAGGGGAGCGATGTCGTGCACCTGGTCCAGCAGTTCGGCGCCCCCGCCGGAATGCAGCAGCTCGGCGGGGTCGTCCTCGCCGAGCAGGACGGGGACCAGGTGCCGGACGCACAGCGCGGTCAGAGCTTGTTCGGCGGCGAACGGCGTCGCCTGCCCGAAGAACGCCGCCGTCCCGTCCCGCCCGGCCGGTCCGGCGGCCGGTCCGGCGGCTGGGCCGTCGCGGTGCGGGCCGGCCAGCTCGAAACGTGCCTCGCCCAGGCGCCGGGCCAGGCCGTGCCGTTCCAGGAGCGGAAGGGCGTGCTGCACCATCGCCACGCCGCGGCCCGTCACCCCTGCCCGTACCAGGTCGGTCACGCCGATCTCCCGGCCGGCCGGGCAGTCGACGTCCTCCAGGGCGGCGGCCAGGGCGACGGCGAACGACGCCTCCGCACGGTCGGCGAAACGGCCGTGGTCCAGGGCCCGCCAGGCCGAACGGAGATCGGCGAGCCTGCCGGCGACCGCGTCGACGATCTCCACGGGGCCGGCCAGCGGCCATGGCGCGGCGGGCGTGTTCTCGTGCGGCAGGGCGCGCAGTTCGGTGCGGAAGTGCTCCAGCGGCAGGACCGTGCTGAGCTGGGTGCGCCGCAGCCGGCATCCCTCCACCTCGACGGTGACCGTGCCGTCGGGGTCGGCCACCAGGATGTCCCAGCACACCTCGTCGTCGCCGCGCGCGCGTTCGCGTACGTGCAGGACGCCCTCCGCGGCCGGGGCGCGCCACACCCGCACCGCGCCGATGGCCGAGGGCATGAAGGCGTTGCCCCGCAGCATGGTCTCCACCAGCCAGGCCACCCCCGCCTGCAGCGCGCTGTCCAGCAGCACCGGGTGCACGTGGTAGCGGCCTTCGGCCTGCGCGGGCACGCTGTAGGCGGCCAGCACCTCACCCTCGCCCAGCCGCAGGCCGGTCAGGACCCGGAAGGAGGGCCCGTAGGCCATCCCGCCGCGGGCGGTGTCCCGGTAGAAGGCGTCCACGTCGGCCTCGGCGGTGACGCGGGCACGCAGCGCGGCCAGGTCCAGCGGCGGCGGGCAGGGCCGAAGCAGCAGCCGTACACGTGCCCTGAAGTGCTCCTGCGGCGGCAGCGCCAGATCGTCGGTGCTGGTCACGACCACCGCGCCGGTCTCGGGCGTCAACGACGTCTGCGCGTACAGCGGCCGGGCGTCGGCCGACTCGGGGATCACCAGCGCCCGGGTGACGGCCGCACGGTCGACCTCCACGGCTTCGCCGGCCTCCGGCATGGCCAGCCTGGCGGCCGACAACGCCATCTCGATGTATCCGGTGACGGGCAGGACGGGCACGCCCCCCGCGCGGTGGTCGACCAGCCAGGGCGCCAGCGTGCGTTCGATCGGGCCGTGCCAGGTGGGGTGCGGGGCCGGCAGGCGCTCGCCCAGCAGCGGATGTTGCAGCGCTCCTGTGCCGCTGGAGCGCACCCACGTGTCGGGGCCGCCGATCCAGTACCGCTCGCGCTGCCACGGGTAGGGCGGCAGGGACACGACCCGGCCCGGGCGCGGGAAGTAGGCGTCCCAGTCGAGCTGGGCACCGGCGGCGATGATCTCGGCGACCGTGGCCGGCACGGCGGCGGGCTGCTCGCGGCGCAGGGTGGGCACCACGCAGGCCCGCCGGCGGGCCCGCGCGGTCATCCGGCGCAGGTAGGAGCGGAGCACCGGATGCGGCCCCACTTCCACGAAGACGTCGTGGCCGCCGGCCAGCGCGCCGTCGACGGCGTCCGCGAACCGCACCGGCTCGCGGACGTTGCGCCACCAGTAGCCTGCCGTCAGCTCGCTTCCGTCCAGCTCGCGCCCTGTCACGGTGGACAGCAGCGTGACGCCGCCCGAACGGGGGCGCAGCCCGTCGAGGGAGCGCAGCAGCGGCTCGCGGACGGCGTCCATGGCGGCGCTGTGGAAGGGATAGTCGAGGTCCAGGTGGCGGACGAACACGCCGTCCGCCTCCAGGTCCGCGCCGAGCTGCTTGAGCTGCCCCTCCGGCCCGGCGAGCGTGACGTCGCGATCGGTGTTGACCGCCGCGACCTCCACGTCCGGACAGCGGGCCAGCACCGCGCGGGCACGCTCCTCCGGCAGCCCGACGGCGGCCATCCGGCCCGTTCCCATCGTGGCGGCCTGCGCCGTGCCGCGTGCCGCGATCACGCGCGCGGCCTGCTCCAGCGACAAGGCTCCGGCGGCGTAGGCGGCCGCGACCTCGCCCACGCTGTGGCCCAGCACGGCCTCCGGGTGGACACCCGCCGCGCGCAACACGGCCAGCAGCCCGGCCTGTACGGCGAACAACAAGGGCTGGGCGACCTCCGTCGCCGACAACCGCCACTGCCGGGGCGGCCGCTCCATCTCGCGCAGCACCGACCAGCCGAGGTAAGGCCGCAGCGCGGCGTCGGCCTCCCGCACGGCAGCGCGGAAGGTCTCGTCGGTGGCCAGCAGGTCGGCGCCCATGCCCGCCCACTGCGAGCCGTTGCCGGAGAAGACGAACACCACCCGGCCGTGCTCGGCCGCGTCCACCACCGCCGCCACGCCCCGCCCTCGCTCAGCGTCCTGTGCCTCCTGGCCGGTCGCTTGCTCGGAGCTCGCCGCCTGCCCGGGGCCCTGCGCCCGCTGGGGGCCCGCCGTCCGGTCCGGGCCTTGTGCCCGTTCAGGGCCGCCCGTGCGGGGCTGATCGGCCAGCAGGCCGCGCAACGCCCTGGCCGCCTGCGCGGGCGAGTCCGCCAGCGCCACCGCCCGGCGCGGGTGGCCGCCCCGGCGGCGGGTGGAGGTGTAGGCGCAGTCGTACCAGGCCTCCTCGTCGTCGCCCAGACGCGTCAGACGGTCGGCGGTGCGCTCGATCGCCTGCCGCAACGCCGTGTCCGTCCGGGCCGACACCAGCACCGGCAGCGTCGTCCCCGGGCTCGGCGCGGGCCCGGGAAGGCGCGCCGGCGGGGGCGGCGTGGTGAGGGTGACGTGCACGTTGCTGCCGCCGAAACCGAAAC
The DNA here is from genome assembly GCF_055586745.1 of Nonomuraea sp. NPDC049378. Lineage (NCBI taxonomy): Bacteria > Bacillati > Actinomycetota > Actinomycetes > Streptosporangiales > Streptosporangiaceae > Nonomuraea > Nonomuraea sp. NPDC049378. The sequence goes on from NZ_JBVJHP010000024.1 coordinate 25,656, forward strand.
TGTTCACCCCCGCCAGCGCTCGCCCGCCGCCGGGTGCGCTCACCGCGGTGGCCCTCGTCGCCACCGACAGGTTGAGGCCGTCGAAGTCGATGCGCGGATTGAGCTCCTCCGCGTGCAAGGAGGCGGGGATCCTGCCGTGCCGCAGCACCAGCAGCGCCTTGAACAGTCCCGGCATGCCCGACGCCGGCTCCAGATGGCCGAGGTTGGACTTGACCGACCCGATGGGCAACGGCCCCCGCGCGCGCCCGCGGCCGAGCACCCGGCCGAGCGCCTCGCATTCGGCCGGGTCCCCGGCCTGGGTGCCGGTGCCGTGCGCTTCGACGTACACCAGGTCGTCCGGGTCGAGCGCGTCCGGCCCGTACACCTGGCGCAGCAGCGCCTCCTGCGCTTCGGGGTTGGGCAGAGCCAGCCCCATGGTGCGGCCGTCGTTGTTGGTGCCGGCCCCGACGATGACGCCGTGGACACGGTCGCCGTCCGCCAGCGCGTCGGCCAGCCGTTTCAGCACCACCACGCCGCCGCCCTCGGCCCGTACGAAGCCGTCGGCACCGGCGGAGAAGGCGGCGCACCGGCCCGTGGGGGAGAGCATCTGCGCCTGGCTGAACCCGGTGAAGCTGCCGGGCGACACCAGCACGTTCACGCCACCGGCCAGCGCCAGCCTGCTGGTGCCCGCGAGCAGCGTCCGGTAGGCGCGCTCCACCGCCAGCAGGGAGGACGAGCACGCGGTGTCGACCGCCATGCTGGGGCCGTGCAGGTCGAAGGTGTGGGAGATGCGGTTGGCCGCGATCGACAGCGTGGCGCCCGCCATGGTGTACGGGGTGACGTCCTGTTTCTCCAGCATCTGCTGGAAGCCGTAGGAGGTGTCGGAGATGCCGACGAACACCGCGGTGTCGCTTCCGGCGAGGCCCGCCGGGTCCACGCCCGCGTCGTCCAGCGCCTCGGCCGTCATCTCCAGCAGCAGGCGCTGCTGGGGATCCATGGCGGCCGCCTCCTTGGGCGAGATCTTGAAGTACGCGGCGTCGAAGCCGGCGATGTCGTCGAGGAATCCGCCGGCCCGCGTGTAGCTCTTGCCCGGGCGGGGCGTGTGCTCGTCGACGAAGCGGTCGGCGTCGAAGCGGTCGGGCGGCACCTGCCCGACCAGGTCGGAGCCCTGCTCCAGGGCCTGCCAGAGGCCGTTCATGTCGGTGATGCCGCCCGGAAGCCGGCAGCCCACGCCGATCACCGCCACCGCCGTGTCTGTCCCCTTGGTACCGCTCATCCGCCAGCTCCCTCGATGTCACTCCTCGCAAACGATCAACTACTATGCGATGAGAGCGGGGACCGCAACGAGTGAGCCCGCCACGGCGCGGCGGTTCCGTACGCGCCGATCGGGCGATGCGCCCTCCGCGGCTCCTACCAGCGCAGCAGCACGGTGCCGGCGCTGAGCCCGCTGGCCACGCCCACCAGGGCGACGAGGTCGCCCCGCTTGAGCCGGCCGGCCCGTTCGGCCAGGTGCAACTGCATCGGCAGCGTGGAGGCGGCGAGGTTGCCGTGGTCGACGATCGTCACCTCGGCCCTGCCCGGGGAGGCTCCCATGAGCTCGCAGCCCCAGTGCAGCGCCGCCAGCGACGGCTGGTGCACGCACACCACGTCCATGTCGTCCCAGCCGAGCCCGCGCTCGGCCAGGGGCTGCCGCAGCACGCCGAAGTCCAGCTTCTGCACGCCGATGGCCAGGCCCACGGAGTCGATGGTGAAGGGCCCGGTGCGGAACCCGCCGGAGGCGTCGCGGACGAACGGCATGATGGAGGCCCGCCAGTCCGCGGAGTTCGCGCCGAACGCGTGCCCGAGCACGCCAGGGGTGCCGCTGAGCTCCAGCAGCAGCGCCGTGCCCGAGTCCGAGACCGTGTAGGACGGGATCGCCGGCTCGAAGTCCTCCTGCGACTCCACGTGCCACCGGATGCTCGAGGTGATGACCTCGCCGCAGACGATGAGGACCGTGCGGTGATGGCCGGCGGTGATGAGCGCGTCGGCGAGGTGAATCGCCCGCAGGACGCTGTTGCACGCGTCCCGCACGTCGAAGACGGGGCAGCCGGCGCCCAGCTTGGCCGCCACCATGTGTCCCGTCGCGGGTTCGACGGCGTCGCCGGACACGCCCGCGTAAATGATCAGGTCGATCGAGGGCGGCGTGTGCCCGGTCTGCCGCAGCAGCCGGCTCGCCGCCTCCGCCGCCAGGTCCGATGCCATGCACTCCGGCGGGGCGACATGGCGGCGCCTGACCCCGCTGTGCCGTTCGATCAGGCCGCGCGGAACGTCGATGCCGGGGTTGCGCTCGGCCAGCAGGTCTTCCAGCTGCTCCGTCGTCAGGCTGTCCGCCGGCAGGTGCGCCGCCACCCCCGCCACCCGGGAGTATCGTGACTTGCTCATTCCGCTCCGCCCTGCACACGTACGGACCGCATGGCCGCGCGGCGGCTCCGAGATCGCCGATCGAGCATGCCGCGTCCGCTCTCCTAGGAAACAGGCGCTCACGATAGGCAGGATCCGGCCGCGGACCTAGGGGAACCGCCGAGGAGACGACCTTGCTTGCCCGGCCTTGACCCGCGCGGTCACGAGGGCTCGGGGAGCCGGCGCGTTCAGGTTCCGGTTCCGGAGCCCGGCGCGGGCCGGGGGATCCTGGCCTCGATCGCGCTGAGCTGGGCGGCGAGGATCGCTTCGAACACGGCGTGGCGGTTGTCGGACAGGGGGCGGATGTCGCGGGAGAAATGGGCCAGGGCGGGGAAGTGCGCGGGGTCGGCGCCCAGCACCGCGACGCGGAACGACTCGAGGCCCTGTTCGTGCTCTTCGGCGGTGATGCTGCCGGCCGCCGCCTCGGAGGAGATCAACGCCGCGAGGAGGATCGCGAGCCGGTGGTAGTGCGCCGGGATCTCCTCGTCGGGCAGGCCCGACGCCCGCAGGGCCGTCAGCGTCTCCTCTATGACGAGCCGGGAGCCGGTGCCGCCCGAGACGTAGCGTGCCCAGATCACGGCGACCTGGGGATGCCGGCCGAAGGCCTCCCTCAACCGGGTGGCCACGGTGGTGATGCGCTGCTTCCAGTCGCCCTCGGGGTGGTAGCCGTCCATGGCGGCGATGAGGATGCGGTCGGTGACCGCGCGCAACAGCTCGGTCTTGTTGCGGAAGTGCCGGTAGAGGCTGGAGGAGTCGGTCCCCAGGGCTGCGGCGAGCCGGCGCACGCTGAAGGACTCGGCGTCGCTCGTGCGTAGCAGCTCCGCCGCCGTGTCCAGGATCTCTTCGGTCGACCAACGCCGTCGGCCTGTCATGTCACCCCTCTCATCCGAACCCAACCTAACCTATGCACCCGCCGTTGCACGCACCGCGTGCATAATGGGGGAGACCGTCCATCCACTCATGACGAGAGGACACGCATCGTGACCGACCCCCTTGACGCCGTGGCGCTGCGAACCGCCATGGAGAACGTCCACCGCGCGGGAGTGCCCGGAGTGTTCGCCGAGGTGCGTGACGGCGACCAGGTCTGGCGGGGCGCCGCAGGGGTCGCCGACGTCGCCACCGGCCGTCCCGTCACGGCCGACATGCGGCACCGCGTCGGCAGCATCACCAAGACCTTCACCGCCGCCTCGGTGCTGCAGCTGGTCGAGAGCGGCCAGATCGGGCTGGACACGCCGATCGGCCATTACCTGCCGCGGCTGGTCCCGGGAGACCGCGGCGACGCGATCACGGTCCGGATGTTGATCAACCACACCAGCGGCCTCGCCGAATACCTCCCGCACGCCTACCCGTCCCTCAAGGCGTTCCCCTCCTTGGCGGACACGGGGCCGCAAAGCCTGGACGACCACCGGCTCACGCGGTTCCAGCCCGCCGATCTGATCGAGATGGGAGTCACGGCGCCCGCCGTCGGCGCGCCGGGCGGCACCCCCGGGGTGTACTGCAACACCAACTACCTGCTGCTCGGCCGGCTCCTGGAACACGTGACCGGCGTTCCCGCGGAGAAGCTGATCACCCGGAACGTCATTGACCGCGCCGGGCTGCCGGACACCCGCTTCCCGGACGGACCGCACGTCCACGGGCCGCACTCGCAGATCTACGAGGCGTGGTTCGGCATGATCGACCCGCCGCGCGACTACAGCGTCTACGACATGTCGTGGGTGGGGCCCTCGGCCTCGCTGATATCGACGATGGCGGATCTCAACCGCTTCTTCGGCATGCTGCTGGCCGGGGAGATCGTCAGCCCGTCGTCGCTGGCGCAGATGCAGCGCACCGTCCCGGTCGTCTCCCAGGAGGGAAAGGTGATCGACTACGGTCTCGGCCTGCACCCGACGGAGGTCCCCGGCGGCGGGACCTTCTGGGGTCACGGCGGCACGGTCTGGGGTGGCGGGACACTGTCCATGACGCGCGCCGACGGCGGGCGGCAGATGTCCGTCGCGCTCAACCTGCAGAGGTGGAACAGGCTCGACGCCTCGGGGAAACCGCAGCCCCATCCCATCGACGACGCGCTCGCGGCCCTCTACGGAGTGGCGATGGGCGGTTGATCCCCCCGGAGCCCTCGAGTCCGGAGTACCGCAGACGCCGCGGTGGCGGGAGCCAGGTCCCGGCGAGAGATCGTTCCTGACGCCGATGAAGCGCGGCACCGGCGTCAGCAGGCTGGCATACATGCCCGACGTCCGCGCTCGCCTGCACAGGATGTTCTTCCGAGCCGCCTCCCTCTTGCCCGCTTCCGTTCACGGCCGCTTTCTCCGCCGCTTCTTCGAGTGGATGCACCACGTTCCCGACCCGCGGCGGTATGACGCCGAGCCGGTTGAGATCGACACGTACGAGCACCCGGTGCGCCCGTACGCCGTCATCGCGTACGCACGCGTGGAGCCCCTCTCGCGAGACCGCGCCGCGCGTGGGCGGGAACCGGGCACCACCGTTTCCCCGCGCACGCGGCTGCTCAGGACCGTGCTGCTGGCCGCCGCGCTCGCCGCCGGGACGGCCGCCGCCTGCCGGCCGGTGGCGGCCGAGTTGCCCCTTCCCTCCGCCTTCACCGCCCGCGCGCTCCAGGAACGCTACGAACGTGACGCGTGGCCGGGCCGGCAGTTCCTGGCGTTGAGCCGTCAGGGTGAGGGCCAGGCGATCGAGGTCGTAGGAGATCTCGCCGGCGCGCGAAGGGCCATCGTCTACGTGCCCGGCTCGGGGCAGAGCCTGGCCGCCTTCGACGACTCCCAGGAAAGCCCCGGGCGGGCCGCCCGCGCGCTCTACGACGAGGCCGCCGCGCTGGGGCCGGGGACCGCGGTGATCGGCTGGCTGGGCTACGACACCCCGTCACTCGCCCACCCGGAGATCCTCACCACCTGGCCCGCCGACAGAGGGGCGCGGCGGCTGAGATCCCTCCTCTCCGCGCTGCCGCGAACCCTGCGGATCAGCCTGGTCTGCCACAGCTATGGTTCGGTGGTGTGCGCTCGTGCCGTCGCGGGGGGTTCGCCGGTGCGCGATCTCATCGTCACCGGCAGCCCTGGCCTGGGCGTCGGACAGGCAGCCGACCTGAACACGTCGGCGCGGGTCTGGGCGGCGCTCGGCAGCAACGACGACGTCCTCCGCGCCGGCCTGCGGATCGGGCCGTTCGGGTTCGGCGCCGATCCCGTGAGCGCCGGGTTCGGGGCACGAGTCGTCGACGCCGGCGACGCCTGGCATCACACCTACCTGCGGCCCGGCAGCCGCACCTTGACGCGGATCACCCACATCGCGGTGACGGGGACGCGGCGTGCGGCGTGAGCGGCGCGGTGACGCCGGGTCCGCCCGATCCTGGAGGCACCCGCCGCGTGGGCGCCGTGCGTCCCGCCACCGGCCGCGGGAGCGTCCAGGGATCACGAGCCGGCCGGTCCGGCGATTGCCATGCGGCCGCCGTTCGTGATGCGTTGGAGAAATGATCGTCAAGGCCTGGAAGAGCCGTCCCTGGACGGGAGACGCCGCGATCGCCGCGGTGGTGCTGGCGGCGGAGCTTCTCGGCTCCCCCGCCGCGGGGCTGGACGGCAGGGTGGTGCTGATCGCGGTGGCGGCCGCGGGACTGATGCCGGCGCGCCGGCGGCATCCGATCGTCGTGGCCGCTCTCGTCGCCGTCCTCTACCTGGTGGGCATACAGCCGCCCACGTACGACGCGCCGGTCAGCGCCATGCTCATCGCCCTTTTCGCCGTGGGCAGGCACACCTCGGCGCCGACGTCGATCGTCACGGCGGTGCTGGCCGTGGCCGGCGGCGTCGTCGTCCTCGGCCCGGCGCCCGCGACGGCCCCGTTCCTGATGTTCCTGACCGTCACGCTCGCCCCGGCGTACCCGGTGGCGGTCGGGTACGCCGAGCGCCTGCGTGCGGAGCTGTCCCAGCGGCGCGAGCAGCAGGTCGCCGAGAGCGCGGTACGCGAGGAACGCCGCCGCATCGCCCGCGAACTGCACGACGTGATCGCCCACCACGTCAGCGTGGTCGGCCTCTACATGGGCGTGGCCAGGCGGACGATCCCGACCGACCCGGAACGTGCCCGGTCCGCCCTGCTCACCGGCGAGGAAACGGCCCGCCAGGCGATGACGGAGATGCGCCGCCTGCTGGACGTGTTGCGTACCGACGGCGAGCCGATCGACAACCAGGCGGGCGTCGGGGTGGCGCGGCTGCCCGCGCTCGTCGACGCGTCGGGCAACGCCACGCTGCGGGTCTCGGGTGAGGCCGTCGTCCTGCCGACGACCGTGGACCACGCGGTCTACCGCATCGTCCAGGAGGCGCTCACCAACACGCGCAAGCACGCGGGCGGGGCCCGGTCGCGGGTGCGGCTGGCGTACCTGCCCGATCGGGTGGAGGTGGAGATCGACGACGACGGGCCGGCCCGTCCTGGCACCGTCGGACCGGGACTGGGGCTGGCGGGGATGGCCGAGCGGGTGTCGCTGTGCGGCGGCGAGATCCGCGCCGGGCCCTCCCCTGAGGGAGGCTTCACCGTACACGCCCGCATCCCGCTGCCGGAGACGATGTGATCAGAGTACTGCTCGTGGACGACCACGCCGTCGTCCGCGTCGGGCTGCGCCTGCTGCTCGACACCGCACCCGATCTGACCCCGGTGGGGGAGGCGGCCGACGGGCTCGACGCGGTACGCCTCAGCCACGACCTGCGTCCGGACGTCGTCCTGATGGACCTGCACATGCCGGACATGGACGGGGTGGCCGCCACCGAGCGGATCATCTCCGAGCTGCCGGAGGTCAGAGTGCTCGCGCTGAGCACGTTCGACCTGGAGGAGCACGTGGTGGCGGCGCTGCGGGCGGGGGCGTCCGGCTTCCTGCCCAAGGACGTGTCGCCGGAGGAGCTGATCGAAGGCATCAGGATCGTGCACCGGGGCGAGGCGACGGTGGCGCCCCGGCTCCTGCTCGGCCTGATCGGCACCTTCGTGCGCCCGTCCCGCCCGCGCGCGGTCGTGACGCCCGCCGAGTTGTCCGTGCTGAGCGAGCGCGAGCTGCGGGTGCTGGAGCTCATCGCGCGTGGCCTGTCGAACGCGCAGATCGCGGAGGAGTTGGGGCTGTCGGTGTCGACGGTGAAGAACCGGGCGAGCGACCTGTTCGCCAAGCTCGGCGTGCGCGACCGTGCCCAGGCGGTGATCGTCGCCTACGAGGCCGGGCTGGTGACGCCCGGCCACGGCCGTCCGTAGGGGCCGCCGCGCGATGCGGGGCGGCGAACGCTATCGGGGGGCCAGCACGCAGAACTCGTTGCCGTCGGGATCGGCCATCACGACCCAGCTGACCTCGCGCTGGCCGATGTCGACGCGCGTGGCTCCGAGGGCGACCAGGCGGTCGACCTCCGCCTGCTGATCCCCGCCGGCAGGCGGAGCGAGGTCGAAGTGGAGCCTGTTCTTCCCGGTCTTCGGCGCCACCGGAGGACCACCCCACGTGATCTTCGGACCTCCGTGCGGCGAGCGGATCGCGGTCTCCTGGTCCTGGTCCCAGACCAGCGGCCACCCCAGCGCCTCGCTCCAGAAGTAGCCGACCTCCTGCGTGCCGTCGCACGAGAGCGCTCCGACGAACCCGCAGTCGGCGAGGAAGTTGTTGCCCGCCGGGATGACGCACATCTCGTTGCCCTCGGGGTCGGCGAGCACCACATGACCCTCCTCGGGGCGCTGGCCGACGTCGATGTGGCGCCCGCCGAGCGCGAGCACCCTGTCCACCGTCCGCTGCTGGTCGTCGTGGGTCGCGCTGGTCAGATCGAAGTGGATCTGGTTCGGGGCGGTCTTCTTCTCCTGGGTCGGCAGGCAGCGGATGCGGAACCCGGTGTCGTCGCCCGGCACGAGCACGAGCCCGTCGTGGGGGTCGTCGACCATCTCCCAGCCCAGGACCCCGGCCCAGAAGCGGGCGAGAGCGGGCGGGTCGTTGGCATCGATGCAGAGCGCGACGAGCTGGGCAGCCATCCGGCGTCTCCTATCTGCTGACTCGCCGGGACGCGGGCGGAAGCGCGTCGTCCTGGCGCGTGACGGCAGCAACGCTAGCCCAGCCGATGCGTACGAAGCCAACGCATTTCAGGCGACCCCAGGCGTGCTCGACCGCCGTCGCAGGATCGACGTCAGCCGGCGGCCGCCGGGCGGCCGGCGAAGCGGCGCAGGGCGTCCAGCCCTGACAGGCCGTAGACGTCCTCCACCGCGTCGGCCAGCAGATGGCAGGTCCTGAACCGGTCGAGCGGGGTGAGCCCGAGCCGCGTCAGGTGCAGGTACGTGTAGTTGAGCAGCACCCGGTAGCGCCGGAACGCGGGGTCGGCGAAGATCGCCTCGTGGTAGGCGGGATTGTCGAAGACCAGGCGTTGCAGCTCGCTCGGCTCGCGGCGCGGCGCCGGCGGGTCGCCCGGCCGCACCCGGAGGGCCTCGCCCGGCCCGATCATCGGCTGGATCAGCCGGCCGTCGTCCAGCGCCGCGACCCGCCTGCGGTACTGCTCCAGCAGGGACGCCCACTCCCGTATGAACGGGACGGCCGGGGCGCCGCCGTCGTCCAGGCAGGCGACGACCTCGCGCACACGCTGCGTCAGGGCCGCGCGCCGCTCCCTGAAGCCGCGCTCGAAGAGGGCGCGGGCGCCATCCGGGTCTGCCGCCCACGTGAGGTATCCCTCCGCGTGCATCCGGAACGACAGGTAGCTGCGGTCGATGCGCTGCGAGGTGTGCGCGATCGTCAGCATGAGGCTCAGCGCCAGCCCGATCCTGCTGTCGCGGCCCGCGCGCACGTGCTCCAGCATGCCGAACAGCAGGGGGGTGGCATCGACGTAGAACGCGGTGAGCAGGTCCACCGCCTCGTCGCTGCCGAGCACGTGCCGGCGCGAGTCGTACGGCGCGTCGCGGATGGAGTTGTCCGGCGGCCACGGCGTGAGCGGGCCGCGCTCCTGCTCGCGCAGGGCGAGCAGGCGGTGCCTGGACAGGCTCTCGGCCGGGTCGAGCACGGCCGTCGAGGGGTGCTCGCGCAGCCAGCCGCCGACGACCTCGGCCACGCGCGGGCGCACGTCCCGCCGCCAGACGGCCGGCTCCGCCTTGACGTTGATCCGCAGGTGCGGGCCCTGCCGCCAGTGGCGCAGCACGTACGCCGCCGCCACCTGGCCGCGCAGCCCGTCGAGGAGCGGCCGCACGGCGTCCAGCAGCAGGCCGTCCTTGTCCGGCGCGTGGTAGTGGACGTGCACGCAGTGCCAGGCGGGAGCGTCGGAATCGGGCAAGCCGGTCAAGGGGACCACCTCCGGGAGTCGGCGAGGCCGGCGATGGCACGGCCCGCCAGGAACGACATGTGCTGCTCGGTTCCTGCGCGCAGCCCCAGCCGGTTGTGGAGCAGATGCGCGCAGCGCATCAGGATCAGCGACACCGTGCGCCGCTCCGGCGGCGCGGCCAAAGCGAAGAACGCGTGGGGCGAGCCCGGGTCGAGCGGCGCGCACCGACCGGCGGAGCGCAGCGCGTCGAGGTCGTCGCGGAGCGCGCGCACCGACGACGCCCACGCGGCCAGCAGGTCGCCGCCCGACTCGGGCGTGTCCCACAACCTGCGCGTCTGGGAGAGCAGGGCGCTCTCGCGGCGCCGCCAATCCTCCTCGCTGCCGGGAGCGGGCGGGGCGAGACCGGCGCCCGGCGCCTCGCGGGCGGCCCTGGCCAGGCGGCGCGCGGCGGCGGCCAGGTCGGGCTCGCACACGGCGGCCGCGATGGTCAGCGCGGCCAGCCCGATCGCCGCCCGCCGGCCCATCTCCGTCCCGGCGCGCAACACGTCCAGCGCGAGCCCGCTCGACACCGCGAAATGCCGTTCCGCGGCGGCCACGCAGGCGGCGTCGCCGTACGCCTCGTGCTCGGGCCGGTAGCCGATGAACGCGACCGAGCCGGCGGGGTGCAGCCGCTCGTCGTAGTGCGTGCGCCGCTCGCCCCTCGCCATGGCGGCGGCGAAGGCGCGGTAGGCCGCCGCGTCGACGGAAGGGGACGGGCGGGCGGCGAAGTGGGCCGCCGCCCGCTCGCGTACCAGGTTCTGGACGCGCGGCCGCAGCGCCGGGTCCGGCACCTCCAGCCGCAGCCGCACGTGCTGGCCGCCCTCCCAGTAGCGCAGGAAGAAGGCGCGGCGCGCGGTGCCGTCCGCCGCCAGCTCCCGCGTCACCGGGTCCACCACGCCGGTGATCAGCGGGTCGAGGTCGCCGAAATGGAACAGGTGCGCGCCGACCCAGCCGTCACCGGTGGCCGCGTCCTCCCGCGCCGCCGTCATCGGCCCGGCCTTTCCGACAGCTGCACGACGTACTCGGTGACGCGGCCGCCCGCGCCGTAGCGGGGCGCCTGGTAGGGGTCGGGCAGCGCCTCTTCGAGCACCAGCAGCGCGCCGGGGTCACGCAGCGTGCGGACGAACCCGGTCAGCAGCAGCAGGTCGGTGACGTCCACGTACATGGGCTTGCGGTCCTTGCTCAGCAGGCCCGCCAGCAGGCCGCGCCGGAGATCCACCACCCGGGCGAAGAACCGGCGGGGCACTCCGTGCAGCGCCAGCCACTCGGCCAGCCTGGGCAGGTACGCGGCCTCGCCCTCGCCCTTGGCCGGCACCGGGAACGCCCCGGCTCGCAGCCGCCAGACCGCCCGCGCGACCGTCACCCGCCCGAGGTCCATCCGCGGCCAGCGCTCCACCACGCCCTCGTCCGGCGGCTCGGCCCGGGTGCGGAACACCCAGCCGGGCACCATCGCCGTGGACGGCTCGCCGAACGCCCGCACCAGGAACTGCAACCACGGCGGCAGCCAGTACTGGGCCGTCATGCCCAGGTGGACCGGCTTGACCGGGCGGCCCGCACCGTCGAACAGCGTCAGCCGGTCGCACCCGGGGTCGTAGCCGGCCACGAGCTCCGCAGGCGACACCCGCGGGAGGTGCGCGTCGGGAGCGGTGAAGGGGTGGTCGAGGGCGAGGTCGGCGGTGGCGGGGCGGACGTTGAGGCCGCCGCCGACGAGCCCGCGGCACTCGGCCACCATGACGCCGTCCTGCGCCGCCCGCAGGCCGGCGGCGGGCGGTGCCTCCCCTCCGGCCAGGGTGACCAGCCGGTGCAGCCGCGACAGCCCGCGCCCGTACCCGGCGGAGACCGAGTTGACGACCGCGCGCACGCCGCCGGGGCCCGGCACGGCCTGCAGGTAACAGCAGATCGACCCCGGCGGCCGGACGAAGCGCGGCCAGCTCTCCGCCATGGCGGCCAGGCGGGACGCCGTCAGCTCCACCACCGGCTCGCCGCCGCCGGGCCCGGCGCCGGCCCGTTCCCAGAAGCTGCGCCGCAGCTCCGTCAGCCGCGTCAGGCCGGGCGGGTGCTCGGCGCCCGGTATCGCGCGCGTGCCCGCGACCGGGTCGCGCAGCATGCCGCGCAGCAGCGCCCCGCCCTCGCCCGGCGCCTGCCGGTGGATCTCGCGGTAGAGGTCCACGGCGGCGATCCGCCCGCCGGGGCCGTACCGGTCCAGGAAGAACGCGGTGGCGGCGATCTTGACGGGCAGGTCGGGGTCGAAGAGGCCGAGCAGCCCGCGCAGCGCGTCGAGGTCGTCGCACACCCCGCGCCAGGCCGTCGCGCTCAGCCGTCCGGCCACGCCGGGCATGACGGCGCTGTGCCAGAGCAGGTTCTTGCCGGGCAGCGACGGCCCCGGCGGCAGCACCTCGCTCAGCGCCGCACGCACGTCCCCGGCCGTGCGTGCGCCGTCGCCGGGGTGGGTGACACCGTCGCGCAGCGCCTCGGCGACCCGGCCGACGGCCCGCGCGTACGGCGCCGGACCGTCCTCGGCCAGCCACGACGCCAGCCGCCCCACAGGGTCGGCGCCCTGCTCGTCGTACGGCGGGACCAGTTCGAGCAGTCCCGCGTCGACCAGCGGCTCGACCCCCGGCGCTGCGGCCAGGGTGGCGAAGTCCCGCCCGCGCACCCAGGCGAGAGCCTCCCGCACCGCGGGGCTCGCGGCCACCCCGGACAGCGGCTCGCCGTGCCCGTAGCCGAGGAACCAGATCCGGTCGCCGTCGTCGGCGGCGGACGGGTTGACGCGCAATCGGGCCCGCTCCCGCACCCGCCGGTGCCGGGTGAGCGCCGCCCACAGCGGGCGCAGGACCGCCCGGTCCAGCTCCACCATGACGTGCCAGGCCGGCTCGCCGCCGGTCCGCACGGCGGGACCGTCCGCCTCCCACCGGCCCAGGCCGCTGAGCGTGAAGGTGGCGTACGGGCTGGTCTTGACGCTCGCCCGGGCGAGGTAGCGGGCCAGCCGCAGCAGTTCCTGCCGGTCCGGCGGGCGGTCGGCGGGGCCGGCGAGCCAGGCTTCGAGCCGGCCGGCCAGCACCGCGCTGCCCTGGGCGAGGCCGTGGCGGAAGCCGGCGTCGGACACCGCCTCGCGCAGCACCGCCGTCTTCTCCCGCGACTCCTCCGCCAGCACGGCGGGCAGCGCGCCGCGCAACGTCTCCGCGCGCTGCCGCAGGGTGGTCCACGCGCTGATCCGGGCGGCCAGGTCCGCGGGCAGCGCCGCCAGCACCCCGGCGGACGCGGCCGGGCCGCCCGGCCGGCGCCCCGCGAACACCGCGCGCCGCAACGCCACCAGCCCGGACCTGAGCGGGCCCGCCGCCACGCCGCCGATCACATCGTGCAACGGACCGGACAGTTCCGCGCCCTCCCGCCGCAGCCGGGCCGAGACGTTCGCCAGCTCGTCCACCAGCCGCCACGTCCGGGTGCAGCGCATCCGGTCGAGCCCCGCCACCGGCAGCCCCGCGACGCGGACTGCCAGAACGGGCGACAGGGCATAATCGGGATCGGCGAGCCCGGCAGAGTCGCCGTCCCCCGCGACGGGGACGGCGTGCGCTACATAGGTCAAAGGAACGCGCTCCTCGAAAAGGTTCGTCAGGGGCCGAGGGCGCCCACGGCACGGGCGCCCTCGGCCCTGCTCGTCATACCGGTGGCCGTACGCAGCTCACCGGAGGGCCGACGCCGGCTCTACAGCTCCGGAGCCCAGCAGCTCATCGCCGTCAGGTACGACGAGCAGTAGCCGGGGGAGGAGGAGGCGCCGGTCTCGATGGCGCCGTGCCCCTCCGCCACGATGGAGTCGGCCGACACGACGTCGATGGAGTCGACGTCCAGGCCGCGCAGGTCGAGTTTGAGGTTCTCCGACATGTGTGTCTCCTGACATGGGGATGTGATGAACACAGTTGATGGACACAGTTGATGGACACAGTTGATGGACACAGCTGATGGACACAGCTGATGAACTCGGTCGATCCGAACGCGTCACGATGGCGTCGGATCCGGCACCACCTCCTCGTCGGCGAGGACCGGGATGTGGCGGGCCACCAGGGGCCCGCCGGTCGGTGGGGTGCCCATCGCCAGAAAGGACAGGCTCCTCAGGCAGGTCGGGGCGAGGCCGAGCACCTCGTCGGTGGTCTCGTTCGCGCCGTCGGAGTGGATGCGGGCGGCCAGGCCGAGCGCCGCGGCGGCCAGCGCGGCCCGCTGCGCGACCAGGCCCGCCTCCATCTGCTGCATGCGATACCAGCGGTCCCCGAACAGGTTCGCGCCCGCGAGCGGATCGCCCACGGGAACCAGCGCGGCGGCGGCCCCGCGCAGCGCCACCCGCGTGTTGGCCAGCAGCCGCCCGGTGGCCACGGCCTCCACCTCGCCGGCCCCGGCCAGCTCGTGGAGGGTGTGGCGGGCCGGGTCGTACCAGTAGGCGCCGCGGGGCAGGCCCTCCACCCGCAGGGACAGCAGGCACAGCGCCGTCGCGGCCGGTCCCGTCGCGGCGCCGGGCAGATCGGCGGGGTAGCCGCCGCCGGCCGCGGCCAGCACCGCGCCGAGCGCCCCGCCCGTGAGCGGCACCGGACGGTAGCCGGCGACCGGCGACGTGCGGCGCGGCACTCCCGCGGCCGGGTGGGCACCGCCCGCGGGCTCGGGAGCCGGAAGCGCCCGGCCCGCGCGCACCCGGGGCCGGGGCGGCGGCACGACGGCCGGTTCCGGCGAACCGGGGGAGCGCGGCGCGTCCGCGGAACGTGGCGAGCCGGGGAAGGCGGACGCGCAGGCCCGGTGCAGGGCGGCGGCGTGGCCGTCGGGCATCGTTCTGGGCAGCGGCCTGCTCTCATCGGCGACCGGCCGGTACATCAGCTCCCCGGCCGGGGACGACGCCGGCAGCGGCCTCCCGCACGGGGAGGAGGCGCGCGGCCGCCCGGTGTCCGGGGGCCGTGCCCCGCCGGACGGCAGGGTGAAGGTGAGCACGGCCAGCGCGGCCTCCCGGACGCCGTCGAGACCGAGCAGCCGGTCGATCTGGCCGTCAGGGAAGCGCAGGCGGGCCCGGCCGGCCAGCCCCAGCCGCCCGCCCACGGCCAGCGCCTGGGCCACGAGGACGCCGGTCTCCTGGCAGATCAGGCGGTAGCCGAAGTCGCCGTACTTGAACATCGACCGCCAGAACACCGCGGAGAGGAGGATCGCCAGGTCCGCCGGAGCGCTGTCCACAGGGACGTCCGTGAGCAGGCCGGTCAGCGCAGGGACGTGGTCGTCGTCGCGCACGCGCTCCAGCACGTGGTGCACCGGGTCGTAGTGGTAGAGGGCGGAGGGCAGGCCGGGCAGGCGCGGCCCGCCCGCGGCCGCGTACGCCTCGATCGGGTACAACCCTCCGCCCGACGGCGCGGGCCGGCCGGTGAGCAGCATGGGCGGCCGTCCCAGAGGCTCGCCGCCGTCGCCGAGGTGGTGGGACCACACGGTCCTGGTCATGCCGAGCAGGTCCCGCAGCAGCTCGCCGAGCAGGCCCAGGGCCGGGCCGTCACCGGCGGTCCAGGGCAGCCGCACGCGTTCGGCGCCGGGGTAGCGCTTGTGCCGGGTCGGCGCGGCCGCCCAGTCGATGGACAGCGGCCCCCGGTTCCGCATGGCGGCCAGGTAGCGGCTCGTGGCCGCGCCTGGCGCGCTCGTCGCCGTGGTCATGTGCACGCGGCGTCCGCCTCGCTTCCTCCGTGGAGACCGGTCAGGGGAACGGATGGGGGTACGGGTTCAGCTCCGCGGGCCGCAGGTCGCGGTCCCGGTAGCCGAGGAGCCGCGGCAGGCTGAGCAGCCGCGGCAGGCCGTGGACGCGCCGGTAGCGGTGCCCGAAGGTCATGGACATCGTCCCCGGCACGAACACCTTCGCGGCGTGCAGGCCGCATGCCCGCGCCTCCGGCGAGGTGATGTCGACGGCGATCACGTCGAGCCCGCCGGCCAGGTAGCGCCCGGCCAGCTCGGCCAGGTCCGCGCAGAGGTCGTCGTGCCCGGGCCAGCCCACCCGGGCCACCACCTCGGCCACGGTCAGCGAGGATCCTTCGAGCGGCAGGAAGCCCAGCCGGCCGAACGCGTCCGGGTGGCCGTAGACCAGCGGATGGTGCTCCAGCAGCCGCACCTCGTCGGAGTCGGCCGCCAGCCGCGCCGACGACACCGGGTCGTAGCGCTCGACATGGCCGGCCAGCATCGGGACCAGGTCCTCCAGCGCCCGGCGGAGCGCTCGTTCCGGGTCCAGGTGCGAGGCGGACCCGCACAGCGCACGCGGCCGGTCCGGCCGGCCCAGCGCGTCGACGGCCATCACCCAGAACACCGGCACCCGCTGCTCCAGCAGCGCCGCGAACGCGTGCACCTCGTACCCCAGCCGGTCCCGTACCCGCTGGGCGAGCATCGGGATGCGGCGGTCGGCGGCCGAGCCGAGGTCGACCCGCGGGATGGGCATCCGGGCGTACCAGGTGGCCAGGGCCGCGTCCCGCTCCGCCACCTCCAGCAGGCCGTACAGGATCGCCTCCGCCGGGTGGCCTCCCAGGGCGCAGCCGTTGGAGCACTCGTAGGCGAAGCCGAGGTCGTCCGCCGGGCGGGGGCCGAAGAAGGCGTAGCTCTCCGGCACCAGCACCGGGGCGTCGCGGGCGAAGGAGTAGGCCCACACCCAGGTCGTGGGGCGCTCGGGGGCGAAGCGGGTGAACAGGAAACCCGGCTGGTCGTACCAGTCGTCGGGATAGAGGCCCAGCGTGCGCGGGTCGAGGGCCTGGCCGGCGATGTCCACGTACGCGGCGCGTACGGCGGTCCGCCGGCCACGCGGGTGGATGCCCGCGATACGCTCCAGCGCCTCGGCGACGGCGGTGGCCCGCGCGGAGGCGAAGTCGTCGCTGCGGCCGTAGCCGTGGTGACTTTCGTGCTCGGTGCGGGCCGGGCTGAGCCGCGCGACGGCCATCGGGCCGCCGCCGTGCTCCTCCTTGATCAGGGCCTGCACGATGCCGGTCTCCGCGTCGACGAACCGCTGTTCCAGTTCCGCCTCCCGGCCGCTGATCCCGCTGACCCGGAAGGTCCCCCGGTCCGGCTTGGGCGCCGGGCGCGAGACGTACCGTCCGGAATGTGGACCGTCGTCAGGGCGCGCCCCGCAGTCCGGGCAGAGCGGGTCCGGCAGGAACGGATGGCGGCGCACCGCGGCCGTCGTCAGGTGGACCTTCAGCAGCGCGCCCACGGTCCGCGCGGAGCCGGTGTCGTGCCGCAGCCGGCGCACCTCGTCGGCGACCAGCGCGGCGACCGTACGTGAGACGAGCGGGGTGAGCAGGGCGTTGGGCCGCGAGTCGAGGTCGGCGGCCCACAAGGCGCGCAGCGCGTCACGTGCCACCGCGTCCGGCCGGTTGCCGGCGCGCCTGCGTCCCACACAGGTCGGGCAGCCGGGCCGGGACGGGCGGACCGACGGGCCCACCAGCACCCAGCCGGCCTCGACACGCACCGGCAGCCACGGCACCTCCCGCCCGGCCGCGCGGCGCGCCACCGCGGGGTACGGCCGCACGTCGTCGGCGTCGCTCGCGACGACGATGGCGCCGCCTCCCGGTCCGGTGGTGAGGGCTTCCCTGATGGCCGCGTGCAGGCGGCCACCGCCCAGGACGGTCACCAGGTCAGGGTCCGGGGCGGACGGGACCGTGGTGATGGTGGCCTCAGCCATCGAGCAGGACGACTCGGGTGACGAAGGGCAGGAGCCTGGCCGCCTCGGGATCGCCGTCGAGCGGCACCGCCACCGGCACCTTGCCCGCGCGGCGCAGCGCCCCGGCCATCGTCCGCACGGCCTGGGACGGGTCGCCGTCCGGCGGCCAGAGGGGACGGGCCCCGGCGTACGCGTGCTGCCGGGTGGTCCTGGACTGCCAGCGCAGCAGCAGCCGTTCCAGGCCGTCGCGCAGCGCGTCCGAGACGGTGGCGGCCACGGACACGAGCGGCTCCCGGCCCGGGACCGTCAGCGCGACGGCGGGCACCCCGAGGACGGCCGTGTGGTCGCGGATCCGCGGGGTCTCACCGGCCAGCGTGAGCTGGCGCAACAGCGCCTCGGCGACTGGGTCTCCCGAAGGTGTCAGCGGCGCGCCCTCCCCTGGGGGGTCCGCCGCCGGTGCCGGGAAGGCGGCCGGGGCGGCTGTGCGAGCCGGGCCGGTGTGGTGTTCGGGAGCGGTGTGGTGATCGGGGGTGGCAGGCAGGCGGGTGGCCAGCAGGTGCTCGCAGTGGGCCCGAAGGCCGGCGGCCAGGGCCTGCGGCCAGCTCAGGCCGGCGCCGGTGCCGACAGGCGGGTGCGGCGTGCCGGTGCCGGCGAGCCGGAGGTCCGCCGCGGGCACGCGGCGAGGCCGCCCGTCCGGCAGTTCCACACCCGACACCACGTCCTCCTCGCCGGGGTCCAGGGCCAGCAGGCCGTACGTGGCGAGGGCGGCGAGCAGGCAGCGCAGCCGGGCTGCGCGCTGGTCCGGCCCCCAGCCGTACGCCTGCGGTTGCGGCGCCCACCCGGGCAGCACGCCGAGCGGGTCGGAGACGACCGCCTGGCACACCGCCAGAGGGGACTGCGTGAGCGCCTGCTCGTCCAGCATGCCGAGCAGCCCCAGCCGGGAGCCGACCAGTTCGGCGGTGAGGCCGATCAGTCCTTCCGCGTCGGCGGCGGATGCCGCCTTCTCCGCCGGGAGGGTCCCCGGCGCTCCGGCCAGCGCCTCCGCCAGCCCGCTGATCGCTGCCGTGCCTGCGCCAGGACGGGCGCCCGCCCGGGGATGGGGCAGGAACCGGTGCGGGACCGTGTCGAGAGTGCGCAGGTCCACCCTGGTGAGCATGCGTTCCGAGCCCGTGTCGAGCCCGGTGACGTGAGCGAAGCACGCGAGCGCCGTCATGGCGGCGACCACCGTGGGCACCGGGCCTGACAGCAGGTCCTCCTCCGGAGGGGCCGGAACCGCGGCGGGCAGCCCGGCCAGCCGGTGCCAGCCCGACTCCGCCGCTGTCACCGCGGGCCGTCCCACCTGGCTGAGCCAGACCTCCCCGGAGGCGACGAGGGCCTGCCCCAGCACGACCCCGGCCGCCGCGCACGCGCGGGCCGTCGCCACCAGCTCGTCGAGGTCGGCACTCACCTGGAGCACGACGTCGGCATCGTCGGCGATCGTCCGGCGGACCACGCCGGCGTCGCCGGCGGAGGAGAGCGTCCTGATCTCCTGGCCGGGGTCGCGGCGGGCGGCGTCCGCGGCCCGGACGGCCGCCTCAGGAGCGGGGCAGATCACCGTGACCCGCCGCCACCCCGAGCCGGCACACGCCCCCGCCAGCGCCTCCAGCAGCGGGCCCGCGCCGGTCAGCACGAGGCGGGTGCGCCGTATCCGCTCGAACCGCGACTCCGGCGAGTCGAGCGCGTAGCCGATGAAGGCGATCTCCTCCGCGTACGCACGCAGTTCGGCGCCGGTCAGCCCGTGCGGCCGCGCCTGTCGCGCGTCCACCACGAACCGTTGTTCGGCGAGCTGGCCCACCAGCCGCTCGACCATGGCCCGCCGGTCGCCGGCAAGCTGCGCCGTGAGCTCGGCCAGGGTGTGGCGGCCGGTCAGTGCGGGTGCCAGCCTGGCCAGCCAGGCGTACGCCTGCCGCCCTCGCAGTGTGCACGCACCGTAGTCGCTGTGCACGTAAGCACCGTCGGGGCATTCGACGAACCGTACGTCGTCGCGTAGCTGCGGTCTCATCGCCGGATCGGCGTTTGGGAGCGCTCCCATAACCGCGATGTTAGAAACGGAAACCGTTTATGTAAACCCATAAAACCTCTTTGATGTACATCTGAATCCAGATATAATCGCGAAATTCTGCTTGTGTTCACGGAATGTCACTTACCGGATAAGCCGCCAGGCCGTGAGCATTCTCCGTCACGATGAGCTGCTGGTGACGCGGGCTCAGGGTTCGCGGGCCCGGAGGTACGCGTCCAGCGCGGCGGCGCCCTTGACCATGGCGCGGCCCCGGGAGGACAGGCGGGCCTGCCAGTCGCGCAGGGTCGACTCGAGCGGGGCGACGCCTCCGGCGGAGCGCACCTGAGCGATCAGCGGCGCGATCTGCTCCAGCAGGTAGCCGCCCCGCCGCAGCTGGTGGGCCAGCCGGACGTCCCGTACGTCGGCCGCGCTGTAGACCCGGTAGCCCGTCTGCGGATCGCGGCGCGGCCGGACCAGCCCTGCTTTCTCCCATTTGCGCAGGGTGGCGGGGCGGATGCCGAGCCTCCTGGCCAGCGGGCCGATGAACGTGTCGCCGCGCTCCTGAGGCACGGGCGCCAGATCGCGGAGCGCGGCTTCGACGGCCTGGAGGGTGCGCCGGTCGTCGAGGAGCTGGCCGTGGCTCTCGTCGATGAGCCGCAGCGCGTCCTCGGTGGCGTCCCGGTTGACCGCCCGCATGATCGACGTGGCCGTCTGGTGGCCGTGCGCGGGCGCCAGGGCGAGGAACGCGCGCAGCGCCTGGGCGTGCAGCGGCGTATAGGTGCGGTAGCCGTGGGCGGTGCGTTCGGCGGCGGGCAGGATGCCGGCCTCCTCGTAGTTCCTGACCGCCTGCGTGGACAGGCCGTGCTCGCGCGCCAGGTCCACCGGCCTCATGGATACACCACCGATTGAGAGTTTTCGCGACAGACGGGGGAATTCTGCGGGAAAAGTCTATACCGAATGTTCAACGATACCGTTGAACATATGGATATCAAGGACATCGCCCGGCCGCTCGACGGCGCGGGCGTCTCGGCGTTCCTCCGGTCGTTGCCCGCCCAGCCCCTCCTGCTCGGCCTGGGCGAGGCCAGGCACTTCGTGGGAGAGCTCGGCGAGGCGCGCAACGAGATCTTCCGGCACCTGGTCGAGCACGAGGGCTACCGGTCGTTCGCCATCGAGAGCGACTGTCTCATGGGCCTCGTGGTCGACGAGTATGTCGTGACGGGCGCGGGCACGCTCGACGACGTCATGGAACGCGGCTTCAGCCACAACTTCGGCACGTTCGCGGCCAACCGCGAGCTCGTGCGCTGGATGCGGGCGTACAACGAGGAGCATGACGAAAAGCTCCGGTTCCACGGCTTCGACGGTCCTCTGGAGTACTGGGCGGCGAGCCCGCGCCAGGCGCTCACCGCCCTGTACGCCCTCCTCGACGGGCCGCTGCCCTGCACCAGGGAAACCCTCGACGCGCTGCTGGGCCCGGACGAGCGGTGGGCGAACGAGGCCTCGGCCATGGATCCGTCCCAGTCGATCGGCCGGTCCGCCGACGCCCAGCGGCTGCGCCTGATCGCCGACGACCTGGTGGCGCTGCTCGACACGCAGGCGCCCCGGCTGGGCGCGGAGGAGTGGGAGCGGGCGGCGCTGTACGCGCGCACCGCCACCGGCCTGCTCCGCTACCACTACTGGCTGGCCGACGCCTCCCCGGCACGGTGGACCCGGCTGTCGGCCCTGCGGGACGCGATGATGGCCGCCAACCTGAGCGCCGTCGCCGAGCGCGGCCCGGCCCTGGTCTTCGCCAGCAACCTCCACCTGCAGCGGAACAAGAGCCTCATGCCGTTCGGCGACCAGGTGCTGGAGTGGTGGAGCGCGGGGGCGATCACCGCGAAGCACCTTGGTGACCGGTACGCCTTCCTGGCCTCGGCCTTCGGCGTGGTCGGCGACGACGCCCCGCACCCGGACACCGCCGAGGGCGTCCTGTCCACCCTCCCGTGGGATCAGGCTCTCATCGACGCCCGCCGCCTGGCCGAGGCCGTCACCGAACCTGCCAAGCGCGTTTCCCGCGATTTCGCCTATTTCCCTCTCGACCAGGCCCAGCTCGGCACGATCGACGGCATCGTCTTCGTCAAGCAGGCCGTCAAGCTGGACTGGCCAGGGCGCGCGCCGGCCGCGGACGCCTGACAGCCACGTCCCGCGGTCGCCGAAGGCGCTTCCCCGCACTCCGGCCGAGCACGCGATGATGGACCGACCGTCACCGCCGCCGGCGGGAGGGCACGGTCACCAAGGACCACAGGTGACCAAGGCCTTCGGGGAGGACACCGTGAACGTGAAGCGCGTCGGCATCATCGGCGTCGGCGAGATCGGCCGAGCCATCGTGACGGGACTGTGTGACGGAGGTGACACCTCCCCGGAGGTGTTCCTCTCTCCTCGGGGAGCCCGTACGGCCGCAGAGCTCCGGGCTGAGGGTGGACGACGACAAGATCGTGGTCAACGTGATGACCGGCGTCGGGAACGACGACCTGCGCCGGATGCTCGCCACCGACGCCCCCTTGGTGCGGGCCATTCCCCTGCCCGCCATCCGCGAGCGCGCCTCCGTCACGGTGACGTGCCCGTCGCACCCGGTGGTCGACTCTCTCTTCGACCACCTGGGAGGGGTTCTCCCGGTCGAGGACGAGGCGGCCTTCAACGTCTTCTCCGCGCTGACCGGAACGCTCACCACCCACTACTGGTACGTCGCCACGCTCACGTCGTGGGCCGTCGGCCGCGGCGTCCCCTCCGACGTCGCGGACCGCTACGTGCGCAGCCTCTTCCAGGGCGTCGGGCGTGCCCTGAGCGACGAGTCCCGTTCCCTGCACCAGCTCGCGGGCGACCACGAGACCCCGAGGGGGAACAACGAACGCATCCGCACCACGTGGTTCACCGCCGCCAACGCCGAAGCCCTCGGCCGTGCCCTCGACGACCTGGTCGCCCACCTCGAGAGCCGGTAGCGGGACCGGCGGCGGTCAGGCGGCGGCGCGGTCGCTGACGGGCCGGCGGCGAAGGCCCGCCTGCTGGAGAGCCGGCGGCACGTGGACCTGGTCGAGCGCGCCGACGTCGGCGCCCGGCGGGACGATCTCGTCGATCCGGTCGAGGATGTCGTCGCCGAGTGCCACGTCGACGCCGGCGAGAAGGTCGTCGAGGTGGCTCATCGTGCGCGGCCCGACGATCGCGCTGGTCACCCCGGGATGAACGATCGCGAACGCCATGGCGAGGTGGGTCATCGGCAGGCCCGCCTCCCCGGCGAGCGAGACGAACCGTTCGACGACGTCGAGCCGGCGCTCGTCGTTGAGGTGCCGGAAGAAGCCGGCGCGACGGAGCTCGTTCGGCCGGCCCTTGCGGACGCGCCCCGTGAGCAGCCCCTGCCCGAGCGACCCCCACACCAGCGTGCCCATCCCGTGGCGCTGGGCGACCGGCAGCACCTCGCGTTCGATGCCGCGGTCGAGCAGGGAGTACGGCGGCTGCTCGGTGTGGAAGCGCGCCAGAGCGCGCCGCTCGCCGGCCCACTGGGCTTCGACGATGTCGGACGCCGGCATCGTGGACGTGCCGATCGCGCGGACCTTCCCGCTGCGGATCAGGTCGGAGAGCGCGGACAGCGTCTCCTCGATGTCGGTGGCGGGGTCGGGCCGCTGGATCTGGTAGAGGTCGATGTGGTCGGTCTGCAGGCGGCGCAGCGAGTTCTCGACCGCGGTCATGATCCAGCGCCGCGAGGCGCCCTGCTGGTTGGGGTCGTCACCCATCGGGCGGCTCACCTTGGTCGCGAGGACGACATTGTCCCGTCGCCCCTTGAGCGCCTTGCCGACGACCTCTTCGGAGTCGCCGTAGGCGTCGGCGGTGTCGATGACGTTGATCCCCGCGTCCAGCGCCTTGTGGATGATGCGGGCCGAGTCGCCGGGGTCGGGGTTGCCGACGGACGTGGCGAACATCAAGGCGCCGAGCGCATAGGGGCTGACCTTGATCCCGGTCCGGCCGAGCGTGCGGTAGTGCATGGCGAGATATGCCCTTCTCCGTGAATGAACGTGGGGCACCCCTCCGGGGCGTGCCGGTTCCCAGCGTGCGGCGGTACGGGCGGCGGCGGGAGAGACGCCCTTGTCCGGGGACGGGCCGTCCCTGGCTGCGCCACGGCGTACCGGGCATGGTGGAAGCGTGGACAGAACCGAACTTGCCGACTTCCTGCGCCGCTGCCGTACCCGCCTCGCCCCTGCCGACGTCGGGCTGTCGCAGGGCGCGCGGCGCCGCACCCCCGGACTGCGCCGCGAGGAAGTGGCGCAGCTGGCGGGCATGTCCACCGACCACTACACGCGGCTTGAGCAGGCCAGGGGCTCGCGCCCGTCCCGCCAGATGCTCGCCGCCGTCGCCCGCGCGCTGCGGCTGACCGGCGACGAACGCGACCACCTCTTCCACCTGGCCGGCGAGGAGCCGCCGCGCAACACCCGGCCGGCCACGGAGCACGTACGTCCCGGCCTGCTTCTCGTCCTCGACCGGCTGACCGACACTCCCGCCCAGGTGCTGAGCGACCGCGGCGACATCCTCGCCCAGAACGCGATGGCCAAGGCGCTGCACGGCGACGCCTCCGCCCTCCCCGAGGCGGACCGCAACATCGCGTGGCGCTTCTTCACGGACCCGGCCGCGCGGGAGCTCTTCCCGGCCGAGGACCGTGAGCGTGCCGCCCGCACGGCGGTGGCGGATCTGCGTGCCACGCTCGCCCGCCGCCAGGACGACGTACGGCTGGCCGGGCTCGTACGCCGGCTCCGCGCCCGCAGCGAGGAGTTCGCGACGCTGTGGGACAGCCACCACGTGGCCGTGCGCCGCGCCGACGTCAAGCGTTACCTGCACCCGGTCGTCGGCCTGCTGGAGCTGGACTGCGAGGTGCTGGCGAACCCGGAGCACGATCAGCGGCTGATCATCTACTCCGCCCGTCCGGGCAGCAGGTCCTACGAGCGGCTGGAACTGCTGCGCGTGGTCGGCCTCCAGGACCTGGCCCACGGACGGGCGACACGTACGTGACGACCTGCGTCCCGGACGACGGGGGAGGCGGCGGTCCGGCATGACGGCGCGGTCGCCGGGGAGAGGGGGGAGACGACGGAACAGGAGGACGGCCGTGGACTGGACGCTGCGCGAAACATTCGACACGCCCGACGGGACCATACGATGGGCGGTCATGGGCCGCGGCGACCCCGTCGTGCTCGTGCACGGCACCCCGTACTCGTCCTTCCTGTGGCGGGATGTCGCGCCGGCGCTGGCTCTCACCCGTAGGGTCTTCGTCTTCGACCATCTCGGGTTCGGCCGGTCGGACCAGCACGAGGGCCAGGACCTCGGCCTCGCGGCTCATGCCAGGAACTTCCGGCGGCTGCTGGACCACTGGGAGGTGTCCCGCCCGAGCGTGGTCGCCCACGACATCGGCGGCGCGGTCGCGTTGCGGGCCCTGCTGCTGGAAGGAGCGGACTTCGGGGATCTCACCCTCTTCGACGCGGTGAGCGGCGGCCAGTGGGAGAGAGGACTCTTCCAGCTCATCCTCAAGCAGGCGGAGGTCTTCGAGCAGCTTCCCGGTTACGCGCACGAGGCCCTGGTGGCCGGCCACCTGCGCCACGCCACGCATGCCGGCTTCCGGCCAGGGGTCCTCGACGCCTTCCTGGCGCCGTGGCGGGGCGCTCAGGGGCAGGCCGCGTTCTACCGCCAGTACAGCCAGATCAGGCAGGCGGACACGGCCGGCTACGAGCAGCTGCTGGGCGGGATCCCGGTGCCGGTGCGCCTCATCTGGGGCCGTGAGGATCGCATCCTTCCCCCGGAGCACGCCCAGTGGTTGCGCGAGAGGATCCCGCACGCCGAGCTCCACTGGATCGAGGGGGCCGGTCACCTCCTTCAGGAGGACGCGCCGGCGCGCTTGACGGCCCACCTCACCGCGGGGTTCCGGCCCGGCTCACGCCACGAGGGCGGCGGGTAGCGGCGCGCGGTCAGGGACGCCGCCGAGCCCGACGTCACCCCGACGCCACCAGGTCGTCACGGACGACTGACAGGGCGACCTCCCGGTGCGCGTCGTGTTCGGCGAGGCGCGCCACGAGGGACTCCCGCACGTGGCGGTAGGTGTCGGATCCGAGCGGCAGCCGCAAGGGGACCTCGCGGCTGTCCACCAGGTCGATCATCGCGCGGGCGATCTTCTCCGGGTCGTTGTCCAGGGGGAAGGTGCCGTCCGCGAGGGCTCGTCTGGTGTCGCCCGCGGGTGTCCGGTCGTACTCGGCCATGGGCGGCGCGGTGGCCAGCGCGCCGCCGAACCCGGTCGGTGTCGCGCCGGGCTCGACGATGGTCAGGCCGATGCCGAACGGCTCGATCTCGCGAGCGACGGTCTCGCAGAAACCCTCGATGCCCCACTTGGAGGCGTGGTAGTAGCCGAAGTTCGGGTACGTGGTCTGCCCGCCTGCGGTGGAGACCTGCAGGATGCGGCCGTGCCCTTGGGCGCGCAGGTGCGGCAGCGCGGCCCGGATCACGTGGATCGAGCCGAGCAGGTTCGTCTCGATCACCTGCCGGATCTGCTCGTCGGCGGCCTCCTCGACCGAGGCGAAGACGCCGAACCCGGCGTTGTTGACCACCACGTCGATCGTGCCGAGGGCCGCGAACGCCTCGTCCACGACGTGCCGGACCCGGGCCGCGTCGGTGACGTCGAGCCGGGCCACCCAGAGACGCTCGCCGTGGGCGGCGCGAAGGTCGTCGAGAGCCTCCGGCCGGCGAAGCGTCGCGGCGACCCGATCGCCCCGCGCCAGCAGCCGCTCGGTGAGGAGCCGGCCGAAACCTGAGGACGTGCCGGTGATGAACCACGTTCTGGACATGGGCTCTTTCCTTCCGTCAGCGTGTCGCACCGACGGTATGAGTTCGAGTCTACTCGAAGTCAAACGCGTACACTGGGCCGCATGACGGCTGCTGCGGAAACGATGTTGAGCATCGGCGAAGTCAGCGCGCTGACCGGCCTGACGACGCACACGTTGCGCTTCTACGAGCAGGAGGGCCTGTTCGTCGAGGCGGTGCGCCGCAACGCCGCGGGGCGGCGGGTGTTCACCGAGCAGGAAGTCGGGTGGTTGCGGGTCTGCGCGAAGCTGCGCTCCTCGGGGATGCCTCTGTCGGACATCCGCCGGTACGCCGAACTGGTCAGGAAGGGCGCGGGCACCGAGACGGAACGGTTCGAGATCCTGCGCCTGCACGAGGCCAGGGTGCGGCAACAGGTAGCCGACCTGCAGGAGGCGCTGGACGTGATCCAGGCGAAGGTCGCGCTGTACGCCGACCATCTCGCCGCGGGCTCCGCCGGCACGCTGTGGCGCGACGGTCCCGACTGCACCCCGGCCCGCCAGGTCTCCTGATCGGAGGGGGTCCTCCTCGCGGAATTGGTCCTGAAATACCCTGAATAATCGGCCCTTATCGCGGGTACCAATTCCTGTCAGCCTGAGGGGCATGACAACGACAGCGACCCGCTTCGACGGCCGGCTCCTCACACCTGGCGACGCCGGCTACGACACCGCCCGGACAGTCTGGAACGCCATGGTCGACCGGCGGCCACGCATGATCCTCCGTGCGGCCGGCGTGGCCGACGTGGTCGCCGCCGTGCGGCTGGCCCGGGAACTGGACCTCGAGATCGGCGTGCGCTGCGGCGGCCACAACGTCGCCGGCTTCGCCGTTCCCGACGGCGGCCTCATGATCGACCTGACGCCGATGGGCGGCGTGCGGATCGACCCGGCCCGTCGCCGGGCCCGGGTGCAGGGCGGCGCGCTGCTCGGCGCGCTGGACCGGGCGGCCCAGGCGCACGGCCTGGCCACCACCGCCGGCAACGTCTCGCACACCGGCGTCGGCGGGCTCACGCTCGGCGGCGGCATGGGCTGGCTGGCCCGCCAGTACGGCCTGGCCTGCGACAACGTCGTCTCCTACACGATGGTCACCGCCGAGGGGCACGTGGTGACCGCGAGCCGCGAGCAGAACCCCGACCTGTTCTGGGGCCTGCGCGGCGGCGGCGGCAACTTCGGCATCGTCACCGAGTTCGAGTTCCGGCTGCATCGCACCGGCACGCGTGCGCTGGTCGCCGAGTTCGACTTCCGCGCAGAGGACGCCGTCCCGGCCATCGAGGGCTGGCGTGACCTGAACGCCGTCGCGCCCCGGCAGGCGACGTTCACCGCCGGCGTCGCCGGCGGTCCCGCCGGCCCGATCGCCACGCTGGGGTTCGTGTGGGCCGGGGACCCGGCCGAGGGCCGCCGGCTGCTGCCCGCGATGCGGGCGCTCGGGCGTCCCGTCGCGTCGCGCGTCACCACGCCGTCGTACCTCGAACTCCAGCGACGCGACGACTCCACCGGCGGACACGCCTACCGCCGCTACTCCAAGGGCCACTACCTGCGGCGATTCCCCACCGCGGCGATCGAGGCGTTCCTGCTGCGCGGCGGCGCCGACCTGAGCGCGAGCCCGTACCTGCCGGGCGTCGGCCTGCAGGCGCACGGCGGCGCGATCGACGACGTCCCGGAGGCGGACGCGGCGTTCAGCCACCGCGGCACGATGTTCGAGTTCGGCGCCGGTTCCCGCTGGACCGACCCGGCCGAGGACGACGCCAGGATGGCCGCCGCCCGCGACGCCGGCGCCGCACTCGAACCGTACGCGAGCGGGGTGTACGTCAACTCGTTGACCGCCGACGAGATGGCCGACGGGCGGCGCGGCATCCGGCGGGCGTACTCGGCCGCGAAGCTGGCCCGGCTGACCGCGGTGAAGACCGCGTACGATCCGGCCAACGTCTTCCACCTGAACCAGAACATCCGCCCGGCGGACTGATGCGCATGCCCTGGACGGGCCGCCGGCGCGGCGGGTCAGGCCCCGCGTACCTCCCGGACGGCCGTCGCCAGCAGCGCGACCCCCTCGGCGATGGCGCTCTCGCCGAGGATGGCGTAGCCGAAGATGAGGCCACCCGGTCCGCCGCCGGAGATCCGGTACGGGCCGACGCCGCGGATGCCGAGCCCGTGCCGGGCGGCGGCCGTCACCACCGCCGTCTCGTCGAGGCCGGGCGGGAGCCAGGCGACCACATGCTGCCCGGCGGCGACCCCCGCCGGCTCCAGATCGGGCAGGTGGGTGCGCAGGGCGTCCAGCAGCGCGTCACGGCGGCGGCGGTACACCGGACGCATCCGGCGCAGGTGGCGGTCGAACTCGCCGCGCGCCAGGAAGTCGGCGAACGTCAACTGGTCGATGACCGGTGAACCGCGGTCGGCGAGCACCTTCGCCGCGGTGACGTCGGCGACCAGCCGGGGAGGCACCACCAGCCAGCCGAGCCGCAGCCCCGGCGCGAGCGTCTTGCTGGCCGTGCCGCAGTAGACGACATGATCGGGCGCCAGGCCCTGCATGGCGCCCACCGGCGACCGGTCGTAGCGGTATTCGGCGTCGTAGTCGTCCTCGACCACCATCGCGCCGCGACGCTTCGCCCAGCGGATCACCGCTGCCCTCGCCGCGGCCGACAACACCCCTCCGGTGGGCCACTGGTGCGACGGCGTGAGCACGACCGCATCGGCGTCGGCCCGCTGGAGCGCATCGACCTGGACGCCGGCCGGGCCCACCGGGACGCCGACCACGTCCAGGCCGGCGGCGCCGGCCAGCACCCGGGCGTCGTCGTTGGACGACGGGTCCTCCAGGGCGATGCGCCTGGCGCCGCGCTGGACGAGCACCTGGATGAGCAGCCCGACGCCCTGCCCGTAGCCGTTGCAGATCACCACGTTGCCGGGGACGGCGGCCGTGCCGCGCACCCGGTTGAGGTAGTCGCACAGGGCCTCGTGCAGTTCGGGCACGCCACGCCCGTCGAGGTAGGCGAACCGGTCGTTGGGCGCGGTGGTGAGCACGGCACGAACCGAGCGCAACCAGGCGGCCCGCGGGAACTGCGACACGTCGGTGCGCCCGTACCCGAAGTCGACCCTGATGCCGGCGCCACGCGCGGCCGGCCGCGCCGTCGACGCCGCGGTGCGCGCACCGGCGGCGGGCGGCATCGACGCGGCGACCTGGGTGTAGCCGCCCGACCGGCTGGCGAGGTAGCCCTCGGCCACGAGTTGCTGGTAGGCCTCCACGACCACCCCGCGGGAAACCCCGAGGCCGGCCGCGAGGGTGCGGGTCGGCGGCAGCGACGCGCCCGCCCGCAGCCGGCCGGCCCGGACGCTCGCCCGGATGGACGCCTCGATCTGCCGGTGCAGGGGCACCCCGGCGTCGCGGTCGAGCTCGATCAGCAGGTCCTCGGCCGGCCCGGAACCGGCCCTCGATCGCCCCACAACATCGGACCCTATCGGCGTGCACCGGCTCCTGCCAGGTCTAGCTGGTGGCGCGCCAGGACAGGGACAGGCCGGTGGCGGCGCGTTCGGTGCGGATCTCCATCATGGTGCCCAGGATGGTGGCATGGTCGGACACCAGGGGAACGGCGTCGGGCGTGTAGGTGATCCGGGTGCTGACGAGCACGGGGCTGCCCTCGGGCTCGTGGAGGCGGCGGGCGGCGGCGGGGCCGAGCAGGTCCGGCCGGACCACCTCCGACGCCCGGGCGACCGCCACTCCCGCGTCGGCGAGGGCGGTGTAGAGGGAGACGGCGGTGAAGTCGCGGTCGCGGATCTGGTCGGCCACCGGCCGGCGGACCCAGGACACCTGGTGGACGGCGGGACGGCCGGCGAACTCGCGCACCCGTTCCAGCCGCAGGGCGGTGTCGCCGGGACGCAGCCGCAGCTCCGCGGCGATCGGGGCCGGGGCCCGGCGCATCGCCCGCCCGGCCACCACGGTGCGCACGGCGTGGCCCTGCTCGCGCAGATCGTCGGCCAGGCTGCGGAGCGAGCCGAGCTGGTACGCCAGATGGGGCGGGGCCACGTACGTGCCCTTGCCGGGCCGCTGCACGATCAGCCTCTCGTCGCTGAGCTCCCGCAACGCCTGGCGCAGCGTCATGAGGGTCACCCCGTAGGAGGCGCTCAGCTCCCGCTGCGGCGGCAGGGCCTCTCCGGGTGCGTAGTGTCCCGACCGGATCTTCGCGGCGAGGTCGGCGGCGATGGCGCGGTATCTCGCCTCGTGCCCGGCGTCGGGGGTCATCGTGGTGCGTCACTCCTGGTCGAGGGCCCGCCGCAGGGTCGCGAGGAAGGCCAGCAGATCGTCCGGACCCGCCCCGTCGAGCACCCGCCGCATGACCGCGGCGCCGACCACCACGCCGTCGGCGTGCCGGCCGGCTTCCCGCGCCTGGTCGGGCGTGGAAATGCCAAATCCTAGCAAGACCGGCCGGCCGGTGCCCCGCCTGATCCGCGCGGCGAGCTCCGCCGCCGAGCCGGCGAGTCCGGCCCGCTCGCCGGTGGTGCCCATCAGCGACACCGCGTAGACGAATCCGCGGCTGCGGCGCGAGATCTCCTGCAACCTCGGCTCCGGCGTGGCCGGCGACGCCAGCAGGACCAGCTCGATCCCGGCGGCGGCGGCCACCTCGGTCAGCTCGTCCGCCTCGTGCACCGGCAGGTCGGGCACGATCAGACCGCTGACGCCGGCCCGGCGCAGCGCGGCGCAGAACGCCTCGCCCCCGTCGTGCAGCACCAGGTTGTAGTAGGTGCTGGCGACCAGGGGCACGCCCAGATCCGGGACTCCGGCCAGGCCGGCGAGGATCCGGCGGGTGCTCGCCCCCCGGGCCAGCGCCGTGTCGTTCGCCTGCTGGATGGTGACGCCGTCCAGCGTGGGGTCGGAGAAGGGCAGGCCGACCTCGATCGCGTCCGCGCCGGCGGCGGCGAACGCCCGCAGGTAGTCCGTCCACCCGGGCGTGATCTCCCCGGTGACGTACGGCATGAGCAGGCCGCGGCCGGCGTCCCGGCGGGCGCGCAGGTGGTGTTCGACCGCCCCCGCGGCCAGGGTGGGGTTCGTCATACCAGCTCCTTCAGCGTGGAGGTGTCCTTGTCGCCCCGGCCGGACAACGTCATCAGCACCGTCGACCCGGCGGGCAGCTCGCCGCCGCCCGCGGCCCGGATCACCCAGGCCAGGGCGTGCGCCGATTCGAGCGCCGGGACGATGCCCTCGGTGCGCGCCAGGCGCACCGCCGCGCCGGCGGCCTCGTCGTCGGTCACCGTGACGTACCGGGCCCGGCCCAGATCGCGGAGGTGGGCGTGCTCGGGGCCGACCCCCGGGTAGTCGAGCCCGGCGGCGATGGAGTGCGCCGGGGTGATCTGCCCGTCGTCGTCCTGCAGGAACAGCGAGCGGCAGCCGTGCAGGACGCCGGGCCGGCCGCGGGCCGCTCCGGCGCCGCCCTCCGCCTCGACGCCGACCAGGCGCGCCGGGGTGTCGGCGAATCCGGCGAACGTGCCGGCCGCGTTGGAGCCGCCGCCCACGCACGCGACCACGAGGTCCGGCACGCCGGTCCGCAGCTCGGCCGCGCACTGCCCGCGGGCCTCCTCGCCGATGACCCGCTGGAACTCCCTGACCATCCACGGGTACGGATCCGGTCCGATGACCGAGCCGACGCAGTAGTGGGAGTCGCCCGTGACGCCCACCCAGTGCCGCATGGCCTGGCTGGTCGCGTCCTTGAGGGTGCGGCTGCCCGTGGTCACCGGGACCACCTCGGCGCCCAGCATGCGCATCCGGAAGACGTTCAGTGCCTGCCGCTCGATGTCGCGCTCGCCCATGAACACCGTGGCCTCCAGCCCGAGCAGCGCGGCGGCGGTCGCGGTGGCCACCCCGTGCTGGCCCGCCCCCGTCTCGGCGATCAGCCTGCGCCGTCCCATCCGCGCGGCGAGGAGGGCCTGGCCCAGCACGTTGTTGATCTTGTGCGATCCGGTGTGGGCGAGGTCCTCGCGCTTGAGGTACAGCTGCACGCCCAGCGCCCGCGACAGCCGCCTGGCCGGTGTGAGCGGGGTCGGACGTCCGGCGTTCAGGGCGAGCAGTTCCGCCAGGTCGCCGCGGAACCCCGGGTCCGCCCACGCCTCCCTGAACGCCTCCTCCACCTCGCGGCACGCCTCCACCAGCGACTCCGGCGCGAACCGCCCGCCGAACGCGCCGAACCGGCCCCGCGCCCCCGGCTCGCCCATCGTCCCCGTCGATGGGACGGGCTCCCGTCCTGACGACACGTATCGCATCCCGTGCTCACCTCGTTCTATAACTCTTGGATGAGTTCTATAACAGTGAGCATGGCACGTGTGGCGCGGGACCGGCAAGGGGGAACTCGCCGCTCCCGGTCATGACGCCCTCCGCGGCTTGACGTCAACCTTGGTTGAGGTTCTAGCGTCCCGGTGGTGGCCCGGAGCAGGGGCCGGCAGGTCCCTGCTCCGACAACTGACAGAACGGAGTGTCGTGATGCGAGCGGCGATGGTGACGAGGTTCGGCGGGCCGGAGGTCTTCGAACTGGTCGAGATGCCCGATCCGGTGCCGGGCGCCGGAGAGGTTCTGATCGGCGTGGAGATGATCGACACCCTGCTCATGGAGACGGTGGTGCGCTCGGGGACGGCGCAGGACTACTGGCCGATGCGCCCGCCGTACGTGCCCGGAGGCGGGGTGGCCGGCCGGGTTCTCCAGGTCGGCGAGGACGTGCGCCAGGACCTGCTCGGCCGAAGAGTCGTGGCCGGCATCCGCGGAGCGGAGAACGGTTACGCCGACCGCGCGGTGGCCGCCGCCGAGGCGGCGGTGACGGTGCCCGACACCGTCGACCTCGCGGTGGCCGCGGCCCTGGTGCACGACGCGACGACCGCCCTGGCCCTGTTCGACGCCACGAAAGTGGGCCGACGGGACGAGGTGCTGGTGGTCGGAGCCAGCGGGGGCCTGGGAGCGTTGTGCGTGCAACTCGCCCGCGCCCGCGCGGCGAAGGTGGTCGCGGTCGCCCGCGGCGCGAAGCTGGCGCGGCTTGAGCGGTACGGCGCCGACGCGCTGATCGACGTGGATCAGCGGGACTGGGTCGACCAGGCTCGGGCGGTGTTCGGCGGGCACGGCGCCGATGTCGTGCTGGACAACATCGGCGCTCCGCACGGCGAAGCCGCCTCGACGCTGCTCGCCCGTGGCGGGCGGTTCTCCGCGCACGGCGCGGCCGGCGGCCGTTTCTCGAGCGTCGACCGGCAGGTGGCCGACGCGTTGAACCTCTCGGTGACCGGCATCGAAGTGGCGCAACTCGCCGACCACGACCGTACGCGCTACATCGAGCAGGCGCTGCGCGAGGTGGCCGCGGGCGTGATCGCGCCGGCCATCGGGCAGACGTTCCCGCTCGACCAGGCCGGGGCGGCCCATGCCGCGATCGAGAGCCGCACCGTGTTCGGCAAGACTCTGATCACCGCCGGCGGTGCCCGTCCCTAGACGTTCGGGTCCGGCACTGGCGTAGCGTGTCGCCATGACCGATGGACCGGCTCGTTTCGGCGGGCGAGATGATGTCGTCCTGGTCGTGGTCCTGGACTGCGCCGATCTCGACCGGTCGGCGGCGTTCTGGTGCGGAGTCCTGGGCTACACCGCTGAGGCGAGCTCGGCCGGGCACTGTCGCCGGCTCCTGCCTCCAGGAGGCAACGGCGTCGAGCTGCTGTTGCAGCAGGTTCCCGAGCCGAAGGCGGCCAAGAACCGGGTGCACCTGGATCTGCGGGTGCCTGACCTGGAGGCGGAGGCGGCCAGGGTGGTGGCCCTGGGAGGGCGGCGCGTCACCGGCGATCTCGTCGTGGAAGGCGGCCTGGCCTGGCACGTGTTCACTGATCCCGACGGCAACGAGTTCTGCGTCCTGCAGCCGTCAGAGAATCCCGCATGACGGCCGCTCTCCGGAATCCGCCCCGCGGCCGGTCGCGGCGCGGGTCTGGGGCCGCGGAGCGGCGGAAACCGGACCTCAGCCGTGGTCGCGGCGGCGGACGTACAGGCGGCGGCCTCGCGGGCCGGTCCATTCCAGCCGGACGACGCCGGGTACGGCGGCCTCGTCGCGGCGCGAAGGGTCGGACCAGTAGCCGAAGCGCGGGTTGCGGAAGAACGTCGCCCAGAGCCGGCCTTCGTGGTCCTTGAAGATGTTGTTGTGGCCGGCCCCGACGCCCATGGTCCACCGTTCGGAGTACGGCCCCTCGAAGCGGTCGGAGACGGCGACGACCGCGTCGTAGTGGTACTGCGCGCGGCCCTCGCCGGGCGGGTCGTAGGCGTAGCGGGTGCTGCCGTCGGGGTTGGCCGAGCTGCGGTTCCAGGCGGCGTGCAGGAGGTAGTACCTGCCGTGGTGCTTGAACACGTACGCGCCTTCGAGGTACGGCTCGGGCGCGTAGGGCGTCTGCCGGAACGCCGGGAGGCCGGTCACCGGGACGATGTCCTCCATGTCGTCCCTGAACTTGGCGTACAGGTGGTTGTGCAGCACCAGCCACGCGTCGCCGCCCTCGGTGTAGAGGCTGCCGTCGATGTGGTGGTACGCGCCGGGCTCGATGAAGCCGGGCCCGCCGATGAAGGAGTCGCCGAAGGGCTTGTCGTGGTTGCCCTCCACGAGCCGGTACGGCCCTTCGACCCCGCCCTCGCTCACGAGCATGAACGAGCCGACCTTCCGGGAGTGGTCGCCCATGCACGCCACGATGTACCACGTGCCGCGGAAGTGGTGCACCTCAGGGGCCCAGGCCGCGGCCCGCTTGCCGAACTGCTCGTCGTTCCAGTACTCCTGCCACGGGGCGACCACCACCCTTCCCGGCCGGTTCTCGCCGGCGAACTCGGGCGACCACACCTTGCCCTTCTCGGCGCCGGGCCGGATGCGCGTGGTGTCCGCCAGCCTCCACGGCCCTCGCAGCGACGAGGACACCCAGACGAAGATGCCGTCGTTCCACGGGGCCGGCCCGTTCTGGCCGGCGGCCCGGGTGGTGCCCGTGGCGACGTAGACCGGACGGCCTTTGACCACGAAGCAGTTCACGTAGGTGTCCCGCATCCAGACCCGGCCCAGTTCCGCGTCCCTGGGGCGCAGCTCCAGCGGCAGGATGAAGGAGTTGTCGGCGCGCGGCCACAGGTCCGGGCGGGTGTCGGCGAGGCCGTAGGGCTCGGGGTCGGGCCAGTTGGACGGGTGTCTCCGCATCGACGCGGCCTCCGCGCTCGCGGGCAGCGCCGCCGCCCCCACCACTCCAGCGGCTCCGGCCAGCACGAATCTCCGGTTCACCTGCGGCTCGTTTCCGGCATCAGTCATCGGTCACGTCCTCTCGCGTCAGCCACTGCCCAGCGGCCGGCATGCGGAGAGTCTGCCGAAGTCTGTTGATTTACGTCAATAAGTCGGAAGAAATCAGCTGCTTCGTCCGGCCGCCCCCGTGCGGCGGTGGGTGGCGTCGCCTGCCGCGCGAGGATCGCGTACGCGAGTCAGGCGAGAATCCTCACGATGTTCGTGAACAGGCCGGGCAGGCGGCGGGCGGCGGGCACCACCAGCCGGGCCGTGCCGGGGCGGCGGGCGGCCTGCACCAGCGCGCCCGTCAACAGCCGGTGCGTGCGAGAAAGCCGCAGCCACGCGCCGTCGTAGTCCTCAGGCCGGTCCTCGGCCAGGCACCTGACCAGCACTTCGGCCGAGCGCACGGCCAGCGAGACACCCTCGCCGGTGAGCGCGTCCACGTAGCCGGCGGCGTCCCCGACCAGCAGGACGCGTCCGGAGCGGCGGGCGCGCACCGCCTGGCGCAGCGGGCCCGCGCCGCGCACCACGGTGACGGCCGGGCCGCGCAGGCGGCGGCTCAGGCCGGGGAAGTCGCGCAGGTGCTCGTCGTAGCTGCGCCGCACCGAGCTGAGGATCGCGACGCCGATCAGGTCCCCGGCGACGGGCGTGACGTAGGCTTCGCCGGCGCGCGACCAGTGGACCTCGACGAAGTCGGTCCACGGCTCGATCCTGTAGTGCCTGCGCTGGCCGTACCTGCGGGGTCCGCGCGGGGGCAGGCCGAGGCCGAGGGAGCGGCGCAGCGGGGAGTGCAGCCCGTCGGCGGCCACCAGCCAGCGGGCCCGCAGCCCGGCGGCCCGCACGCCGTCCCGGTCCTGCTCGACGCGGGTGATCTTGCCGGTGACCGTCGTGACGCCCAGCTCGGCGGCCCGCCGCGCGAGCGCCGCGTGCAGGTGCGTACGGCGCACGCCCAGGCCGGGAGCGGCGGCGAAGGCGGCCCGCACCTCCCGCCGGCCGTCGAGGTAGTGGATGCCGCGGAACGCGTGTCCCTCGACCTCGACCCCCATCGCCGCCAGCGCCGCCACCCCGCCCGGCATGACGCCCTCGCCGCACGCCTTGTCCACGGGCCCGGCCCGCGGCTCGACGACGACCGCGTCCATCCCGGCCAGCGCCGCGTGCACGGCCGTCGCCAGCCCCGCCGGGCCGCCGCCCGCGACGAGCACGTCGATCACGCCGTCACCGCTCGGACGCGAGGGTGAGAGCCGCGTTCTCGCAGCGGATCCGCACCACCATCAGCACGGCGTTGAGCACCGTGAACGCCAGCGCGGTCATCCAGGCCGTGTGCACCAGCGGCAGCGCGAGCCCTTCGACCGCCACCGCCACGTAATTGGGATGCCGCAGCCACCGGAACCGGTAGGGGCCGCGCGTCACCAGCGGCAGGCCGGGCACCACGATCACCTGCGTGTTCCAGCGCGGCCCGAGCGAGGCGATGCACCACCACCGCAGCCCCTGGGCGGCCACGACGAGGGCGAGCATCGGCCAGCCGAGCGCGGGCAGGAAGGGCCGCTGCGCCAGCACGACCTCCAGCGGCGCGCAGACGAGCAACCCCGTGTGCAGGGCCACCATCCACGGATAGTGACCCTGGCCGGAGACGACACCGCCGCGGGCCATGCTCCACGCGGCGTTGCGCCGGGCGACGACCAGCTCGGCCACACGTTCCAGGCCGACCAGCACGACGAGCAGCAGATACCAGGTCATAAGGCAGGCACCAGCAATCGGGTCATGAGCAC
The DNA here is from genome assembly GCF_055586745.1 of Nonomuraea sp. NPDC049378. Lineage (NCBI taxonomy): Bacteria > Bacillati > Actinomycetota > Actinomycetes > Streptosporangiales > Streptosporangiaceae > Nonomuraea > Nonomuraea sp. NPDC049378. The sequence goes on from NZ_JBVJHP010000024.1 coordinate 62,917, forward strand.
GGAACGGGCACGGTCACCAGCGGATCAGGACGAGTTCGGAGCAGAAGCCCGGCCCCATGGCGATGATCAGTCCCCAGGTCCCCGGCTCCGGCCGCCGGGTGGCGAGGGTGTCACCGAGCACGTGCAGGACCGAGGACGAGGACAGGTTGCCGTTGGCCGCCAGCGAGCGCCACGTCACCTCGAGGGCGTCCGCGGGCAGGGCGAGCACGTCCGACACGGCTTCGAGCACCTTCGGCCCGCCGGGATGGCACACCCACGCCGTCACCTCCCCGGCCGTCACGCCGTGCTCGGCCAGGAAGCCGTGCACGTCGTCGGCCAGATACCGCCGCACGACCTCCGGGACGCTCGCGTCCAGCAGCACCCGGAACCCGGTGTCGCCCACCTGCCAGCCCATGACGTGCTCCGAACCCGGATACAGGTGGCTGCGCGTGGCCACCACGGTGGGACCGGCCGCCTCGCGTGCGCCGCCGCAGGCCACCACCGCGGCCGCGCCGTCGCCGAATAACGCGCTGGCGACCAGGTTCGCGGGCGAGGAGTCGCCCCGCTGGACGGTGAGCGAGCACAACTCCACCGACAGCAGCACGGCCACGTGGTCCGGCCAGCCGCGCAGGTAGTCGTGGACCCTGGCGATGCCCGCCGCTCCGGCAACGCAGCCCAGGCCGAAGACGGGCACCCGCTTGACGTCGGGCCGCAGTCCGAGCGCCGCCGCCAGCCGGGCGTCGACGGACGGCGCGGCGATGCCGGTCACCGACGTGAACATGATCATGTCCACGTCCGCCGGCTCCAGCCCGGCCGCGTCCAGGGCGGCCTTCACGCTTTCGAGCCCCAGATCCACGGCGACCGAGACGAAGGCGTCGTTGGCGGCGCCGAAGCCGCTGAGCTTCTCGTACTGCTCGACGGGCAGGGCGAGGTTGCGGTAGTCCACCCGGGCGCTGCGGTGCAGGCGGTCGAGGAGGCGCCGGTCGCCGTTCTCCGGCAGGCAGATGCGGGCGGCCATGTCGGTGAGCTCGGACTGCGGGTAGCGGTGGGGAGGGAAGGCACAACGGACTGCGGCGATACGGGTCATGCAGTTCTCCCTCGTCAGCCGACAACTCCTGCTTCCCGCACGTTTCCCGTCCGACCGGTCGTTTAAGCCACGCCGGGACGGCGGAGTTCGCGCCGAACGCGTACCCGAGCACGCCAGGGGAGCCGCCGAGCCGCACGGGAATTCCCGGCGGCCATCGCCCGGACTACGATCACCTTGTGACTGACCGCGACCCCGCGGCCGCCGCGGTCGTGCACGGCGGGCCGGGACGGCCGGCCGTCGGGCTGGTGCTCGCGTGCCACCCCGGCCCGACCGTGGCCGTGACCGCTCTGGTCACGGCGCTGGCCGTGGCCGCGGGACGCGACGCGGCCGGGTGCGTGCTGGCGGGCGCCGCCGTGCTGGCGGGGCAGCTCTCGATCGGCTGGTGCAACGACGCGATCGACGCCGGGCGCGACGCGGCGGCCGGGCGCACGGGCAAGCCCGTCGCGGGCGGCATGGTGAGCGCGCGCGCCGTCCGGATCGCCGCTCTCGTGGCGCTGGCCTGCTGCGTCCCGCTGTCGCTGGCCTCCGGCTGGCGGGCGGGCGCCCTGCACCTCGCCGGCGTGCTGGCGGCCTGGGGATACGACTTCGGGCTGAAGGCGACGCTCCTGTCGTGGGCGCCCTACGCCGTGGGGTTCGGCGTGCTCCCGGCCTTCGTGACGCTGGGCCTGCCCGGCGAGCCGTGGCCCGCGTGGTGGGCGGTCCTGGCCGCCGCGCTGCTCGGAGTGGGCGCACACCTGGCCAACGTGCTGCCGGACATCGCGGGTGACCTGGACACCGGCGTACGCGGCTGGCCGCAGCGCATGGGCGCCTCACGCGTACGGCTTGTGGTCCCCGTGCCGCTGCTGGCCGCCACCTGCCTGCTCGTCCTCGGCCCCGGAGGCGCGCCCGGCGTGGCGGGCGGGCTGGCCGTGGCCGCCGCCTCGGTCCTCGCGGCCACGGGGCTGCTGCCGGCGGCCAGGTCGTCACGGGTGCCGTTCGTCACCGCCGTCGCCGTGGCGGCCGTGGACGTGATCCTCCTGATCGCCGGCGGCGCCTCGCTCACCGCGTGACGCGCACGGTTCCCGGCCCGTTCACCGCCCGGCGCGCAGGGATCCGCGCAGCCACCGCGTCGCCACGGCCAGCGCGAGCGGGGCGGGCACCGTACCGGCCCCGAGTCCCACCTCCACCAGCAGGTCGAACACCTCCTTGCGGTGCGCCGCGGTCGCGATCGCCGCGTCGATGAAACCGGGGGACTGGGCCAGGCGGGCCAGCACGTCGGTGGTGCGCAGGTGCCGTCCGAGGGCCTCGCGCAGCTTGCTCCGGTACAGCGTCAGCGGATCGCCCGGCGACTCCACCGCCGCCTCGGCCGCCAGCCGCCCGGACAGCAGCGCGTAGTAGATGCCCTCCCCGGTGAGCGGGTTGATCAGGCCCGCGGCGTCACCGGCGAGCAGCACCCGTCCGGCGCCGGGCGCCGGCCGTCCGGTCGAGAGCGGAAGGTGGTGGGCGCGCAGATCGCGGGGGTGCCGGTCGGGCAGCAACTCGGCGAGCCTGCCGTGCAGCACCTGACGCCCCGGCGCTCCCGCCGCGCGCAGCTTCGGCAGCAGCATGCCGAAGCCGACGTTCGCGGTGCCGTCGCCGATGGGGAACGACCACGCATAGGCCGGCCAGCCCGCCTTCTGCATGGCGATGAGCTGGACATCGTCCTCCTCGGGCACGTCGGCGTAGCCGCGCACGGCGATGGCGGTGTGCTTCTCGGCGGCGGCGGGCAGGCCGATCAGGCGGCGCACGACCGAGCCGGCCCCGTCGGCGGCCACGACCGTACGGGCCCGCAGCCCTCCGTCGATGACCACGCAGGACCCGTCGAAGCCGAGATCCCTGACGCGGTGCCGGCGTACCTCGACGCCCCTGGCCCGCGCGGCGGCCACCAGACGGGCGTCGAACACCCGGCGCGGCACCACGTGATTGGGCCGCGCGGCCTCGGCGGAGACCCGCATGCCGCCCGGCGAGACCACGGTCAGGAGGGGAGCAGGCCGGTAGTCGTCGATGAGCGCGGGCACTCCCAGCCGGGCCAGCTCGTCGCGCCCGTGGGCGGCGATGCCGTCACCGCACGGCTTGTCGCGGGGGAAGTCGGCCCTGTCGAGCAGGAGCACCCGCAGCTGGGGACGCAGTTGCACGGCCCGCAGCGCCGCCGCCGAGCCCGCCGGTCCCGCTCCCACGATCGCCACGTCCCACATGCGGTCCATGCGAGGTCTGTCCCACCGCACGCCCGATCGGAAACTCCTCACGCTCCGCGGGAACTCGCCCACCGGCTCGGCGTGCGTCCGCGGCTGATCTTGATCCCGTGTGACCTGCTCCTGCCCGGGTACGGCTTCTCCACTCCCCCTGACTCGCAGAGGAGGTTCCATGGCCGAGCAGACTGACCGGGAAGGCGCGTGGGCCCAGCGGGTCGAGGGCGAGTTGCCCACGCGCAGGCACCAGGAGGAGATCGAACAACGCCTGGCGCACGGGTTGGAGGGCGCCCCCACGATCGAGGACCGGACCATCTCGACCTTCGCCAGAGGCGAGCTACCGCATTTCGCCGGCGAAACCGGCACCTTCCTGAAATGCCCGTACATCGACGACGTCCACGCCGTGGGCGACGCCGAGGTGGCCGTGTTCGGCGTGCCGCTGGACGCCGGCGCGACCTACCGGCCGGGCACCCGGTTCGGTCCCCAGGGCATCCGCCGCTGCACCGGCCTGTTCGGCACGTACTGTTACGAGCTGGGCGTGGACCTGCGTGAGCAGCTCAACATGGTCGACATCGGCGACGTGTTCACCATCCCCGGCAACCTGGAGAAGTCCTTCGACCAGATCAGCCAGGCGATGTCGCACGTGATGTCGCAGGGCGTCTTCCCGGTCGTCTTGGGGGGCGACCACTCAATCGGCTTCCCCACCGTCCGCGGCCTGACCCCACACGTGGACGGCAACATCGGCATCATCCACTTCGACCGGCACGTGGACACCCAGGAGACCGACCTCGACGAGCGCATGCACACCACGCCCTGGTTCCACGCGACCAACATCAAGAACGCCCCGGCCACCAACCTCGTCCAGATCGGGATCGGCGGCTGGCAATCGCCGCGCGCCGGCGTCAAGGTGGGCCGGGAGCGGGGCACCACGATCATCACGGTGGGAGACGTCGAACGCGCCGGCGTGGAGAAGGTCGCCGAGATGGCGCTGGAGATCGCCTGGAAGAATGCCAGGGCGGTCTACCTGTCCTTCGACATCGACGTGATCGATGCCGGGTTCGTGCCCGGCACCGGCTGGCCGGAGCCCGGCGGCCTGCTGCCCCGCGAGGCGCTCAACCTGGTACGGCTCGTCTCCGAGCCCGGCCTGGCCGGGATCGAGATCGTGGAGTGCTCTCCGCCCTACGACTGGGCGGAGATGACCTGCCTGATGAGCAGCCGCGTCATCCTCGACAGCCTCGCCGTGCAGGTGCGGGCCGGCAAGCTGGGCCGCAAGCCGTCCACCTCGGGTCGGGCCGCGTGGGGCCCGTACCCGTCCTGATCGCTTGCTCACGGGCATCCGGCCACGTCACCTGGGCTGGCTGGGAATGCACGCACGCCGCGTCGCGCAGCCGCCGGCCGGTGGATCAGACGCTGCGTACGACAGAGACGACGATGCCCAGCACGACGGCATCGTCGCCGTCGATGATGTCGTAGGCGGGGTTGCGTGGTTCGAGACGGACGTGGCCGTCGCGCCGGCGGAACACCTTGACGGTGGCCTCACCGTCGATCATCGCGGCGACGATCTGGCCCGAGTGAGCCTCGGGCTGCTGCCGTACGACGACGATGTCGCCGTCGCAGATCGCCGCGTCGATCATCGAGTCGCCCCGCACCCGGAGGGCGAACACGTCGCCGCGTCCGGTGAGGTCGCGGGGGAGAAGGAGCGTGCCGTCCACGTGCTCGTCCGCCGGGATGGGGATGCCCGCGGCGATGTCCCCGACCACGGGCACGGTCACCACGTCCGCGGCCGGTTCCGGCGGCGCGGCCCGCAGGAACAGACGCACGTCGATCGGCCGGGTCATCGACGTGCCCCGGCGGAGGAAACCCTGCTCCTCCAGGCTTCTGAGGTGTCTCGCCACCGACGAGGACGACCGGAGCCCGACCGCACGGCCGATCTCGCGTGTGCTCGGTGGATAACCGTACCTGACCACCCAGTCCCGGATCGTGGCCAGGATGCGCTGCTGGCGCTGCGGCAGAACGGAGAAGTCGAGATGTTCGAACGCGTCGGTGTCGCCGTAGGTGGTCACCTGCGACATGGTAAAGGCCGGGTCGGTGCGAGCCGCTGCTCCTAGTTGTGCGGATCGAAGCGCCATGACCTTGACGGACACGCCCCGCGGCCGCGAAGGGCGGGAATCGACGGTGGGTTATGGTCCGTACCATGTGCCCGATGCCGTCGGCCGAGATGGTCACCCTGATCTCGTTTCTCGCCGTCTTGTTGATTTTCTTCAGCATCGACGTGCGGTCGAGGGAGTCGGCGGCCTCGGGCCCGTGGCATGCGCGCATGTTCGGATGGACCTCCAGGGTCGGCGGGATCTCCACCGCCCTGGCCCTCGCCTTGGGATGGGTGGACCTTTTCCTGCCGGACGAGAGCAGCCTGATCCACGTGGCGTCGGTGGCCGTTCCGGGGTCCGTGGCGGTGTTGTGCGCCATCGTCCTGGGGCTGGAGATGCTCTGGATGCGTCACTCTTCTTGACTGCTTCCGCTGCCTGCGCGGGACATCGGGCCCTGAAAGGGAAGAGAGGGCCGAGCCTGAGCGTCAAGGCCTTGGCGAGGGTTGAGAGCCTCCTCCCGCCACTTTTACTTTATAGCAGATCCTGGCGCCTCATGAGACCTCGGAAAGTGCTCCATACTTGCCCACTGCGAACCACCCGACGAACGATGGAGCACGGAAAATTGGGTTACGTGATGGGCTTCGAGCACATCGATGCGACGAACATCGCAGAGGTCGGAGGGAAGGGGGCGCACCTGGGCGAGCTCTCGCGAATCGACGGCGTCCGCGTGCCGGACGGCTTCTGCGTCACGACGGACGCCTTCGAGCGGGTCGTGGCCGGGGCCCCGTCGATCGACGCTCAGCTTGACCTGCTGGCACGAGTGAACCCGGACGATCGCGAGGCGATCCGCACCCTGAGCGCCGATGTCCGGCGCGCCGTCGAAGGCATCGCGGTCCCCGACGATCTGGTGGCGGCGATCAGCGGGGCGCTCGCCCGGTTCGGGGAGCGGACCTCCTACGCGGTGCGTTCCAGCGCGACGGCCGAGGACCTGCCCACCGCGTCCTTCGCGGGCCAGCAGGACTCCTACCTGAACGTCGTGGGCGTGGAGGCCGTCGTGCGGTACGTCCGAAGCTGCTGGGCCTCGCTGTTCACCGAGCGGGCGGTGACCTACCGGTGCCGTAACGGCTTCGACCACCGGAAGGTACGGATGGCGGTGGTCGTCCAGCAGATGGTGTTCCCCGACGCGGCCGGGATCCTCTTCACGGCGGATCCCGTGACCTCCAACCGGAGGGTCGCCACCGTGGAGGCCGGTTGGGGGCTCGGCGAGGCGCTGGTGTCCGGTCTGGTCGCCGGGGACGTCTACACGGTGCGCGACGATCAGGTCGTCACCGCGGAGGTCGCCACCAAGACGCGCTTCGTCCAGGCGTCGCCGGGGGGCGGCACGCGGGAGGCGCCGACCGATCCGGGGCGGCAGGCACAGCCGGCCCTGACGGAGGCGCAGGTCGTGCGCCTGGTGCGGTTGGGCCGGCGCGTCGAGGAGCACTTCGGCCGGCCCCAGGACATCGAGTGGTGCCTGGCCGGCGACGACTTCCACATCGTCCAGAGCCGGCCGATCACCACCCTGTTCCCCCTTCCCGCGACCGATGACCAGGAGAACCACCTCTACGTCTCCGTCGGTCACCAGCAGATGATGACCGACGCGATGAAGCCGCTGGGACTCTCCCTGTGGTGTCTGACCACCCCACGGTCGATGCACGAGGCCGGCGGACGGTTGTTCGTCGACGTGGCCCCCCTCCTGGCGAGGCCCTCGGGCCGCGCGAACCTCATCGAAGGGCTGGGGAGGTCCGACCCGCTCATCAGGGACGCGTTGCAGAGCGTCGTCGACCGCGGCGACTTCCTGCCCTCGCTTCCTGACGACGATTCCGGCGCCGCGCCCGCCGGTGACTCACCCGCACCGATCGAGGCCGATCCGGCCATCGTGGCCCAGCTGATCCGGAACAACGAGGAGTCCGTCGCCACCCTGCGGGGCAAGATCCGGAGTTTGTCCGGGCCGGCGCTGCTCGACTTCATCCTGGACGACATCGCGGAGCTGAAGCGGGTCCTGTTCGACCCGCGGAGCCACCAGGTGATCATGGCGGGGTTCGATGCGGCCTGGTGGCTCAACGACCGCCTGGAGGCGTGGCTGGGCGAGAAGAACGCGGCCGACACGCTCACGCAGTCCGTCCCCCACAACGTCACGTCGGAGATGGGGCTGGCGCTCCTCGACGTCGCTGACACGATCCGGCCGCACGCGGACGTCGTGGCGTTCTTGCACCGCGTCGTGGACGAAGGCCGCGAGGGCGACGCCTTCCTGGGGGAGTTGCCCGGGCTGGCCGGCGGGCAGGAGGCGCATGACGCCATCCGCACCTACCTCGACGAGTACGGCATGCGCTGCGCGGGCGAGATCGACATCACCAGAACGCGCTGGAGCGAGAATCCCGCCATGCTCGTGCGCACCATTCTCGGCAACATCAAGAACTTCGAGCCGGGCGCCGGCGAACGACGCTTCGAACAGGGACGCCAGGAGGCGCAGCGGAAGGAGCAGGAACTGCTGGCAAGGTTGCGCGCCCTGCCCCACGGGGAGCAGAAGGCGGAGGAGACCAAGCGGATGATCGACCGCGTCCGCACCTTCGCCGGCTACCGGGAATACCCCAAGTACGGCATGATCCGCCGCTATTTCGCCTACAAGCAGGCGTTGCTGCAGGAAGCCGATCGCCTCGTCGCGTCCGGCGTTCTGCGCGAGAATGACGACATCTTCTTCCTCAGGTTCGAGGAGCTGCAGGACGTCGTGCGCACCAACAAGGTGGACGCCGAGCTCGTGCTGGAAAGGCGTGCGGCGTTCCGCTCGTACGAGCCGCTCACTCCGCCCCGGGTCTTCACGTCGGACGGCGAGGTCATCACGGGCCGGTACCGGAGCGAGGACGCCCCGCCCGGCGCGCTGGTCGGCCTTCCGGTCTCGGCCGGGTCCGTCGAGGGCCGTGCCCGTGTCGTCATGGACATGGCGCGGGCCGACCTGGAGGAGGGCGACATTCTGGTCACCGCCTTCACCGACCCCAGCTGGACGCCGCTGTTCGTCACCGTCGCCGGACTGGTGACGGAGGTGGGCGGCCTCATGACGCACGGGGCGGTGATCGCGCGGGAGTACGGCCTGCCGGCCGTGGTGGGCGTGGAGCAGGCCACCCGGCTGATCCGGGACGGGCAGCGGATCCGCGTTCACGGGACTGACGGCTACGTCGAGATCCTCGATTGATCTACAATGTAAAGGCCCCGGCCGGTTTCACTGACCTCCTGTTCCCACAAGGCACGGGCTTCGCCCGTACTCCACTGCAAGAGAGCTCCGCGTTCAGGTGAGGGCCTGAGCCGCGTCGAGGAGGCGGCTCAGGTGCAGCGTGTCCGTGGCGAGGGCGGTGACCAGGACGGCGGGGCCCGCGAGCGGGGTCAGCACGGCCTGCCCGTGCGCCGGGTCATCGTCCAGCAGCCTGACGGTGGGTGGCCGGTCGTCGAGGGCCGGGTCGACGATGAGGAGCTGGCCGGCGGCGCGGTGGCCGGCCAGGACGGCGGGGCCGTCCCAGCCGGGGGCGTCCGGTCCGTAGCGGGTCTCCTGGTCCAGGAGTGGGTGGCCGTCGCGGCTGACGGTGAGGCGGGTGGTCAGCCGGCCGGGCGTCTCGCCCGTGCGGCCGAGGACCTGTTCTTCGCGCAGGACGAAGCGTGCGGTGGGGGCCAGTTCGACGGTGCAGGTTTGGCGGAGGTTGCTGCCGGCGGCGGAGATCAGCGGCTGGGGCAGCCAGTGCAGACTTGCCTGGTCGGCCGCGGTCAGGTGCAGGTCGTAGGTGGCGTGGCCGGGGGTGGGGCCGCGCAGGGCGATGGTGGCGGCGGCGGTGGTGATGTGCAGGTGGGCGCCCGCTTCGGCGGTGGCTTCGATGCGGAGCCGGTCGCCGCCGAGGGGGGCGTTCATGGCGCCGATGATGCAGACGCGCGCGTGGTCGCCGTGGGGGTGGGTGCGGCGCAGGTCGAAGGGGCCGGAGCCGTGGAGGAGGGGAAGGGTGGTGGTCTTTCCTGTTCGGGTGGCTTTGATGCGGGCGGTGGCGTGTACGCCGAGCGTGGTGGGTTCGCCGGGTGCGGTCTGGGTGGTGAGGGTCATGTGGTGGCCGTGGTCCAGGCGGTCAGGCGGTGGCGGAGCCAGTCGGACACGGGTTTGACGCCGTCTTCGGTTCTGAGGGCGGTGAAGGCGACGGGCAGGTCGCCGCGCTGGGCCTTGGCGTCGCGGGCCATGGTGTGCAGGTCGGCGCCGACGTGTGGGGCGAGGTCGGTTTTGTTGATGACGAGGAGGTCGGAGGTGGTGATGCCGGGGCCGCCTTTGCGGGGGATGTCGTCGCCGCCGGCGACGTCGATGACGAAGATCTGGGCGTCGGCCAGGCCTTTGGAGAAGGTCGCGGTGAGGTTGTCGCCGCCTGATTCGATGAGGATGAGGTCGAGGGGGCCGAGCCGGTGTTCGAGGTCTTCGACGGCTTCGAGGTTGGCGGAGATGTCGTCGCGGATGGCGGTGTGGGGGCAGGCGCCGGTTTCGACGGCTCTGATGCGTTCGGTGGGCAGGACGGCTTCACGTAGCAGGTATTCGGCGTCTTCGCGGGTGTAGATGTCGTTGGTGATGACGGCGATGGACAGGTCGTCGCGTAGGGCGCGGCAGAGGGCGGCGACGGTGGCGGTCTTGCCGGTGCCGACTGGTCCGCCCAGTCCGATGCGCAGGGCGCGGTGGTGGCTGCCGGGGTGTGGGGAGGGGGAGTGGCCGGGGCCGTGCGGGTGATTTTCGGGGGGTTCGTGGTTGTGGTGCAGGTGCATGGTGCTCCTGTGGTGGGACGGGTGGGTCAGGAGGCGAACAGTCGCGTCGGGCGGGCGGCGTGTTGTTCGGCGGTGATGTCGAGTAGTGGGGCGGAGCGTGCGGGCAGGGCCGCGACGCCCTCGGTGCGGAGGCGTTGCGCGGCGTCGGTGGCGTGTTGTGCGATGTGGTCGAGGTCGGTGGTCAGGTGGGCGAGGATGGCGGTGGCGTCGAAGGGGTCCAGGCTGAGCAGGCGGACGGTGGCGGTGGCGGGGGCGCTGACGCTGTCGTAGGCGGCCGCGTGGGCGGCGTCTTGGGGGGTCAGGCCCGCGGCGCGGGCGGTCAGGCCGAGGACGATGGGCTGGTGTGTGCCGCGTGGCCGGGCTGCGGCCAGGGTGTCGAGTTCGGGGGAGGGCCAGGTGGCGCGGGCGGCGCGCAGGAGTTGTCGGCCGAGTGTGCGTGTGACCTGCCGTTGGGCGGGGGTGGGGGTGCGGGCGTCGGCGGCTTCTTCCAGGAGGAGTGGGTCGTGGCCGGTGGCGGCTGCGGCGGCCAGTCCGGCTGCGACGAGGCCGTTGGTGTGCAGCCGGCCGCGGCAGAATTCTCGCAGGCTTGCCGCGTCGTGTACGCGCCCGGTGGTGACGGCCGCCTCGGCTCCGCCCGAGTGGGCGTGCCCGCCGGAGGGGAAGCGGCCGTCGGCGAGGAGGAGCAGTGCGGCGCGGTTCATGGGGTGTCCTTGTTCGTGGTGGTCAGAACAGGAAGTACCGCTGGGCCATGGGCAGGTCGGCCGGTGGTTGGTGGTGGTCGATGGTCTCCTCGTCGATCGTGACTTCGTAGGTGTTGGGGTCGACTTCGATGCGGGGTGTGGCGCCGTTGTGGCGCATGTCCTTTTTGAAGATTTTGCGGGTGTCGCGGATGGGGCTGAACGTTTTGTCGGTGTTGACCCGTCCGGGAAGGCCGGATTCGATGGCCCGTGCGGTGACGAAGTTGACGGAGTTGGCGGCGGGGGCGTGGCCGGTGGCTCCCCACATCGGGCGGGGCAGGATCGGCTGTGGCGTGGTGATGGAGGCGTTGGCGTCGCCGATCTGGGCGTAGGCGATCTGGCCGCCTTTGATCACTCGGTGCGGTTTGACGCCGAAGAACTTCGGCTCCCACAACACCAGGTCGGCCAGCCTGCCCACCTCGACTGAGCCGACCTCGTGGTCGATGCCGTGTGCGATGGCCGGGTTGATGGTGTATTTGGCGATGTAGCGGCGGGCCCGGTGGTTGTCGGCGCCGTTTCGGTCGTTCTCGAGAGGGCCGCGTCGGTGTTTCATCACGTGGGCTGTCTGCCACGTCCGCATGATCACTTCGCCGATGCGGCCCATGGCCTGGGCGTCGGACGACATGATGGAGATGGCGCCGAGGTCGTGCAGGATGTCCTCGGCGGCCATCGTGGCGGGCCGGACCCGCGAATCGGCGAATTGCTGGTCTTCCCGCACCATCGGGTTGAGGTGGTGGCAGATCATCACCATGTCGATGTGCTCTTTGACCGTGTTGACGGTGTAGGGCCGGGTGGGGTTGGTGGAGGCGGGGAGGACGTTCGGCAGGCCCGCCATTTTGATCATGTCTGGGGCGTGGCCGCCGCCCGCGCCTTCGACGTGGAAGACGTGGATGGGGTGGTCGCCGATGGCGGCGATGGTGTTGTCGACGGTGCCGGCTTCGTTGAGGGAGTCGGCGTGCAGGGCGAGTTGGACGCCGGTCGTGCGGCACACTTGCAGGCACCGGCGCAGGACGGCCGGGGTCGCGCCCCAGTCTTCGTGGATCTTGAAGCCCAGGATGCCCGCCTCCACCTGGTTGAGCAGCGACTCCGTGGACATCGTGTTGCCTTTGCCGAGCAGTCCGATGTTGACCGGGAAGGCGTCCAGCGCCGCGAACAGCCGGGCGATGTGCCAGGAGCCCGGTGTGACGGTGGTGGCGGTGCTTCCCTCGGCGGGGCCGGTGCCGCCGCCGATGAGGGTGGTGACTCCGGAGGCCAGTGCCTCGTGGATCTGTTCGGGGCAGATGAAGTGTACGTGGGTGTCCACGCCGCCCGCGGTGAGGATCTTGCCGTTGCCGGAGATGACCTCGGTTTCCGGGCCGATCACGAAGTCGGTGGCGGTGGTGTGCCCGTCGTGCAGCCGGTCCATGGTTTCGTCGTTGTAGGCCTTGCCGAGTGCGGTGATGCGGCCGTCGCGGATGGCGATGTCGGCTTTGACCACGCCCCAGTGGTCCAGGATGACCGCGCCGGTGATGACCGTGTCGGGGGGTTCGGGGGCGCCGAAGCGGGTGGAGTCGCGTGGCGCGCAGGATTGGCCCATCGATTCCCGGATCACCTTGCCGCCGCCGAAGATCATCTCGTTTCCGCTGTGGCCGGGGCCGCCGCACCAGTCCTCGGTGATTTCGATCCGCAGGTCGGTGTCGGCCAGGCGGATGCGGTCTCCGGTGGTGGGGCCGAACCGGTCGGCGTACTGCTCGCGGGTGAGTGGCTGATGGCGTTCGTGGCGTGAGGGCTGGGGCGCGGGCGGGGCGGGCTCTGGTGCCGGGGGCTTAAGCATGGAGTTCGCCTCCGACCTTGCCGTTGAGGCCTTCGATGATGCGTGTGCCTTCGATGGGCACCAGTTCGATCTCCAGTGGGCAGTTGGGTTCGAAGCGCACCGAGCTGCCGGCGGGGATGTTCAGGCGCTTGCCGTAGGCGAGGTCGCGGCCGGGTTGGATGTCGAGCAGGGCGTTCGCCTCGTAGAAGTGGTAGTGGGAGCCGACCTGGACGGGACGGTCGTCGGTGTTGGTGACCGTCACGGTCGTGACCTCGCGGCCGGTGTTGAAGGCGACAGGGCCGGCGTCGCGCGGGTGGTCGATCTTGCCGGGGTGAAGGAGTGGTGCTTTTCTGGTGATCGCCGGGATGGGGTCGCGGAGGGTGACCATTTTGCTGCCGTCGGGGAAGGTGGCCTCGATCTGGAGGTCGCGGATCATCTCCGCGACCCCGTCCATGACGTCTTCGGGGGTGAGCACGGGTGGTTCTGGCGGTTGCGGCATCGCCATGAGCTTTTCCACGCTTGTGCCCGCCCGGGCGCCTTCGAGCACGTAGGCCGTCAGGATGGCGACCGCTTCCGGGTAGTTGAGCGTGATCCCCCGTTCTTTGCGTTTGCGTGCCACGTCCGCGGCCACGTGCATCAGCAGGCGTTCCTGTTCGTGCGGGGTCAGATGCACCCGCCACCTCGCTTTCGCTGCGCTCCGGGTCCGCCGGAGCCGTCGGTTCGCTTGGGGCGGGGAGCGGTGCCCGCCTGTAAGATCGGCTTATCGCCTACTGAACGTAACGCGCCGGATACTTTGTGTGATGTTGCGTGACGGTGAGGGGTCCCTCACCCGTGGCCGGGATCAGCCCGGGGCGGACCGCGCTCGTCCCTATGCGGTTCCGGCGGCGGTCCGGATCACGCTGTTTCGGTGCTGAGGGCCTGCGCCACGGGCCGGCGCGCCGCCAGGCGTGCGGGCAGGGCGGTGAGTGCCGCCGTCGCGAGGAGCGTCGCGATCACGGCGCCGAGCAGCCAGGACGAGGGAGGGTCCACCGCGTTCCTGGCGGCGAAGAGCGAGAGCAGGCCGGTGCCGAGAGGGACGCCGATGAGGGCGCCGGGCACGCCGGGCAGGAGCTGGGCGGCGGACAGCCCTGCGGAGACCTGCCCCGGGGTGGCGCCGAGCGTGCGGGCGACGGCCATGGTCGCCCGGGCTTCCATGGCGGTGGTCCAGGTGAACGTGATGGTGTTCACGACGGCGAGGGCGATCAGCAGGACGGTGACGGCGAGCATCAGCAGGCGGTCGTGCTCGCCCCGCAGGTTGGGCAGGACGGCGGAGCCGTTCAGGCCGTAGCCCCTCTCGGGCTGGGCGTGGAGGGTCAGCAGGGTGACGATCCCGATCACCGTGGTGGCGGTGGAGCACGCCTGCAGCACGGCGCGGCCCGGACGGCGGGCGGTCAGCCGCAGCCCGAGCAGCAGCGGCGTGGGCAGCAGCGCCGACAGCGAGGTGAGCCACGGCCGGTGGCGGGGCTGGTGCGCGGGCGCGGTCAGCGCCGTGACGGTCGCCGTGCGCAGGGTGCGCAGCGTGGGACGCAGCGTGGACAGGACCGCCACCGCCACGGCGAGGACGGTCGCCGTGGCCACGGTGGCGCCGCTCGGTCCTGCCGCCTCGCCGATCCGGCTGGCGGTGGGGCTGGCGATGACGGGCGCGGCCAGGCGGGCGATCACCAGCCCCAGGGCGTCGCCGGCCAGCGCCAGCGCCAGGTACTCGGTGAGCAGGACGGCGGCGATCAGGCCCGGTGCGGCGCCGACGGCCTTGAGCAGCCCGGCGCGGCGCGTCTGCTCGACGGCGCGTCCCGCGGCCAGTGCCGCCACTCCGGTGATGGCCAGGAAGCTGAGCAGCCAGCTCCCGACGACCAGGATCGGCTGGCTGTTCTTGAGCAGGCCCATGTCCGCTGCGGCGGTGAACTGCCAGGAGTGGAAGTTGACGGGCATGGCGGGGTCGCGGTGGGCGTCGCGGAAGGCTTCGGTGGCGGCGGGGTCGCGCAACTTGAGGTCCACGGCCGTGGTCACCGGGAGATCACGGGACGAGGCCAGCGTGCGGGCGTCCTCCCGGGTCATCCAGGCCAGGCCGCTGTAGTCGCTCCCCCCGCCGCCCGGGCCGATCTGCGACGCACCGGGGTAGACGGAGGTGGCCGCGGTCACGGCGATCCCGACGACGGGGTACGGCCGGCCGGCGATGGTGACGCGGTCGCCGACGCCGGCGCCCAGCGCGGTGGCGAAGCCGCGCTCGAGGACGGTGCCGCCGGAGCGTACCCAGTGGCCCGCGGTCACCAGCGGCCGGTTGACCGGGCCGGGCTTGTCGGCGAAGCCGTGCACCACCACGCGGGACGGCGTGGCATCGCGCGTGGTGAGGTCGGCGTAGACGATGCGGTAGGGGCCGTGGTGGGCGATCACGTCGGGAGCGCTCGCCAGCGAGGCCAGGGCCGAGGTCACGGCGGGGCCCGCGGCGCCGGAGAGCGCCACCACGTCCGGCCCGGCGGTGGCCGCGCGGGTCTGCTCGTACAGCGCGTCGCTCACGCCCCGCAGGGACAGGCCCAGGGCCATCGTGGCGGTGGCCACGGTCACCGCGAGCAGCAGCATCGCGGCCTGGGCCCGGTGCCTGCGCAGGTCGGCCAGGACCAGGCGCAGGACGAGCACGAGGGAACCCATGACGTTCAGCCCTCCAGCCCGATCAGCCCGCCGAGCCCGCGCGGCTGCGAGCCGGTCAGCCGGGTGTCGTCGACGAACATCCCGTCGCGCATCGAGACCAGCCGGTCCGCCGTGGCCGTCACCCGCTCGTCATGCGTGACGATCACGAGGGTCTGCCCGGCGGAACGCAGTTCCTGGAAGATCCTCAGCACGTCGAGGGTCGCCGCGGTGTCGAGGTTGCCGGTCGGCTCGTCGGCCAGGACGACCAGCGGGTCGTTGACCAGGGCGCGGGCGACGGCGACCCGCTGGCGTTGCCCGCCCGACAGCTGCGAGGGCAGGTGCCGGGAGCGCGCGGCGAGCCCGACCCGTTCCAGCAGCAGGCCGGCGCGGCGCCTGGCCTGGCGGCGCGGGCGTCCGGCCAGCAGCGCGGGCAGCTCCACGTTCTCGGCCGCCGACAACTCCTCCACCAGGTGGAAGGCCTGGAAGACGAATCCCACCGACCGGCGGCGCATGCGCGCCAGGGCCCGCTCGCTCAGCGTGTCGATGCGCCGCCCGGCCACCCACACCTCCCCGCCGGTTGGCCGTTCCAGGCCGCCAAGGAGGTGCAGCAGCGTGGATTTCCCGCAGCCGCTGGGCCCCATCACCGCCAGCGTCTGTCCCTGAGGCACCTCCAGGTCGACCTCGTCCACCGCGCGGACCCGGCCCTGTCCCTGGCCATGCGTCTTCACCAGCCCGCAGGCCCGGACCGCGGCACTCGGCACGTTCATCCACCCTCGACTTCGTCATCGGCCTTGGACCAGGCCCGCTCGCAGGCGTCCAGCCAGCGCAGGTCGGCCTGCAGCCGCAGCACGACCCCTTCCAGCAGCAGGCCGGCGCCCGATCCTGCCGGTTCGGCCAGCGCGGCCTGCTGCGCCTCGCGCAGCCGGCGCAGCAGCTCGCGGCGCTGCGCCGCCACCAGCTCCACCGGGTCGGCCAGCCGGGCCGCCGCGGCGGCGGCGAGCTTGAGATGGAACTCCGCCAGGTCCGGTTTCGGCCAGCCCACCTCGGCCAGCCAGGCGGCCACGCGCTGCTGCCCGGCCGGCGTCAGCGCGTAGATCTTGCGCTCCGGCCGCTCAGGCAGGCCGTCCGCCCGCTCGCAGGCCACGAGCCCCGCTCGCTCCAGCCGGTTCAGCGTCACGTAGATCTGACCGCGGTTCATCGACTCGCCCAGCGGGCCAAGGCTGCGCCGCAGCCGAGCGTGCAGGTGGTATCCGTGCGACGGCTCCTTGGCGAGCATCGCCAGCACCGCGTCCTGCATGGCACCTCCCTAACGGTTGGCTAATAGATAGCGGTTATCCATAGGAGGTGTCAAAGCACGGCATCCTCCGGGCATAGGGTTGGCGGCATGGCACTGCGACCGGTCCAGGTGAACATCAAGGCTCGGGACGACTCGGCGCTCGGCCGGTTCTGGGCGCAGGCGCTCGGCTGGGGCGTTTCCAGCGAGGGACCCGGCGTGACCAACCTCGAACCCGAGGGCTTCGCCTGGCCGGACCCCGGCGCCTTCTACGTCGACCTCGTCAGGGTCCCGGACCCCGAAACGGTGAAGTACCGCGTGCACCTCGACCTCGCCACCACCTCTGCGGCCCATCAGGCGGAGCTGGTCGCGCGCCTGAAGGAGCTCGGCGCGACGCCCGCCGACGTGGGCCAGGGCGACGTCCCGTGGACGGTCCTGGCCGACCCGGAGGGCAACGAGTTCTGCGTCCTCGGCCCGGCCTGACGCGGGGCGGCCGGGCGCGGGGCGTGACCACGGCGACCGCGGTCGCCAGCCGCGGGCCGGAAATCCGGGTGCGGAGGGGCGGCGGGGTGGTGTGTGATTGGGGGATGACGATCGAGATGGGCGGGCCCGGGGTCGACGGGCTCGGTGACGTGGTGCGAGTGCTGGGGGAGTGGCAGCACGACGGGCAGCCCGTGCAGGTGCATCCGGGGGACTTGGGGTGGTTCTGGCGGTTCGGCGCGGAGCGGACTGCGCAGGCTACGCGGACCTGGAGCCGGGCTGGGGACATTCTGGCCGTCGGGCTGCTCGATGGCGCGGACCTGGTGCGGCTGGCGTTCGCTCCGCAGGCGTGGCAGGACGAGGAGCTGGCGCGGCAGGTGGCCGGCGACGTGTCGGCATCTGAGCGCGGTGTGCTGCCCGAGGGCAAGGTGTACGTCGAGGCGCCGATGGGCGCGCTGGTCCGGGACCTGCTGTCCGGGGACGGCTGGGAGAGCGGCGAGGCGTGGACGCCGCTCCGGCGTGACCTGGGCGCGCCTGTGCCGGATCCCGGTTTTCGCGTCGAGGTGGTCGGGCCGGAACAGGCGCCTGAGTGGGCCGCGGTCCTGCGGGCGTCGTTCGACGGGTCGACGTTCACCGAGGAGCGCTGGCACGCGATGGCGGCAGGCGCGCCGTATGCCGGCGCGCGGTGCCTGGCCGTACGCGACGAGCGGGGCGAGGCGGTGGCGGCCGTGACGGTGTGGTCGGCGGGTGCGGGCAGGCCAGGGCTGATAGAGCCGCTGGGGGTGCACCGCGCGCACCGCGGTCACGGTTACGGCCGGGCGATCACGGTCGCCGCGGCGCGCGCACTCCAGGAGGCGGGCGCGTCCAGCGTGGACGTGTGCACCCCCAGCTCCAACGTCGGCGCCGTCGCCACCTACCAGTCGGCCGGCCTCGAGCCGTTGCCCGAGAGACGTGACCTGTACCGCGACGCTTCCTGAGGCTTCGATGCTCAGGCCGGCCGGTGGTTCCCTACGTCCTGCCGACGACACCTGCGGGCGCCGGGAAGCCGGTGAGCCATCCATGCCGGGGCCGGCCTCCACGCGTACGTCAGCATGACGATGAGCTCCGCATCCCGCCGAGCCGGCGGATCGCCTCCATCGGGTACGGGGTCCGCCTGCTCTGGCGCTGGAACGCGCGGTTGAAGTCGGACATCACCTTGGCGACCGGCGCGTGCCGGGCGAGGACGGCCGCGGCCTCCTCCGGGATTCCTGCGGGGCGCTCGCCCTCCGCGTAGGCGCGCACCAGAGCGTAGCGCCCCTCGCTGTCCTCTCTCCGGAGTCCGTACAGAGCGGTGACCAGCCAGTTCGTCAGATAGGTGGCGCTGTAACAGCGGTCGTAGGTCTGGTGGCGGTCGAAGAAGCCGGCCTCGGCCGGCGACAGCTCGAACCCGGAGGAGATGGACAGGCCGTAGTCGGCGAAGTACAGGCGCCGGCCGTCGGTCAGGATGTTCTCGAAGTGCGCGTCGAAGTGCAGGAGCCCGCGGCTGTTCATGAAGGAGACGCCGGCCGCCAGTTCCCTGTCCACCATGACGCAGGCCCGGCCGGCGGCTCGGCCCCCTGCCTCGACCTGAGCGCCCAGCCACTGGTGCAGGTTCTGCGGGATGTACTCCAGGAACAGCGCGACGCTCGCCGACGACTGCCGCAGGGCCTGGATCCGGCGGCGTACCTGCGATCCGCCGCCCCAGTAGGCAACAGCCCGCTCGACGTCGGCCAGTTCGTCGGGCAGGGGCGTCGAGTCCGGCAACACCCGCCAGTGATACATCAGGGGAAAGCCCTCGTGTTCCGCCGCCAGCACCCAGTTCGTCGTCATGGTGTGCACGGCGAGCTCCCTCCAGACTCCGAAGCCCGGCCCGCCGATGATGCCGACGCCGTAGTGACAGAAGTCGGGCAGATCAAACAGGTTCGCCGTGGACCGGACGTGCTCGGGCCGCCTCTCCAGGTCGGTCAGGGGCACCCGCTTCACGAAGACCGGGGTTCCGGCGACCTCAAGCAGGGCCGACGTCCCGCCGATGCCGGATCCGATCGGCAGGGCCGTGTCCACGAGCTCGCGCAGGGCGCGATCGCTGCGCAGAGCCAGGGCCGTGGAGACGGAACCGTGGGCGGTCAGGCGCGCACCGCGCGACATGTCAGGACACTTCACTGCGGCTTCCACCTGGGCGCCGACCTCGATTCTCACCATGGCCGCGCAGTCGCGCCCAGCGCAACGGCGCGTGGCTCCGCGGATCGGCCTCCGGAACGGGCAGGAGGGCGGACAAGATCCGTAGAAGACGACAGACCTGAGCACCCACTGACTGCACCTTAGTGAAGAGCGCGAGCTGGGCGTCATCAGGGACGACCTGCGCTGCACCGCGGTCCGCGTCAACCGTCCGGTACGTCGCCGGGAGCGGTGTGCCGGCCTCACGCCGCTTCGAGCACGGTCGTGAGGGCGTGGATAGATGCTCCCCTGTTCACCGATCGTTAGGGGAGGGGAGGTTTCGCTGGTGGCCGCGAGACGGAGGATGAAGGTGTGCCTCCCGTATGACGGATGGCCCAGCCCCATGGCGCGATCGAGAGGAACGTCCCCATGTCAGGTTCCCTGTCCCGGCGAGCTTTACTGGCCGGCGTGCCCGCCGTCGGCCTGGCGGTCGCGCTGCCCGGCGCCGCTTCGGCCGCGGAGAGCGCCTACGCGGCCTTCCGCGTCGTACGTCGCCGCCCCGGCGAGCCCGGCCGGCCCGAGGTCGTGCTGCCCGCCGGTTACGAGATCCTGCCCGGTGAGAAATACTCCGTGGCTTCTCGGGCGGAGTACTACACGTTCGTCCAGGGCCCGCACACCGCCGCGGGGATCGAGGTCACGGTCCGCTGGCCGGACGAGCGGGTCGAGGCCGTCGTCCACCAGGACACGCGGCTGGAGCTGCGCCGCGTTCCCGGCGACAGGCACAGCGTGTCGTTCACGCTGCCGATGACGCAGCCCTCGCCCGACGCCAACCAGCCGACGCTGCAGGTGTGGAGCCATCCCGACGTCTCGCCAGGCATGAACTGGCGGATCGAGCACAACGACCCTGACCGCGCCGCGGGCCCATGGACGACGGTGCCGTGGCCGGCAGGCCCGGTCAGATCGGTGATCCACCAGCTCGTCGCGGCGCACACCATCCTGCGGGACTCCGGCATGGTCGACGTCGCCGCGGCGAAGGGACACCGGTTCGTGCTGATGGGCATCGAGACCAACAACACGCTGCACGCCGACAATCCTCCGCACTGGCACATCTCGTACAACTCCGGTGCGGACTTCAGCGCGCCCACCCACAATCCGCACTTCTGGCTCGACCCGTCCGGCCGTAATTTCTACAACGGCATGGACGTCACCGGTCTGGGCCGGCTGAAGTACTACGTGGGCGATCCGGCGCCGCTGTACGACTTCGTGGGGGAGGCGAACGGCGGCCGTGGCGACCTCGTCGTCACCTTCACCCTCCGGCAGGACGGCGGCATCGACATCGTTTCGCCGCAGGGCCGCACGTACGCCATCGCGGCCGGGCGCGGGGGCGATCTGGTGGAGGAGGTCACCGCGCTGCGTGACGGCGAGCCCTGGCTGCGCGTCAGCACCGACGACCGCGTCCGCCAGGGCGTGCTGGTCGTGCGCGTCGAGGGGCTGCGGGACCGCGCCGATTCCAGCGTGCGGGTCTACCGTTATGACCGGCTGACGGGAGTGGGGCTCCCGTAGCGATGAAGAAATTTCCACCGAAGTAGCCTCTTACCTGCGTTAACGGAGGCATGTGGCCGCCCTGTGGTGGGTTGGTCAAGAGAGCCGGAATCCCATCGGCTTGACCTTGACGCGACGTCAACGTCTTGACTTGGCCAGGCGGGCAACCACCCGCTGCCCATCAAGAAAGGCACCGAAGGCGATGACGCTCCCGTACGACCGCCCTGATCCCCTCACGCCCCCTCCCGAGTACGCGGCCCTGCGCGAGACCACCCCCGTCGCCCAGGTGAAGACCCCCGGCGGCGGGCCCGCCTGGCTCGTCACCTCCTACGACGCCGTTGCCGCCATCCTGGCGGACCGGAGGTTCGGGCTCGCCCCGCCCGGGACCGCGCACCCCGGGAACGACACGCTCTTCCAGGACGGCGAGGCGCACGGGCGGCTGCGGCGGCTGGTGTCGAAGGCGTTCGGGCCGCGCGGGATCGAGGCGCTGCGCGATCGAGTCGAGCGGCTCGCAGACGACCACGTGGCCGCGATCGCCCGGGGCGGACCGCCCGCCGAACTCGTGGCGGAAGTGGCCGGGCCCGTGTCGATCGCAGCGATCAGCGAGCTGCTCGGGGTGGAGATCGCCGACCGCGAGCACTTCCAGGCCGTGGCCGTGGGCGCCGGCGGTGTCGACTTCGTCTTCGGCGGCGAGGAGGAGATGGCCCGGGGCGCGCAGGCATGGGAGAAGCTGTTGGCGTACGCCGCCACCCTGGCCGAGGCCAGGCGCGAGGACCCCGGCGATGACCTGCTCAGCTCCCTGATCACCGTACGGGACGCCGAGGACGGCAGGCTCAGCGACGGCGAGCTCGTCGCCATGGCCGCCACCATCGTCTCCGCCGGATACCTGTCGGCCCGCAACGCCATCTCCGCGGCCGTGCTCAGGCTGCTGCGCGAGGGACACCTGGCCACGGCCCCCGAGCGGCTCGGCGCGACCGTCGAGGAGGTGCTGCGCCTGCAGTCCGGGCAGACCGGCGAGCCCTTCCCCCGCTTCGCCCAGACCGACGTCGAGCTGGCCGGGACGCGGATCCAAGCCGGTGACCTGGTGTTGGTACGGCTCGAGGCCGCACACCGCGACCCCCGGCACTTCGCCGATCCCGACGCCTTCGTGCCGGAGCGGACATCGAGCCCGTCACTGGTGTTCGGGCACGGCGTGCACTACTGCCTCGGCGCGCCACTGGCCCGCCTCGAGGTCGCGGCCGTGATCGGAGCGCTGGCCCGGCAGCTGCCCGGTCTGCGCCTGGCGGGCACGGCCGAGAGCGTCGAGTGGGTCCGCGACGGGGTCGACGCCGGCCCGAAGGCTCTCCACGTCACCTGGTGAAGCCGTGCCTGGTGTGAGCAGGGGCGTCAGCTGACATCGGCGTGAAGCACCGAACCACTCATCTGCGCTCCCGACGCCGGCGGGACCAAGGTCAGGCGGGCGAAGGAGAAGATGCCGATCACGTTGATGTGCTGGCGGACGAAGGGCGACAGCCGCGTTGCGAATCTCCTCATTGCTGCCGGGAGCCCGAGTGTTGCAAAACAGCACGTCACCAGCGGCGTCCGCCACGAGGTGGGCATGTGCGCTATGCGGCGGAGGCCGCATAGCTGCGGAGGAAGGCCCGCACGCCTGCGGTGACGAGCCGGGTGACTTCTTCCTGGGGAAGGGGGACGGCGCCGTAGAAGGTCTGCTGGTTCACGTCGGTGACGGTCAGCAGGGTGAGGTGGGCGGCGGCGACGTCGGCGTCGTCGATCCGGAGCAGGCCGCGTTCGGCGATCCGGCGCAGGTACGGCGCCAGCCGCAGATGCCCGGTCTGCGGGCCGGCGACGACCCACGCCTCGAGAATCGGCGGCGGGATGTGGGCCGCCTCAGCCTCGATGGCCCGGACCAGGGCGAAGTGGTCGGGGAAGGCGGTGACCGCGGCGACCCGGTCGAGGGAGAAGTCGATCAGGTCCTGCTCCAGGTCCACGATCTTGTGCAGGTGCCGGTCCATGATCTGCGCGATGGCCGCGGTGACCTCGTCGGCGCCTTCGAGCGCCACGGTCAGGAACAGCTGCTCCTTGTCGGTGAAGTGCCGGTAGATGGTCCGTTTGGACACCCCCGCCTCGGCGGCGATCGCGTCCACGCCGGCCCGGGTGTAGCCGTCGCGGCCGAAGACGCGGCGGGCGGCCCGGGTGATCGCCTGTCGCTTCTCCGGCCGGCCGTACGGCTCGGCCTGGCGCAGGGTCATCGACGTCCTTCCCGCTGGAGACTCCTCGGTGCAGTGTAGGGGTGTCCGGCGCGCGGGCGGGCCTTGCCGGCCAGGGCGTCGAGCAGTTCGTGCAGCAGGTCGGTGGTGTGGGGGTCGGTCAGCCGGCGATCGTGCGTGAAGCGGGTGTCGCAGTGGAAGACCGTCACCTCCGGTTTGACGACGACGTCCGCTCCCACCGAGGCCAGGATCTGGCGGAGGGCGAGCTGGGCGCGCACTGAGCCGAACGGTCCTGGTGAGGCGCCGGCGATGGCCACGGGCTTGCCGCGCAGCAGCCCTTCGGGTGCCGTGCTGGCCCAGTCGATGGCATTCTTCAGCGCGGCCGGAACGGAGGCGTTGTGCTCCGGCGTGGCGATCAGCAGGGCGTCGGCTCCGGCGATGCGGGCACGCAGCGTGGTGACCGGAGCGGGTGGCGTGCCGGTGTCCAGGTCCTGGTTGTAGAGGGGCAACCGGCCCAGGTCGCGATCGATGTCGATGGCGACCCCGCCGGGATCGAGCGCGCGGGCCGCGTGCAGCAGGGCCGTGTTGTGGGAGTCCGCGCGCAGGCTGCCGGACAGGGCCAGGACGTTGAGCTCGGTCATGTCTCTCCTCATGGGTTCTCGCCAACGACGAAAAAGTACACCAGTCAGTGTCAAAAGGAAACAGATTGGTGTACTTTGAGGCACGTGATCGCCGTAACCGTGCAAAAGAGACGAATCGCCGTTATTTACCTCGTGCTCCTGGCCACGCCGACCTCGCTCAGCGCCAACAGCACCATCACCGTCATCCCCGAGCTGGCCCGCGCCCTGGGCGTCTCGGCCGCCGACGCCACCTGGGCCGCCACCGCCTTCGGCTGGGGCGGCGTCCTCGGCGCCCCGCTCACCGCCGCGCTGCTGCGCACCCGCGGCGTCCGCGCCGCCACGCTCGCCAACGCCGCGCTCGTCCTCCTCGGCACCCTTCTGGTCGCCGGCGCACCGACGCTGCCGACGTTGCTGGCCGGACGCGCCGCCCAAGCCGCCGGCGGAGGCGGCCTGGTCACCATCGCCATCACCCTGGCCGGGACCACCTCGCGAGCGGGCGCCGTCACCGCCGGGGTCGGCCTGGTCGGCGCATTCGGCCCGCTGGCCGGCTCCACGCTGTCGGCGATCTCCTGGCGGGTGCCGCTGCTGCTGTCCCTGCCCGCGCTGCTGGCCGTCCCCGCCGTCCTGCGCCGCGCCCCCCATCACGACAGCCGCGAAGGCGCCGGCGCCACCCGTACGGACACCGTCGGGACCCTTCTGGTGATGGCGCTGGTCAGCGCCTTCGTCCTCATCCCTCGCCTGGAACTGGCGGCGGCCGCCGCCGCGGCCGTGGCCGGCCTGCTGCTGGCCCGGCACGTCCGCAGGAAACCCGCCGGGTTCGTCCCTCGGCCGGTCATCCGCTCCCGGCCGTTCATCACCGCGGCAGCGGCGGCCGGCACGCTGTCCACCTCCTACTTCGCTCTGCTCTACACCGTGCCCCGGCTGCTGGAACACCACTGGACGAGCGAGCGGATCGGGTGGACGACGCTCATGATGCTGACCGCCGGCTCGATCGCCTCGCTGCTGTTCACCCGGTGGACCTCCCGGCTCGGTGCGGCCGTCACCCGGGCCGTCCTGCCGGCCACGGGCGCCGTGGCCGTCGCCCTGCCGCTGGTCGCCCCGTGGCCGGTGCTCACCGCGGCGTCCACCGCGTTCGCGGTGTTCGCCGCCACAGCGGCGATGGCCTGGTACGCGGCCCGCGTGGGCGAGGTCGTGCCGCACGAGCACCGGGCCACCGCCGTGAGCCTGTTCACCCTGTGCTA
Source organism: Nonomuraea sp. NPDC049378 (assembly GCF_055586745.1). Classification (NCBI taxonomy): domain Bacteria; kingdom Bacillati; phylum Actinomycetota; class Actinomycetes; order Streptosporangiales; family Streptosporangiaceae; genus Nonomuraea; species Nonomuraea sp. NPDC049378. The sequence continues at coordinate 87,823 of NZ_JBVJHP010000024.1, forward strand.
CCAGCTGGGCGGCGCCTTCGGCCCGGCACTGGCCACTCTCCTGCTCGTGTGAAACCCGCGGCGCCCGCGGACGCGCCGCGGTCGGGAAGCGGACAGCGAATGGCCTGGTAACCGGTCAGGCGAAGAGCCGACACTCGGCGGGCTGGTCCTGCGACGGCGGAACGCCGTACCGCCGGCGGCGTTGTCTCCGTGCCACCGAGGAAGGCTGATCGATCGTGACCGAACGCGTGCGCGTGGCCGTGCTGGCGGGCGGACCGTCCGCCGAGCACGAGGTGTCGCTGCAGTCGGCGCAGGCCGTGCTCGACGCCCTGCCGCAAGATCTGTACGAGCCCGTCCCCGTCATCATCGACCGGCAGGGCAGATGGCCGGTGGAGCCGCGGCCCGATCTGGCGGACGTGGTCTTCCCCGCGCTGCACGGGCCGTTCGGCGAGGACGGCGTCGTCCAGGGCCTCCTGGAGACGCTGGGCATCCCGTACGTGGGCTGCGGCGTGCTGGCCTCGGCCGTGGGCATGAACAAGGTCGCGATGCGGCGCGCGTTCTCGGCGGAGGACATCCCGGTCACTCCCCACGTGTGGTTCACCGAGCACGAGTGGCGCACCACCACCGACCCCTGGGGCCTGGTGAAGTCGCTCGACTGGCCGATGTACGTCAAACCGGCCGGCATGGGCTCCTCCATCGGCATCTCGCGGGTCACCTCCATGGAGGAGCTGCGCGCGGGCGTGGACCTGGCGCTGGCCCACGACGGGATGGCCGTCGTCGAGCAGGGCGTGACGGCGCGCGAGATCATCTGCGGCGTGCTCGGCGGCCATGACGCGCCGGACGTCTCGGTGCCCGGCGAGCTCATCGTGCCCGGCGACTGGCTCGACTACGAGGCGAAATACCTCAGCGGGGCCGAGATCGCCACCATCCCCGCCGCGCTGCCGGAGCGCGTGGCCGAGGACGTGCGCGAGCTGGCCCTGCGCGCGTTCCGGGCGATCGGCGGCTACGGCCTGTCCCGTGTCGACTTCCTCTACGAGGAGGACACGGGACGCCTGTACGTGCTGGAGATCAACACCATGCCCGGTTTCACGTCCCGTTCCGTCTACGCCAGGGCCTGGGCCGCCAGCGGTGTCCCGTACCCGGACCTGCTGCGCCGCCTCATCGACCTGGCTTTCGCCAGGAGCCGCTCATGATCCCCATGACGCTGAACGAGATCGCGCGGGCCGTCGGCGCGAGCCTCCACGACGTGCGCGACGCGCAGGCGACGGTGACGGCGCCCTCGGCGGTCGACTCCCGCGAGGTGCTGCCCGGCGGCCTGTTCGCCGCGACGGCCGGCGCCAACGTCGACGGTCACGACTACGCGGCCGGCGCCGTCGCGGGCGGCGCCGCCGCCGTGCTGGCCTCGAGGCCCGTCGGCGTGCCCGCCCTCGTGGTCGAGGACGTCCAGGTCGCGCTCGGCCTGCTGGCCAGGCACCTGCTCGAACGCATCAACCCGACCGTGATCGGCCTGACCGGCTCCGTGGGCAAGACCACGACCAAGGACCTGCTGGCCCAGGTGCTCGAACGGCACGCCGCGACGGTCGCCACCGACAGATCGTTCAACAACGAGCTCGGGCTGCCGCTCACCGTGCTGCGTGCCGATGCCACCACCCGCTACCTGGTGCTGGAGATGGGCGCGGGCCGCAAGGGCGACCTGACGTATCTGACCGGGCTCGCGCCGCCGCAGGTCGGCCTGGTGCTCAACGTCGGCACCGCACACGTGGAACGCATGGGAGCCGGGCCCGCCGACGTGGCCGAGGCCAAGGGCGAGCTGGTCGAGGCGCTCGCGGCGGACGGGTTCGCGCTGCTCAACGCCGACGACCCGTACGTCAGGGGCATGGCCGGCCGGACCAGGGCGCGGATCCTGTGGTACGGACGGTCGGCGCAGGCGCAGGTACGCGCCGGGAACGTGCGGATGATCGACGGGGGGCGGACCGCGTTCGAGCTGGTGACGCCCTCCGGTCGCGCCCCGGTCGAGCTCGACCTCATAGGCGAGCACCAGGTGAGCAACGCCGTGGCCGCCGCCGCCGTCGCCACCGTGCTCGGCCTGGGCGCTGCCGAGATCGCCGACGGGCTGAGCGCCGCACGGCGGCGCTCAGCGGGCCGGCTGGAAATCGCCGAACGACCTGACGGCATCACCATCGTCAACGACGCCTACAACGCCAGCCCCGAATCCGTGCGGGCCGGGCTGCGGGCGGTGAAGGCCCTGGCCGGAGCCCGTCGTACCGTCGCCGTGCTCGGCACGATGGGGCAGCAGGCGGACGCCTCGCGCGTCCGGCACGCGGAGATGGGCCGGCTCGTCGCCGGTCTCCGCTTCGACGTGCTGATCGCGGTCGGAGCAGGAGATCCGGTCGCGATGGCGCAGGCGGCGCGGTCGTCGAACCCGGAGATGGCCGTCCACACCGTCGAGGACGTGGCCGGGGCCCTCAGCCTGGCCACCGCGCTGCTTGAACCGGGAGACGTGGTGCTCGTCAAGGCCTCCAGCGAGATCGGGCTCGGCGCGTGCGCCCGCGCGCTGGCCGGCGCCTGACCTGTCCCGGCGCGGACGCGGACACCGGACGCGGACACCGTCCGGCGCATCCGCACGTCATGGGGACAAGGGTCGGCCTGCCGGGTTCGGCCCGCGCGGGTCAGGGCGCCGCGCGGAACCGTTCAGCGTGTTCCCGCACCCACTGGGCGAAGGTTCGCGCGGGCGTGCCGGTGACGTCCTCGACGGTGGGCAGGACCACACCGCCGGCCTCGGGCGGGTTCGTGGCCAGGTGGATCCCGAACTCCACGTAGTCCTCGTCGTATCCGTAGCCGCGCAGCCGGGCGCGCTCCGCCTCCTCGCTCAGGTGCACGAAGGCGATGTCCTGCCCGGTGGCCTCGGCGATGATCCGGGTGCGCTCCGCAGGGGTAAGGGCCTCGGGCCCGGTGATCGGGTAGCTACGGCCCTCGTGGCCCTCGTGGGTGAGCGCGGTGGCGGCCACGGCGGCGATGTCGGCCTCGTGCACCATCGCGCTGGGGAAGGTGGCGAGCATGGACACGGTGCCCCGGGAGCGGATCTCGTCGGCCCATTCGAGCGCGTTGCACATGAACTCCACCGGCTGGAGCAGGGTCCACCGGATCGTACTGGACTCCAGGGCGCTTTCGACACTGGTGGGCGACCAGCCGCCGAGGACCGTGGCCCGCGCGATGCCGTGGCGTGCGGCGAGGTCGATGATCTCGGGGCCGTTGGTCAGGTCGCCGTCGCCGCCGAAGGTGATCAGGTGGATCGCGTCGACCCCTTCGAAGGCTGCTTCGAGCGTGGCGGCATCGGTGAGGTCGCCCGCCACCACCTCGACACCGGTCGGGAGGGCGGCTTTGGCGGGGGTGCGGGAGAGCGCGCGGACGGCGTGCCCGGCTTCGTGGAGTTGCGCGGCGAGGTGCCGCCCGACCTGGCCGGTCGCTCCGGTGACGAGGATGCGCATGTTCGTAGGTCCTTTCGTGCGGGTGTTGTCAGTCGGTGCTGGCGCGCAGGGCGCGAAGCCCGAGGACGAAGCCGAGGGCGGCGGTCGTGCCGGCGGCGAGGAGTCCGTAGCCGACGTCGGGGGTCGCGATCTGACCGGCGAAGAGGTCGCGTTCGGCCTCGACGACGTGGGTGAGGGGGTTGAACTGCGCGAGGACGCGGATCCACTGCGGTCCCTCATCGAGGGGCAGCAGCATCCCGGAGAGGATCATCAGCGGGAAGAGGACCGTCTGGTGCACGGTCCAGAACATCCAGTCCTGCGCGCGCACGGCGATGGCCAGCGCGTAGCTGAGTGACCCGATCCCGACGCCGAGGACACCCAGGAGCACCAGGCCCAGGACGCCGCCGCCGGCATCGGGGCGGAACCCGAACGGGACCATGATCAGCACGATCACGACGGCCTGGACGACGAGTGGCACGAACTCCTTGAGCGCGCGCCCGACGAACAGCGACGAGCGCGCCAACGGCGTGACCAGGAGGCGTTCGTGCGAGCCGCCCTGGAGGTCGTACTGGAGGTTCGATCCGGTCCCCGCCGTTCCGAAGAGCGAGGTCATCACGAGGATCCCCGGGACGAACCACGCCCACGGGGACTGGTGTGCGGTCCCGGTCGTCGTGTCGTGCACGACCAGGGGCCCGAAGAGGAGCAGGAAGAACAGCGGCTGGATCAGTCCGACGACCAGGGAGAACGGGTCACCGGCCACGGGGCGCAACTCGCGGGTCATCACGATGAGGATGTCGCCTGCGACGTTGCGTCTGCGCGGTGGGGTGATGGTGCTCATGCGACCCTCTCCGGTGTCTGGTCGCGGTCCTCGGTGCCGGTGTCCGGTCGCCCGCCGGCGTCGCGCAGGCTCCGGCCGGTGAGTTCGAGGAACACGTCATCCAGCGTGGGGAGCCGGGTGTCGGCGGCGACCACGGTGATCCCCTGGTCACGGGCGGCGGCGATCGCGCTCGGCAGTGCCGCGCGGCCGTCGGCGACCTGCCCGGTGACCGCGTCACCCTGCCGGGTCACCGTCGCGACACCGTCCATCGCCGCCATGAGCCCGCGCAGGCGCTCGGCGGAAGCGTGGTCGGTTGTTTCCAGCGTCAGCCGGTCTCCGACATGACGCTGTTTGAGCTGGGCCGGCGTGCCCTCGGCGATGATGCGCCCGTGATCGATGACGACGATCCGATCCGCCTCCTGATCGGCCTCCTCCAGGTAGTGGGTGCTGAAGACGACGGTCATGTCGCCGCGGCGCCGCATCCCGGTGATGTGGTCCCAGAGGTTGGTGCGGTTCTGCGGGTCGAGGCCCGTCGTCGGCTCGTCCAGGAACATCAACGCTGGCAGGTGCACCAGCCCGATCGCCAGGTCGAGGCGCCGCCGCTGGCCGCCGCTCATCGCCTGCGTCTTGCGGCGCGCCAACTGTTCCAGACCGAGCGCCGAGAGCAGTTCGGCGGCCCGGGCGCGGGCCGCGGCCCGGTCGAGGCCGTAGATGCGGCCCTGGGTGACGACCTCGTCCAGGGCTCGCTGGGCGTGCCCGGCGCCGTTGCCCTGGCCGACGTAGCCGATGCGCTCGCGCACCAGCGGAGCCTGGGTCCGCACGTCGAAGCCTGCGACGCGCGCGGTGCCTCCCGTGGGTGGGAGCAGCGTCGAGAGCATCCGCATGAGCGTGCTCTTGCCCGCGCCGTTCGGGCCGAGAACGGCGACCGTTTCCCCGCGCGCCACGGAGAGGTCGATGCCACGGACGGCGCGGACCTCATCGCCGTCGGGAGCCCGGAAACTCCGGGACAGATTGCCAGTGCTGATCATGTGTCGACGTACGCTCCATTCCGCTTCGATGGCGGTCCCCATCATCACCGGGCTTGTGGCCGCTATATGTCCACAAGTCGGCCTAGAGTGGTTTCATGTCGACCGGCACCCGCGTCCTCGAACTCCTCGGCCTGCTGCAGAACCGGCGCCACTGGCCCAGCCACGAGCTCGCGCGCCGCCTCGGCGTCAGCCAGCGCACGCTCCGCCGCGACATCGACAGCCTCCAGGAGCTCGGATATCCGATCACCGCCACACGGGGCACCGGCGGCGGCTACCAACTCAGCCCCGGCGCCTCGCTCCCACCCCTGGTACTCAGCGAGGACGAGGCCGCCGCCATCGTCATGGGGCTCCAAGAGATCACCTCCGGCCCCTCCCCGACGTCAGCCGACGCCGCGCTGAGCGCCATGGCCAAGATCGTCCAGGTGCTTCCCGTACGGATCCGGCGCCGCATCGACAGCCTTCGCGCCGTCGCCGTCCCGGCGCGCGACCCCGAGGCGCGCGTGGACATCACCGATGTCGCCTCGTTGACGACCCTCGCCCTGGCCTGCCGCGACACCGAGACGGTGCAGTTCGCCTACCGCACCCGCACCGGTCAGACCGCTGCCAGAACAGTCCACCCGCACCACATCGTCCGCGTCGAGAACCGCCTGTACCTCATCGCCTGGGACCTCGACCGGGCCGGCTGGCGCACCTTCCGCGTCGACCGCATCGGTGACGCGGGCCGCACCGGCACGACGTTCGCCCCCCGCCCCCTTCCCGCCGACGACCCCGTCGAGTACGTGCGCGCCCGGATCAGGGCGATGCCCGCCAGGTATCCCGTCCGCGCCACGGTCGGGGCCCCCGCCGAACGGGTCCGGGAGGAGATCGCGCACTACGGGACGGTGGAACCCGTCGACGACACCTCGTGCCGGGTGGAGATCGCCACGGACTCCCTGGACTGGGCCACCTTCTGCATCGGAGCGCTGGACGCCCCCGTGGTGGTCCACGGCCCGCCGGAAGCCGTCGCCTACATGCGCGCCTGGGGACGACGCCTCACCGCCGGCACCCAAGAGACCCCGTGACGGCCGGTGAAGGGTGGACGGTGAACACCCGCTGGCCGTCGAGCCACGCGCTGTGCCGCCGCGCTCGGCGCTCAGCTCATGACCGGGTAGTGGAGTCCATGGGCATGCGCACTGCCGCCGCTGTCGCGACGAGCAGGGACAGGAGCAGGACGATCGCCATGAAGACCTGCCCGTGCAGGCCGAGGACGAAGACGGTCCGGCCGGCGAACTCCGGGTCGTAGGTCGCGGTGCCGGGGAACAGGAGCGCACCGATCATGCCGAGCCACGGGGTGGCCAGGATGGCGGCGGCGTGCAGCAGCGTGTTGCGGCCAGGCCGTAGTGCGAGGGCCAGGCCGGCGAGTCCGAGGAGCACGGTCATCACCATGTATTGGGCGTCGTGCCATTTGGCGTGCGGCGGCCAGGCGGGGTTGAAGGCGTGCTGTGCCGCCAGGTCGGGGATGACCAGGTCGGCGAGCACGGCGCTGACCGTCGTGATCGCTGCGACGGCAATGAGCAGGACTCTCGGGAGAGGCATCAGATCGTCCAGGTGTGGGCGGGGGTGAGTGAGCGGTCGAAGAGCCCGTTGGGCAGGAGAGGGAGGACCGCGTCCAGCAGGGTGGTCAGCGGCGCGGAAGTCCAGTGCGCGGCGGCTCCGGCCTGATCGCTTTCACGTGTACGTCTCCTTGACGGTCAGTGCAGGCCCCGCTTGCCCGGGGCCCAGAACGGTTTGGTCTTGATCGAGGTCCGTGGCCAGTTGCGCTCGCGTACCAGGAAGTCGCGCACCAGCTGGCAGGTTCTGGCCTCGCCGGCCACGTAGGCGGCGCCGGCGTTGCCCGGCAGGTCGAGCTCGGCCGCGGCGGCGAGCAGCACCGGGGAGGCGATGGCGGGGGCGCCGTGGCGGTGGACGCGGCGCAGCGGCGGCGCCCCGGGCAGGGGGAGGTCGTGCTCGGGGGTCTCGCTCTCCAGGACGCCGAACACCTGGGCCGAGGTTTCCAACGCTCTGATCATCGGCCCGAAGGCGGCGCTGGCGGTCTCCTCCCCGATGAAGACGTGGTAGGCCGACTCGCGGATGGAGAAGTCGCCTTGCGGCCACCAGAAGGTCGTCCGGTCCCCGGGCCTGGCCGCCCGCGCCCACGTCAGGCCGATGCCGTCGCCCGCATACAGGTGGACGCGCAATTCGATCGCCGTCCTGCCGGGGTCGAGGTCCCAGATCGTGTAGGTGCGCAGTGTCTCGGCCGGGCGCAGGATGCCCGACATCGACAGCGGGTCCTTCAACTGGATCCTGATGTGCTGCCCGGGTGTGTAGGGGAACACGATGGGCTGGTCGGTTTCCAGCCGGATCCGTCGCATGGCGGGGGTGACCTGCTCGGCGACGGTGACGGTCGCCTCTATGGCGTACTTGCCGAACAAGCGGTCGCGCATCGTGCGTGCCATCAGAGCCTCCTGAGGGGACCGTCGCCTTCAGGCGATGGGGGAATCGGGAGCGGGAGGGCCGCCAAGGCCCGGGCGTTCAGTGGCAGAACCTCGGACACCGTCGCCTCCTGCGGACAGGATGGTGCTTGTGCTTTCGGGCATCGGTCAGGGCTTGGCCGTCGTCTCCCGCGTAAGCGGGGCGAGAAGCCGCTTCCTTCACGGAGCGGAGGAGTCACGTCAGGAGTCCTTACGCCGCCGTATGGTGGCGGATCTGGACATCCGCCACCATACGGCCGCGCCCATCGCCATCGCCGCGAGAAGGATCCACCACTGAGGTTCTACGACGACTCCTTATTGCTTCTAGATTACTTAGAGGCATTAAGGAAACATAGATGCCCTAAGATGTCAACGGCGGTCAGGGGAACGACCTGAGGGGTGAGGGGTGAGGGGTGTCCGCACATACCAGCAGACGACAAGTGCCGATCATGTGTCGACGTACGCTCCATTCCGCTTCGGCGGCAGGCCGGGTCCGGACGGCTGGACACCTTCTGGCCTTAAGAATGAGCAGGCACCCCGTCTAGCCTGCCGCCACAAGCTGGCGAAACGGGGTTTCATGCGCACTATCGGTCTCATCGGCGGGTTGAGCTGGGAATCGACGGTGATCTACTACCAGATCATCAACCAGCGGGTACGCGAGCGACTCGGCGGCAGCCATTCCGCCAACAGCCTCATCTGGTCGGTCGACTATACGACCGTCGAGGACCTCATCTTCGCCGGCCGCTGGGACGAGGTGAGCACGTTGCTGACCGGTGCCGGCGGGAAACTGGCGGATCTCGGAGCCGACCTCCTGCTCATCTGCAGCAACACCTTCAGCCGGGTGAGCGACGACGTCGAGCGGGCCGTGAGCGTGCCCGTGCTGCACATCGCCGACGCGCTGGGCGCCGAGATCCGCGCCAGGGGCATGCGCAAGGTCGGCCTGCTGGGCACCCGGTTCACCATGGAGCAGCCCTTCTACCGGGACCGGCTGGCCGCCCACGGTTTCGACGTGGTCGTCCCGCGGCGTGAGCAGCGCGACCTGGTCCATCGCGTGATCTTCGACGAACTGGTGCGCGGGGTGCTCCGGGAGTCGTCCAGGGACGCGTACGCCCGGATCATCGATGGTCTCGCGGACGACGGAGCCGAAGGCGTGATCCTCGGATGCACGGAGATCGAGCTGCTGGTCGGCGAGAAGGACAGCGCCATCCCGGTGCTGCCGAGCGCCCGGCTGCACGCGGAGGCGGCGGCCGGCTTCGCGCTCGCCGACTGATCGTGCACGCCGTGGCCGGGATGCGGCGGGTCAGGCGGACCGGTCCGCCGGCGCGCCTGCGCCGTACAGTTCCCGGTGCCACAGGCCGGCGCAGACGCGTTCGATGCCGGCCGCCAGGTGGCGGCGGTAGGTGGTGAAAGGCAGGCCCAGGCGTTCCGCGGCCAGCTCCTGGGTGGGAGTCCCGCGCAGGAACGTGACGGACAGCGCCCGGTGGAACTTGACCGCACGCGGATCCTCGCGCAACTCGTCGATCGCCTGGCGGAGCACGTCGCCCAGCGCCGCGGCGGGATCCCGCCCGGCCCGCTCGGCGATCAGCCTGGTGCGCGCCAGCGGGGAAGCCGCCAGCGCGTCCGGCCGCGACAGCAGGCGCAACGCCTTGCGCACCGCCTCGGCGAACTGCGCCCGCGACAACACCGCCAGTTCCGCTGCGGCGGCGCTCGGGCCGCCGGCCGGGCCCGCGACGAGCGGATGGTTCATGCGCTCCAGCCAGGTCTGCGCCGGCACCGCGCGCCAGTCATGAACGAACAGGGTGTAGGCGTCATCGCCGAGCCGCGGCTCCTCGGAGAGGGTACGCATTCCGTAGTGCCGTAGCTGTTCCACCCACTCCGGGTCCGGATGCCGTAGCGCGATGGAGGACCATGCCAGGCGCTCGGCCCGCAGGCAATCGGCGATCATCCGCCACCGGATCGCCTCCGACAGCGGCGAGTGCTCGCGATACTGCGGCAGCGCCCACATCCGGCCGACCGCCACGTGTTCGCCGGCGCGCAACGGCGTGGTGGCCCGCGCATGCGTCCACGCCGCGGCCACGACGGGATCGGCCGCCAGCTCCCGCTCGTCGGGTTCCGCCAGGCGCAACCAGGCGGAGAAGGCCACGGGCTCGCCGGTTTCGGCCCGCCGGTACAGCCGGAACGCCTGCGGCTGCCGGTCGGCCCAGAAGGCGGCACAGAAGACGGCCCCGGAGGCGGCGCCCTCCGCGGCTGCGGCCACCCGGACCAGCGTGCCGACGTCCTCCTGCCGCACCGGTTCCTCCTGGTACTCGTCCTCGTCCCGGCAACGGTGCGAACCGGCCGGCGCCCCGTTGCCGCGATGCAGGTAGAGCAGCGCCGCCACCGCGCCTGGCACGTCCACGTCGCTCGCCGTGCGCACCCTGTCCGCCAGACGCGCGTGCAGCCGGTCGTGCATCGCCGCGTGTCCCTCGGGATCGCGCCACCGCAGGTCCGCCTCCACCACCTCGCGCACGACGTCATGCGGAAACAGCCCGAGACGGCACGACTCCACGAACGGCAACCGCCGCAACCAGCCGAACAAATTCGCGGCGTCCCGCGGAAAGACCGCCCGCAGCAGGTCTTCTGTCATCACCCGCGCATGCGCGCAGACCTCCAGAGCGTGCCGATGCGCCGCCGAGGGCAACTCGCCCACCAGCTGATCCAGCAACGTGCCCACCACGCCCTGATCCGGCGTCCACCGCCTGCCGGCCCCGCCGTCCTTCACCGCCACGGCCGCCCCCAGCAGCAGCGCCAGCGGATGACCTCCGGCGAAGGCCAGCAGCGGCTCGCGCGACTCGGCCGGCACCCCGCGGGAGTCCAGCAGGGCCTGCGCGTCTCCGGCCCGCAGGTCGCGCAGCGGCAACACCTCCAGCGCACCCGCCCATCCCGGATCGGCCTGCCATCGCATGTCCGGCGGACATCGCCCCGCGATCACCACCAGCGCCCCCATGGGCACGCGCGGCAGGAACCGCTCGCGCAGCCACTCCTCCCAGCCCCGCACGCGTTCGACGTTGTCGACCAGCAGCACCGCGTCCGCTTCACGAAGCGCCGCCTCGGCCTCGGAGCCCGCCGGCTCCGGCAGGAGCCCGTCCACCATGGACACCGGCCGCCCCGCCGCCGCGGCCTCGCCGGCGAACCGCCGCAACAAGGCCGACTTCCCCACGCCGCCGGGACCGTGCACGTACAGAACGCTGCAGCGGCCGCCGTACAACGCCGCGGTGAAAACCGCGAGCTCCTCCTCCCGCCCCACGAACGCCGTCTCCCTCGCGGCTTGCAGGCGCCATCCCAGCAGTCCCGATGACATATCCCTTGACCCTTCTCCGATCGCCCGTCGGTTCTCGGGCGCGAACCCGTCAACGTCCCCGCCCCGGTCAGCCCAGGCCGGGGTGGGGCCGGCGGGGCGGTGGTGTGCCGCCGCGGTCCGGGCGGTACTCGAAGTGCCACCACTCGTTGTCGTAGATGCGGTAGAGGTCGTAGCGGGCGCCGTGTTCCTCCAGCCAGCGCGCGCCTTCGTGGGGGCGCACGTCCAGCGCGATGCCCTTGACGTGGCTGGATTCCGCCGCCGGCAGCACGAGCATGCGCGCCGAGGCCGGGGAGCCGGAGCGGCGCACCTCCTCGTCGAACATCCGTTGCTGGACGAGGGGATCGCGGTAGCCCGAGGTGAGGCCGAGCAGCTGGCCATGACCCCAGAGCGCCCTGGTACGGGCCGCGGTGAACGCCGCCAGAGCACCGTCGGCGAGCCCGGTGAGGTCCTCGGCCGGGAAGCGCATCCGTAACGCCCAGGAGCACGCCAGTTCACGAGCGCGGCCGGGACGGCGGACGAACGCCGCGGGCAGCAGCAGAACGGCGAGCACCAGCGTGACCACGGCGAACAGCCGGTCGCGGGGCCGAGGTGGGATGGTGCGTGGTTCGTTCATGGCGACTACGATTGGCGCCGAATATGCGTGCGTTGTCCGCCGCATGTCATCGTTTCTCGACGGCGGCCACCGCCGGCGCGACCGTGACACGACCATGACACGGCGCGCACGAGGCGGGGACACGACCGGCCGACAGTGGATGGAGATGACCTGCGGGGAGCTACGGAGCGTGCGGTGAAACTCGGCGGCGTGTCGCGAGTGTTGTTGATCGAGGATGACCCGGCCGTGCGGGAGGGCCTGGAGCTGGCCCTGACCCGGCACGGGCACCGGGTGCGCGCGGTGGAGTCCGGCGAGCAGGGGCTGGACCGGCTGCGTACGGACCTGCCCGACGTGGTCGTGCTCGATCTGATGTTGCCCGGCATGGACGGGTTCGAGGTCTGCCGGCGCATCCGGGCCGCCAGAGAGGTGCCGATCATCATGGTGACCGCGCGCGGCGACGACATGGACGTGGTGGCCGGGCTGGAGGCGGGCGCCGACGACTACGTGGTCAAGCCGGTGCAGCCCAGGGTGCTGGAGGCCCGCATTCGCGCGGTGCTGCGGCGGATCGGCCGGGACCAGGCTGAGCTGGAGCGGCACGGAGACCTGACCATCGATCGGGCCGGGCTGGTGGTCACCCACCGCGGCGTGCCGGTCAGCCTCGCCCCTACCGAGCTGCGCCTGCTGCTCGAGCTCTCCGGCACGCCGGGCCGGGTGCACAGCCGCCAGCAGCTGCTGGAGTCGGTGTGGGAGCACGGGTACTTCGGCGACTCGCGTCTGGTGGACGCGTGCGTGCAGCGGCTGCGGGCGAAGATCGAGGAGGACTCGGCGGCGCCCGTCTACGTGCAGACGGTGCGCGGGTTCGGTTACCGGTTCGGGCCGGTGTAACCGCCGGTGGCACCACGGCCGAGCCCGGGGCTGCGTGCCCGGCTGCTGTTCGCGTTCGCGCTGCTGTGTGTGGTCACCGCGGCGGCGGTGGCCGGCGGGATGTACGTCGGGGCTCGCAACGCCATCCTCCAGCGAGCCCAGGACGCCGCGGTGCAGGCGACGAAGAGCCAGCTGAAGGAGCTCTTCCCGTTGCGGAGTGCGGAGCCCGGCCCGGACGAGCTCCGCGGCATCGCCAACAAGATGACCGAAGGAAACGTCCGCGCGATGGCCATCTACCGCGGGGCGTACTCCACAGGCGACCCGGCGCCGGCCGACCCGCCGGTGGGCTCGCCGGGGCTCCGCACGCAGGGCGGTGACACGCCGGTCGTGCGTCCCGAGATGCTTCCACTGTCCCTGCGGCGCGAGGTGGCCGGCGGCAATGTCGCGTGGCAACGCGTGCTGGTGTGGCAGGGGGCGCCCTTCCTGCTCATCGGCGCGCCGCTGCTGATCGCCGAGCCGGACGGGACGGCGCGGATGTCCGGCATGGAGGTCTACGTCCTGCACAGCCTGCTTCCCGAACAGCGCAGCATCAACGAGCTCGCCGCACGCGCCTGGCTCACCGGCGGGGCGGCCCTGGCGTTCGCGGTCGTCCTGGCCTTGCTGGCCACCCGTAGCGTGCTGCGGCCGGTGCGCGAGCTCGGTAGGGCGGCACACATGCTGGGCGAGGGCGAGCTGCGAGCCAGGGTCGAGGTCCGCGGCGCCGACGAGCTGGCCGACGTGGCGCGCACGTTCAACAACACCGCAGCGGAGCTGGAACGGCACGTCGAGCAGCTGCGCGAGATGGAGGCCGACGCCCGCCGGTTCGTGGCCGACGTGTCGCACGAGCTGCGCACCCCGCTGGCCGCGCTCGCCGCGGTCGCCGACGTCCTCGACGACGAGGCGGACGGGCTGCCCGAGCCCGCCGGCAGGGCCGCCAGGCTGGTCAGCCAGGAGACGCTCAACCTCACCGGCCTGGTGAACGACCTCATCGAGATCAGCAGGTTCGACTCCGGCGTCGCGGCCCTCGCACTGAACGAGGTCGACGTGGCCGAGCTGGTGCGCGCGACCCTGCGTACCCGGGGCTGGCCGGAGCGGGTGCACACCGAACTGGCCTCCGCGGTGACGGCCCGGCTGGACCCGCGCCGGGTGGACGTCATCCTCGCGAACCTGGTCGGCAACGCCCTGCGGCACGGCGAGCCACCGGTGTCGGTACGGCTGCGCGCCGACCAGGACGGGATCGCCGTCGAGGTCCGCGACCACGGACCGGGGCTGGACGAAGCGGTGCTGCCGCACGTGTTCGACCGCTTCTACAAGGCCAGCGCGGCCAGGGCCAGGTCCGAGGGCAGCGGCCTCGGCCTGGCCATCGCGCGGGAGAACGCGCGCCTGCACCGAGGCGACCTCACCGTCACCAACGCCCCGGACGGCGGCGCCGTCTTCACGCTCCGCCTGCCACGCCGGGCACCCGACCCGGATGGAGGCCACGGGTGAAGGCCTGGCTCGCCCGCCGCGTGCTCGCCGCGGGCCTCGTGTCGTTCGTCGCCGTGGCCGGCTGCGGCGTGCAACCCAGCGACGCCATCCCCGCGGGCGCCCCGCCGAGCGGACCCGTCGCACCTACCTGGAAGATCACCCTCTACCTGGTGAAGGACGGCCGGCTCAGCACGGTGACGCGGCGATCCGCTCGTGGACCAGCCCGAACGAACGCGCTCATGCTGCTGGCGGAGGGACCCACGCAGAGCGAACAGGCGGAAGGGATCACCACCGACATCCCGCGCGAAGCCGCCCCGTTCTCGGTGGCCGCCAAGCCGGGCCACCTGGTGGTGACCGTAGCCACCCCGGCAGACGAACTGCCGGCACTGGCCGTCGACCAGATCGTGTGCACGGCCGCCGCCCTGTCGCCGGAGAACCCCGCCCAGGTCACCGTCCTCGGTGCGGGCCAGAGCATCGGCCCCCAGGAGTGCCCGGGGTGACGACGGTGTCCTCCCGGGCTCCGCGGGGCTCGTACACGCGGAGGAAGGCAGCCCGGTCGCTGCCCTGAGCCCGGCCTGGCCGCGCCCTACGTCGCCGGGCTGACCAGCCCTGTCTGGTAAGCGATGACGACCAGTTGCGCACGGTCGCGCGCACCCAGTTTCGTCATCGCGCGGCTGACATGGGTGCGTGCGGTGGCCGGGCTGAGAAACAACCGGGCGCCGATCTCGTGGTTGCTCAGGCCCTGCCCCACCAGGGCCAGCACTTCGCGTTCGCGCTCGGTCAGCTCCGCGAGCCGGTCCTCCGCAGCCCGGGCGGCTGTTCGCCTGGTGGTGAACTCGCCGATGAGGCGTCGGGTGATCCGCGGTGCCAGCAGCGCGTCCCCGGCGGCGATCACCCGGACGGCATGCAGCAGCTCGGCCGGCCCGGCGTCCTTGAGCAGGAACCCGCTGGCGCCGGCCTGCAAGGCGTCGAAGACGTACTCGTCGGTGTCGTAGGTGGTGAGGATGAGGACCCGCACCTGCTCCAGCCCGCGCGTCCGGACGATCTGGGCGGTGGCCTGGATCCCGTCCAGTTGCGGCATGCGGATGTCCATGAGGACGACGTCGGGACGGCCGGCGCGGGCCCGTTCGACCGCTTCTGCGCCGTTGGTGGCCTCGCCCACCACCGTGATGTCGTCCTCGAGGTCGAGCAGGACCTTGAACCCGGACCGCACGAGAGCCTCGTCGTCGGCGAGCAGCACCCTGATCGGTGAGGCGGCCGCCGCGTTCACAGGCGCGACCCGGTCGGCGCGAGGGGCAGCCGTGCCCTGACCTCGAACCCGCCGCCCGCGAGCGGCCCGGCGTCGAGCTCCCCGCCCAGCAGCCGGCAGCGCTCGCGCATGCCGGCGATCCCGCGGCCGGGCTCGGCCGAGCGGCCCGTGCTGCTCGGATGCCGGGCCGGCGGGCGCGGATCCGCCGAGTCATGATCCCGGGCGGTACGGCCCTCATCGGTCACGCGGATCTCCAAATCCTCGATCCCTGCCTTCAGCTCCACCGTCACGCGGGTCGGGCCGACGTGGCGGATCACGTTGGTGATCGATTCCTGGACGATCCGGTAGGCGGCGCTTCCCACCGCGCTGGGCAACGGCGTCGCGGGCGAGGCCTCATCGAGCTTGACGTCGAGTCCCGCCTGGCGTGCCTTGGCGGCCAGTTCGTCGATCTGCCCCAGCCGGGGGTACGGCTCCCGCCCGCCGTCATCGTCGTCGTCACGGAGCACTCCGAGGATGGCCCGCATCTCCCGCAGCGCCCGGGAACTGGTCTGCTCGATGGCCCGCAGCGCCTCGCGCGCCACTTCCGGCCGCTTGTCGAGCACGTGCGCGGTGACACCGGACTGCACGTTGATGATCGCTATGGCGTGAGCGACGGTGTCGTGGACCTCGCGCGCGATCCGGAGCCGTTCGGCGTCCACCCGCGCCCGCGCTTCCTCCTCACGAGTCCGCTCAGCCAGCTCGGCGCGCTGCTGAGCTTCGGCCGCGATGACCTGCCGGGACCGGACGGACTCGCCGAGGGCCGCGCTCATGACCGACGCGCCGATCCGGAAGTACACCCAGCCGATGGCGGCGCGTGGTTCGATGTCGGCCGCGGCGACCAGCCAGCCGATGGTGAGCACCGAGGTGCCCACGCCGGCGATCACCAGCGCCCGGCGCCCGTCACCGTAGGCGGCCAGGGTGTACAGGGCGACGAAGAGCCCGAGCCAGCCGGGCCCGTCCGGGAAGCCGAGACCGTAGTACACCAAGCTGGCCGACGCGGCGACGACGAACACCGGAACCGGCCACCGGCGGCGGACGGCGACGACCACACCACTGGCGACCAGCAGGGCATATCCCAGGTTTCCGAGGTCGGTCAGGGGACGCTGGACCACCTCGCCGGCATTGCGGACTATCGTGCCCTGCACCTGCATCACGGTGATGAACAGCGCGAGCAACACCTCCTGCGCCGGCACCGGCAGGCGCAACGACACGGCGCGGCCTTTCATGCCTCGATCCTACGGTCGCCGCCCGCGAGAACACTCCGCCCAGCGGCGCGGCCGCCTACGACGACGGGCGTACCGGGGCACGAGCCGTCTACGCGGAACTGCGTAGAGGCAGCCATCCGCAGGCGGAGGCCGTGCCTGCGTCGACGGCGCGACGATCGAGTCAGTGAAACCCCGCCGGGCGCTCACGCTCGTCACCAAACCCCGACCGGCATAGGCCACGCCACCGCGACCCACGCGCTGCGGGTGCCCGTCATCCGACCGAAAGGATGCTCCATGTCCGTCCTGGTTGTGCTGGCCACGCAGGTGGCCTCGCCAGTCTGTACGACGGCCGCTGAATGCGCGGGCCAGGGTGTCGACACGTTCATCGGGACCCCTGCGCGCGTCTGGGCCAGCGTGGCCGCGCTGGTGGCGCTGGCCAGCGTGATCGTCGGCTGGCCGGCGCACCGCTCCGTCCGCCGTGGCAACGGCGGGAGAGGGGCGGCCACCGTGGCTCTGGGGGCGGGGCTGATCGGCGGGCTCAACGGCGCGGTGAAACTGGCCGTCGCCGACGGTGGTCTCGGCACCGGCAACGGAGTGTTCGGGGCGGCCGTGGCCCTGGTGCTGGGGCTGGCCGGTGCGGTCCTCGGCGGCCTGGCTCTGGCCCGCTCCCGCCGGACCGAGCCGAGCGGCTGACCGCGGCCAGGACAGGCCCGCGATCGAGACCCACGCACACAACCCGATCACCACACGGCGCCTCCGAGACGCGCGCTCGTCACCGGCATCTCGACCGGCACAGGCGATCCAGCGCGCCGCGGGGCCCGTCATCCGACCGAAAGGATCTTCATGTCCCTCCACCACCTGACCACCGCCGCCGCGCACGTTCTGGTCCAGCCCGTCGATGCCTACACCTTCACCTCCGGGCGTCTCTGGTCCGTGGTGGGCGCGCTGCTGGGGCTGGCCGGCGCCGTCATCGGCGGGCTGGCTCTGGCCCGCTCCGCCCGCCGTATCGGCAACGGCGGGAGAAGGGGGGCCGCCGTGGCCCTGGGAGCGGGGCTGGCCTGCACGGTCATCGGCGGGCTGGTTGTGGCCGCCGCCGAGGGGGGTCCCGGCACCGGTTACGGAATAGTCGGAGGCTGGGTGGACCTGGTGGTCGGGCTGATCGCCATGGTCCTCGGCGGGCTCGCTCTGGCCCGCTCCCGCCGCACCGCCTGACCCGGCCCGGGACGGTGCCCGAGCCACGGCCGCCGCAGCGCGTACGTCACTCGATCGGACGGCTTCAACCGGAGGGTTCGGGGACCAGCAGCACCGGCTGGTCGGCGTGGCGGGCGAGGTGCTTGGCGACCGAGCCGGTCAGAAGGTGGGTGCCCCACTCATGCCGGGCCGCGCCGATGACGATCATCAGGGCTTGGTGGCGGGCGGCCAGATCCACCAGCTGCCGCGCCGGATCCCCATGGCCGACCTGCCAGCTCCACGGGAGCGGGTGACCGGCGAGCAGGGCCTCGACCTGGGCGCGTTCGCCGGCCACCGCCTGCTCGGCGTAGGCGTCCCAGTCGCAGGCGTCGGGATCGATGGGGTAGTCGTCCAGATCGACGACATGCACCACCAGCAGCCGCGCTCCCAGCCGGACGGCCAGGTCGGCGGCGGTCGCCAGCGCGCGTCGCGCGGCCGGATGCCGGTCGTATCCCACCACCAGCCACAGCGCCTGACGTTCGGCTCCCTGCCCGGGTGCTGCAGGCGTCGGATGCTCACCGCGGTGGTTCATCACGCTGCTCTCCCTCACCCTTCGACGTGAGCTCGTCCGGCTGGGGCAGGAAGGCGCGGATCGTTCTCGCACAGCGGATCGTCGAGCGCATCGCGGGGCCGGGTGCGGCGGCGGGCCCCACCGCCGCACCCGGCAAACCGGGCTTCACCTGGCATTATATCGTGTCGGCTCTCTACGGCCCTGGGCTCACCAGGTCGCCCGCAGCGTGTGCACGCCGTACACGAGGCTGAAGACGCGGAAGTCCACCTGCTCGTACGGATCGGCCAGGGCGAGGCCGGGGAAGCGGCGCAGCAGCGCGGGGAAGGCGATGCGCATCTCCATCCGCGCCAGCGGCGCCCCGAGGCAGTGGTGCACGCCATGGCCGAACGCGACGTGGCCGGCGGCTCCCCGGGTGACGTCGAGGGTCTCAGGATCGTCGACGAAGGCTGGGTCGCGGTTGGCGGCGGGAAACGAGCAGATCACGAGCGAGCCCGCCGGGATGGCATGCCCGGCGATCTCCACCTCCGTCGTGGTCGTGCGTGGCAGCAGCGACTGCACAACGGACAGCCAGCGCAACAGCTCCTCGACGGCGGGCTCGACCTGGGCCGGATCCTCGCGGATCATCGCCAGCTGGTCAGGGTGCCGGAGCAGGGCCAGGGTGCCCAGGCCCAGCATGTTCGAGGTCGTCTCGTGCCCGGCCAGCAGCAGCAGGCTCGCGATGCCGATCAGCTCGTCGGTGCTGAGATCGTGGCCGTGCTCGCGTACCAGCATGCCGAGCAGGTCCTCGCCCGGGTCGGCCTGCGCGCGGCTCACCAGGCCGGCCATGTAGGCGCGGTCCTCCCGCTGCGCCGCGACGCGCTGCTCCATCGGCAGGGAGGCGTCCAGCATGCGCGCGGAACGCTCCTGGAACTCGGCGCGGTCGGCATGCGGCACGCCCAGCAGCTCGCAGATCACCAGCGACGGCACCGGCAGCGCGAAGTGCGCCACCAGATCAGCCGGCTTGCCCGCCCGCTCCAGATCGTCCAGAGCCGCCTCGACGATCTCGCTGATCCGCGGCTCAAGCCGGCGCATCCGCCGTACCGTGAACTCCGGGGTGAGCATCCGGCGCAACCGCGTGTGCTCGGGCGGGTCGAATCCGATCAGCTGCCCGGCCTGCATCTTGGCCAGCTCGTCGGCGTTCATCTGCCCCGATCCGGGGAACGGCGTCAGGGCGCTGCTGAACCGGACCGGATCCGCCAGCACCCGGCGCACCTCCTCGTGGCGGCAGACCAGGTACGCGGGCAGGCCGAACGGCGTCTCCACCCGCACCACACCCTCGCCGTCGCGAACCCGGGCCAGCTCCTCGACCGGGTCAAGCCCGTTCCGCCGCATGTGCAGCGGCAATTCCAGTGCTTCCGTCATCATGTGTCCTTTCGTCCGGTGATCGTGTGGGACCGTCAGGCGCGGGCGGTGGACTCCACGCCGCTGCTGGTGGCGATCCCGGCCAGCACGAGCTGTGTGACGCTACGACGGCGTCCCAGCCCGTCGTGGTGGTGAAAGGCGTCAGCCAGTTCGACCGCACGGGCCACCACCTCCGAGCCGGTGGAGGGAGTGGTGGGGAGGCCGACGACGAAGTTCTGCGGATCGATGAGAACAAGTGCGGTCGTCGTGCCGATCGTGGTGACGGGCATGAGTGAGCCCTTTTCTGAAGATGTCGTCCGATGAGGCGGCCAGTGAGTCTCCGAGGGCGAGGCTCGGGGGAGCCCTTGTTCTCGGGCCCGGGTGGTGGAGTTTCGAGAACACGGGCAAGGTCGGCTCAGGGCTGGGTGTCGAGCCACTCACGGAAGGTGGGTCCGGCGAGCGTGGCATGCGGGCTGGGCAGGAATCCGCCGTCGGCGGCGATCTCGGCATCGGGCATGCCGGAGCCGTCGACCCCGACGACCTTGACGCCGCGTCGGGCGCCGAGAAGTGCGGCCGCCTCCGACAAGGTCTCCTTGCGGGGTCCGGCGATCTCGGGGATCGGTGTTCCCGGGGCGGGCGTGCCGGGGGCGAGGGCAAGGTCCGCCAGTGTCTCGGCCACCGTGCGGCAGGCCACGAGCTGGGCGGGCAGGGCCGGGACGTAGGCGACGTCGCCGCCCTGCTGCCAGTCCAGGAGCTGACCGACGAACTCGTGGAACTGCGCGGCCCGCAGAACGCGGGCGGGCAGCGGGCCGGACAGCAGGAGTTCCTCGTGCACCTTCTTGGCGGCGAGGAAACCGGCGGTGGCCCTGTCGACGCCGATGATGGACGCCATGGCGATCCGGGTGACCCCCGCCTTCTCGCCCGCCTCCTGCAGGTTGCGTGCCGACGCGCGGAAGAACTCCGTCGCGGCCTCCTGGTCGGAGGCGTGCCACGAGGCGGCATCGATGATGGTCTCGACCCCGGTGAGGGCCTCGGCGAGGCCCTCACGGGTGATGATGTCCACGCCGGTGGCCCGGGACATCGGCACGACCCCGTACCCCAGCTCTCCCAGCACGTCGACGACGTGCCGGCCCAGCCGCCCGGTCGCCCCGGCCACTGCGATCTTGCTCATGTCCATGCCTTTCTGGTCGTTGTCGTTCCGGCCGGAGCGTCCAGTCGGGCGTAGAGCTCGGCGGGGACGCGCTCCCCGGACGGGTTCGGGGTGAGGACCGCCTCCACCAGCTCCAGCGCGGCCCGTTCGGCGTCGGTGAAGTAGGTGGCGTCGCGCCAGGTGGCCACGGCGGTGATGCGCTCCTCGGTTTCGCCGAGCTCGCGCAGGTTGCCGGTCTCCCGGATGGTGAAGCACGTGCTGCCGGGGGTCTGCCCGGCGCGCAGCTGGATGGGAATCGGGCCGTCGGTGAGGGACCGGTGCAGAGGACCGGCGACTTCCGCCATCTCGGGGAGGAAGGGGAGAGGGTTCGGCATACGCGAACGTCGGGGCATGGGATGGACTTTCTCGCTCGTGGTGTCACGTCGTTACGAGCAAGAGATCCCGGCGACCCGATCCTTGTGACAGGAAGGCCCATGTGACATAGACCACCGGCCGTCGGTGTCACAGGGCAGCGAGGGCCGGGATCGTATGGATATGCCACGGTCGCGAACGAAGAGGCGGGAACCTGCGATGAGCGAACGCAGCGAGCAATCGACGGGCCCGTCGATGGACGCGGCCACCGAGGCGTTCGTCGTCCACCGCAACCTGCTGTTCACCCTCGCCTATGAGATGCTCGGCTCAGCCGCCGACGCCGAGGACGTCCTGCAGGAGACCTGGCTGCGGTGGGCGGGCGTCGATCTGGGCCCGGTGCTGGACCAGCGCGCCTACCTCGTCAGGATCGCCACCAGGCAGGCGCTGAAACGGCTGCGTACGCTGGGCAGGCGCAAGGAGTCCTACGTCGGGCCGTGGCTGCCCGAGCCGCTGCTGACCGCGCCGGACGTGGCCGATGACGTCGAACTGGCCGACAGCGTCTCCATGGCGATGCTGCTGGTCATGGAGACGCTCGGGCCGACCGAGCGGGCGGTGTTCGTGCTGCGCGAGGTGTTCGACCTGGACTACGAGGAGATCGCCCAGGCCGTCGGCAGGAGCCCGTCCGCGGTTCGCCAGATCGCCCACCGGGCGCGGTCGCACGTCGCCACCCGCCGGCCCCGCAACACCGGCTCCCCGGCCGAGCACCGAGCCGCGATCGAGGCCTTCCAGCGAGCGGTCGAGACCGGCGAGTTGCAGAGCCTGCTCGACATCCTCGCGCCGGATGTCGTCGCTCTGAGCGACGGCGGCGGAATCAGGCACGCCCTGCCGCGACCCGTTGTGGGGGTCGGCAACGTGGCTCGCCTGCTGGCCGCCGGCTGGTGGAGGCGCGACGCGGAGAGGTCGGCCGAGCTGGTGCAGATCAACGGCGGCCCTGGGCTGCTCGTACGGGTCGACGGGGAGATCGACGGCGTGGTGGCGGTGCGCGTGGAGAACGGCTACGTCACCGGCGCCTACCACGTTCGTAATCCCGAGAAGCTGTCGCACGTGCGGCGGGAGACCGCGATGAGCCGCTGAGGCGGGAACGCCCACCGCCGCGGTTCTCCGGTTGCTCGGGCGAGATCAGCCGGCGGGCTTGCCGAACCAGCGGGAGAGGTGGTCGTCCAGGTCCTGCTGATCGTCGCCGATCCAGGCGACGTGGCCGTCGGGGCGTAGCAGGACGCACGGAACATCCAGTGCCGCCGTGGGATCCGCGAGGTGATCGACCCGGTCCGACCAGCCGCCGACGGCCAGGCGTCCGGTTCGGTCCAGCAGCAGGCCGCGACCGCGGTGCAGCAGACCGTAGAGGCGGCCCTGTTGCACGTCGATGTCGCGCAGGCGGCGGCCGAGCAGGTCGGGGCCTGCGCCGAAGTCGTAGCGGACGCCGATCGCGGTGATCTTCTCGATCAGGTGGCGGTTCACCTCGTCGAAGTCCATCAGTTCGGTGAGCAACTTGCGCGCGGCCCGCGCGCCCGGTTCGGCGGACAGCAGTTCCATCTGGGCCCGGGTGTTGTCCAGCACGTCCTCGGCGACCGGATGGCGTTCGGCCTGGTAGGTGTCCAGCAGCGTTTCCGGCGCCCAGCCGCGGATCTGCGCGGCCAGCTTCCAGCCGAGGTTGAACGCGTCCTGAACGCCCAGGTTGAGGCCCTGCCCGCCGGTGGGCGGATGGATGTGTGCCGCGTCGCCGGCCAGCAGCACCCGGCCGACCCGGTAACGTTCGGCCAGCCGGGTGGCATCCCCGAAGCGGGACAACCAGCGCGGGGAGTGCACGCCGAAATCGGTTCCGGCGATGGCGCGCAGCTGTTGCCGGAAATCCTCGAGGGTGGGCGGTTCCGCGCGGTCGCCGACTCCCGCGGAGGGGACGACGACGCTGTAGACGCCTCCGCCGAAGGGCCGGAGCCAGAACGGCTGGCGGGTCTCGGGGATCTCGCTCACCCTGGCGGCGATCTCCTCCTGCGGCACACCCACTTCCATCTCGCCCATCAGCGTCTCGGTCCGCGAGGGCTCGCCGGGGAAGCCGACACCGAGCAGCTTGCGCACCGTGCTGCGCCCGCCGTCACAGCCGACGAGATAGCGCGAACGCAGCTGTTCCCCGCCGGCCAGCTCGACGGTCACACCCTCGTCGTCCTGCTCGAAACCGGCCACCGCGCAACCGCGCCGGACCTGCGCGCCCCGTTCGGTCGCATGTTCTTCGAGCAGGCGTTCGATGACCGGCTGCGGGATGCCCAGCAGATAGGCGTGCGCGGAATCCAGACCCTCGGGCGCGGGTTTGGCGATGCTGGCGAAGAAGCCGCCGGCCGGACGCTGCCTTCCGTGCTGGAGCATGCGATCCAGCAGCCCGCGCATCGCCATCAGCTCGAGACTGCGAATATGCAGGCCGACGATGCGGACGAACGACTTGGGCTCGGTTTCCTTCTCCAGAACGAGTACCCGCACGTCGTGCAGCCGCAGTTCGGCGGCCAGCATCGCGCCGGTCGGCCCGCACCCGGAAATGATCACGTCGAACATAGGTGTTGCCTTTCGGGAGTGCCTGGTGGCGAGGCGCTCCCGGCGACACCTACGTCGATCGCCCGGCCGTGACGGGAAGGGGGAGCACCCACATCGATACAGCGTTCATGGGTCTCACCTCCCGGGGCGGCGTCACGGTCACCCGCAAGCTACAAGCCCGAGCATCACCCGGTCCAACCCTTTTCCCGGCTACCGTTCGCCCGGGGATGTTGTGGAACGGCGGGCCACAAGGGTCGGGG
Source organism: Nonomuraea sp. NPDC049378 (assembly GCF_055586745.1). NCBI lineage: Bacteria > Bacillati > Actinomycetota > Actinomycetes > Streptosporangiales > Streptosporangiaceae > Nonomuraea > Nonomuraea sp. NPDC049378. The sequence goes on from NZ_JBVJHP010000024.1 coordinate 111,863, forward strand.
TGACGGAGAAACGGACCGCGGCGGTACGGCCGGCGATGCGTTCGAGCAGCAGCCGGCCTGCGGTCTGCCCCATGATGGCGCCGTCCTGGTCGACGCTGGTCAGCGCGACGTGCGCGAGGCCGGTCAGGCGTGCGTTGTCGTAGCCCGCCACCGAGATGTCGCCGGGCACGCTCAGGCCCGCCTCGTGGACGGCGGCGAGGGCGCCGAAGGCGGCCTGGTCGGCGCCGGCGAAGATGGCGGTGGGGCGGGGATCGCGGGCCAGCAGCTCGCGCGCGCCGTCGTAGCCGCCTTCCTCCGTGTAGGCGGTGGCGGCGACGGCGATGTGGTCGGCCAGGCCGTGCTCGGTCATCATCCGCTCGTAGGTCGCGGCCCTGATCGTGTGCAGCAGGGTGGCGGCGCGGCCCCCGACGGTGTCCTTCTGCGTGATGTGCGCGATGCGGCGATGGCCGAGCGCGATGAGGTGCTCGACCACGAGCTCGGCGCCGACCTCGTCGTCGTCGAGCACGCAGTCGTACAGTGCCGAGCGGTCGTGGCGGCCGAGCACGACGAGGGGGATGTCCTTCGCGAGTTTCTCCAGTTGTCCTCTGGTGCAGACCGGAGCGACCCAGAGGACGCCGTCCACCTGCCGGTCGACCAGCGCGTCACTGGCCCGGCGCTCTGCCGCGGGGTCGTTGCCGCCGCTCTGGACCATGATCGCTTGGTAGCCGCTGGGGGAGATCTCATCTGTCAGGCCGTCGAGGATGTCGGCGAAGAAGGGGTTGCGGATGTGGGGGAGGAGCACGCCGATGGTGAAGGTGCGCCCGCGCATGGCCCGGGCCGCGTTGTGGGGGCGGTAGCCCAGCTCGTCGATGGCGGCCTGCACCTTGATCCGCATGGCCTCGCTGACGCCGTAGGCGTTGCGCAGCACTTTCGACACCGCCGTGGTGGAGACCTGGGCGTGCTCGGCCACGTCGGTGATGGTCACCCTGCGCTGCCGGTCTCGTGTGCCCATGAGCCACCTTTCCGCCCACTCGACTCGCCCGATTGTAAGGGGCGGCCCGTCCGGACAGGATGGATAACGTTACCCAACTTTTCGATCTGAGGGGTTGTCCGGCCCGTCTTCACAACAGTCACGATAGGAGACCGTTCCCCAAGGACACTCTTGACGGCCTGCCGAGTAACGCCTACGTTAACTCGCATCGGGGGCGCTTAAATCGTTTCAAACGAACCCGGAGGGGCGTTGTGAAGACCTCGCACCGCGTGCCGGGAGCGGCCCTGGCCGTTCTCGCGATGGCGGCTCTGACCTCGTGCGGCTCCGGCTCCGATTCCGGAACCGCCGCCACCGGCCCGGTCACCTTGGAATTCCTCATCGACAACAGCGCGGCCACGGTGGACACCGCCGAAGCGCTCGCGGACACGTTCATGCAGGCCAATCCCACTATCAAGATCGAGATAGAGACCCGGCCTGGAGGCAGCGAGGGCGACAACATCGTCAAGACGCGGCTCTCGACGGGCGACATGTCGGATGTGTTCTGGTACAACTCCGGGTCGCTGCTGCAGGCGCTCAACCCGGCGCAGACCATGGTCGACCTCACCGGCGACCCGGTGCTGGCCAACGTGGCCAAGGACTTCCTGCCCGTGGTGAGCCAGGACGGCAAGGCCTACGGCGTCCCCGGCGGCACCGCCATGGGCGGCGGCATCCTCTACAACCGCAAGGTCTACGAGCAGCTCAAGCTGGAGGTGCCCAAGACCTGGGCCGACTTCACGGCCAACAATGACAAGATCAAAGCAGCCGGCATCGCCCCGGTGATCGGCACGTACAAGGACACCTGGACCTCGCAGCTGTTCGTGCTGGGCGACTACTACAACGTGCAGGCGGCGGCGCCGACCTTCGCCCAGGACTACACGGCCAACAAGGCCAAGTTCGCCACCACCCCCGCCGCCAGGGCCGGCTTCGACCACCTGGCCGAAGTGCACGCCAAGGGATACCTGCAGGAGGGCTTCGGCTCGGCCACCGCCGACCAGGGCATGAAGCTGCTGGCCGAGGGCAAGGGTGCGCACTACCCGATGCTGAGCGCCCAGCTCCCGCCGTTCGTCGCCACCATGCCACAGGCGGCCACCGACGTCGGCTTCTTCGGCATCCCCGGCACCGACGCCGCCAAGAACGGCGCCACCATCTGGGAGCCGGCCGGCATCTACATCGCCAAGAGCACCGAGAAACTGGAGGCGGCCAAGAAGTTCCTGGCCTTCGTCGCCTCGCCGGCGGCGGCCGACGCGGTCACCAAGGCCGTGCCGCCGGCCGGGCCGTACCGGATCACCGGGGCCGAACTGCCCGACGACGCCATCCAGGCGGCCAAGGACCTGCAGGCCTACGTGGACGAGGGTGCCACGGCGCCGGCGCTGGAGTTCGTCTCGCCGGTGAAGGGCCCGTCCCTGGAGCAGATCACGGTCGCCGTCGGATCCGGCCTGACCCCGGCCGCCGAAGGGGCCGCCCAGTACGACAAGGACGTCGAGAAGCAGGCCAAGCAACTGGGGCTGGCAGGGTGGTGACCAGGCAGGACACCGGGCCCCGCACGGGGCCCGGCCCGGCACCCGGGCATGCGCGCGCCCGCGCCTCCCGCCGCCGGCGCGACGCGGCCTACCCGTACGCGCTCTATCTACCCGCCGCCGCCGTGTTCCTGGTCATCTTCCTGGTGCCGACGGCGATGGCCTTCTACTTCGCGCTCACCCGCTGGACGTTGTTCGACAGCGAGTTCGTCGGCCTGCAGAACTTCCGCGACTTCCTGGCCGAGCAGAACCTGCGCATCGGCTTCCAGAACACGATCATCTACGCCGTCGTCACCAGCGGCCTCAAGGTCGTGCTCGGGCTGCTGCTCGGCGTCCTGCTCACCGGCAGGCTGCGGCTGCGCGGATTCCTGCGCTCGGTGGTGTTCTTCCCGACGCTGGTCTCCACCGTCGCGGTCGGCATCACCTTCGCCATGCTGCTCAAACCGCAGACGGGCCTCGTCAACCAGGCCCTCGCGCTGGTCGGGATCGACGGGCGCGACTGGCTCGGTGACGCCACCACCGCGCTGCTGTCCGTCGCGCTGGTGGACGTGTGGAAGGGGGTCGGCCTGGCCACCGTCATCTACATCGCCGGCATCATGTCCATCCCGCGCGAGTACTACCAGGCGGTCGCGGTGGATGGCGGCGGCGCCTGGCACCGCTTCCGGCACATCACGCTGCCGCTGTCCTGGCCGGCCACCTACTCGGTGATCATCCTGTCGTTCATCGCCGGGCTGCGCTCGTTCGATCTCATCTGGACGATGACCCGCGGCGGTCCCGGCTTCACCAGCGACACCATCGCCTCGATCATCTACAAGCAGTACCAGGCAGGCTTCTTCGGCCTGTCGACCGCCGGCAACGTGATCCTCTTCCTCGTCGTCGCGGCCATCGCCGTGCCGCTCAACTACTTCCTCGGCAAGAGGCAGGTCACCGCATGACAGCACTGAGAAGGCTCAGCGGCGAGACCGTCGCGCTGGTCCTGGCCACCGTGATCTTCCTGGTCCCGTTCGCGCTCATGCTGCTGACCGCCGTGAAGAACCCGGAACAGGCCATCGACCTGGACTTCTCCTGGCCCACCAGCTGGCCGGTCGTCGAGAACTTCATGGCCGTGATCGAGGCGCGCGACTACGTGCTGCTGCGCGCCTACGTCAACAGCACCATCATCACCGTCGCCTCGGTCACCCTGCTCGTCGTCTTCGCCGCCATGGCCTCGTTCGTCCTGCAGCGCCGCCCGGGCAAGGTCGCCAAGCTGGCCGACTTCCTCGTACTGACGGGTCTGATCATCCCGCCCGCGGTGGTGCCGACGATCTGGCTGCTGCAGGCGCTCGGCCTGTTCAAGACCCTGCCCGGGATGATCCTCGCGGAAGTGGCCTTCAACCTGTCGTTCGCGATGTTGCTGTTCCGCGCGTTCATCGCCGCCATCCCGCGCGAGCTGGACGAGGCCGCCCAGATCGACGGCTGCGGCGGCTTCCGGCTGTTCTTCCAGGTGATCTTCCCGCTGCTGCGGCCGGTGACCGTCACGGTCGTCCTGGTCAGCTCGGTCAACATCTTCAACGACTTCGTCAACCCGCTCTACCTGCTCCCCGGCGACGAGAACGCCACCGTGCAGGTCACCCTCTACAACTTCCAGAGCCAGTACAACACCCAGTGGAACCTGCTGTTCATGGACATCGTCCTCATCACGATCCCCCCGCTGGTGCTGTTCGTCTTCTTCAACCGCAAAATCGTCGCCGGCATGACCGCCGGCGCCATCAAGGGGTGACATGACCTCTCCGTACGTTTCCGCAGTGGCCTTCGAACACCACCGAGACCCCCTCGGCATCGGCGAACCAGAACCGCGCCTGTCCTGGACCGTGGCCACGGACCTGCCGGGATGGATCCAGCAGGCGTACGAGATCGAACTCGGCGACGGCCTGTCCACCGGCCGGATCGAGTCGGGCGAGTCCGCGCTCGTGCCGTGGCCCGGTGCGCCGCTGGGCTCGCGGGAACGGCGCGCCGCACGGGTGCGAGTGCACGGCGCCGACGGCTCGACCAGCGACTGGAGCGCATGGTCGCACGTGGAAACCGGCCTCCTGGAGCCCGCCGACTGGCAGGCCACGACCGCCGCGCCACCGCTGGAACTGCTCGGCGCACCCGACGGTCCCGCGCTCCTGCTGCGCCGCGGCTTCACCCTGCGCGCTCCGATCGAGCGCGCCCGCCTCTACATCACGGCCCACGGCATCTACGAGGCCGAGATCAACGGCCGAGTGGTCGGCGACGACGTGCTCGCCCCCGGCTGGACCAGCTACCGCCACCGCCTGCGCTACCGCACCCACGACGTCACCGGCCTGCTGCGCGAGGGCGCCAACGCCATCGGCGCCACCCTCGCCGACGGCTGGTACCGGGGCCGCATCGGCTTCGGCGGCGGCAAGAGCGACCTGTACGGCGAGCGCACCGCCCTCATCGCCCAGCTCGAGATCGCCTACATCGACGGCACCACCGACGTGATCGTCACCGATGACGCGTGGCGCTGCGCCCGCGGCCCGGTCACCGAGGCCGGCCTGTACGACGGCGAGAAACACGACGCGCGCCTGCACCCCGCGGGCTGGTCCGAGCCCGGCTTCGACGACTCCTCCTGGCTGCCCGCCGACGCCCTGTCCCACGATCCGGCGCTGCTGGTCGCCCCCACGGGCCCGCCCGTGCGCCGTACACAGACGTTGTCCCCCGCCGAGGTGCTGACCGGCCCGGACGGCGAGACCCTCCTCGACTTCGGCCAGAACCTCGTCGGCCGCCTGCGCATCCGCGTGCAGGGCCCGGCGGGGCACACGGTCACCCTGCGCCACGCCGAAGTCCTGGAGGACGGCGCCCTCGCCGTGCGCCCGCTGCGCGCGGCCGCCGCCGAGGACCGCTACACGCTGCGCGGCGACGCCGAGCCGGAGACCTTCGAGCCCCGCTTCACCACGCACGGCTTCCGCTACGCGCAGATCGACGGCTGGCCCGGCGCGTTCGACCCGGCTGACGTGGTGGCCGTGGTCTGCCACACCGACATGCGGCCCGCCGGCGCGTTCGAGTGTTCCGACCCGCTGCTGAACCGGCTGCACGACAACGTGGTCTGGAGCATGCGCGGCAACTACGTCGACCTGCCCACCGACTGCCCGCAGCGCGACGAGCGGCTCGGCTGGACCGGCGACATCCAGGTCTTCGCCCCCGCCGCGGCCTTCCTGTACGACTGTGCGGGGCCGCTGTCATCGTGGCTGGCCGACCTGGCGGCCGAGCAGTCGGAGGTGGGCACCGTGCCGCACTACGTGCCGTGGGTGCCGCTGATGTTCGGACTGTCCCCGGCGGCGGCCTGGGGCGACGCCGCCGTGCTCGTCCCGTGGACGCTCTATGAGCGCACCGGCGACCTCGGCCTGCTGCGGCGCCAGTACCCGAGCATGACCGCGTGGGTGGACCAGGTCGCCTCCCTCACCAGGGACCACCTGTGGGACGAGGGCTTCCAGTTCGGCGACTGGCTGGACCCGGCCGCGCCCTCGGACGATCCCGGCAGGGCCCGTACCGACCGGGCGCTCGTCGCCACCGCCTACCACGCCTGGTCGGCGCAGGTCGTGGCGGACACGGCGGAACTGCTCGGCCGTGACGCCGACGCCGCCCGTTACGCCGAGCTGGCCGGGCAGGTGCGGACGGCCTTCCGCCGCGAGTTCGTCACGCCCTCCGGCCGGCTGGCCTGCGACACCCAGACCGCCTACGCCCTCGCCTTGACCGTGGACCTGTTCGATGGCCCCGAACAGCGCGAACGCGCCGGACGCCGCCTGGTCGAGCTCGTCGCCGACGACGACCACCGCATCGGCACCGGCTTCGTCGGCACCCCGCTCATCTGCGACGCCCTGTGCTCGGTCGGCGCCTACGACACCGCCTACCGGCTCCTGACCCAGCGCAACCGCCCCTCCTGGTTGTATCCGGTGACGATGGGCGCCACCACGATCTGGGAGCGCTGGGACAGCATGCTGCCCGACGGCTCCGTCAACCCGGGCGAGATGACCTCCTTCAACCACTACGCGCTCGGCGCGGTCGCGGACTGGATGCACCGCACCGTGGCCGGTCTCGCCCCTGCCGGGCCCGGCTACCGCCGCATCTCCGTCCGCCCGCGTCCCGGCGGCGGCCTCACCCACGCCCGCGCCGCCCATCACACCCCCTACGGCGAGGCGGAGGTGAACTGGCGGCGTGACGGGGAGCGGCTGACCGTCGCCGTGCGCGTCCCGCAGAACACGACCGCCGTCGTCGACCTGCCCGGAGAGCCCGCTGTCGAGGCCGGCCCCGGACAACACGTCTTCCACTGCGCCTGGCCGGAAGCCTCTGAGCGGACGCCCTGACACCCGTACGGCATGCACACCCCGGACACCGTCACGCCCGGGCTTCAGGGCCGATGAGGTGGCTGCCGTTCCGGACGAGGCCGCGACCTGGCGACGAGCCGGCGGCACCGTATCGAACGCGAGCGTGTCCATCAGCTTGACGAGTGGCGACTCGATATCGGTGTCATCGACATAGTGGTCGCCCCGCTCGTCGGCCATACACGTGATGTAGGCGGACAGCTCGTCGGCCAGCTCGGCCGGCCGCGGGTCGTCGTCGGCCCGGTCGAGAGCCTCGCTCAGGGTGAGGTAGAAGCAGGCGAACCGCGGGTCATCGATCTGCTCCCGCTTGCGCGCCGTCCACTCCGGTACCCGCGCGGGTGAGAGCGCGGACAGCGGGATCCAACCGTCACGCTCGGCTCGGACGATCCGCTCGTCGACTCCGAGCGCCCGCAGCCGGTCGAGATACTCGACCACCTCCGAGGGCAGCGCCAGGCTGTCCCCCGAGGCGAGCCGGGCGATGCGCTCACGGTGCCGCTGCCGTTCCCGGATCTCCGCTCGCAGCCGCCTGTCGATGCCCGCCACCGCCGCGGCGAACTCTTCCTCGCCGGCCCGCAGCAGTTCCCGCACCCGCGCCAGCGGAACCCCCGCCTCGGCGAGGGTCCGGATCCTGATCAGCTCCACCACTGCGCCGGCGTCGTATCGGCGGTAGCCGGAGCGGTCCCGCTCCGGCTCCGGCAGCAGGCCCTTGGCGTGGTAGTGCCGCACCGCGCGCACCGTCACCCCGGCGTACGACGCCAGCTCACCGATGGTCAGCATCAGACCCGCTTCCAGGAGTCGCTCAAGAGGTCGCCGGTCCCGGTGCTCTGCGGATGATCTCGGCGATGTCCCGGGCATGGGTGAAGACCAGCCCGTGGTCGGCGTCGAGCCAGGTGGTGGCGATGTGCGGCTGCTCGCGGACAAGCCGCTCAACGCCGGCGCGCCAGTGCTGGTTGAGCCGGGACACCTGCCCCTCGCCGCCGTCGCCGGCGATCGAGGTGGACATGATCATGCTGATGGGCCGGTCGATCTTTCTGTACCGGTCGAGGATGTCGGACCTGACCACGTCGATCTCGAGATTCAGGTCGACAATCTCCTGGGCGGCTCGCGCAGGTCCGCCTGCGTCGAGTTCAGCCCGGGGCACAGGATCAGCGTTCGCCCCCGACCGTGCCGAGACACCGGGATCGTGACGCTGCCGTGCTGGATCGTGAAGTGCCGCATCGTCCTGTCGCCTCTCTCCATCACGCCGTGCTCGCCGTACGCCGCGCGCGGTCCGGCGGCCTCGATCGCACGGGTTTCCGTGGTCATGCCACCATGCTGGGAGCTTGACCCTGCGTCATGGTCAAGCGGCGCGGGGGACGGATCTCGCTTCCGCCCTCCGCGCGCCGCTCGACCACGACGCGGCGGAGGATCTCCGGCTTCGAGGCCGGCCGAGTTCAACGCAGCAGTGACCGCTCGGTGGGTGCCAGCCGCAGCCGTTGCGATGGCCCGGCCAACCGTTGCGCGAGGGCAGGCAGCACGTCCTCGTGCCAGCGCACTGAACGCTGCAGGCGATCAAGGTGATCGTGGAAGTGGCTCTGGCCGGTGAACCGCGCGAACCACACGAAGACCTCCTCGTCCGCCCGCACCGGCAGGGCGGGGAAGGTGTTGGGGGAGTGTTCGGAACGCAGGTACGCCAACGGCTCGCCGCCCGACTCGGCCAGTACGGGTCGCACGCACCGCTCGTAGAACTCGACGAACGCCGCGTCGAACGGGGCGCGGCCGTACCAGATCGTGGCGACGACGAGTGATGACGGCGCCGCAGCCGGCTCGCCGGGGGCCGGCCTGCTCCCCATCGGCGCCGGGAGGCCGCTGGCAGGCGAGGCCGGCCGCAGTAACAGGACGTCGTCGGAGTCGATCATCGTTGCGTTCGCCTCGTCCCTGCGTGCCCGCCAGGTCGGCCCGGAGTAGAAGCTCTCCAAGGCCTCCGCGCGACGGGGCATGTCCTCGAAGCCGCGGAGCCAGACGAACCGGTCAGGGTCGTCCAAGTCTCGGAACTGCCCCAGGACGGTCATGCCTGCCGCCTCTTGGGTCTCGACGAACTCCCGGTCGAACAGGTCGATCAGGACGTCCCGCTGCCCGGGGCGCAGCGTGTACTGGCGCAGCTCGACGATGGGACACCGTGAGGCCTCCATCTACTCTCCTCCTGAATGGCTGGAACAACAGTCGTTACAACAAGGGGCGTGGCGACCGCCTGGCGATCGGACGGATCGGCTAGCCCACCAGCGTCTCGCGCAGCACGTCGGCGATCGACGTGCCGGCGAGCTCCTGGCGCATGGCCTGTTCGGCCCGGCCGTAGACCTTGCTCAGGGCGGGCCGGATGCCACGGCCGACCGGGCACTCCAGATTGGGCTCGGTGCGGTGCAGGCCGAACGGCTGCTCCACGTCGACGGCGTCAAGCACCTCGAGCAGGGTGATCTCCTCCGGCGCGCGGGCGAGACGCCAGCCCGCGCCGGCGCCATGGCGCACCTCCACCAGACCGGCCCGCCGCAGGTCGCCCAGGCTGCGCCGGATGATCACGGGGTTGGTGTTGACGCTGGCGGCGACCTGGTCCGATGTGAGGACCTCCTGGCCACGGCGATGCGCCAACGCCAGCCACGTCAGCGCGTGCGTCGCTACGGTCAATCGGCTGTTGGCCCCCATCACCACCTCCTCGCTGTAACAGCTTCCATTACACCCAGGTCCGCGGTCAAGCCTCATGACCGCTCAACACCCCTCATAACCGGCGTTATGGGGGGTGTATCGTGGTGACCTCCTCAGGGATCCCCGGGAACCACCCCTACCCGAAAGCGAACACCCATGGGCGAGAACCAGCAGCCGGCTCCCCTCCGCCCTCATCAGCTGCGCGTCTCACACGACGAGCGCGAAGCGGTGGTGGAACGGTTGAACACGGCTGCCGCCGAAGGGCGAATCGACTTCAGCGAGCTGGAAGCCCGGCTGGACCGGGCACTCAACGCCAAGACGTACGCCGACCTCGCGCCTCTCACCGCGGATCTGCCGCAGGAGGTTCCGGCCGAGCCGCTCGTCATCAAGGGAGGCATGAACGGCGCCGCGCGGACGGGGCGCTGGCGGGTACCCGCGCAGATCACCGTGTACGGCGGCATGGGCAGCGTCAAGCTCGACTTCACCCGGACCGAATGCCGGTTGCCGGAGATCGCGATAGAGGCGCACGGGCAGATGGGCGGTGTCACGATCATCATCCCCGACGGGTGGGTGGCGGACACCTCGGAGATGGACCAGGGCATCGGCGGCTTCAAGGACAAGACCACACCCGAGCGCCTGCCCGGAACGCCGCGGATCCGGCTCGCCGGCGACGGCGGCGCCGCCGGCGTGGTCATCCGCCACCCGAACAGCTGGGAACGCCGCGTACAGCGGCGCAACCAGGAGCGTTGAGCGAGCCGAGCGCGGGAGAGCGGAGCTTCCCGACGAGGTGCACGACATCGCGAAACAGAGCAAGACATCGGCCGGCGCCCCTCGGGCCGACGGCACACCCCAGTAAGGAACCACGCGATGAGCACCTCGCACGCCTTCCCCCTGAAGCCCGTCCCGATCCACGTGTCCGACGAGGTCCTCGATGACCTGCGTGCCCGCCTCGCATCGACCCGTCCGCCGCTGGACGAGGGGAACGAGGACTGGTCCTACGGCGTCCCCGGCAGCTATCTCCGCGGGCTGGTCGCCTACTGGCGGGACGGCTACGACTGGCGCGCGGCCGAGGCCGCCATCAACGTCCACGAGCACTACCAGGTGAGCGTCGACGGTGTCCCGGTGCACTTCATGCGCAAGCCCGGCCGCGGTCCCCGTCCGATCCCGTTGATCCTCACCCACGGCTGGCCGTGGACGTTCTGGCACTGGTCGAAGGTGATCGGCCCGCTCGCCGACCCGGCCGCGTTCGGCGGTGACCCGGCCGACGCCTTCGACGTCATCGTGCCGTCTCTGCCCGGTTTCGGTTTCCCCGGCCCGCTCACCGGCTTTCCGGACGTCAACTTCTGGAAGGTCTCCGACCTCTGGCACACCCTGATGACCGAGACCCTCGGGTACGAGAAGTACGCCGCCGGGGGTTGCGACATCGGCGGGATCGTCTCCAGCCAGCTCGGCCACAAGTACGCCGACGAGCTGTACGGCATCCACATCGGCTCCGGGCTGCCGCTCGACTTCTTCAACGGCCCCCGTGCCTGGGACTTCGCCCGGAGCCGGCCCCTCACCGACGACCAGCCCGCCGATGTGCGTGCCCGGATCATCGAGATGGACCACCGCTCGGCGTGCCATCTCGCCGTGCACATGCTCGACGGCGCCACCCTGGCCCACGGGCTGAGCGACTCACCCGCCGGACTGCTCGCCTGGCTGCTGGAGCGCTGGAACGCCTGGAGCGACAACGGCGGCGACGTCGAATCCGTCTTCACCAAGGACGACCTGCTCACCCACGCCACGATCTACTGGGTGAACAACTCCATCGCCACGTCGATGCGCTACTACGCCAACGCCAACCGCTACCCGTGGGCCCCCGCCCACGACCGCACCCCGGTCGTGCAGGCGCCGGTCGGCCTCACCTTCGTCACCTACGAGAACCCGCCCGGCATCCACACCGCCGCCGAGCGCGTCCAGGCGTTCAGGACCGGCCCGCAGGGCGACTGGTTCAACCATGTCAACGTCAACGCCCACGACCACGGCGGCCACTTCATTCCCTGGGAGAACCCCGACGCCTGGGTGAACGACCTGCGCCGCACCTTTCACGGCCGCAGACCCTGAACGCCCTCGTCGCTGCGGCTCTCACTGTTGAACGACGATCGATTCGGCGGAGAGCGTGACTTCAACGGTGATGTGCGGATTGTCCGGCTGCGGGAGCTGAAGGCCACGCTTGAACTCCTCGGCATCGTCTGGCATCACCTTCGGCTGAACGGTGACCTTGACCTGGCCGGTGTCGTCATCCGGGTGCGCCGTCATCGTGGCCACCTCGGGACGGGATCGGAGCCAGGAGACCACCGTGTCCTGGGCCTGCCGGAGCTCCGAGGCCGAGAATCCCTTGCCGCCGATCAGGGTGACCTCCATGGGGAGGGTTCCGGCCAACGCGATCGCGCGAGTCGGGACGGGACCCTTGAAGCCGATGCGCAGCCCCCGATGGTCGTCGACGTACCTGACGCCGGAGATCTCGTCGGGGAACTCCGCATGCAGTTTGTCGATCACCGCTCTGTTGGACGACTGTGAGCCGAAGCGGTCGATGGCCTCCTCGTAGGAGATGCCCTGCGATCTGGCGATGGCCCCGAGGTCGACCAGTTCGGCGTAGGGGATGCCGTCGATCGTCACGTCCGGGTCGGTCACCGCAGGGTCGTAGCCGTCGAAGTTTGTCGGCTTGGGCGACGAGGTGGCAGCCACCCTGGTCGCGTACCGCTTGACGACCTCCTCCAGGGGCCGGCCCGACGCCGCGGCCTCTCGTTTGAGCCGCTCCAGGGTGGGCCGATGCGCCTTGGGCTGATCGGCCCGCGGCAACACGATCGTCTCGGTCCCGGCCACGGTCGGTACCGGAGCGGCACCGGGCTGGCCGCAGGCGCACAACGACGCGAGCACCGCGATGACGGCCAAACGCGATCTCTTCATACATCAGGGACGCGCCACCGGCCTGGAAAGTTCATCCAGTCACCCATCCGGTACGGCGAAGCCCGCTCGTCGGAGTGCCCCTGCAGCAGCAGGGGCCGGGGTCACCTGGCTGAGGTCAGGACGCATGGGCCGGCGCCGACGCAGAGGCCGGTGTCGGCCTCGATGCGCATCAGGTCCTGCTCACCAGGTGACCGGGAGTTCGTGGGCGCCGTAGATGACGGCGTCGTTCTTGAACGGCAGATCCTCCGTCGGTACGGCGAGCCGCAAGGCAGGGATGCGGCGGAACAGCGTGTCGAAGACGATCTGCAGTTCGGTCCTGGCGAGGTTCTGGCCGAGGCACTGGTGCGGGCCGAAGCCGAAGGCGAGGTGGTGGCGGGCCCCGCGCTCGATATCCAGCTCGGCCGGGTTCGTGAACGCCGCCGGGTCCCAATTGGCTGACAGGGCCGAGACGATGACGCCCTCGCCGGCCTTGATGCTCACCCCGCCGATCTCCACGTCCTCCGTGGCCAGCCGGGAGGTGACCCCGTCGGCGATGGTGAAGTAGCGCAGCAGTTCCTCCACGGCCATGGGCGTCCTTCCCGGGTCGGCCTTGATCAGGTCCAGCTGCTCCGGATGGGAGAGCAGGCCGACCACGCCGAGCGAGATCATGTTCGCGGTGGTCTCGTGTCCGGCGGTCAGCAGCAGGAAGGCCAGGCTCACCAGGCCCGCGTGGTCGAGAGCGCCCTTCTGGCGTTGCCGGGCGATCTGCCGGCTGAACAGGTCGTCGCCGGGTTCGGACTCCTTGCGGGTGACCAGGTCGTCGATGTAGGCGCGCAGTTCGGCGAAGGCCCGCCGGCGGTCTTCGAGCGAGGTCCGGCTCACCATCATGGTGGTGCGGCTCTGGAAGAAGTCGTGGTCGGTGTAGGGGACGCCGAGCAGCTCGCAGATCACCAGGGAGGGCACCGGCAGGGACAGCGCCTGGACCAGGTCGACCGGGTGCCGGTCGGTGGCGAGCATGCCGTCGACGAAGTGGTCGACGATGTCCTGGATGCGCGGGCGCAGCGCGGCCAGCCTCTTGACGGTGAACTCGCTGATCACCGGGCGGCGGGCCGCGGCGTGTTCGGCGCCGTCCATGCCGAGCATCAACGGCGGTTGGCTGCGGAGCTGCTGCAGGGTCGCCGCATCGAGGGTGAAGAGCGGGAACCCGTCCTTGCGCTTGTCGGAGGAGAAGCGGGGGTCGGCGAGGACGGCCCGCCCTTCCTCATGCCCGGACACCCACCACGCCTCGCCGCCGCTGGTCAGGCGGACCTTGCTGATCGGCGCCCGCCCGCGCAGCTGCTCGTAGGCGGGGGGCGGGGCGAACGGGCAGCCACGCTCGACCGGCAGCTCCACGTCGGTGAGTTCGACGGTGACGCTCTTCGTCATGAAGGACCTCCAGTAATGGATGTGGCGGAGTTCGTTGTGCTTGTGGCGGCCTCGGCCGGTGCGATCGGTACCGGCTTCCAGGCCTGACGGGACGTCCCCGCGCCTGGCCGGGACACCCGTCTGGTCCAGGCCGCTTCGAGATCGCGGGCCGGCTCGTCGTTGGTGTTCATCGCAGGGTGAGCGGGGTCTCGGATGCGATGCGGGTCAGCTTGGCCGGGTTGCGGACGTAGTACAGGCCGGTGATGCGGGCGTCCTCGACGCGGACCGCGATGACGCCGTCGATCTCGCCGTCCACGCGGAGCAGGAGCGCCGGGTTGCCGTTGACCACGGTGGGCTCGCTGGTGAGCGCGATCCGGGCTCTGCCGAGACCGTTGACGATCATGCGGGCCACCTTGCCGGCGCCGGTGATCGGCTGCGGCACGGCCTGCTTGACGCCGCCGCCGTCGCTCACCAGAACGACCTGCGGGGCGAGCACGTCCAGCAGCCCCTGCAGGTCCCTGGTCTCCAGCGCGCGCCGGAACGACTCCAGAGCCGCCCGGGCCTGGCCCGGCGAGACCGCCTCGCGCGGGCGGCGTGCCTCGACGTGCCGGCGGGCGCGGTGCGCGATCTGGCGGACGGCCGCGCAGCTCTTGCCGACGGCGGCCGCGATCTCCTCGTGACTGACACCGAAGACCTCACGCAGCACGAAAACGGCCCGCTCGGTCGGCGACAGCGTCTCCATGACCAGCATCAGCGCCATCGACACACTCTCGGCGAGCTCGACGTCCTCGGCCACGTCCGGCGCGGTGAGCAGCGGCTCGGGCAACCACGGACCGACGTAGTCCTCCTTGCGGCGCCGCATGGTGCGCAGCCGGTCCAGCGAGCGCCGGGTGACGATCCGTACCAGGTAGGCGCGCTGGTCGGACACCTGCCCCAGGTCGACCTTGACCCACCGCAGCCAGGTCTCCTGCAGCGCGTCCTCGGCGTCGGCCGCCGAGCCGAGCATCTCGTAGGCGACGGTGAACAGCAGGTTGCGGTGGGCGAGGAACGCCTCGGTCGCCGGGCCCATCCGGCCGCCACCGGCCACCGGCCCGGCGCTGCCCGCCGTTGCATCCCCGCGCTCGTCCATACCCGGCTCCCGCCTGTCCACCCGTAATCGTTGCTCTATGCACAAGGCGCCGGCGCCCACCGCTGTGTGACACCCGCCATCGGTGACACACCTCACGTGAGCGCCCTGTCACAAAGTCCTGGACACGAACGCCGCATGGTCAGGACGCCGCGCGAACGATGCGCGCGGCACGCAACTTCCCGAGCGATCACCATGGCGCCCGTCGCGTGGTGATCGCGCAACCACAAGGAACGGAAAGCCATTATGAGCAAGGTCTGGTTCGTCACCGGTTCCTCCCGCGGCCTCGGCCGTCAGTTTGTCGAGGCCGCCCTGTCGCGCGGCGACAAGGTGGCCGCGGCCGCCCGCAACATCGCCAGCCTGGACGACCTGGCCGCCGCCCACGGCGAGGCGGTGCTCCCGCTGGAGCTGGACGTGACCGACAAGGCCACCGTCTTCGAGTCCGTGAAGCGGGCGGCCGAGCACTTCGGCCGGCTCGACGTCATCGTGAACAACGCCGGCTACGCCCAGGTCGGCGCGGTCGAGGAGCTGACCGAGCAGCACCTGCGCGACCAGCTGGAGACCAACCTGTTCGGCGCCCTATGGGTGATCCAGGCCGCGCTGCCCTGTCTACGCGAGCAGCGCTCCGGGCACATCATCCAGCTGTCCTCCGCGGCCGGGCTCGTGGCGATGCCGCTCAGCGGCGCCTACAGCGCCTCCAAGTGGGCCCTGGAAGCACTGAACGAATCCCTCGCCCAGGAGGTCGCCGAGTTCGGCATCAAGGTGACCGTCATCGAGCCCGGCGGCTTCGCCACCAGGGACGGCAAGAACCCCGACCCCCTCGCCAACGGCCACCTGGCCGAGCAGGACCCGATCTACGACGGGCTTCGCCAGCGGATCGCCGCGTTCGCGGGCAAGCAGCCCGCCGGCGACCCGGCCGCCGCCGCCCAAGCCCTCCTCACGCTCGTCGACTCCGACCAGCCGCCGCTGCGGGTGCTGTTCGGGCAGGGCTTCTACCCGATGCTCCAGCAGGCCTACGCCGACCGGCTCAAGACCTGGGCCGACTGGCAGGACCTCTCGGCACAGGCGCACGGCAAGCCCCAACACGAAGATCGGTGACCCGGGACCGGGCCCACCCACCACAAAGCAAACGACCCGACAGGAGCACCACATGAAGCACCGCATCGTCGTCCTCGGCGCCGGCTATGCCGGAGCCTACGCGGCCGGCAACCTGGCCCGCCGGCTGTCCCCGAAGGACACCGTGATCACCGTGGTCAACGCCGTGCCGCACTTCGTGCAGCGCATGCGGCTGCCCCAGGTGGCGGCCGGCCAGGAGGTCGAGGTTCCCAAGCTCGCCGACGTCTTCGCGGACACGGGGATACGGCTGCGCCTGGCCCGCGTCACCACCGTCGACCTCGAGCGCCGGCTCGTCGCCATGGCCGGCACCGACGCCGGCGAGCTCGGCTACGACACGCTGATCTACGCGCTCGGCAGCCACGTCGCCGACCACGGCGTCCCCGGTGTGGCCGAGCACGCCTTCGACGTCACCGGCCGGCCCTCGGCGCTGCGCCTGTGCGAACGCCTGGACAGCCTGGACAAGCGGGGCGAAGGCGGGAGCGTGGTGGTCGTCGGCGACGGGCTGACCGGCATCGAGACCGCCACCGAGATCGCCGAATCCCGGCCCGGCCTGTCGGTGACGCTCATCGCCCGCAGGCAGCTGGGCGCCCGGCTCTCCGCCGGAGCCCGCGGCCACCTGCGCCGGGCCTGCGACCGACTGGGCATCACCGTCCTGGAGCACACCAGCGTCGAAGCCGTCGACGCGACGCTGCTGCGGTGCGCCGGCGGCACCACCCTGGCGTCCGACGCGACCGTGTGGACAGCCGGGTTCGCGGTCAACCCCATCGCCGGCGACAGCGGGCTGGAGGTCACCGAGAACGGTCAGATCGTCGTCGATCGCACCATGCGGTCGATCTCGCACCCCGACGTGTACGCCATCGGCGACAGCGCCCACGCCATCGGCGACAACGGCCGGCCGATGCCGATGTCGTGCGCGTCGGCCGGCTACACCAGCCGGCAGGCGATCGAGGCGATCGTGGCACGCCTGACCGGGCGCACGATCACGAACACGAAACTGGTCTACACCTACAACCACATCAGCCTCGGGCGGCGAGACGGAATCCTGCAGATGATCGACCACGAAGGGCAGGCAAAACCGACGTACCAGGGCGGCCGCAAAGCCGCGCGGGTCAAGGCGGGAATCCTCACGACGGCACTGTGGGCCACCTCACACCCCACCTACGGCCTGCCCAGGCGCAGGCGCCGCCTGACCACCGCACCGAACACGTCCGCCGAGCAGGTGGGTCGCGTAACCGCCTAGGACCTCACGACGGAGATGACGTTCGCCTCACTCCTCGACTCGGATCGAAGCAGCCGGGCCGGGGGGGGGGGGGGGGGGGGGGGGGGGGGGGGGGGGGGGGGGGGGGGGGGGGGGGGGGGGGGGGGGGGGGGGGGGGGGGGGGGGGGGGGG